>NYTH01000021.1 GCA_002683405.1 Salinisphaeraceae bacterium | reverse complement strand
CGTACTTGCGACTAACTTCGCTGGGTTCTTTTTGTTTGGGCACTTTGAACCTCCGACAGGATGGTCATCCTTGTCAAAGTGTCCACTAAATCCTGGGAATTCCAAACTCACAAATCTCGCGGATACGTGTAAACAACCCCTTTGGCGATCTTTATCGACTGTGGGTCACCTCCGAAATTCTGCCACAACGTTCGAATGCGCTTTTCGGAGAAGGAATACGCTTTTGTATCACCAGAATAATTCGCTTCTGGGGCTACATTCAATTTTCGAATTGATTCCCGCATTCGCTTGATCATGCCTTTGAACAAACTTTTTGGAGTAAGGTTCGCAGTTATGAAACTTATTTGATATCGGCACCAATCAATATCGGACTCCACTCCACATCTACTAACAAAGCCTTCAATTGAACTTGCCATTAAGTCACAAGCTTCGTGAATACCGTCCGCATTATTTACAATGTCCTGAACAGCTTTAGTATTTTTGGGGGCGAGACATTCGCCACGCCTTAACTTCTCTAATTGTTCCTTCACTTCCAAATACCCTTTAGCGGTGTCGCCTACCTCACTAACACCTGCCACGGAGTACGTGTCGTACTTCTCATTCCCCATGGTCGGCCTGAAATTGATATTGGGTATACCGCAGATTTCCGCTTCTATTCCAGTTGTGCATTCACTGTGAATTACCGCCATCGCGGCCCTTATTACTGGGCGGACATCTCCACCTTTTTCAATAAATACATTGTCAAAATGACACAGTGATTCGTTGTAGAAGCCTTCCTTCTCGCCGGGGTGGGGGCGAACTACAAAGTTTATGTCAGGAAAATCAATTGCAAGAAAAGCAATCATTGGTACGAAGTGACTGTACTCATAAGCTGCCTTGCCCCACGCTTCGAACATAAACTTGAGTATATCGCTCTTTTCCCGCCGATCTCCCCCTTCTATTCTTATCGCTAAGGTTCGCTTGCTAATGGGACTAGGATCCTCATTAACTGGATTCATAGCAGAAAACCGACTGCAGACTAAAACATATTTGCCGTATTTTGCATGAAGACTCTCGACAGATGGTGCATCGATCCATGCATATTTAGGGCGACATAAATCAAGTCGGGGTGCTCCTACAATTTCAAATTTCTCATGATTGCCTCCGTTCTGCGAAAACACGCGTTTTTGCCTATCCCCCCAAAAAAATACTTTTTTAAAGAAACTTAAAGCAAAGTATTCCTCGGGATAAACTCGCCGAACGGCAGCTTCATAATCTGATTTTAAATAAAGACCCCCTTCATCGTGAATGAAAAACACCTTGGTGCCGTTTTGCATCATTTGCATTAAGTATCTTTTATCATTCTCCGATCGAGCCGTATTACTGTTTAAGCGCCCCAAATAAATGCAGTTTTTTGAATATTTATGAATTCTGGAGACAGCACCTCCGTTGCCAATAATGCTGGCAATATTTTTTTGCGATAGCTTTGCGGCAATAAACAAACGCCATTCAAAGTCTCGCCTCGGCGAATCAATTGATTGGAGAACAATTGCACTCATCTAAAAACTCTTGTTGCGCGTAGTATCTCAGCATGCTTTTACTCTGAAGCCCCCTGCACGCTAATACTAAAAATGCATCATATTTATATGCCATCCTTAAGTAAGCGGTAGACGTTTTTATCGGCTAAAAGCACTACATGGACTGGTCTTCGTTAATAATAATTGTCGAATCATTCGCAGATAAAAATAGGGCAACGACTACGAACATATCCAGCAAAGACTGGGCATTTTTTGATCGATAAGTTTTAATACACGATCGCCCGAGAGAATCGATCCAGCCAAACCTAGAGAAAGGGATCGATTGCGGCGAACGAGCTACTTCACGCTCCAATGACACGCGCGCAGCCTTTATCATATAGCTAAACGAACTAATCACCATCACCGAAAACTGCTAACAAATGGATGGGAGATGGCGTTGTCCGACCCACCGGACTTAGGATACGGCGCGAAGAGCATCGAGTGACTCCATATCCACGTCAATAATCATCGGTTTGGCCAGTCAACCTTCAAATGCGACCAATCAACAGGCGTTCCGCGAGTTACAAAAGTGATTAATCGGGAATTGATAACGCTCTCAATATATTTCGGTGCCAAACCGAATCCCGGCCGGATGCGCTGCACGTCCGACTCGCTGATGATATGACCCGCCTCCAGATCACGCACAAAGTACAAGGAACGACGAAATACGCGGCTGGCCTCCTCCGCCGGTTGGCGATCGTAACCAACTCTTCCGAGCGCCGCATGGGCATCTACAGCTGATTGTTTGAGCGCTGCCAACTCCTCCGGCTCGATGGAAAATTCGCTATCCGGGCCTTTATCCTCTCGACTGAGCGTGAAGTGCTTTTCAATCGCTACTGCACCCAATGCTGTTGCGGTAATAGACGCCGTGGTGCCCAGCGTGTGATCAGACAAGCCTGTCATTACCGAGAATCTGCGCGTGAGCTCAGGTAGTTGCCGTAGATTTGCCTGATTCATCGGCGCCGGATAGCTGCTGATGCAGTGCAGCAAGATCAGTTGGTTGCAACCAGCATTTTTCAAAGTTTCGACCGACTCAGCAATCTCCTCTTCAGTAGCCATCCCGGTGGACATGATCACCGGTTTGCCCGTGGCGGCGACGTACCGAAGTAATGGCAAGTCGGTCATCTCGAACGAGGCGATTTTATAGGCCGGAGCGTTCAGTTCCTCCAGCAAATCTACTGCGGTTTCATCGAATGGAGTCGAGAAAACAGTAATGCCCAACTTGCGTGCATGAGCAAACATGGCTTCATGCCATTCGAAAGGCGTTTCTGCCCATTTGTAGAGGTCGTAGAGCTTATAGCCGTCCCATAAGCCGCCTTTGATCATGAATTCAGGCTTATCGCAGTCGATTGTCATGGTGTCGGCGGTGTAGGTCTGCAGCTTTATCGCATCCGCGCCAGCCCTATGTGCAGCAGTAATCGTGTCGAGCGCGCGCTGGAGGTCACCGTTATGATTCGCCGACAATTCGGCGATGATGTACGGAGGATGCTCTGGTCCTATCGGTCGTTCGTCAATTGCGAAAGGTTTAGACATATTTCGGATGCCGTATTTGGCTGCGTTGATTTATTCTAGGCGCGAACCACGATCTACAATGCTGTTTGCAGATCTGGCCTAGTCCGCGAAGCCAGACTCTGGGGTCGAAAAATAGACCTTGCATGCGTCCCGTCTGTATTCGCGTAAGCCGGCCGCTTCCGCGACCTTGATTGACGCCAAATTCCAAGCCTTGACCTCAGCTGTTGCGGGTTCGTTAAGAATTGAGACCGATTGACGCACCATCCTCTTAGCGATGCCAGCGCCGCGAGCATCCGGTGCAACTGTCCACGAAACCTGCCAATTTCTACCATCCCAGTCTAGACGAACGGTGCCGACGGCGCGGTGGTCTGGAAGCTCGGCGACCAATAAGCGCCGATCGCTCCGGGCTAGCGATTCTGAAAGCCAGTTTAGATGCTGTTCCTTAGTGATAACGTCCATGCTATTCGACGCACGACGCACTTTGTCGTCATTGCGCCACTGGAGCAGCAACTCTGCATCATTCATCGTCGCTTGGCGAAGGGTCAGCGTCACTTGGATCGATCCGTCTACCGTTCGGTATTCAGCGCGGGATCGACGCGAGCACCTAGCTCGTCGCAAGAAGCTGTCATAGCATCGCGAGCCCGTTGCGCACCCGACCCATCGCAAAGCGTGGCCGCCCGTCGACCCATTTCAAAACGTAAAGCCCGTCCTGACGGGCCTGTATCGCTGAGCGCGACGAAGGCTTCACGGCTGAACATCTGTGCTGCCTTAGCCGCAACCAGCGTGTCCGCGATCGCGCGCTGGTTTTCGGCTGTCACGAGCATCAGCGTCGGCAGCCCAAGGCAGCAGCGTTCCCAAGAGGTGCTCCCGGAAGCGCCAACCGAGAACGCACAACTGGCCATCAGTTCAGCCATATTGTTCGCGCCAACCAGCAACTTCGTCTCGACGTTCATCGTCCGGACCATTACTCGAATCTGTTCTATATGAGGGCAAGATGGACCGAGAACCACCAGGATTGACCACTCCTTGCTCAGTGGTACCTCGTTGATCTCCTGGAGAACCTTCGCTGTCGCATTGGACCAGTCGGTTCCGCCCAGCGAGACGAGTATCTGCCGAGACGTGCTCCGATTGGTAAGAGCCCATTCCCGCCACTCGGTGAACTCAGGGCGCAGCAGCGCAAACTGTGGGCCGAGCAACAAACGGGTATCCGGTGCGCACAAGGCTTTATAATGGCCCTCATGTCGCCCCAGGTTTTGATCCAGCAACACGTCGCAGTCGTGGCGTCGATCTGCCAAGTCGTCGATCACCATGATGCGTTTGGCGTATGGGCGCACCATGGTCTCCCATTGCAGGTCAATTCCGTATTGATCCACCACCAGCCAATCTACTGGCTCGTCGCCCAGCGCATCGATTGACTGAGCGGCGTCCATTTCCATGGTTGCGCCAAGCCATAACGCATGTCGGCTAGCGTCTGATAAAGCAAAGGCGGTAGTCGGCGAATCGAGCAGCGTTACACGATGATCTGCGTCGCGAACCTTGTCCGCAAGATGGCCGGGATGTTCCCGGCAGAGGAAGTGGCAAGACGCACCCTGCTGAGAGAGCGTATTCGCAAGCGTCAGACATCGCATCACGTGCCCAGTGCCGGCTTCGACTGAGGCATCAGTGCGGAAGGCTACGTTCAAGGCACCCGCTCCTCTTCCAGGCCCAAAACCCGAAACATAGCCTCTGCAATAACCCAGTCCTCTTCGTCGTCAATATCTACGACGCGGCTTCTGGGTAATTCCAATGCGACGGATTTATCGCCAAATACCGAACTTTCCTGGGCCCATGCACTCGCTCGACCCCAGTAAAATTGACCCGCGTCGTGATAAGCGGTCTGTAAGTCCTGAGTTCGGGCGCTGAAAGTTACCGGGTGGAGCAATTCAGCTCTTCCGTGTCGATTGATCTGCAAAGCGCGCTGAATCGGATATGGAAAGCGTGTGACTGGCACGACGTAGTTAGCGTCTTCCGAATCTGCCAGCAGGCGTTTTGCTGTGTGAAGGTCACCTTGCCGGATTAGTGCAGCTGTTGGGTACAGACAGCACACTTCTGTGGGTGTCGTCGCATTGTCGTTCATCCATTGGATCGCATGCGCTATGACGGGCACCGTGGCAGCATGGTCATTCGCTAAAGATGCAGGACGGATAAATGGCACATCCGCACCGGCGCTAGCAGCCACCTCAGCGATCTCGACATCGTCGGTAGAAACAATGACCCTGTCGAACAGCTCGGATTGTTTGGCGAGTTCGATTACCCAGACGATGATCGGCTTACCGCAGAAGTTTCGGATGTTCTTTCGTGGGATGCGCTTGCTGCCGCCGCGGGCAGGTATGACTGCCAAGTTCATGTAGTGAGCAACGCCTTAAGCGTTTCGATCACCGTTTCCTGCTGATCAGTGCTTATGCTCGGAAAAATTGGAAGACTGATGGCTTGCCGGTAATAGCGTTCGCTCTCCGGCAGTGAGGCCTCTGAGTAACGCCCAAACCCCTCATAATAGGGCTGCTTGTGCACCGGAATGTAGTGCAGGTTCACGCCGATGTCGGCTGCCCGCAGTCCCTCGAAAATTTTTCGGTGTTGTTGCTCGATCGCGTTCTTCAGACGAATAATGTAAAGGTGAAAAGCTGAATAGCTGTTGTGATGCTGTGCGGGTAGGAGCAACGAAAACTCCTTGAGCGCTGAATTGTAAACGCTGGCAATTTCGTGCCGGCGCCGCACGTAGTCATCTAGACGACCGAATTGACTCAATCCCAACGCAGCCTGCAGCTCGGTCATCCGGTAATTGAATCCCAGCTCGATCTGCTGGTAGTACCAGGGACCATCGGGCGAACGCGTCATTCTACTCGGGTCTCTTGTGATGCCGTGGCTGCGCAGCAGCTCGACCTTCTCAACAAGGTCCTTGTGCTTGGAAGTGACCATACCGCCTTCGCCCGACGTAATGATCTTGACGGGGTGGAAGCTGAAGACGGCGGCGTCGCTGTAATCGCAGGAGCCGATGGGCCGGTTCTTGTACCGCCCACCGATGGCGTGGGATGCGTCCTCGACTAGCCTGAAGCCATACTGGTGGGCCAGTTCGGCTAGCGAGACCATGTCGCAGCTTTGCCCGGCCAGGTGGACGGCGGTTACGATTTTCGGGAGCCGGTTGGCCGCCTGGGCGCGCTCCAGCTTCTCGGCAAGCTTCGTCGAGCAGAGATTGTAGGTGGCCGGGTCAATATCGACGAAATCAACATCCGCGCCGCAGTACAGGGCGGCGTTTGCGGTTGCGACGAAGGTTATCGGGCTGGTCCAGAGCAGGTCGCCGGGACCGAGGCCCAAGGCACGGTAGACCAGGTGCAAGGCTGCGGTGGCATTGCAGACCGCTACTGCACCGGCGGCGCCGCAGTAGCTCGCTACAGCCTCCTCGAAGCGGGGTACCACGGGGCCTTGAGTGAGGTAGTCCGAGCGCAGCACCGAGACGACGGCATCAATGTCGGCTTGCGTAACGTCTTGGCGGCCGTAGGGGATCACGATCCAGGGGATACGTGGTGATCAGGGTCGACGTGACGACGAACCAGCTTGCGTATCTCATCCACCGTGAGAAACCAGTCGTTGGCGCCGCTGTGGTAGCAGAAGCCGGCCGCTACCTGTTCCGCGCCCATCGCCTCCAGGTATTCGGGTTTCTTATATTTCGCCGCCAGAGGAAGTATCGAGAAATAGTCACCCATATCCACCGTGTTGAGACTGTCACTGGCAGTAATCATTTCCTCATGCAGCTTCTCGCCAGGCCGTATCCCGATAACCTCGGTCTCACATTCCGGCGCGATTGCCTCCGCCAGATCGGTAATACGGTATGACGGGATTTTGGGCACGAGAATCTCGCCGCCCCAGGCGTTCTCGATGGCCCACAAAACCATCTCGACGCCTTCGTCCAGCGATATGTTGAAGCGCGTCATTGCCGGGTCAGTAATCGGGAGAAGGCCCGTGCTGCGCTTGTTCAGAAAAAATGGGATGACCGAGCCACGGCTACCCATTACGTTGCCATAACGCACAACACTGAGCCTAAGATTTCGCGAGCCTTTGATGTTGTTGGCGGCGACGATCAGCTTATCCGAGCAGAGCTTGGTCGCACCGTACAGATTGATCGGCGCCGCAGCCTTGTCGGTGGACAAAGCAATTACACGCTCTACCCCACTGTCAAAGCAGGCCTCGATAAGGTTTTGCGCTCCGAGCACGTTTGTTTTGATGCACTCGAAGGGATTGTACTCCGCCGCCGGAACCTGCTTAAGCGCAGCCGCGTGAATAACGATATCGATACCTTCAAGGGCCCGTTTAAGCCTGTCTTGATCCCTAATGTCGCCAAGAAAATACCGGAGCCCTGAGAACTTTTCTGGAGCGAACTCCTGCGCCATTTCAAATTGTTTCAGTTCGTCGCGCGAATAAATTACCAGACGCTCAACTTCCGGAAACCGGGTTAGCAGCGTTCGTACGAACGCTTGCCCGAAAGAACCCGTACCACCAGTAATTAGAATAGACTTATTTTTAAAACTCATTTTTTAGAATGATTACTTTTAATTGGGTGCTTTCCGCAAATAAACATACTCATGTACTCCGCCCGACTTGGGTCAAGACCACAGCACGCAGCAAATCGTTCCACTTTTTTGCAGGCTCTAACTTTTGAGGAACTGAATTCGTAAAACAAAGCAAATGGGATTCACGAGAAGTCTGCAACATCGACGCTCGGATTGTATTCGATCGCTAGGTTGAATACCGCCTGCGTTGGAGGGCGATCTGAACGCTCAAGCGAAAAAAATTGCAGGCGTCGGTCTGCCAATGCGATCCTGCTCGATGCCAAGTCTCTTGTCCGGACTAAGTTCAATCGCTTAAAAATACGGTGAGCAAAGTAATGTAGGTTTTTCGTACGCGGCACGGTGTTAAGCTGAATTGAAGATTGTTGGCTTGACGGAGCAGTTCACTATGCACGAACAATCAGAACAATACTGAACTAAAAAACGAATTGCACACCACTTCAAATTTCGCCTAGCAATCTCCGGCTGCAGTCATGGCATTTGAAGCCCAGCGACACACCACAAGCCCTACTCGGCCACATTACCCAACGGAGGAACACTCGGACACCATGACAACTTCTGAATATATCCTCACATGAAGTATCGGCCTCGATGCTCTAATCAGCACCATGCATAGGACAAAAATTTTGAATACAGGAAAGGCTGCCTGGATACGTTTCCGCAACAAAAGCGCCAGGCTTTATCGTAGTTTTGCTCCTGCGACAAAAAGAAAGCATTTTGCTGCTAAACATAAAAAAAACGGTATAGGCGATGTTTTGGATTGCATAATAACTTTCAACGAATACGGAGTTTACTGCGTACCGCGCTCCTCGAGCCATCGACCGGCTGCGTACAAACTGCTTTCAGGGCGCGTTTACGAACCTCAGACGATCGCTTTCATGTTGGAAAATTGTGCCAGTGGCGACATAATACACGCAGGAGCCTATTTCGGCGATTTCTTGCCTGCACTGGCAAGACAGATTGGATTCAATTCGAAAATCTGGGCTTTCGAACCCAATACCGAGAATTATCGGTGTGCTCAAATCACGCTGATCATGAACGGCATCAGCAATGTGGTGCTAAGCAACTCAGCAGTCGGGGCGTCGCGCGCCGAGTCGAACCTAACGGTAAAAGACTCCTCAGGTAAAGACCTGGGTGGCGCAAGCACACTTATCACAGGAAAACCTGGAGGCTCAGGACGCGAACAGCAGGTAACCGTGGTTCCCATTGACGAAACTATTCCGAACGACAGACACGTGTCGATAATTCAGTTGGACGTGGAAGGTTATGAAAAAGAAGCGCTTGTGGGTGGGATGCTGACTATAAGAAGGTGTCGACCAATTCTTATTTTGGAAACGCTGCCCGGTGTAAAACCTATCTTCGAGGACGAATGGTTTATACACAACTTTATGGACGAGGGTTACCAGGTATCAGGGTATCTTCATGGGAATGTGATCTTGAAACACGTCATCCCAAGGAAGAAGCATGCCTGAGACCGAGTTGGCACCAAATTTTCTTTCTCGAGCATGCGTCCAACGTACTGCATGCCCCAACCACAAAAGCCCGATATACGGATATTAAAATAGGCGCTGGCTAGCATGACAAGCACACGTGTTTTTTGCCTAGGGTTCCACAAAACAGGAACAACAAGCGTTGGGCTTGCGCTAAAGAGCCTTGGGTATAAGGTTACAGGCCCCAATTGGACGAACGAATCCGACCCAGAGAAAATATTAGAACTTGCGATCAAATCCGCAAGTACCAATAATGCTTTTCAGGATGATCCCTGGCCATTGTTATATAGGGAAATGGATGAACATTTTCCTGGTAGCAAATTTATTCTAACTATAAGAAACGAGCAGAAGTGGATCGAGAGCGTAGTCAAACATTTCCGCGCTGACAGCACGAGGATGCGAGAATGGATCTACGGCCCAGGCAGAGGCTATCCACTGGGAAATGAGGAAATCTATGTAGACCGGTATCGACAGCATATTAGCAGCGTTATCAAGTACTTCGAACGCCGGCCGGAAGACCTGCTCATTCTCAACGTTGATGAGGGCTTGGACTGGCCTCCGTTGTGCGCTCATTTAGGTTTAGCGATCCCCGCTAACGAATTTCCCATTGCAAATGCGTCTTATAATAGAAATTCTTTGGGCGCCAAGACAAAACGCTACATATATTGGACTCTTAGGCGGAGAGGAATTATTTCCTGGGGTGAGTCGCCACGCGATATTTTTAGAAGGTAGTGCTAATCCCGCCGCAGAACGCTAGAAAACGCTAACCGATAACGCGCGATATTACATATCTGACACCGATATGATTGAAACGCCATTCAGCGCACCAGCTCAAAGTAAGCGATTCGGCCAGCCGGATAGCACCAGGCGACCATCTAACAATATCAATTTGCCGCTGAAGCAGGCAGCTTTGCCACTGCCAGCAAAGTGCCCCACTTCATCTGAGCCGGTGTGATCGCGCGAACCATCTTGGCAAGAGAGCGGCGCACCGCGCC
Organism: Salinisphaeraceae bacterium; assembly: GCA_002683405.1. Classification (GTDB taxonomy): domain Bacteria; phylum Pseudomonadota; class Gammaproteobacteria; order Nevskiales; family Salinisphaeraceae. The sequence continues at coordinate 12,184 of NYTH01000021.1, read as the reverse complement.
GGGCGTGAAATGCTCGACATACTTGATCTCAACAGTCTCGAGACCGTGCCGTTTGAAGAGCTGTCGCAGCGTTACCGGACAATACCAAGCCATGTGGTCCCTGTTGACCCGCGCCTCGCCCTTTAGTCGATAAACGAAGTTGCTGGCAGCGAAGGCATTTGGCGTGGTGATAACCAGAACACCATCCGGATTCAAATGCTTCTTAACCTGTTCTAAAAAGCTCCCGGGGTTGGCGAGATGTTCTATGAGTTCGCCCGCCGTAATAACATCGAATTTTTCACCAAGATCAAACTGTTCGGCATCCGCGAGTTGAACGTTGTAGCCACGCTCCTTCGCCAGCGCGATTCCTTCTACATCGATATCGATGCCAGAAATTTTCTCGATACTCTCGGCGAGCCGACCGTGCATCCAACCTTTGCCCTGGATACCTGAAGCACAGCCCACGTCGAGGCACTTCTTCCCTTTGCAATAGTCAATGAGGACTTGGCTGCGATGCTCGTGAGTTCTCGGATTAGTGCGCCACTGTGGCTGTAGAAATCCGCCCTTTTGCGTTGGAGCCTGCTCGACTTTTCTAAAGCTTTGAGTACTTTCCCGAATATTCATAACGGTTTCGCTACCATGAGTCGCTCTGTTTAACCCAATTTTACCCTGAGTCCCATTCGTCCGCTTATACCGTGCCATATACCCTTGATGACAATGGCGATCCTGGCGGGAATCATCCTGCGGCCTTCTTCCGGCGGCGGTTGTATCGCTTTTTTCAAGGTCCAGGCAATCACCCTGAGTCCTTTCCAGTAATTCACCCGCTTGATACGCCAGCGAAAATGCAGACCATTGCGCGTTTCGTAGTAGAGACGCCAAATCGCCGAGCGCCCACCGCGACTGGCGTGCCGGTGGTGTACGATCGCAGCCGGCACACGGATTCTGGCCACACTATGCTGCTGCTCGAGCCGGAAACTATATTCTGTATCTTCACTCCACCACGCATAATCCGCTCGAGGTAGACCACACACCGACACCAGCGGAACGGGTAAAAGAAATCCCCACCAAGCAGGGTTTTCGTTATGACTGCCGTCCGGATCGACGACGATGGGCCAGATGCGGAAAGCAGACTTGGTCTGCTGTCGCTCCGCCTCAGCAAGCAGATTTTCAAGGCAGGCAGGCTGCGGGTGAATATCATCATCCATCACCCAGAGATAATCGGCTCCGCCCAGAATCGCTTTTTCGAAGCCCAGCGCGAACCCCCCGCCCGGACCAAGATTCTCACCCGGACGAATGACCACCACAGCAAAAGGATACTCACCGGACGGTTCGTGCCACTCGCCACCGTTATCGACAACATAAGCCACATCCGGCGGCCTGGATTGCGCCGCCAATGCATCCAAACACTGACGCAGCACAGGGTTGCGACGGAAGGTGCAAGTAACGGCAGCTACATTTTTCCTTGCCCGGCTCATAGGTTTACCACAGAACCTTCAGCTTCAATCGCCCGCGTCGGCACAGAGCCACAACCCAGTTGCTCAAGCCTGGGCGCAGTTGCTTCACCTTCCGGAAACCGCTCTAGCACGACCGTTACAAGCTCATTTACGGATGAACTTTCACCGCCGGCCATGAAAGCGGATTTGCCAGATAAGGGCATACATTCAGCCATTGGCAACAGCTACTCGGAAGGTACCTGGATTCGGCGAGGCGCGCCTATCACTTCGTCGTAACTTCCAGAGTTGATTACCCGGCCCTTGCTCAGTTCCACGACATAGTCACAGTGACGCAGAGTGGAAAGTCTGTGGGCAACGATTAACACAGTGGGGTTATCTCCAAGTTTATTTATAGCCGCAACGACAGCGGCCTCGGTATTCTCGTCCAAGGCACTGGTTGCTTCGTCCAGAACCAGCACACTGGAATGTTTGTATAGCGCCCTGGCTATACCGATTCTCTGGCGCTGACCGCCAGATAAGCGAATGCCACGCTCGCCCACTGTCGTCTCGAAACCCTCGGGCTGTTGCTGGATAAATTCAAGAATATGTGCTCTACGGGCGGCGTCTTCCAAACGCTGGTGATCAATGCTTTTCAGGTCGGCCCCGAAAGCAATGTTTTCCGCTATTGTTGCATCCGACAGGAAAATTGATTGCGGGACATGGGCGATATGCTTTTGCCACGCACGGCGCGTTTGGCGATTAAGAATTTCGCCATCAACCGTAAGCTGACCTTCGGTGGGCTCAAGCAACCCCATCAACACATCAAGCAAGGTACTTTTGCCGCTACCTGTTGCGCCAAGGAAGCCGACCTTGTCGCCCTTTTTAATGGCCAGATTAACGTTCTCAAGAATAGGTGTAGTCGAGGACGGATAGTGGAAGCCCAGGCGCCTGGCTGCTATCTCTTCCAGGAAACCTAGCTCGGGAACGTGATGCTCACGGCTGTACTCCTTTGGAACGGGCCGATTCAGAAGCCCGAGCACATCAAAAATCACCCCATAGCTTCCGGAAAGCTTCGTCCAGCTTGCATAAATGATCTGAAACAACGGCAACAGTCGCTGAGCACCCAAAGCAAGGGCGCCCAGCACTGGCATCATTCCCGCCAAGCCGCCACCTTCACTACGTGTGGTGAGAACAAAAGCGAGTGCGGCGATGAGCATGACGCCCAGGGATTCAACGACAAAGCGAGGCGCCGTACCGATGAACGAGTTATGCGCTTGCGCTTTTTTCAATGCGTAGTCGAAACCGCGGAAACGTTGCACGTACTGGGGCTGCGCATCGTCCAGCAGCACATCCCGAATGCCGCCTAGGCCTTCCTGCACTTCCTTTATTCGCCGGGACTGCATCCTGGCTATTATTCTGCTGTTTTCTCGTACACGCCGACGAAAAATATAGGAAACGAGCAGGTACACGAACCCGAATCCGATGGCAGCACTGGCTGCGATTACCGGATCGATAGCTAGCAGCGCGAAAACGATAAACAAGCCGATCACTGTCGACGAAACGCCCTGCAGCAGTGGCATAACGGCGCCGCTGATTACGGCCTGGACCTTTTGGGTGCCGGCAATAATGTCGCTGGTATTGTGCGAGGTGTGATAGCTGTAGGGCTGGTAAAGAATTCGTCGATATACCTCCACGCTCAGGTCGTAGCCCAGTGAGAAGGCAAATTTGATATTGACGAAGTTCAGTAAAAGCCGGACGCCCGCAGAGACGACGGCCATGCCGATGAACAATAGCGTGGCGGGAAGCAGTATATCGGCTGGACGCTGCCAGCCCAGACCGGCAAACAATGACTGTAATCGCGGGTATTCGAATGCCTTCTCGGGGTCCGCTAGCACCGATATAAAAGGCACTACGGCGCCCAAGGTGAACAACTCAGCCACCGCGCCCGCCAACGTAAGTAAGCCAAGCAATAGCACCTGTTTTTTTCGTCGACGGCCTATGTGGCCGTAGAGCTCAACCAGGGCGTGGCGTAGTGACATTAGGACAGTATTATTTGGATCGCTGAGTTGGGTAATAAATCAGACGCTACCTACGCCGATCACCGTCCGTCGCCAGGAAGTAGGACTGAATCATCAGGTTAAGCGACGGCGCAATCTGGGAAAGAGCGCGATTGATATTAACCGTGTCTGCGGGTGCCACGAACACCACGTCGCGACTACTCAATTCAAACTGATCCGCCAGCAGCAGTGCGTCAACGGACTCGGCGTTAAGGTGGAAAATTGACGCATCCAGCCCGGCGACCAGTTCGCCCTGCTGGGTCGACTCCTGACTCACGAAGCCTCTAATAACGTAAATCCCCGTGCGGTCGCCAGTTTCAAGACTGATTCCACCGGCTTCCGCTATGGCGTCTGCCAGCGTCAGTCCGCCCGGGGGGATTGGGGCGGTGGTCTGGCCTGACACCTCGCCGATGACGAACACGCGATTGAATCGCTGGCTGACCAGCAAGCGATCGTCCGCTCTTAAGCGTATTTCTTCGCTTTTTGCTGAGTAAAGATCGGCTAGATCAATGGGGTAATTCTCCCCGCCCCTGACAAGCTGCATGTTGCGTGTGGGCCCGACGCCCTCGGCATCAGTACCGCATGCGTTCAAGGCATCCAGCACGGAAATGCCGATATCGGTAATCGGCACGGCGCAGGGCTGCGACACATCGCCCACTACATAGGCCCGCTTGCTTCGGAAATCGCTGACCAGCACGTCCACCTGCGGCTGCCGGATGACCCGCTTTAGGCCTTCGGTGATCGTTTCCCGAATTTCGTCAATACTTTTACCGGCGGCCTGGAAGCGGCCGACGTAGGGGAAATAGACGGAGCCATCCGCTCGCACTACGCGGCCGCCGGTGGCGCCCGAATTCATGCCTGAACTGCCGCCAGACGAGCTGCCTGCCGGGTTGGTGAGTTCGCTGTGGCCGAATACGACAACCTGGAGGATGTCGCCGGGGCCCACCAGATACTCGTTGCTTTCCAGCGGAGGCGGACGCCGGCCTTCCGGCTCCGGGTTGGTGATTCTGTCCCGCCGCATGCCGGCAATCAGGGCCGGCGTGATCTTCATGTAGTTCGGGGCGTATTCGGACTGGTTGTCCAATCCATCGCCGTCCGGGTCGCCATAACGCGCGTCGGACTGCTGGTACCAGGGTTCTTCCTGCTTGTACCAGGGGGAGGTGTCCCCGTAGTCGTCAATGCGTAATCCGGGCAGGCTGCAGGCCGCAAGGTGCAATACGAGGATCAGCGGCGCTGCTGATTTTATTAGAGTTGGCATGGCTAAGACTACGCTGGATTCGCTCTGCAACGGCGGTATTTGTGGTGCGCCCGGTTAGGGCATGGACGAACGGTCTCTGGCCGCCGCTGCATTGGCGCGAAAGCATACGCGATTAACGTGACGCCTGACTATCACTCGGTTAGTTGTCTGCGCGTGGCTGACACCATTGAACGGTGACGCTTTCGAGCCCGTTTCATGCAGCGACGAGTTCTGAGGGCGGAAAGCGATCACCAGACGGGCTTTCTGCCGCGATATTCAAGCACACGGTAATCCACGGCCAAGTCGCCTTTAGGAAACGGGCGTTCGAAGTACAGCTCGGAGTCGAAGCCGCCCTGCTCTCCCGCTTTAAGCCGGGTTTCCACGAATTTTTCCAGCGTTGTGTAGGGTCGGCAGTCGTTGGCTTGCGGGCATTCGGACAGGGATAGCTCCAGTCGCATGCCGTCCAGCTCCACTTCCGGGTGGCTGTTGGTGGCGGTGCCGGTCAGCTTGTACAGGTTGGGGCGATAGCCGGACGGCTTGATTTGAAGCTGGTCGATGGTGACCGTCTGTTCACTGAAATACTCGTTCTGCTCGCTGGTGATCGCGCTTTCGTAAATGCCCAGCGCAATCCCGGCCAACACGGCGCCCACCAGCAAACCGGCGGCCAGGGCGCGCTTGCCCATGAATGCCGCGACCAGGGCGGCGATGACCGCGAGGAATATCAATCGAAGTACCATGGCGGTAGTTTAAAGGATGCGGTGGGGTCTTACCTTGTTGGGGGTTGTGTTTTGACGGGCTTCCCTCGACAAGCTGAAGAGAATGGGGCCTAGCATGGGCTTACCTCCACACGCCCGGGGACTGACGAACTGGGCGGAATCGGAGGTGCTTCGACAGGCTCAGCACGAACGGTTTTATTTGAAAGCCCGGGCGCGAGAGCACGCTTTTGCCGGTCGGGCTGAGCTTGTCGAAGTCCGAACCGAGTGAAGCGTTGGCAACGCGTGTTGTCACGGCGACGGGTGCCTTTCGATAGGCTTCCTTCAACGGGATTCCTTCGACAAGCTCAGGAGAATGGGGCCTACCTTGGGCTTGCCTCCACACGTCCAGGGATTGACGAGCTGGGCGGAATCGGAGGTGCTTCGACAGGCTCAGCACGAACGGTTTTATTTGAAAGCTCGGGCGGGGGAGCATGCCTATGCCGTTTGGGATGAGTTTGTGGGAGTCCGGTTTGTCGAGAGGATTGCCATTGCGTCGCTGGGCTGCCGGAAACTTGGGGGCGGTTGTAGGCCGGCGGGAGTGCGTTGGGCGAATGCCGGCGTTGTGGTGCTTGTTGGAGGTTTCGCGGCATCAAGCCGGGCCGCTGGCTGCCGGATTCCGCTTTGCTGCATCCGGCCTACGGGCTTGTGTCGTTCGGGCTGAGCTTGTCGAAGTCCGAAGCGAGTGAAGCCCGAGCGGCGAGTCGCTGCCTCCGACAGGCTCCCTTCGATAGGCTTCCTTCGACAAGCTCAGGAGAACGGTTTAATTCGGGTCGCCACGGCCGGCGACTCCGCTGCCCGTTCGGGCTGAGCCCGTCGAAGTCCGAACCGAACGAAACCCAAACGGCAAGTTGCTGCCTTCGATAGGCTCCCTTCGACAGGCTTCCTTCGACAGGCTCAGGATGAGCGGGTCTCTACACGGGGTTTCCATGACAGACGGGCGTGGCTCCTTCGATAAACTGGAGCTGCAGTTCTTGCTAACAAACAGTCCGGAAACGCGTTAATGAATCTGCTGGCTCACCTTTACCTGGCTGACGCCACCCGCACGTCCAAAGCGGGTGCGCTGCTGGGTGATCGGGTGAAGGGGCCTTTGAGGGGCGACTACCCGGCGCCGCTGGAGGTGGGCATTCAGCTGCATCGGCGGATTGATTCGTATACCGACCAGCACCCGGTGGTGCGCCATCTGTGCCGCCAATTCGACCCGCCCTATCGCCGCTACGCCGGCATTCTGACGGACGTCTACTTTGACCACGTGCTGGCGAATCAGTGGTCGGAATGGCATGACGACGGCCTGGCCCGTTTCTGTGATGACGCTCAGCAAGCCGTGGCCGACGAATGGCCGCACCCGCCCTTTCGCGTCGACCGTTTGGACAGCCTGTCTGCCCTGCTGCAGAGCTATCGGTCGGCGGATGGCGTGCGGCGCAGCCTGGCCTACCTGGCGTCGGCAGGACGGCGGGCTCGGTTGCCGGGGGGTGCGTTTGCCGTTGTGCGGGACGAGCACGCGGCTATTCAAACGGCGTTTGGTGAGCTCTTTCCTGATTTGCTGGCGTTTGCTCGGCGGGAAGCCGCCGTTATTGGTTCTCGGTACGGGATTGAAGCGCGATTTGGTCCGCAAAGCTAGGTGGGTCTGGCGCAACGGCGAGTGTCTCGACATCCCAATTCGACGGAGGGCCTTCGACGGGCTCCCTTCGACAGGCTTCCTTCGACAAGCTCAGGAGAACGGATTTTCGTAGCCTTGCTTCCGCCTCTTGGCGGTTAACTGGCTTCTGCGGAGGCGGACGAGCGTCGACAGCCTTCTTTCGACAGGCTCCCTTCGACAGGCTCAGGGTGAGCGGAGGTGCTTCGACAGGCTCAGCACGAACGGGATTGATGGAAATCCGGGTGCGGGAGCACGCTTGCCCCCGTTCGGGCTGAGCTTGTCGAAGTCCATTTTCTTGGCTCGAGTCCACCCTGCTCACGACCTACTGGACATCAATTAGAGCGGCTGTAGGCCGGCAGGAGTGCGCAGCACGGATGCCGGCGATATCGCGACACAGCGGGGCTGTTTGGCATCGACATTGGCAAGCGGTTGCCGGATTCCGCTCCGCTGCATCCGGCCTACAGGACTGTGCCGTTCGGGCTGAGCTTGTCGATGTCGGAACCGGGCGTAGCCTTGGCGGGCCTAATCATCCCGGCGACAGATCCCTTACTACAAGCTCCCTTCGACGGGCTCCCTTCGACGGGCTCAGGGTGAGCGGGAGGCGCTTCGACAGGCTCAGCACGAACGGTTCTAATGGAAAGCGCGGAACCTAGCACCTTCCTGTACCGTTCGGACTGAGCTTGTCGAAGTCCGCCCTCCTACACCGGCTGCGAGCAGCGGCTAAACGCGCGAAACGGCATGCCCTACTTCCTGGGCGTGAAACTCATCCGCTCCTGCTCGGCGCCGGTGTCGTCGTACAGCACTACGCTCTTGTACTTGCCCTCGGGCGGGATGATCACCAGGCAAGGACTGACGAGCAGTTGCGCCACGGCGTCGTCCTGCGCCGGCGAATCCCAGGTGACCGTCAGGTTGAGCTGATTGTCCGTAATGCCGCTTTGTTTCTGCAGCAGCTCCAGGCTATAGCCGGACGTGGGGCGCAGGCCCAGTTCCACCACGAACACGCCGCGCAGCGACGCCGCGGCCGAGCGGAACTCGCGAATGTCGCGCCGGTCGATCCAATTCTGGAAAGCGGCGGGCGTGGCGAAGTAGCTCAGGCGCAGGTCGGAGCTCTGGGTATTACACTGCTGGCTGGACTGCGCCACGACGATATTCTGCGGCCCTTCCGTGAACGGCCAGAACGGCCATACGGCACAGCCGGTCATCATTAGCGTGATCGCCACGGTACCGAAAACCTGCAAAAACTGTTTCATGATGCGCTGTTGCCTCCCTCGCCATGTCTGATTGGCCAACATTGTGACAAATCCCGTCATCATTAGCGGCCGTTACCGCATTCCCGACAGCGAACTGCGCGAACAATTCACGCGCGCGTCCGGGCCGGGCGGCCAGCACGTGAACAAGACCGAAACCGCGGTGCAGTTGTGGTTCGACCTGGCCGGCACCACCGCCCTCACCGCCACTATGCGCGCCAATGCGCTGCGGGCCCTGGCCTCGCGATTAACCAGCGATGGCGAACTCGTCATCGCCGCCAGCGAGCACCGTTCGCGCGAACGCAACCGCGAGGCGGCGCGGGAGCGGCTGATTGATTTGCTGGACGAGGCCACGCGGCCTAAACGGGCGCGCCGGAAGACGCGAGTGCCGAAATCCAGCAAGCGCAAGCGTTTGAAGCACAAGCGCCAGAAGGGCCGGCGCAAGGCATTGCGGAACAAGCCGGCCATGGATGACTGAGGGTCGGGTTGGTCGGGTGTGCGGGCTTCGTTCGGTTCGGACTTCGACAGGCTCAGCCCGAACGGTGGGTGGGGCAGATGTCGAAGGTGCCAAAAAAACCGTTCGCCCTGAGCTTGTCGAAGGGTGCTCTTCGACGCCGCCATGCCGCATTACTGCACCCGGCCGATGGATGCGGTGGTAGGCCGGCAGGAGGGCGCAGCGCGGATACCGGCGCGTCGGCTGGAGACCGTGCGGCATCGTTTTCGGCCTGGCTGCCGGATTCCGCTTCGCTGCATCCGGCCTACGGGCTCAGTCCGAACGGCTACGGCGTGTCGATCATGGCCGACCCAAAAAACCGTTCTCCTGAGCTTGTCGAAGGAAGCCTCTCGAAGGGTGCTTGAGGACGGAGCCATCCGGGCCGCCAGAGCTTCGCTCGGTTCGGACTTCGACAGGCTCAGCCCGAACGGTTGGTGGGGCTGTCGGCCCTGGCCGCCCAAAATATCCGTTCACCCTGAGCTCGTCGAAGGGTGCTTGAGGACGGAACCATCGAGCTTCGTTCGGTTCGGACTTCGACAAGCTCAGCCCGAATGGCTCGCCTGACTGCCGGATTCCGCTTCGCTGCATCCGGCCTACGGGAATGTGGTTGCGGCGTTGGCGTGGAGGTTACTGCTGACCCAGCAGGCTGGCCTGAATGGCGGTCAGCGTGGCGGCGGCGCGGTCGCGGATGTGCAGGTCGACCAGGTGCGAGATTTCGCTGATGTCGGGATTGATTTCTATGGTCGGCACGCCCTGCCGCGCGGCCATGTCCACGGGCGCGGCGATGTAGGGAAACACCGCCGTGGTGCCGATGCTGATCACCAGGTCGATGCCGGATTCCAGCGCCTCGTAATAGTGCGACAGCGCCTCGCCCGGCAGCTGCTCGCCGAAAAGCACCACGTCCGGACGCAGGATTGCGCCGCATTCACAGTACGGCGGCAGGCTGTGGATGTGAGCAAAGTCGCTCACGGCCTCGCTGTGGTTGCAGCCGGTGCAGCTCAGGCGCCGGATATTGCCGTGCATCTCGATCACGTCCCGGCTGCCGGCATCCCGGTGAAAGCCGTCGACGTTCTGGGTGAGCACGCACAAGCGCGCGTACCGCGGCGCCAGTTCCGCCAGCACCTGGTGGGCGGCGTTGAAGGTCGCGCCGCGACAGGCCGCCTCGATCTGCGCGATGTATTTCCAGCAGATGTCCGGCCGCTGCGACAGCATATCGCCAGAGAGCGCCTGTTCGATGGGCATGCCGTCTTCGGTGCCGTCGGTGTCGTACAGCCCGCCGATACCGCGATAGGTCGGCAGACCGGAGTCGGCGGAAATGCCGGCCCCGGTAATTACGAAGACTCTGCTAGCGCGGCGCAGCAGCTCAGCGGCGCGGGTGATGGGTGTGGTGTCTTGCATGGCGTGCATTGTTTCAAACTTGCGTCGGGTTTGCCGGCGTTGGGGCGCGTTCTTGCCTGATGGGGATATTTGAGAAGCGGGTCGGGTATTTCGGGCTGCGGGGGCTTCGGTCGGCTCGGGCTTCGACAGGCTCAGCCCGAACGGTTGGTGGACCCCATGTCGAATGCACCAAAAAACCGTTCACCCTGAGCCTGTCGAAGGGAGCCTGTCGAAGGAAGCCTGTCGAAAGGTGCCAGCAGGCCGGCAGACATCGGGGCGCTTCTTGGCCCACTGGGTGCCGGATTCCGCTTCGCTGCATCCGGCCTACGGGTGGGCTCAGCCCGAACGGTTGGTGGTCCGGCATCCGAGACGCTCCAGAAAATCCGTTCTCCTGAGGTAGTCGAGGGAAGCTTGTCGAAGGGAGCTTCTAGTCGGCATGTATCGCGGACCTTTTTGCCCGACGGCCTGCCGGATTCCGCTTCGCTGCATCCGGCCTACGGGTCGCCAGATCCTGAATGGTTGGTGACACCGCAAGCTTCGGCCGTCAGTTAATCCGTTCATCCTGAGCTTGTCGAAGGAAGCTTGTCGAAGGCTGCTCGTCGACGCCGCCATGCCGTATTACTGCACCCGGACTATGGATGCGGCCGTAGGCCGGCAGGAGCGCGCAGCGCGGATGCCGGCGCGTCGGCTGGTGATCGTGCGGCGTCGCTTTCGGGCCTGGCCTGCCGGATTCCGATTCGCTGCATCCGGCCTACGGGTCGCCAGATCCCGAATGGTTGGCAACGCCGCAAGCTTCGGCCGTCAGTTAATCCGTTCATCCTGAGCCTGTCGAAGGAAGCCTGTCGAAGGGAGCCTGTCGAAGGGCGCATGTCGAAAGAAATGGTCCGCGCCGTGGGCGGCTTCGCTTGGTTCGGACTTCGACGAGCTCAGCCCGAACGGGCAATGGCGCCTCGTTCATCCGGACTTCGGCAATCTGAATCCGCGCGGTCGGTGGGGCCTGACTTGTGTCAGGCGCGAATGCCGGTGCCCGCGTTGCAACGACGTACGCGCTGGCTGATCATCAATCCACCGGATTGTGCGCGGTTGCGCGTGCTGCTCGAATGGCGCCCGGCGCGCGGGTTTCGTTTCCATCGCATAGCCGGCACGCCAACACGCCCCACTTTTCACAGTTGCCAAGGACTGCCCATGCCCGATACAGCCATCATCTGGTTCAGACAGGATCTGCGCCTGGCGGACAACCCGGCCCTGCTCGCCGCCTGCGAGCACCAGCGGGTGCTGCCGCTGTACATCCACGATGATCGCAACGACAGCCGCTGGGCGCTGGGCGGGGCACAGAAAGTATGGCTGCATTTTTCGCTCATGGCGCTGGACAAGGCGCTGCGCGACAAGGGCTCGCGGCTGCTGGTACGCACCGGGCCGCACGCCGAGACGCTGCAGGCCGTGATGGATGAAACGGGGGCCGACGCGGTTTACTGGAACCGCCAGTACGAACCCGAGAGCATCGATCGCGACCGGCAGATCAAGGCCGACCTGGACGACGCCGGGCTGACCGTCAAATCCTTCAACGGCGCCCTGCTGCACGAGCCCTGGCAGGTAGAAAACAAGTCGGGCGACCCGTACAAGGTGTTCACGCCATTCTGGAAAGCGGCCAGCCGGCTACCGGTGAGTGCGCCGCTGGCCGCACCCGATGCCCTGCCCGCCGTGGCGTCGCAATACGGCTCGGCCGACGTGGACGAGCTGGCGCTGCTGCCCGACATCCCCTGGGACAGCGGCATTCGCGAATGGTGGCAACCCGGCGAGGACGGTGCGCATGAGGCGCTGGAAGCCTTTATCGGCGAGCCGATTTCTGATTACAAATCCGACCGCGACAAGCCGGCACGGCCCGGCACGTCGCGCCTGTCGCCGCATCTGCATTTCGGCGAAATCGGGCCGCGGCAGGTGTGGCATCGCGTACACGAATACACTAGCCG
>NYTH01000020.1 GCA_002683405.1 Salinisphaeraceae bacterium | reverse complement strand
GACCGAGTTCCATTTTTCGTCAGGCAAGGCGCGCCGACGAGTCATAGCCGTAGCTATGGCGAGGAGCTGCAACGCCGCATGGCGGAAAAGGGGGCCGGTATAAGTGCCAGACAGTGTGGCGCACTACACTAAGGCTCGCGTCCGGTATCGGCCAAGCAGGCCGCCGCCGGGTTTCACGTATACAGGAGGCAGGCGCTTACGCTATGGCGACGATCAGCACGAACCAGTTCAAGGCCGGTGTCAAACTCATTCTCGATGGCGATCCGTTCAACATTGTGGAGAACGAATTCGTCAAGCCGGGCAAGGGCCAGGCCTTCAACCGGGTCAAAATTCGGAATCTGAAGACTGGCCGCGTGGTCGAACGAACCTTCAAGTCCGGCGATTCGGTAGAGCTGGCCGATGTGCACGAACTGGAACTTCAGTATCTCTACAGCGACGGCGAGTTCTGGCACTTCATGGATCCCAACAGCTTCGAGCAGCATCAGGCGAGTGCCGCGGCGCTCGGGGACGCCGGCAAGTGGCTCAAGCCGGAAGACAGCTGCCAGGTGACGCTCTGGAACGGTGCGCCGCTGCAGGTGGATGCGCCGAACTTCGTGACGCTGAAGGTGACCGAAACCGACCCGGGTCTCAAGGGCGACACGTCGGGCGGCGGTAGCAAGCCGGCCACGCTCGAAACCGGCGCCGTGGTGCGGGTGCCGCTTTTCGTGGAAGAGGGCGAAACGCTCAAGATCGACACGCGCAAGGGCGAATACGTCTCCCGCGCCTCCGAGTAGCATGCCCGAGCCGCTGGCCGCGCGCCTGCGCAGGCGCGCACGCCTGCTGGCCTGCATCCGGGCCTTTTTTGCCGAGCGGCAGGTGCTCGAGGTAGACACGCCGCTGCTGACCCGCGGTCCAGCCACCGACCCTCATCTGGCCAGCCTGCAGCTTCAATCTGCTGCGACCGGACGCCGTGAATGGCTGATTACCTCGCCGGAATCCGGTCTCAAGCAGCTGCTGGCCGCGGGCAGTGGAGATGTCTACCAGCTGGGCCACGTGTTCCGGAGCGATGAGGCAGGGCGCTGGCACGCCCCCGAATTCTGCATGCTCGAATGGTATCGCTGCGGCTGGGACACCGACGCGCTGATGACCGAGATCGAGGCGCTCATTGCCGCGGCAGCCGGGGCACCCTTTCGGGCCCGTCGCATCAGCTACGGGGCATTGTTCCAGCGCCATGCCGGTCTGGATATCTTCTCGGCCAGCCGGGCAGAACTCCGTTCGTTCGCGATCGCGCAGGGCCTGTATTCCGATTCGGATGCTGCGGATGGTGCCGCTGATATCGACTTCTGGCGCGATCTGATTCTCTCGACCCATATTCAGCCGCGACTGACGGACGAGCCGGGCGTGTTCGTCACGGGATTTCCTGCCTCGCAGGCGTCGCTGACGCGGGTGGACCCGGATGACCCGCGTCTGGCCCAGCGCTTCGAGCTTTACTGGCGGGGCGTCGAACTGGCCAATGGCGGTCAGGAAGCCACGCGAGCTGCGGCCGTCCGCGCCCGCATGGCGTCGGACAACAACCGTCGCGCCGCGCTCGGGCTGACCCGGCTGCCCGAGGATGAGGCATTACTGGATGCACTGGAATCCGGCTTGCCCGCCTGCGCCGGCGTGGCGCTCGGCGTCGACCGGCTACTGGCACTGCTGGCGGGCTGGCGCGGCATTGCGCCAGGTCTGCCGCTGGGTCGCGGTTAGCTCGAACGGGAAATGCGCGCCACGCTGCGGCCCATGCGCAGGTTCTGCCCGGCGGCCAGGCCGTTTTCCCAGTGCAGTGCGCCCGGGCCGCTAAGCAGGACCACCGTGGACCCCAGATTGAAGCGGCCCATTTCCTCGCCGCGGGCCAGGGAAATACGGGCCTGGCCGGTCGGCGCGAAGCTCTCGTGGCGCCGCATCGTGGCGGCGCGCTGTCCGGGCAGCCAGACCGTCTCCATACCGCCCACGCTGAAGGCGCCGATCAGCACCAGTGCAATCGGCCCGGCCTGGGTATCAAACAGCGCCGTGAGCCGCTCGTTGCGGGTGAAGAGCCTCGGAATGGCGCGGACGCTGGTCGGATTGACGCCGAACAGGCGACCGGGCACATAGAGCGTCTCGCGCAGCACGCCGTCAATCGGCATGTGAATACGATGATAGTGATGCGGCGCGAGGTAGAAGGTTGCGAACTGCCCACCCAGAAAGGCGGCGGCCATGCTCTTCTGCCGCGGGAACAGATCCTCCACCGCATAGGCCTGACCCTTGGCCTGAAACAGCTCCCCGCGATGAATCTCGCCGAACTGCCCCATGACGCCATCCACCGGCGACACCAGCTGCTCGGCGCCAGGCGGCAGGCTGCGCGCACCCGGGCGCAGGGCCCGCGTGAACAGTGCATTCAGGTTTTCGTAGGCAAACGGATCGGGCTCGGCGGCCTCATCCATGTTGAGCTTGAACAGGCGGGTGAAGCCGAAGATCAGCAGGGTTTTCCACCAGTGCACCCGCGACGCGGCGAGCCGGCCCACGAGCCGCGACAGGGCGATGGTGGGCAGGCAGTATTGCAGCCAGGCGAAGAGCTTCTCGCCGAGTGACAGCGGCCGCGGCAGCGAATCGGACATCGTCAGCTGCGCTGGCGCACCAGGCGCCGGATCTGGGTCGCCAGGCCGGCCACGTCATGGGGCGGTGTCATGTAGGCCACCGCGCTACCTCGTGGATTGACCAGCACGAGCGCGCCGCTGTGATCCACGCGATAGCCGACCGCGCTGTCATCGGGCGTGTGCGAAAACGGCAGGTACAGCGCGTCGGTGAGGCGGCGTATCTGCTCGAGCTCACCGGTCAGGCCCTGAAAACGGGGGTCGAAATACTCCACGTACTGCCGAATCGTGTCGGCGTCATCGCGTGCCGGGTCGACCGAGACAAACACCACGTCCAGGTTGATTCCGGAAGAACCGTCCGCGAGCCGCTGCTTCAGCTGCTTCATGACGGTGAGCGTCAGCGGGCATACATCGGGACAGTGGGTGAAGCCGAAGAACATAAGCTGCCACTCACCGTCGCGGTCCGGGGTCCATGCGTCGCCGGTTTTCGTGGTGAGTTCGACCGCTGGCAGCGGCCGGGGATTGTTCAGCACCGTCGCCTGATAATCGGCCCCGGTTGCTGGCTGCTGACCGCCGCCGAGCCAGCTCTGCGCCACGAAAAAACCGGCCGCGGCGCAGCCGACAAGCACGGCAGCGGCGAGCACCGTGCCGCGAGACAATTTACTGATGGACATGCCCGGAATTGTCTCATATTGTGGCGCGCTTTCCCTCTCCAGACAGGAAATTGCACCACATGTACGACACCGACGACCTGACCGGACAACTGCATAGCCTGCGTGATTACATCCGCTGGGGTGCTTCCCGTTTCGCGCGGGCCGGGCTGGCGTTCGGGCATGGTTGCGACAACGCACTGGACGAGGCGGCTCATCTGGCGTTTCGCGCCCTGCAACTGGATTTCGACCTGCCGGAAACCTATCTGGATGCCCGGATTACCCGAGCCGAAGGACGCGATATTCTCGATCTGTTCGATCGCCGCATCACGCAGCGGGAACCGGCAGCCTATCTGACCGGGCTGGCGCATTATGCCGGGCTGGATTTCGAGGTCTGCCCGGACGTGCTGGTGCCTCGCTCGCCCGTGGCCGAACTGATCGAGTCGGGCTTTGAGCCCTGGATTTCCGATCTGGACCCCGAGCGAATCCTGGACCTGTGCACCGGTTGCGGCGCCATCGGTATTCTTTGCGCGCTCCGGTTTCCCTACGCCACCGTCGATCTGACCGATTTGAGTCCCGCAGCCGTCGCCGTGGCGCGCCGTAATATCGAGCGACATGACCTGCCGCTGCGCGTTCGCGCGATCGAGTCTGATCTGTTCGACGCCGTGGACGCGGCCCCATACGACTTGATTATCACCAATCCGCCCTATATCGGTTCGGAAGAAATGGCGGGTCTGGCGCCCGAGTACCGGCATGAGCCCGAGGTCGCCTTTTTTGGCGGCGACGACGGCATGGATATCGTTGCGCGCATCCTCGAGCAGGCCGGTGATCATCTCCAGCCGGATGGTCTGCTGGTGTTCGAGGTGGGCTTCTCGGCGTTTCTTTTCGAGCAACGCTGGCCGGACCTGCCGGTAACTTGGGTAGAATTGGAGCGCGGCGGCGTGGGGGTCGGCGTTATTCAGGCCGAGGAACTTCGGATCTGGCGGGAACAGCAGGGGGCCGAGCCCGCCGCTGCCCAAGGCTGAATCCCCGCTCGAGGCGCCGAACCGGCGGGGCGGGTTGACCCGCTGCCGACCCGTGTCCACGTTTTTCAATAAACAGGGTGTCCAGTGCCAGGCAACAGCTTCGGAAATGCTTTCTGCGTGACCACTTTTGGCGAGAGTCATGGTCCTGCCATCGGCTGCATCGTCGACGGTTGCCCGCCGGGCCTGGCGCTGTGTGAAGCAGACCTGCAGGCCGATCTGGACCGGCGCAAGCCCGGCCAGTCGCGCTACGTGACGCAGCGGCGGGAATCGGATACCGCGCGCATCGTCTCCGGCGTTTTCGAGGGGGAGACCACCGGCACGCCGATTGCCGTGGTCATCGAGAACGAGGACCAGCGCTCGCGCGACTACTCCAAGATCAAGGATGTCTTCCGGCCCAATCATGCCGACTACGCCTACACCCAGAAATATGGCCGGCGCGACTACCGGGGCGGGGGCCGTTCCTCGGCGCGCGAAACCGCAGCCCGCGTGGCGGCCGGCGCGATTGCCCGCAAATATCTGCATGAGCGTCTGGGCGTTCGCATCTATGGCTATCTGGCGCAGATCGGCCCTTTGACGCTGGATCTCAAGCAGCCCGCAAGCATCAACGACAACCCGTTTTTCTGCGCGGACCCGGACCGGATCACGGAGCTGGAGGATTACATTAACGCCCTGCGCAAGGACGGTGACTCCATTGGCGCCCGCATCAACGTGATCGCGGAGAACGTGCCGCCCGGCCTGGGCGAACCGGTGTTCGACCGGCTGGACGCCGACATTGCGGCCGCGCTGATGAGCATCAATGCCGTGAAGGCAGTGGAGATCGGGGACGGCTTCGACGTGGTGACCCAGCGGGGCAGCGAGCATCGGGACGAACTGTCGCCCGAGGGGTTTCTGAGCAATCACTCGGGTGGCATCCAGGGCGGTATAAGCAGCGGTCAGCCGGTGCTGGCGTCCATGGCGCTTAAACCGACGTCGAGCATCATTATTCCGGGCCGCACGGTGGATACCCGCGGCGGGGCCACCGAAATGCGCACCACCGGGCGTCACGATCCCTGCGTGGGTATCCGCGCAACGCCCATTGCCGAAGCCATGCTGGCGCTCGTGCTCATGGATCATTACCTGCGTCACCGTGGTCAGAACGCCGATGTCGAGCCGCCGCTGAACCCCATTCGCGGGAGCGTCTGATCGTACTCGGGATGAAGCGTTCGGGCGGGTGGTCCGGCCGTCACTGATGGGCTTCGCTGCGGACAGGGTCCCCGCGGTCAGGCTGTCGGCCTTCTACTTCCTGTGGTTCGGCGGGCTCGGGGCACTGCTGCCCTACTGGGGGCTGTACATGAAGGACCGCGGCCACGGGGCCGCGGAAATCGGCGTCATCTTCGCCATCCTGCTGGGTACCAAGGTCATTGCGCCGAATATCTGGGGGGCGCTGGCCGATCGCAGCGGACGGCGTGTTCGCGTGATCAGCGTAGCCACCGCAGCCGCGGCGCTGTTCTTCCTGGGCGTGCCGTTTGCGCCGGGATTCGCGGCGATGGCGGCGCTGATGATTGGCTACGGTTTCTTCTCCAATGCCTCGCTGCCGCAATTCGAGGTCGTCACCTTCAATCATCTCGGCGCGCAGGAGCATCGCTACGGGCTGATCCGGTTGTGGGGTTCCGTCGGGTTCATCATTTCGGTGGTGGTGCTGGGGGTGCTGGTCAGCCACGCGGGTACGACGCTCGTGCCCTGGTGGGTCTTCGCCTCGCTGGTCGGGCTTTTCCTGCTCAGCCGCGTGGTGCCTGAACCGCCGCCCGGCCCGGCGGAGACGAGCACGAGCGGGGGGGTGCTGTCGGTTTTCATGCAGCCGGCCGTTCTGTGTCTGATCGTGGTGTGCGCGCTGTCGCAGTTCAGCCACGGCGCCTACTACGGTTTTTTCTCGCTCTACATGGAGGATGCAGGCTTCGGGCGTACGCTGATCGGCGTTCTGTGGGCGCTGGGCGTGCTTGCCGAAGTGCTGGTCTTCGCCTTCCTGCCGGGGCTGGTCCGACGTTTTGGTCTGCGCTGGCTGATGATTTTCGCCTTGACCGTCACCACTGCGCGCTGGGTGCTGCTGGCCGCCTTCGCCGAATGGCTGGCCGTGGTCATCGTCGCCCAGCTGCTGCACCTGGCGAGCTTCGGCATCTACCACGCGGTCGCGGTGAACATGATCCACCGGCTGTTCCGGGGGCGCCTGCAGGGCCGCGGACAGGCCTTGTACAGCAGTCTGTCCTTCGGGCTTGGTGGTGCGCTGGGCAGCCTGGCCAGCGGAATGATCTGGGAAATCTCACCCGGTCCCGCCGCATTCTGGGTGGCCGCGGCGGCCGCCGGCCTGGGCGCGGCGGTGGCGATCATCGGCCTGCGGGAGCCGCCGCCGGTTCCGGCTCAGGCCGGAGCCACCTGAACGCCGTTGCCGCCTTCGCGCGCGACCCGGTCACGGGCGTCGTCGGCAGATTCCAGCGCCTGGGCGCTGCTCATCATGGTGTCCTGCAGGCTGATGGCGCCGATGGAGACGGTGGGCCGCAGGTCTGCGGGCAGACGCAATCGTTCGACGTTGCGGCGCACGCGCTCGGCCGCCTGTGCCAGGTTCTTGTGGGTGCAGCCGGGCAGCAGGGCGACGAAACTGCCGTCCTTGCCGCGGCCCAGGGTATCGCTGGGACGCAGCGCGCGAAGCATGCTCAGCGCGATGCCGCCCCAGTCGCGTCGCCCGTTTCGCAGGTTCCGTGTGGAGGGGATGTGCTCGGGTTTGTCCATGCTCATGACGAGCAGGCCGCAGGGCACCTCTGCCTTGCGAGCGCGCTCAAGCCGACGCCCCACGAGCAGGCCGGTGGCCTCTTCGCCCCAAAGACCGGTATCGATATCCAGATGCTGGCGCCGATCCACTTGAGACATCGCACTCGAAAACTCGTATAAATCCTTGTGCATGAAAGACAAATGAATTTCAGTTTGCACCAGTGCGGCCAGATCTCTCAGGTGGGCCAGGCCGGAATGGCCGATGGCGCCCGCCTTCTGGGAGGCAATGAAAAAGCTGCCGATTCGCCCGCCTTCCGGGGCGTAAATGGCCTGCGCGGCAAAGCTGCGTACGCTGGGGAAGCCGGTGACGAGGCCGCTGCCGGAGGCGCGCGTATCCCGTCGCACGTCGGAATACACGACCTGGCTGGCCTGCTCGTCAAACAGAATCTGGTTGAGTGATGCGTCCAGGTCGATCTCGATGGGGAAGGGCCCCTGGACCGATTTGACCCATTCGTGATCCTGCGCCTGGAAGCTCAGCCCGGCGATATCGACTCGATAGAGCGCCTTGGCCAGGCGGGTGATGCGCTCGAAACGCTCCTCGACAGGCGTGTACAGAATATTGAGCTGTCGCAGGGACTGCTGCCGGTTGTCGTGCCGGCGGTTGCTCTGACTGACCTGACCCACCATCATAGTACTCCCACCGAATATGGTCTGTTTGGACTCGTTTATAGTAGTAAAAGCGTAGTCAATATATCGAATCGCGCCCGTGGGCACGGCATAGGCAGCCTGCGCCCAGTGTGCTCCCACGCAGAGAGCTCGAGTCCTGGCATCGGCATCATCATGAGCGAATGTTATCGACCATACCACCGGGAAATCACGGGCAGCGCCGATTAATGCGGTGGCGGGGCCGAATCGCTCCGGCGGCATTGCGGGTTGCGGGGGATAGTTGTTCAATGCGGGCTGGCCAGGTTCGGGAGAGTGCCATTTGAAGCAAGCAGAAGCTGCCAACCGGGGAGCCGTCCAGACGGTGCTGGCCTGCGTGATTGCTGCGGTCTGCGTGCTCCTGCTGCCGGTAACCTGGGCGCAGGATGAGCCGATTGTGGTCGATCCGGACGCCCAGGTGGATATCCAGAACCTGCGCCTGAGTGATTCGGTGCCGCCGGAGTTGATGGGGCGCGCGGCACCCGACACCGGGCCGTGGTGGCGGCGGCTCGCCGGGCTGGAGCCCGAGCCCGCGTCGCCGGCCGCCTCCGGGCGCAAGTTCGAGGACGCGGCGGCTCCGCGCGGCGAACTCGATCCGGAAAACTATCGACAGCAGGTCGGTGGCGGCTTTGCGCTGCTTCAGACGCTAGGCCTCGTGATCATCACATTCGTAGTTATCCTGTTTATCTGGGATCGCCTGCGTACGCGCTCGGCCGGCGGCTACCGCGAAGTCAGCCTGGCCACCGGTGGCGGGCTAGGGCGGGATTCGGGTAGCCGTGGCAGTACGCCGCGCGCACCGCGCCGGCGGCCGCGTCCGGCTGTGCCCAGGGTACCCTCGGCCACGCGGACAAAAGCGGAACCGCCGCCGGCGCCGCGGTTCATCCGCAAGGAACAGGTCCAGGCAGACGCCGTAGCCGATGCGGTGAGCGCCCGCGCGCAGAGCGCGTCCACAGTCCGGCATGGCAGTGATGACTGGGATACATGGCTGGGTGCCGGCGCCACGGGCTGGGGCGGCGGGTATGCCACCGCAGAGCACTATGATCCCGAAGCGGATGATCCTCTCGCCGCCGCCCATCTGTACATGTCTTTCGGGCTGTATGACCAGGCCGCGAGCCTGCTGCTGGAGAAATCCCGCAGCCTGCCGCGCCGCACCGATTTACGGGTCGCCCTTCTCCAGGCCTACTTCAAGGTGGATAATGCGAACGCATTCAATCGGCATTTTCGCGATCTGCTGAATTCCGGTGTTGTGGTCGGGGCAGACAACTGGGAAGACATCCGCCGCTGGGGCAATCAGCTCGAGCCCGACAACCCCGTGTTCGAAGCTGACAGCATAGACCTGGCCCGCATCATGCATAATGACGCATCAGGCGTCTGACGCGCCGCCGCTCGCGACGCTCTAATCCCGAACGCCCCACTGATTCAATCGAGTAGCCAAAAGGACACAGCATGCCCACCCGCAAACATGTTTCCAGAATTCTGCGCAGCACCGGCCTGGGCCTGGTGATGGCCGCCAGCCTCAACGCCGGCGGCGCACTGGCGCAGAATCAACTCGAAAACGCCCGCACGATGATCGACCAAGGCCGCTATCGCGCGGCCATCACCCAGATCGAGCAATACCTGACAGAGAACAGCCAGGATCCGCAGGCCCGCTTCCTGCACGCCCTGGCGCTGGCACGGGCCGGTGACCAGGGTCGAGCGATTGAGGTCTTTTCCAAGCTGGCTGCAGATTTTCCCGATCTGGCCGAGCCGCGAAACAACCTCGGCGTGCTGTTTGCGCAGACCGGTCAGTACGACAACGCCCGCCAGGCGCTGACGGAAGCCGTGCGCATCGACCCGAATCACGGGCCGGCGCAGGAAAACCTGGGTGACGTCCATGTCGCCCTGGCGCAGCAGGCCTACCGCGAGGCCGCGCGGATCGAAAACGACAACCGCGCCGTGCGGGCGAAGAACAAGTATCTGCAGGCCATGCTGGATAACACGGACAAGCCGGCCGGCAAGCCGCCCATCGCCAGCGCGCAGGCAGGCAGCGACGTTGTGTCCTCGGGCACGGCGTCATCAAGCGCCAGCGCGTCGGCAGCGCCGGCGTCTGACCGCAGCGGCGTTCAGATCAACGCGTCGGCCAGCCGTTCGAACGCCGAGATCATCGCCGCGGTCGAGGACTGGGCCAGCGCCTGGTCGCGTCAGGACGTGGATGCTTACCTGGCCTCCTACGGCCAGGCATTCCGGCCCGACGGCATGAGCCGGAGCGCCTGGGAGACCCAGCGTAGAGACCGTGTGTCCCGCCCGGATTTCATTCGTATCGAGATCAGCGACGTTCGCGTCACGCCGGTGGAAAACGAGCAGGGCGACGTCAACGTGGCCTTCGAGCAGGCCTACACGGCGGATAACTACAGCGACCAGGAACGCAAGATACTGAGCCTGCGTCCGGTGGATGGTCAGTGGAAGATAATCCGCGAGACCACGCCTTAAACTGTCTCGCTGTCGTTCAGTAATGCCAGCAGGGCGCTGGCTGCCCTGGAGAGTACCCGGCCTGGGTGGTGAACACTGCCCAGGCTTCTTTTCGGGGCCACGCCGGGTAGCGTGAGTGTCGCAAGATCGGCATCGATCATCGTCCGCGGCAGCACGCTCCAGCCCAGGCCGGCCGTCACGAGCATTTTCAGGCTTTCCAGGTAATTGCTCTGCAGGCGAATGCCGGGAATCCGGCCGTCATCGACGAGGGCGCGCGCCACGATCCGATAGGTGTAGGTCTGCGTTTCGGTCAGCAGCGCCGGGTATTCAAACAGCGCATGCACCGTCAGCGAAGCCGCGTTGGTGAGCGGGTGGTTCGGCGCGACCACCACGTCAAGCGGATCTTCCCAGATAGTGCGCTGCGCCAGCGTGGCAATGGGCGGGTCGGGCAGGGTGATGATGGCCAATTCGACGCGGCCGGTTTCTATCTGGCGACAGGCGTCCTCTGAACCAAGGAACTCGATGTCGATATCCACAGCCGGAAACCGCGCCGTGAATTGTTGCAACAGCGGCGGCATGCGATGCAGCGCCACGTGATGCGAAAGCGCCAGGCGGAGCTGCCCCGCCACCTCGCCGTGAAGCTGATCCAGCGTGCGACGCCCGTCCTCTGATTCCGCCAGCAGGCGTCTGGCGTGCGGCAGGTAGGCGTGGCCGGCTTCAGTGAGCGATACGCGACGGGCTACGCGGTCAAACAACGGGTGCCCGAGCTCGTCCTCGAGACCGGCAATCCGCTTGCTGACGGCAGGCTGGGTCAGGTGGAGACGCTGGGCGGCGGCGCTGAACGAGCCGGTTTCGCAGACGCTGACGAAGGCTTCCAGGGCGGGCAGACGCATGACAATTCCCAAATGGAATGCATAATATTAAAAACATTCATTTGTGGAATTAGTCAACCGCGCCTATAGTGCCGCCCGGTCACCCGGCCGCTGGAGAAGAGGTCACGCATGAGCAAGAACACCCTGTTTGACAAGATCTGGAACGAGCACTGCGTGCGCGAGGAAAACGGCACCGCGCTGCTGTATATCGATCGGCACATGGTGCATGAGGTCACTTCGCCACAGGCATTCGAGGGCCTGCGCATGGCCGGTCGCGACGTCTGGCGCGCCAGCGCAAACCTCGCCGTACCCGATCATAACGTGCCCACGATCAACAGATTGGCGGGTATAGCTGATCCTGTTTCGCGGGCGCAGGTCGAAGCGCTGGAAAAGAATTGCGCCGACTTCGGCATTCGCCTGTTCAACATGGGCGACCCGCGGCAGGGCATTGTGCATATTGTCGGCCCTGAGCAGGGCGCGACGCAGCCGGGCATGACGATAGTCTGCGGTGATTCCCATACGTCCACGCACGGCGCCTTCGGAGCGCTGGCGTTTGGTATCGGTACCTCCGAGGTCGAGCATGTGCTCGCCACGCAGACGCTGATCCAGAGCAAGCCCAAGGCCATGCGCATTACGGTTGACGGACCCGTGGCGCCGGGCATCACCGCCAAGGACATCGTGCTGGCCATTATCGGCGAAATCGGCACGGCCGGCGGCACCGGCTACGTGATCGAATACGCCGGTCAGGCCATCCGCGATCTGAGCATGGAAGGCCGGATGACCGTCTGCAACATGACCATTGAAGCCGGCGCACGCGCGGGGCTGATCGCGGTCGACGACAAGACCGTGGCGTATCTGCGGGGCCGACCCTACGCGCCCGAACAGGCGGACTGGGACAAGGCAGAGCGGTACTGGCGGAGCCTGGTCAGCGACACTGACGCGGAGTTCGACCGCGAAATCACGCTCCAGGGGCACGCCATTCGGCCGCAGGTGACCTGGGGCACATCGCCGGAGATGGTGGCGCCCGTGGACGCCGTCGTGCCCGAACCCGAGCAGGGGGCGAACAGCGAGCAGGTCACCGGGTGGCGCAACGCGCTGGATTACATGGGGCTGGCGCCGAGCACGCCGATAACCGACATCAGGATCGACAAGGTGTTCATCGGCTCCTGTACCAACGCCCGCATCGAGGATCTGCGCGCGGCCGCCGGTATCGTCAAGGGCCAGCGGCTGGCGCCCACGGTCAAGCTGGCCATGGTCGTACCCGGTTCCGGCCTGATCAAGCAGCAGGCCGAGCAGGAGGGTCTGGATCAGATTTTCCGTGACGCCGGGTTTGAATGGCGTGACGCCGGCTGCTCCATGTGTCTGGGCATGAATGCCGACCGGCTGGAGGAGGGCGAGCGTTGCGCGTCCACATCCAACCGAAATTTCGAGGGTCGACAGGGCAAGGGCGGGCGCACGCATCTGGTTAGCCCCGCCATGGCCGCCGCAGCCGGCATTCACGGCCACTTCGTGGACATTCGCGATATACAGGAGCGCTGAAGATGGAAGCTTTTACAACGCACAGCGGCACCGTGGCGCCCCTGGATCGCGCCAATGTGGATACGGACGCCATCATTCCCAAGCAGTATCTGAAATCAATCCGGCGCACCGGATTCGGCCCGCACCTGTTCGATGACTGGCGCTACCTGGATGCCGGCGGGCTGGATGTTGATCAGTCCACCAGGCGGGAAAACCCCGACTTCATGCTGAACGATCCGCGCTACCGGAACGCCAGCATTCTGCTGGCCCGGCGCAATTTCGGCTGCGGTTCGTCGCGCGAGCACGCCGTCTGGGCGCTGGCCGGCGACGGTTTTCGCGCCGTCATCGCCCCGAGCTATGCCGATATATTCTTCAACAATTGTTTCAAAAACGGTGTATTACCCGTTGTATTGAAGGAAGAAGAAGTGAGCGCCCTATTCGAGAATGCAGGCGCGGATACGCCGCTGCGTCTGACCATCGACCTGGCGGCGCAGTCGGTGTCCAGCGAAGACGGCCTGTCTTTTGCTTTCGAGATCGACCCGTATCTGAAGGACAACCTGCTCAAGGGTCTGGACGATATCGGCCGCACGTTGGAGCACGTACGCGTCATTCAGGAATACGAGTCGCGGCGCCGTAGCGAAAAGCCCTGGCTGTTCAGAACGCTGTGAGGCGCTCGTAGCCTTAGTTGGACCACGACACAATCACCGTATACGGACACTTTCTATGAGCGCAAGAATATTGCTGATGGCTGGCGACGGGGTCGGGGACGAAATCTGCCGCGAGGCCGTGCGCGTGCTCAACGCCCTGCAGAAGCATCACGGCCTGGATATCGAGCTGGACAGTGCGCTGGTGGGCGGCGCGGCTTACGAGGCCGAGGGTGATCCGCTGCCCGAAAGCTCGCTGGCCAGGGCCCGTGCGGCCGACGCCATTCTGTTTGGCGCGGTCGGCGGTCCCCAGTGGGATACCCTGGATCGCCCGCTTCGGCCCGAGAGCGGTCTGCTGCGGCTGCGTGCGGAACTGGGGCTGTTCGCCAACCTGCGGCCGGCAATTCTCTATCCTCAGCTGGCGCACGCGAGCAGTCTGCGACATGACGTGGTGGCCGGTTTGAACATCATGATCGTTCGCGAGCTGACCGGCGGTATCTACTTCGGCCAGCCGCGCGCCCTGTCCGCGGCAGATGGCGGCGCGCGCGAAGCCTTCAACACCATGCGCTACAGCGAGGCGGAAATACAGCGCATCGCCCGGGCCGGCTTCGAAACCGCCATGCAGCGCAGCAAGCGGCTGTGTTCGGTGGACAAGGCAAACGTGCTCGAAGTCTCGCAGCTGTGGCGCGAGGTGGTCACCGAAGTGGGTCGGGATTATCCCGAGGTCGAGTTGTCACACATGTACGTGGACAATGCGGCCATGCAGCTGGTCCGCTCGCCCAAACAGTTCGATACGCTGGTGACCGGGAATCTGTTCGGCGACATTCTGTCGGATATTGCCGCCATGCTGACCGGCTCGATTGGTATGCTGCCGTCCGCGTCACTCGACGAACAGGGCAAGGGCATGTACGAGCCGGTTCACGGGTCGGCGCCGGATATCGCCGGGCAGGGCACCGTGAACCCGCTGGCCATGATCCTCTCCGTCGCCATGATGCTTCGCTACAGTCTCGGGCGAGGCGATCTGGCGGAAAAGGTGGAACATGCGGTGGGCGACGCACTCAACCGAGGTCTGCGCACCCGCGATATCATGGACGACGAGAGGCAGGTGGCCAGCACCGACGAAATGGGCGGTGCCGTGGCAGACATGCTGCAGTAATCGGCAGGCCGGTTCGCCTGGTAAGCCAACAAACACTGATCAGACAGGAAGATATGAGCAAAACCTTTGATGTTGCCGTAGTTGGCGCCACCGGCGCCGTGGGTGAAACCATGCTGCGCGTTCTGGAGCAGCGCAAATTTCCGGTGGGTAAAATCTACCCGCTGGCCAGCGAGCGCTCGGCCGGCAAGGAAATCGTGTTCAACGGGCGGAAGGTCACAATCGGCAACCTGGCCGAATTCGACTTTTCCAAGGTCCAGATCGGGCTTTTTTCCGCGGGGGGCTCCATTTCGGAAGAGTTTGCGCCCAGGGCGGCCCAGGCCGGGTGCGTGGTCATCGACAACACCTCGCATTTCCGTCGCGATCCGGAGATACCGCTGGTCGTACCCGAAGTCAACGCGCACGCGCTGGCCGACTACGGGCGCCGGAACATCATCGCCAATCCGAACTGCTCGACCATCCAGATGCTGGTTGCGCTGAAGCCGCTGCACGATGCGGCGCACATTACCCGCATCAATGTGGCCACCTATCAGGCGGTATCGGGCTCCGGGGCATCCGCCATTCGTGAACTGGCGGACCAGACCGCCAAGCTGCTCAACGGCAAGGACATCGACCCGCCCGAGGCCTATCCGAAGCAGATTGCCTTCAACGCGCTGCCGCACATCGACGTCTTTCTGGAGAACGGCTACACCAAGGAAGAGATGAAGATGGTGTGGGAAACCCAGAAGATTCTGGAAGATGACAGTATTCTCGTGAATCCCACGGCGGCGCGTGTGCCGGTGTTCTACGGTCATTCGGAAGCGATTCATATCGAAACCCGCGACAAGCTGACCGCCGAGAGGGCCACCGAGATCCTGCGCCAGGCGCCCGGTATCCAGGTGGTCGACACGCGTGAGCCCGGGGGCTACGCCACCCCCGTGACCGAGGGGGCGGATACCGATCCGGTGTACGTCAGCCGCATTCGCGAGGATATTTCTCACGATAACGGTCTTGATCTGTGGGTGGTTGCCGATAACGTGCGCAAGGGCGCCGCCTTGAACAGCGTTCAGATCGCCGAGGTGCTCGTAGATCAGTATCTTTGAGGGCGGCGAGGCGGGGTCGCGATGACGATTGCGATCTGACCTGAAATTTCGTGGGCAGCGGCGTCAATCACGCGCCGTTGTTGGGGAGGCCAACCGGATAATGAATCAAGTGAAAAGGAAGCTGACCATGCATTGGCTCTGGGGACTGCCGCTGGCGCTGGGTTTCACCGCCGCTTTCGCATTAGGTTTTGGCGAGATCAAGCTTGATTCCGCGCTGAACCAGCCGCTACAGGCCAACGTACCGCTGTATTCGGTCAAGCCGGCCGAGCGCGATACGGTGACGGTTCGCGTGGCCTCGCCCGAAACGTTCCGCCGTTTCGGTATTGCCCGGCCAGCCGTGCTGGACGACATTCAGATCGAAGTGGTGCCCGGCTCCGACCCCAGTCGCATGAACGTGGTAATGCGCTCTCGCCGCGTCATCCGCGAGCCGTTTCTGACCTTCCTGCTGGAAGCCGAATGGCCGCAGGGGCGTGCGCTTCGCGAGTACACTGTTCTGCTCGACCCGCCGGTCACGCCGGCTACGGTCGCATCGCGTCAAACGCCACCCCCGGCGCCCGCCGCAGCCGCGCCGCCTGCTTCGGCGGCTCCTGCGCCAGCGCCCCAGCCTGCCGTCGCGGCGCGTCCGACGGTGAGCAGCCCTGCGCCTGCGCCCGAACCCGCCCGTGCGGCCGCATCGGCCCGTCCGACGCAGGCTTCCACACCGAGTCCCGCGGCGCGCCCGACCCAGCAGTCTGCGCCCGCTCCCGCTGCGCCTGCCGCGCCGGCTTCGGCGCCGGCTGAAGCAGCGGCCGATGGCGGTGCGCTCACGCAGACGCTGCCGGATAACGAAGCGACCGAGGGCTTCGCCGGCAAGTACGGGCCCGTGAAGGCCGGTGAATCGCTGTCGCAGATTGCCAGCGAACTGCGACCGGCTGCGGACATCACCATGAACCAGTTGCTGCTGGCGCTCTATCGGGCCAATCCGGACGCCTTCGACGGCAACATGAACCGCATTCGCCGAGGCGCCATTCTTTTCGTACCCACCGAGCAGGAATTCCGCTCGGTTGATCGTTCAGCCGCCACGGCGGCCGTAGCAAGCCAGAACCGCGCGCTGCGGGCCCCGGCGGCCGTGCAGACCGCCGACGCGGGCGAGCCCGCCGATTCGTCGCCGGCCGCACCGTCCTCTTCGGGCGGCGAGCTCCAGCTGGCACCCGCGCCCGAGGTAATGGACGAGGACAGCCTTGCGGCGGACGCGGCGGAAGATAGCGCCGAGGATAGCCTGGCCGCCGGCGCGGATGATGCGTCCGAGCAGGCATCTGCGCCTGCCGGCCCTGACGCCGCTCCAGACGTCAGCGTCGCCGATGAATCCGGGACTCAAGCGTCTGCAGATACCCCGACCGCGGCAGACGCCACGAACGCCGAGCCCGAGGAGCAGACGGAACTGTCGTCCGAGAACATGCTCGAGCCGGATGAACTGGAAACGCTGAATGCCGATGACGACGCGGCCGGTACGCTGGACGCCGTCGACGAAGCTGCAGCGCTGGACACTGGCGAAACCGCGGTGACCGACCCGGCGCAGGACAGTTTCCCCTGGGCGTTGCTGCTGCTCCTGCTGGCGGCGGTGTCCTTCTGTATTGCCATCGTGCTGTTCCTGCGAAACCGCTCGCAGTACAAGCCGGTGGACTTCTCCACGGTCACGCCGGCGGCGGCCACCGGCGGCGCGGCCACGGCGCTGGGTTCGGCCTACGGTCGCGACGCGGACGAGGATGAGGCGCAAGCCGACGACAGCGCAGAGGACAATCTGCGCGTGCAGGACGCTGGCGACGGTGTCTTGGTCGATGATGCGCTGCGCGCAGCCGATCGCGAACTCGCATCGGGCAACTGGGAGGACGCGGCCGCGACTCTGCGGTCTGCGCTGGATGACCACCCCGGTGAACCACTGCTGCAGCGGCGTCTGATGGAGGCATTGCACGCCGGGGGTGCGCGCGACGAGTTCCTCGACGAGGTGGATAACGCCTACGCCGGCGTGCCGGATAATGACCCGAACTGGCAGGCGGTCGCCGTCATGGGGCGTGAACTGGCGCCGGGCGACCCGCGCTTCGACACCGTGCCCGATCCGGACGGAGAAGACGTGACGACCCGGCCGGGCGAGTCCGAAGGTGTGCACGAGCTCGATCCGCAGGCGACCTCGGAGTTCGATATGTCCGATTTCGACGACAGCACGGACGCGGACTATCCCGCGGACGAGCCTCGCGACGAAGGCATCGACGTTTCGGATTTCGAGATTGCCGACAGCGAACTGGATGGCGACTCGACCGAGCGGGAAAAATCGGTGCACGACGCCGCTGCCGATGAGACCGCTTCCACGCCGGAAGAGGATTTCGATCTGGGTAACGACGCGCTCGATTTCGAGTTCACCGATTCCAGCGAATTCGAGGACAAGGCGGCTGATGACAAGCCGGCTGCGGACGATTCGAGCACGGCCAATACCGGTGCGTCGGCGGCGGCCGACGGATTGTCGATCTCGCAGATGGATGATCTGTCCTTCACCGACGACGAGGAAGCTGATGCCGAGGGCGATGACGACGATGTGAGCATCAAGCTGGATCTGGCGCGGGCCTATCTCGATATGGGCGAGCCGGACATGGCCGTGCCGCTGCTCGAGGAAGTCCAGGCGCAGGGCAACGACGGGCAGAAGAAGGAAGCAGCCTCGCTGCTGGATCGCGCGCGCTAGGCGTGCGCTGGGCCGTTTGCGTCGAGTACGACGGCAGCGCGTACAACGGCTGGCAGACTCAGCCGCACGCGCCGAGCGTGCAGGCGGCGGTGGAGCATGCGCTGGCGAGCGTCGCCGGGCATCCGGTGCGGGTGGTGTGCGCTGGCCGGACCGATACCGGCGTTCATGCTTTCGGTCAGGTCGTGCACTTCGATACGCCGGCCGATCGCCCTGCGCGTGCCTGGCTCTTCGGCGGTAATTCGGCGCTGCCCAAGGATGTGAGCCTGCGCTGGGCGCTGCCTGTGCCGGACGAATTTCACGCGCGTTATGGCGCAGTGCGACGCGATTATGAATACCTGATTCACAATCACCCGACGCGATCGGCGCTGTTTGCCCGGCGCGCAACCAACATTCACGGACCGCTGGACCACGAGGCCATGCACCGCGCGGCGCAGTCGCTGGTCGGCCGACACGATTTTTCGGCGTTCCGGGCGGCGGCCTGTCAGGCAAAGAGCCCGGTGCGGGAAGTCCAGACGCTCGACGTGACGCGCAGCGGCGATTTTCTGCGCATCGCGATTACCGCCAACGCCTTTCTGCACCACATGGTGCGCAATATCGCCGGCAGCCTGATCCGGGTCGGCCTGGGGCAGGAGACCGAAGGCTGGATCGCCAGGGTACTCGCCGGCCTGGACCGCAGGCAGGCCGGGGCCACCGCGCCGCCCTGGGGGCTGTATTTCTGCCGGGCCTACTACGACCCGGCCTACGCGCTGCCCTGGGAAGATACGCAGGCCGTGAGCCGTATCGTGGGGGCGGGCGCGCAATCCGGAACATCAAAGGGCTGCTAGAATCCCGCCGCATCGTGCGTACTCGAGTCAAAATCTGCGGATTGACCTCGGCGGAGGCCGTCGGCTGGGCCGTGGACAGCGGCGCAGACGCCGTCGGCTTCGTCTTTCACCCCGACAGCCCCAGATTCATCGAGCCCGAGCAGGCACGGATACTGATGCGCGGACTGCCGGCGTTCGTGGTTGGCGTGGCGCTGTTCATGGACATGACGCACGCGCAGGTCGAACAGATTACGCGTATCATGCGGCCGGGCCTGCTCCAGTTTCACGGCAGCGAGTCGCCGGAATTCTGCCGGCAGTTCGGGTTGCCCTACATCAAGTCGGTGCCCATGGGCTCGGGTGTCGATCCGCTGGAATATGCGGCCAGCCATCACGAGGCCGCGGGCGTGCTGCTTGACAGCAACGCCATTGGTGAAGCGGGGGGTAGTGGTCGGTCGTTTTCGGTAGACGGGCTCACCCTGCCGAGCGACATGCCGAGCATCCTGGCCGGCGGACTGAATCCAGCGAACGTAGCGGATCTCATCCAGCAGGTCAGGCCCTATGCGGTCGACGTGAGCAGCGGGGTCGAATCGGCGCCCGGCGTCAAATGCAGAACGAAGATAAGGACATTCATGCAGGCCGTTCGCGATGCGGATCAGCGAGCGATCTGATGCATACGCAGTCTTTCCAGACAGGCTAGATATGGCGGACACACAGGACAATATCGCCGCGCGCTGGCGCGGCATGCCGGATGCACGCGGGCATTTCGGCCCCTACGGCGGTAGCTTTGTTGCCGAAACGCTCATGGCGCCGCTGGAAGCGCTGTCTCAGGCCTATGCGCAGTATCGCGAGGATCCCGCCTTCATGGCAGAGCTGGATCGCGACATGCAGGACTATGTCGGTCGCCCATCGCCGATCTATCACGCCGAGCGCTGGAGCCGAAAGCTGGGCGGCGCCCAGATCTGGCTGAAACGCGAAGACCTGAACCACACCGGCGCGCACAAGATCAACAATACGATCGGGCAGGGCCTGCTCGCGGCGCGCATGGGCAAGCAGCGGATCATCGCGGAAACCGGCGCCGGTCAGCACGGCGTGGCGAGCGCTACCGTCGCCGCCCGGCTGGGTCTGAAGTGCGTGGTGTACATGGGCAGCGAGGACATGCGGCGCCAGGCGCCCAACGTCTATCGCATGCGTCTGCTCGGCGCCGAGGTCGTGCCGGTCGAATCCGGCTCGAAAACCCTGAAGGACGCGCTTAACGAGGCGCTACGCGACTGGGTGACGAACGTGGACGACACGTTCTACATTATCGGCACGGTTGCCGGCCCGCGGCCCTATCCGCAGATGGTGCGTGATTTTCAGTCGGTGATCGGTCGCGAAGCCCGCGCCCAGATGCTCGAGCGTTGCGGTCGTCTGCCGGATTCCGTGGTTGCCTGCGTGGGCGGCGGCTCCAACGCCATTGGCATCTTTCATCCGTTTCTGGATGACGAGACCGTCACCCTGTGCGGTGTTGAAGCCGGTGGCGACGGCGTGGATACGGGCCGTCACGCGGCGCCGCTGTCGGCCGGCCGGGCCGGCGTGCTGCACGGCAATCGCACCTACATCATGCAGGACGAGCACGGCCAGATTGGTTTGACGCACTCGGTGTCGGCGGGTCTGGATTATCCCGGGGTCGGCCCGGAACACGCCTGGCTCAAGGATATCGGTCGCGCGGAATACGTCAGCGTCACCGACAGCCAGGCGCTGGCCGCCTTTCACGAGCTCACCCGGGTGGAGGGCATCATGCCGGCGCTCGAAAGCGCGCATGCGCTTGCCTACGCCGCGGAACTGGCCCGGCGCGGCGCGTCGGACGACATCATTCTGGTGAATCTGTCCGGTCGGGGCGACAAGGACATGGCGAGCGTCGCCGAAGCCGAGGGGCGCAGCCTGTGAGCCGTATCAAGCAGCGTTTCGCCGATCTGAAAGCCGAGGGGCGCAAGGCGCTGGTGCCCTACATCACCGCCGGTGATCCGGACCCCGCGCTCACGGTCGACATGATGCATGCCCTGGCGCAAGCGGGCGCCGACATTATCGAGCTGGGCGTGCCGTTTTCCGATCCCATGGCCGACGGCCCCGTCATACAGCAGGCCTGCGAGCGGGCGCTGGCGAAAGGCACGACGCTCCGGCGGGTGCTCGACATGGTCGCCGAATTCCGCCGCAACGACGCACAAACGCCGGTGGTCCTGATGGGCTACCTCAACCCGATCGAGTGCCTGGGCTGGGCTGCCTTTGGCGAGCAGGCGGCGACCGCCGGGGTGGACGGACTACTGGCGGTTGATCTGTCTTCCGAAGAAGCCGCGGAGCTTACGCCGGTTGTTCGGGACGCGGGCCTGGACAGCATCTTTCTGGTGGCGCCGACGACCAGCCAAGCCCGCGTGGCTCGCATCTGCGAGCACGCCAGCGGTTTCGTCTACTACGTGTCGGTCAAGGGCGTCACGGGGTCGGCCACGCTGGATGTCGACGCGCTGGCTGACCGGCTGGCCTGGCTCCGCGAACACACGCCACTGCCGTTGGGGGTGGGGTTCGGCATCGGCACGCCGGAGGCCGCAGCCGCGGTTTCGCGCGTGGCGGATGCGGTGGTGGTCGGCAGCGTGCTGGTCAAGGAAATCGCGCGCATCGGCGAGGACCGGCAGGCGCTCTGCCAGGCGCTTGCCGCTGTGCTGGGGGACATGCGCCGGGCCATGGACGCCGTCGAGGCCTGAGCGTCGAGCCGTCGCGCGTTGTGGCGGCGGCCAGTGGAAAATGACAGCATGACGGGCGTGCAACGCCGACACCATGCAGCGATTCAGGGGAAGAAGACACGATGAGCTGGCTTGAGAAAATCATGCCCTCCCAGATCCGGACCGAGAGCGCCGGAAAGAAGGCGGTGCCCGAAGGCCTGTGGACCAAGTGCAAGGACTGCGGCGCCGTGCTGTATCGGGCCGAGCTCGACCGCAGCATGCGGGTCTGCCCGAAGTGCGCGTCGCACCAGCCCGTCGCGCCCCGGGAAAGGATGAAGCTGTTTCTCGACGAGATGGAGCTGGTCGAGATAACGGGCGGGCTGGAACCGCGTGACCCGCTGAAATTCCGCGACAGCAAGAAATACCGCGACCGCATCAGCCAGGCGCAGAAGGCCACGAGCGAGAAAGAGGCGGTGCTGGGCGTGGAGGGCACGCTGAAGGGCATGCCGGTCGTGGTATGCGCCATGGATTTCCGCTTCATGGGCGGCTCCATGGGCAGCGTGGTGGGCGAGGGTTTCGTGCGCTGCGTGAACACCGCCGTCAGCCGTGGCCTGCCCATGATCGCGTTTGTTTCCAGCGGCGGTGCCCGCATGCAGGAGGGTCTGCTCAGCCTGCTGCAGATGGGGAAGACCAGCGCGGCGCTTACGCGCCTGGCTGATGCGGGCCTGCCCTATATTCCCGTACTGACCCATCCGACCACGGGGGGCGTGGCGGCCAGCTTCGCGATGCTGGGTGATGTCTGCGTGGCCGAGCCGGGCGCGCTGATCGGTTTTGCCGGGCCCCGGGTGATCGAACAGACCGTGCAGGAAAAGCTGCCGGAGGGCTTCCAGCGCAGCGAATTTTTGCTGGAGCACGGCGCGGTTGACCTGATCGTCGATCGTCGTGAACTGCGCGACCGTATCCACAACATCCTGGCCATCCTGCGCCACGTCAAACCCGCGGAACCGGACGCCTCCCGGCCATCGGCCGCAAACTCACCGGCCGGTTGAAGACAGCAGCCGATTCGTCGGCGAGCGCCGGCATCCTGGCGTTCGCGCAAACCGGGGCCGCATGAGCGCTCCGGAGGCAGGCGCGCCGCTGCAAACCTGGCTCGACTGGCAGTCGCGGCTGCATCCGCGCGAAATCGACCTCGGCCTGGATCGCGTGCGCGCTGTCGCCGATCGGCTGGGCCTGCTCGACGAGACCCCGCTGGTGTTCAGCGTCGGCGGCACGAACGGCAAGGGCAGCGCGGCCCATACGCTCGAACGCCTTCTGTCGGATGACTTGAACGTGGGTCTGTACACGTCGCCCTACCTGATCCGCTACAACGAACGGGTACGCCTCAATGCCCACGAGGCCACCGATAGCCAGCTCTGCGAAGCTTTCCAGGCGGTCGAGCAGGCCCGCGGCGATACTTCGCTGACCTATTTCGAATTCGGCACGCTGGCGGCGCTCTGGCTGTTCCGGCAGGCCGCGCTGGACGTGTGGATTCTGGAAGTCGGCATGGGCGGTCGGCTGGACGCCGTGAACGTGGTGGATGCCGATGTCGCGATGATCACGTCCATCGACCTGGATCACATGCGCTGGCTGGGCAATACGCGATCGACCATCGCGCGCGAGAAAGCCGGCATCCTGCGGGGCGGCCGGCCGCTGTTGTGCGCCGACCGCGACCCGCCCGAGTCGCTGCCTGCCGCCGCACGGGCGGGCGGGGCCACCTGGCTGGCCATTGGTACCGCCTTTGACCTGACCGTCGATGCCGACGGCTGGCTTTGGCATGGCATGTCCGGCCGGAGTCTTCGTCTGGATCCGGTGGCGGGTTTGCTGCCGGACAACCTGGCGCTTGTGTTGGCCGCGCTCGAGCAGGTCGGTAGACTCCCCGAAGCGGCCACAATCAACGAGCGAGTGAGCGGTTTCTCGCTGCCCGGCCGAAGGCAGATGCTCGACGGGGTCATACCCGTCGTGCTGGACGTGTGCCACAACCCGGCCGCGGCGAAAGTGCTCAGCCAGTGGCTGCGCGAACGGCCGATATCGGGCAGCACGCACGCCATTGTGGGCATGCTGTCCGACAAGGCGGTGAGCGAATGTGTCGACCTGCTGCAGTCGTCGGTGGACAGCCTGACCCTGGCCGGTCTGCCGGATGTTGATCGCGGCGCCAGCGCGGACTGGCTGAGGCAGGCCACGGCCGATCGCTGGCCCTGTTGCGAGACGGTCGACGCCGCGCTGGCCCGCGTGCGAGCGCGCTGCGAGCCAGGCGATCGGCTGGTGATCTGCGGCTCGTTTCACACCGTGGGCGCGGCCATGCAGTCCGATCTCATGAAAGCATTTCAGACAGGCGTAAAGACATGAACGAATTGACGAAAAAGCGCGTGATCGGGGCGGGCGCCCTGGTCCTCGTGGCTGCGGTGGCCGTGTGGATCATCAAGACGCTGGCCACCCCGGCCGCCGTACCGGAAGGGCAGTCGGTTCGTGTCTACGAGATCCTGCCCGGGGGGCAGGCGCGCGCCGTGGGCGACGACCAGTCGGATGAGTCGACGTCTGACCAGGCCGAGCCGGCGCGCCAGGCGCAGCCCTCCGCGACCGACAGTGCAGCCCGGCCTCAGCCCGCGCCCGAGCAAAAAAAGGCCGCGCCGGAGCCGCCGCGGACGCCGGAACGCGAAGTACTGGCGCCGACTGCTGATCCCGCCCCCACACCGGACACTCGCCCGACGCCGGCGCCTCGTCCCGAGCCGAAGCCGTCCAGGGCCGAGACGGATGCCTCCAGCAAGCCGGCCACGCCGCAGCCGGCGGCGGGCGACTGGCTTGTTCAGGTGGGCAGTTTCGGTGAGCAGGAAAATGCCGATCGCCTGCTCGAGAAACTGGCGCCCAATTATCCCGTTCAGGTCGTCAAGGCCCGCGTGAACGGCAAGACCTACTATCGGGTGCAGGCCGGGCCCTACGCGGCCGAGTCGACGGCCAAGTCGGCGCAGAAGAAGCTCCAGGGTCAAGGCTATGGCGCGCGCGCCATGCAGGCACCTTAATGCGGCCGGTGCGCGTCTTGACCGACCGGCCGACTGAGGCAAAACTGCTAGACTTGGGCACTCACGCACGGCCCTGAGGTGGGAGATGATCTGGGTCGACTACGCCATACTCGTCATTGTCGCCCTGTCGGCGATCATCGGTTTCTTTCGCGGCTTTGTTCGCGAAGCCATCGGCCTGGCTACCTGGCTACTGGCCTTCTATGTGGCCTACCGGCTCACCGAGCCTGTTGGCGCGCTGCTCGAGTCCTTCATTTCGGTGCGTTCCGTGCGCCTGGCGGCCGCATTCGGCGGCGTGTTTCTACTCGTGCTCATTGGCGGCGCGGTATTCAATTACTTCATGGGCAGGCTGGTTTCAGGGACCGGCTTTGCGGGGACCGATCGAGCGCTGGGTGGTCTGTTCGGCGTACTCAGAGGCGTGGCCGTGCTGGTGCTGGTCGTGCTGCTGGCGGGTCTGACCGCCTTGCCGAACGATCGCTGGTGGCGTGAGTCGGTCTTCATGCCGCATCTGCAGGATGGCGCGGTCTGGCTGCGGGACTATCTTCCCGTCGAAGTGGCCGAAGAGATTCGCTTCGGGAACGAGGCGACGCCGCTGGCGCCGGACGGACAGGACGATCCCGCCGCGCCGACCGCACCACAGCTTTAGCCTCGCGCGGGTCCGGTCCGCGCCCCGGCTTGGGTATACTACGAATTCGTGAAGGTCGGCCGGCGGGCTGACCGGGACACATTCCGGCAGGCAGTGCCTGCCCCCATTCGCAAGAATCACTATGTGTGGAATCGTCGGAATCGTGGCCCATGGCCCGGTGAACCAGGAGCTCTACGACGCGCTCACGGTCCTGCAGCATCGCGGTCAGGATGCAGCCGGCATCATCACCACACAGGACGGCCGATTGTTCCTGCGCAAGGACAACGGCCTGGTCCGCGACGTATTCAACAGCGATCACATGGTTCGGCTATCCGGCAATGCCGGGGTGGGGCATGTGCGCTATCCCACGGCCGGTGCCGAGTCTTCGGCCGAAGCTCAGCCGTTCTACGTGAATACGCCTTACGGCATCTGCCTGTCGCACAACGGCAACCTTACCAACGCCAATCAGCTCAAGCAGGAGCTGTTCGTATCCGACAGACGACACCTGAACACCGATTCGGATACCGAAATTCTCCTGAACGTATTTGCGCACGAGCTGATGCAGCGCGGTCGCCTGAAGCTGTCGGCCGAGGACGTGTTCGAAAGTATTGCGGCCCTGCATCGGCGCTGTCGCGGGGCCTATGCCGTGACCGCCATGATTCCCGGCTACGGCCTGGTGGGCTTTCGCGACCCGCACGGCATCCGGCCGGTCTGCTTCGGCAAGCGCGAATCCGCGCAGGGCGACGACTACATGATCGCCTCCGAGAGCGTCGCGCTCCACGCGCTGGGCTATCAGCTGGTGGACGACATCAGCCCCGGTGAAGCCGTGGTCATCACCCTGGACGGCGAAGTGCATCGCCGCCAGTGCGCGGACCTGCCGGTTTATTCACCCTGTCTGTTCGAGTGGGTCTATCTGGCCCGGCCGGATTCGATCATCGACGACGTCTACGTGTACAAGTCCAGGCTGCGCATGGGGGATTATCTGGCGCGCAAGATCATGCGCGAGTGGCCGGACCACGACATCGACGTGGTCATTCCCATTCCGTCCACCAGCCGGACGGCGGCGGTGGAGCTGGCGTCGCAGCTCAACGTGAAGTACCGCGAAGGGTTCATCAAGAACCGCTACATCGGCCGCACTTTCATCATGCCCGGTCAGGAGCAGCGCGCGAAATCGGTGCGGCAGAAGCTCAACCCCATCGACCTCGAATTCGCCGGCAAGAACGTGCTGCTGGTGGACGACTCCATCGTCCGCGGCACGACCTCCCAGCAGATTATCCAGATGGCGCGTGATTCCGGCGCCAACAAGGTCTACTTCGCCTCGGCTGCGCCGCCGGTCCGTTACCCCAACGTCTACGGCATCGATATGCCGGCGGCCTCGGAGCTGGTCGCCCACGGCCGAACCGAAGAGGAGATCGCGCAGATCATCGGCGCCGACCATCTCATCTATCAGGATATCGACGACCTGCGTCGCGCGGTGGCCAAGGGTAATCCGGACATCGAGCGTTTCGAGGATTCGGTCTTCACGGGCCAGTACGTCACGGCCGACATCAGTGACGACTACCTGCAGCAGCTGGAGCTTTTCCGCTCGGATGCCGCCAAGGGCAAGCGCCGCGCGGACGACTCCGCCGTACTGGAACTGCATAACGCCAAATAGACGGGCCGGCTTGACCTGTTCCATCGCCGGAACTATCGTCTGGCGCTCGCGATGGCGCCGATTTGCTTCCAGCTTGCGGGCGCTCAACAAATGCCGCTAAAACGGATTCTCCGGGCCCGTCGCGTGCCGGCTGTTCAAACCGGACAGCTCGAGTTTGAATCAATCACGGTGACGGACCATGACCGACAAGCCGCAGACACCTGAATCGACACCGGCCTGGGGCACGGCCACGCTGGGCGTGCGGGCAGGCGAGCTGCGCTCGGCGGAGGGTGAACACAGCACTGCAATCTTCGCTACATCGAGCTTCGTGTTCGACTCGGCGGAACAAGCCGCGGCGCGCTTTTCAGGCGATGAGCCGGGCAACATCTACTCGCGCTTCACCAATCCCACCGTTCGGGCGTTTTCGGACCGTCTTGCCGCCATGGAGGGGGGCGAGTGCTGCGTGGCGACCGCTTCGGGCATGTCGGCGATCCTGTCGACCTGCCTGGCGCTGCTGCAGTCGGGTGACGAAATCGTCGCCGCGCATTCCCTGTTCGGGTCCACCATCAGCCTGTTTGACAATCATCTGTCGAAATTCGGCGTGCGGACGCGCTATGTGGCGCCGAGCGATCTTGACGCCTGGGCCGCGGCCATCACGCCGGCCACGCGCATGCTGTTTGTCGAAACGCCCTCCAATCCCCTGACCGAACTGGTGGACCTGGCCGCATTGGCGCAGCTGTGTCGGGAACGGGGTTGCCTGCTGGTCGTGGACAACTGCTTTTGCACGCCGGCGCTGCAGAAACCGCTGGCGCTGGGCGCCGACATCGTGATTCATTCGGTGACCAAGTTTCTCGACGGGCAGGGGCGCTGCCTGGGCGGCGCGGTCATCGGCGATGCCGAGCAGGTCGGTGAGAAGGTGTTCGGCGTGCTGCGCACCGGCGGGCCGGCCATGAGCCCGTTCAACGCCTGGGTCTTCCACAAGGCGCTCGAGACGCTCGAGGTGCGCATGCAGGCGCATACGCAGCGCGCCCATCAGCTGGCCGAGTGGCTCGAACAGCAGCACGCCGTGGCGCGGGTCTTCTACCCCGGGCTGGCCTCGCATCCGCAGCATGCGCTGGCGGTGCGGCAGCAGACCGGTTTTGGCGGCATTCTGTCGCTCGAGCTCAAGGGTGGGCAGGCCGCCGCCTGGCGGTTAATCAACGCCACGCGGATGCTTTCGATTACCGCCAATCTGGGTGATACACGCACCACGATCGTCCATCCGGCCACCACGACCCATTCGCGGATCAGCGCTGCCGAGCGCGACCGCATGGGCGTGGGCGACGGTCTGGTTCGTATCTCCGTGGGTCTGGAAAACCTCGAGGACATACAGGCCGACCTGGAGCCGGGTCTCAGGTCTTGACGATCACTCCCAGCCCGACCGCGGCCAGCAACCCGCCAGCCGCGCGACGGGCCCCGCGGCTGTAGCGATTCTCGGCAGCACCGGGCTGCCAGCGCGCGGCCAGCAGTGCGTAGGCGCTCTTGACCCCGCCCACCACCAGAACGGTGATCAGCGCCAGCGCGACCGCTTCGCCCGCATCTACGCCGGCCGGATTCATCAGCTGCGGCAGCAGGCTGGCGTAAAAGAGGATGGCCTTGATGTCGCTGAGCGTAAGCAGCAGCCCGCCGGCGAAACTGGCCGCGACCGAGCGCGCTCGACCGGTCGCGGGCGCCGCGCCGCGCGGAGCCTGCCCGGCCGATCGCCAGAGCTGCCAGCCCAGCCAGATCAGATAGGCGCCCGCCAGGTAGCGGACCAGGCTGAACGCGGCGCCAAGCTGGCTGGCGACCCAACTCATCCCCAGCAGGGCCATGCCCAGATACAGCAGGTCGCCCAGCACAATGCCTGCTGCGGCCGCCAGCCCGTGCGTGCGCCCGCCCAGACTGGCGCGCGCCACCACCAGCGCCACGCTGCTGCTGGGCAGGACGGCCAGGGCCAGCATGAGCAGCGCGAAAAGCAGCAGGTCCAGGGCTGTCATGACGTTTGTTCGGGTTGAACGGTGGTGGTCACCGGCAGCGTCAGCGCGAAATGTCCGGCCGCCGATCGAAGTAGGACATGTCGTTGAGCGTGTGATGCACGCCCTCGATATTCTCCGGCAACCAGGCCTCGTACTGCGCCAGGTCGGCGAAGGCGTCGAGGCGGATATCCGCTTTCAACTCGCTGAGCGACCGGCCCGCCAGCATGCCGTCGCGAACGGCCGCATAGAGCGCTTCGAGATAGCTGAGGTAGCGGGCCACGTCATCCCGACTGCCCATGGCGGCGTGGCCCCCGACGAAACAATCAAAAGCCGGCTCATCCAGCACGGCGCGTGTGGATCGCATCATGCCCTGAATATCGTAGCCTGGCAGGGTCTTGTATGGCATGCGGCCCAGCACGATCCAGTCCACGACAAACAGCACGTTGGCGGGCATAAAGCGCATGCTGACCGAGCCGCGGCCGTTGTTCGCGCCGTAGTAGCGAAATTCGACGCGGCTGTTGCCCAGCGTCACCGTGAGCGTGTCGTCGAAGGTCAGGTCGGCGTAGGCGGTGGGCGCGCGCGTCAGGCGCAGGTCCTCATCGGCGAGCGTATGTGCGATGACCTGCGCGCCCGCGTCGGCGAACTCCTCGCCCCCGAGCACGTGATCCACGTGGTTATGGCTGTAGGCCAGATAGCGGATCGGCCGGTCAAAGCGCTCGGCCAGCGTGTCGCGTAACCAGCGGGCGGCATCCCGGTTGATCGGGTCGGTCACGAATATGCCCGCGTCCGTCACCATGAAGGCGCTGTGGTAGGGCCCGGCGGAAAAGCGGTAGACGTTGTCCTTGACCGGCTCTATGGCGTATTCGCTTTCGTTCTGTGCCGGCGCCGCGTGACTGATCATCAATCCGCTCAGCAGCAGCAGGGCGGCAAGCCCGCGTGCGCGCCGCGCAGCGCCGCCGGACGGACTTGGGTGGATCGAGACTCTATTCACCGGAAATCCAGACGGATTCGGCAACACCGCGAGCCGCGTTCTGCTGCCGTGCGGCCACGAACAGATAATCGGCCAGGCGATTGATGTAGGCCAGCACCGCGTCGGCCAGCGGTGTTTCGCCGTGCAGGCGGCTGATACAGCGCTCGGCCCGCCGGCATACGGTACGCGCGCAATGCAGCTGCGCGGCCACCACGTCCCCGCCGGGCAGAATGAAATTGCGCAGCGGCGGCAACGCCGCGTCGAGCGCGTCGATCCAGTCTTCGATCTGGCGGACATGCCGCGGTTCGATACGGGGAATCGACATGCCGGCCTGCTCCGGGTGGGGCACGGCCAGCTCAGAGCCCAGCACGAACAACTGCTGCTGGATGCCGGTCAGTTGCTCATCCAGCGGCGACGCCACGCCGCCGGCCAGCGCCAGACCGATCAGGCTGTTGAGTTCGTCAACCGTGCCGTAGGCTTCCAGCCGGTCGTGATGCTTGCTGACGCGGCCTACGGTGAACAGCTGGCTGGTGGCCGCGTCACCGGTCCGCGTGTAAATGCGCGGTCTGTTCACCCGAAACGCGCTGTCAGGCGCGCCCGCGGTGCGGCGCGGCGGTGAGAGCGGCTCTCAGCCCCACATGCAGGGCCGCAATCACGCCGGTCCAGAGGCAAAGCGTGGCGAAATAGGCCGGGAAATACAGGCTTTCGCGGGCGAGGAACTCGATCATCCCGGGTGATGCAAACGCGCCCGAGAGCCAGTAGTAGCCGCCGCTGGAGAACGCCTCGCAGACCAGGGCGCCAAGGAACAATGCCGCAGCCAGTGGTCGCAGGCTGTCCCAGGCCAGGCGATGGCGGTCGCTGTACCAGCGCCCGGCCGCCCAGAGGCTGGCGTAGGCCGGCAGCAACAGCGCGTAGGCCGGCGTGAAGCAGACGCTGGCGATCTGGCCCCAGCCCAGGGCGATGGCGTCGGCCGCGAACGCGGCCGCCAGCAGCAGGGTCAGGCTAGCCACGCCCCGCAGATAGAAACCGGCGGCGAGGAACAGGGCCCACGAACCGGCATGCAGCAGGTCAATGCCGCCAAGTTGCGGGCTGCGGGTCACCAGCATCAGGCCGAGCAGCGCGGCCAGGATGGCGCCGCGGGCAGGTGCGCGGTAGGGCGTGTCAGGGCTTCGGGTCTGGAGCATAGCTTAGGGTCAGGTAGAGGTTTCGGCCGGGTGGGTTGAAGAAACGCGCGCTTTCGCCTTCGTCATCGAGCAGGTTACTCAGCCGCGCCTGAAGCTGCCAGTCCGGCTTGAAACGCCAGGCGGTGCGAAGGTCGATCAGCACGCGGGCGTCGAGCTTGTTCGCGTTGGCGACCTCGTCATAGCGGCTGCCCTCCACGCGCAGGCTGGCGCCCAGCGAATGGCGACCGAAAGGCCGGTCGGCGTCAAACTGCAGAGTGTAGTCGGGCCGCCGCGGCAGGTCATTTCCGCGGTTGGCGTCGTCGGCGCGATTTTCCGCATCCAGCCAGCTGCCGTTCAACCCCAGGCGCCAGCCGGCGCGGCGGGTCGCGGCTTCGGCTTCGACGCCGCGAATGCGGGCCTGGCTGATGTTCTGGCCGATGAAGTTGCCGTCCAGCACGATCAGGTCATCAATATCGGTTTCGAAGACGCGCAGGCTCCAGCGGTTTTCACCCTGACGGTGCAGCAGGCCGATCTCGCTGCTGGTGGACTCTTCGGGATCCAGATCCGGGTTGGCGAAGCCGGGAAAGTACAGATCGTTGAACGCCGGTGCGTTGAAACCGGTGCCGTAACTGGCGGTGATCGTATAGCCGCGCGCAAGGCGCCAGCCCCAGGTCAGGCTACCGGTACTGTGCTGCCCGAACTGTTCGTCGTCATCATGGCGGGCCGCCAGCTCCAGCTCGTGGTCGCCCAGACGTCCGAGATACTGCGCGTAGACCCCGGTGTTGTCGCGTTCTGTTTCGTTGTAGTCGGTCGTGCTGGTGATGGCCTCGTTGCGGTAGTCGGCCCCGAGCATCAGTTCATGGGATTCGCCCAGGCTGAAGCGATTCTGCAGGCCCGCCGTGTCCTGCTCGGTATCAAAGCGGCTGACAAACGAGCCGTTGTTGAAGTTGTCCGATTCATCCCGGCTCTGACCGGCTTCAAGCCGAAGGCGCCAGCGGCTCAGGGGCCGGGCTTCGACCGAAGCGCCGTAAACCTGCTGAACCGTGTCGGTTTCGTTGGTGAAGCTGCCGTCAAACTCGCTGTCGCCGTCGCTGTACAGGGCGTGCGCCGCCAGCGTCAGACCATTGCGAAATTCATGGCCGGCCTGCGCCGACAGGCTTTGCCGCTCGAAGCCGTCATCGTCCGGTTCGGCGGTAAAGCAGCCGCCGGTGAGGGCGTTGTTGTCGCAGATGTCATAGCCGTTGGCGCGCCGGTGGGTGGCGCTGACGCTGTAGCGGCTGCGCTCACCGCCGCCCTGGAGGCCCGCCTGGGCGTGAAAGCTGTCGTACCGCCCGCCGCCCACGGCGAAGTGCGGCCGGGTGGGGCCGCCGCCGCGACGCGTGAAAATCTGGATGACGCCGCCCAGGGCGTCTGCCCCGTAGAGCGAGCTTCGCGGGCCGCGCACGATTTCCAGGCGCTCGATCTGTTCGACAGGAATGTCCTGGAAGGCCGTAAGGCCAGCCGTGGCCGAAGCCAGGCGAACCCCGTCAACCAGCACGAGCACGTGATCGGCATCCGTGCCGCGCAGGAACACCGAGGTCTGGTTGGCGGGCCCGCCGCTCCTGGCAATGCTCACGCCCGGTGCGCGCTCGAGCAGCTCGGTCACGCTGCGCGCCTGCAGCCGCTCGATATCGTCCCGTCGAAGCACGGTGGTCGGGGCCAGGGCAGCGTCTTCGGGCT
This sequence comes from Salinisphaeraceae bacterium, assembly GCA_002683405.1. GTDB lineage: Bacteria > Pseudomonadota > Gammaproteobacteria > Nevskiales > Salinisphaeraceae. Next base: position 52,522 of record NYTH01000020.1, on the reverse strand, counting down.
GCTGGCTTCTGGCCGGCGTTTCGACGTACTCGAGCGTCTGGACGGATTGTGGCGCGGCGTTGGTGTGGCCGGCCCACAGCGCGGTGGCGGCGAACACCGCTGTCTTCAAGGCTTTCACTGTCATGTTGTTTTCCGTAAGTTTCGATCGCGCGCCCCGCGCGACTATTGACCCGCCAGCAGACGGTGGAAAACAACAGGCAGCCTTCGCCGGCCGGTGAATGGCAGGCGTCTGACGTCCGTTGCCATCGCCCACCGCGATGCCGGCACCCCGTGCTTTCGGGCCGGTATCCGGACTCGCGTGGGGCGCCTGTGCGCCGATTGTCGCGCCTTCCCGGGTCTGGAACACCCAGTGGCTGTGTATGCGACACCATCGCTTACCGTTGCGGGGGCAGTGCCGGGCTTGCCGTCAGGGCGGCGCACCGGCTTCCCGTTCAACCTCTTTGGCAGAGGCACCTGAAAGCCGGCGCAGATTAGACAGGCCGGGCGCGCGGCGTCAACGCAGCTGCGCCGGGGAAAGGCCGGCCCGCGTTGAGAAAACAGCCTGAATACAGGCGGCTGAGGCGGGTCGGGCAGGGGGCGTGACGGCTTCACGTATCCGTTTATCCGCATAAGCGGATATACTGCCGCGCTGACTCAGGACGACGTCGGCAGGACTCTCATGATCGATCTGCACGCAGCCCTCAAGGAGCGCATTCTGGTGATTGATGGCGCCATGGGCACCATGATTCAGCAGGAGGACCCCAGCGAGGCCGAATATCGCGGCAGCCAGTTCGCCGACTGGGACAGTGATCTCAAAGGCAACAACGATCTGCTGTCGATTACCCAGCCGGAGATGATCAAGGCCATCCACCGGCAGTATCTGGAAGCCGGCGCAGACCTGATTACCACGAACAGCTTCTCGGCCACGACGATCGCCCAGGCCGACTACGGCATGGAATCGGTGGCGGCGCAGATGAATCGCGCCTCCGCCGAGCTGGCCCGCGAAGTGGCCGACGAATACAGCACCCCGGAGCGGCCGCGCTACGTGGCCGGCGTGCTCGGCCCGACCAATCGCACCGCGTCGATATCCCCCGACGTGAACGACCCTGGCAAGCGCAACGTCACCTTTGCGCAGCTGGCGCAGGCGTACGGCGAGGCCGCCGAGGTGCTGCTCGATACGGGCGTGGACGCACTGCTGCTGGAAACCATTTTCGACACGCTCAATGCCAAGGCGGGCATTTACGCCCTGCGCAAGCTGATGCGTGAGCGCGGCGAGGACATCCCGATCATGATTTCCGGCACCATTACCGATGCGTCAGGCCGCACGCTGTCGGGCCAGACCACCGAAGCGTTCTATAACGCCGTGGCGCACGGCCGGCCGCTGACCATGGGGCTGAACTGTGCCCTGGGGCCGGACGCGCTGCGCCAGTACGTGGCCGAGCTGTCGCGCATCTCGCGCTGCTACACGCACGCCTATCCCAACGCCGGCCTGCCGAACGAATTCGGCGAATACGATCTGGCACCCGAGGAAATGGCCGAGCACATCGGCGAATGGGCACAAAGCGGACTGCTCAACATAGCCGGCGGCTGCTGCGGGTCCACCCCGGCTCATATTGCGGCCATCGCCCGCGCCGTGGCCGGCAAGGCGCCACGCGAGCTGCCCGATCGTCCGCGCGCCATGCGGCTGTCCGGCCTTGAGCCTTTCTCGATTGTCTCCTGAACCCATCCGCGATTACAGATTTCAATGAGCTCGACTGCAACCTTCGTCAATATCGGCGAGCGCACCAACGTGACCGGCAGCGCCAGATTCCGGCGCCTGATCAAGGAAGATGACTACGCCACCGCGCTGGACGTGGCCCGCGACCAGGTAGAGAACGGGGCCCAGATCATCGATGTGAACATGGATGAGGGCATGCTGGACTCCGCAGAAGCCATGCGGAAGTTTCTCAACCTGATTGCCGGCGAGCCCGACATCGCGCGCGTGCCGGTCATGATCGATAGCTCGAAGTGGAGCGTCATCGAGGCCGGGCTGCAGTGCATTCAGGGCAAGGGCATCGTCAACTCCATTTCCCTCAAGGAAGGTGAAGAGGCCTTCTTCGAGCAGGCGCGTGCCTGCCTTGATTACGGCGCGGCCGTGGTCGTGATGGCCTTCGACGAAGTCGGTCAGGCGGATACGGAGGATCGCAAGGTCGAAATCTGCAAGCGAGCCTTCCGGCTGCTGACCGACGAAATCGGCTTCGCCCCCGAAGACATCATTTTCGATCCGAATATCTTCGCCATTGCCACGGGTATCGAGGAGCACAACAACTACGCCGTCGATTTCATCGAGGCTACCCGCCGCATCCGGCGCGAATGTCCGGGCTGTCACATCTCGGGCGGGCTGTCGAACGTCTCGTTTTCCTTCCGCGGCAACGAGCCGGTGCGCCGCGCCATGCATTCGGTGTTTCTCTATTACGCCATCGCGGCCGGCATGGACATGGGTATCGTCAACGCCGGTCAGCTGGATGTCTACGACGACATTCCCGACGAGCTGCGCGAGGCCGTGGAGGACGTCGTGCTCAATCGCCGCGAGGACGGCACCGAGCGTCTGCTCGAAATGGCGGAAAAATACCGCGGCGACGGCAAGGGCAAGGAAAAGAAGCAGGACCTGGCCTGGCGTGAATGGCCGGTCAACAAGCGTCTGGAGCACGCGCTGGTCCACGGCATCGACGCCTATGCCGTGGAAGACACCGAGCTGGCTCGCCAGGCTGCCGACAAGCCGCTGCACGTCATCGAAGGGCCGCTCATGGACGGCATGAACGTGGTGGGCGATCTGTTCGGCGCGGGCAAGATGTTCCTGCCGCAGGTCGTGAAAAGCGCCCGCGTGATGAAAAAGGCGGTGGCCCACCTGATTCCCTACATCGAGGAAGAAAAGGCCGAAGCCGACCGCGGCAAGAGCAACGGCCGGATCATCATGGCCACGGTCAAGGGCGACGTGCACGACATCGGCAAGAACATCGTGGGCGTGGTGCTCCAGTGCAACAATTTCGAGGTCATCGATCTGGGCGTCATGGTGCCGGCGCAGCAGATTCTGGATGCGGCCGAGAAGGAGGACGCGGACATCATCGGCCTGTCGGGGCTGATCACCCCCAGTCTGGACGAGATGGTTTTCGTGGCCAGCGAGATGCAGCGGCGCGGCATGACGCAGCCGTTGATGATCGGCGGCGCCACCACCAGCCGTGCGCACACGGCCGTCAAGATCGATCCGGCCTACGAGGGCGTGGTCATGTGGGTCAAGGATGCGAGCCGATCCGTCCCCGTAGCGGCCAGGATGGCCACGAAGGCACATCGACAGGCGCTGGGCGAGGAGCTGAAAACCGAATACGACGAAGTGCGCGAGCGGCATGCCAGCAAGCGCAAGGACAAGTTTCTGACGCTGGCGGCCGCGCGGGACAACCGCACGCCCATTGAATGGGACGGCTACACGCCGCCGGTGCCGGCGCTACCCGATGAGACGCCCTTTGCCCGCCGTGAGGCGTCGCCGCTGGGCGGGCAGGCGAGTGACCAACCGCGCTCCGGGGTGTACGTATTCCGGGATTTTCCGCTGCAGGATCTGGTGGACACGATTGACTGGACGCCGTTTTTCCTGTCCTGGGAAATGAAAGGACGGTATCCCGGCATCCTCAACGATCCGGTGAAAGGCCCGGAAGCCCGCAAGCTGTTCGACGATGCCCGGCAGATGCTCCAGACGATCGTCGAGGAACGCTGGCTGACCGCCAACGGCGTGGCCGGCCTGTTTCCCGCGTGCGTTGTGGACGACGATATCCAGGTGCTGGATGACGAACGCGAGCGCACGCTGGCCGTCATCGAAAACCTGCGCCAGCAGACCGAGCACCGGGCCGGGGTCCCCAACCGCAGCCTGGCCGATTTCGTGGCGCCGGCGAACAACGGCCTGGACGACTGGGTCGGTGCCTTCGCCGTCACCACCGGGCTGGGCGCGCCCGAGCGCGTGCAGGCCTTCAAGGAGGCCAACGACGACTACAACGCCATCATGCTCGAGGCGCTCGCGGATCGTCTGGCGGAATCCTTTGCCGAATGGCTGCACCGCTACGTGCGCACCACGCTCTGGGGCTATCGCCCGGACGAGTCACTGGATAACGACGCCCTGATCGGCGAGAAGTACGCGGGCATACGGCCGGCGCCGGGTTATCCCGCCTGTCCTGAGCATACGGGCAAGGATACGATCTGGCAGCTGCTGGACGTGGAGCGGAATACCGGCATCGAGCTGACCGAATCACGCGCCATGTGGCCGGGTGCCGCCGTGTCCGGCTGGTACTTCAGCCATCCGGATTCACGCTACTTCGTGGTGGGGCGGATCGCAAAGGACCAGGTCCGCGATTACGCCAAGCGCAAGGGTTGGACCGTCGAGGAGGCCGAGCGCTGGCTTGCCCCCAATCTCGGCTACGAGCCGGAGGCCTGATTCGGGATCAGCCGAAGCTGTCGAAGTGCTGCTGGCTTTCGGGCACGGCGAAACCGCGGCACAAGACCTGCTGGACAGCGTCGGTCATGGGCGTGGGTCCGCAGAAGTAATACTCGCAGTTCGACGGATCGGGCCATGTGGCCAGATGTCTGTGCAGCACGTCCGTGATAAGCCCCGTCGGCCCCTGCCAGTCATCGTCTGCGGTCGGCTCGGATACGGCGGTGACGCAGGCAACCGTGTCGGCCAGCCCGGCCCGCTGCAGCAGGCGGGGCGCGCAAATGTCGTCGGGGCGCCGGCCCCCATAGAACAGCGTCATAGGGTTTCGATTGAGCGTCGGATCAGCCTGTGCGCCCCGCAGTATTGAAATCAGCTGCGAGATGCCGGCGCCGCCGCCGATGCAGACGATGGGCCGATCAATGGCCTCACGGTTGAGCACCGCCTCGCCGTGCGGACCGTCCAGAGCCAGTTCCGTGCCGGGCGGGAATGCATCGAACAGCGCCACGCTGCCGTCGCCGCCCGGCTGCTCCTTGATGATGAATTCCCAGAGCCCCTCGTCGTTGGGCAGATTGGCCATTGAGTAGGCGCGATCGCCCTCGACATCCGGCAGGTCGAGCATGGCGAACTGGCCCGGCACAAACGCCGCGGGATCACGAGTCTGAAACACGAAGCTGCCCATATCGTGCGTCAGGGTTTCATGGCGCAGGAAGATGGCCGTGCGCCGCGTTGCCGGGATCGAATCCATGCGGGTATCTGTTCGGAATGGGTGAAGCGCGCCTGCCCGACCGGACCGGACCGGGCAGCGGGCCGGCCGCATTCTGCCATGCCGGCGTCGACCGTGGCCATTTGCCCGCCGGTCGCGGCGTGCCGAGGAGCTAGTCGGTCGTGGGTCGCGCCGGGAACCGGGGGGCTGGGCGGGCGTCGGCACTGCCGAGCATCAGGTCGGAGCGCTCGCCGCGGGCTTTCATCAGGTCATTGACCTGTGTACGAAACCGCGCCAGGTTGCCGCGAAAGCGAGTGCTTACCTCCAGGGCGGGAATAGCCACGTCCCGCTGACTCCCCTTGATATAGAAACCCAGCGACTCCGCGGCAATCATGCGGTCTAATTCACCGGGAGAAAGCGGGAGTGAAGCCGATTCGAGCTTGTACTCACGCGCCTTGTGCGGATGGATGAAGGAATCGCGATAGGCGCGCATTTCGCTGTCCTGTTCACGCGGCAGGAGCGTGAAGCTCTGGCCGTCGGCGACCACGTGAACCTGGTGGACCGCGCCAAGGGCATAGTGCTCGTCGCGACCGGCATGGGCATCCGCCGCGTTCAGCAGGATCAGGTAGAGACCCTGACCAATCAGGGCCGGGTTCAGATACACCCCCTGCCGCTGCAGATGAACGCCGCCTTCGCCGGGCCGTCGGGTGACCCGGTTGTTTTCCGATAATAGAAAGGCGGGCCCGTTCTGGCGATCACCCGATGCGTTCACGATCCGGAAATCGGGTGGCTGCGCGACAATGGCGCAGCCCGCAACCAGACCGGCGGCCACGCCGCCGGGCAGCACGAGCCCGAAACGCTTGAGCAGACGCATACCACTGCCTGTCCATTGGAAAGAGTGAACAGGATTGCATGAAAAGATGAAAAAATCTGTCGTCCGGCATGGTCCATCCGGTACAGGCGCGAAGTTCACATTGGCTGATGCAGCCCTGATCGCCGCTTAAATTGCGCCTGCTCTGAGCGGGTTACGCTGGATGGCGCCTGGCGAACCAGGCCGCTGCCCACCACAAGGACCGCCCCGGCGCGCCTGTTTTTCGACTGCATTTTCCGATGAACGGTCTATGCGCGCGAGCCCGCGTGGTTGAATCGGGCGCCGCGGCATGGCGCGCCCTGCAGTGCCTCAGGCCGTGGCCATAATCCCTTCGTCGATCTCCCGGTCGATCAGTCGGGCCAGTTTCTTGCGGCACAGCACGGGGCCCGGGTCGCCGGCCAGATAGGCCGGCCGCATTTCGTCGATTGTCAGATCGCCCATTTCCTTCTGGATAGCCGCCACGACCGGTGCATCTTCCTCCAGGAAGGCCTGCATCATGCCGTTGATCTTGCCTTCGTTGTATTCCGCGTTGTCGACCAGATAATTGCGGCGCGAAACCATGAAATAGTGCGTCGAGTATTCGGTTTCCGGGGTCATCATGTGGTGGTCGCGTGACTCGAGCGCCTCGTCGTAGCCGTTACCATCTTCCTGGGTGGCGCCCACGTGGACCACCATGTTGCAGGGTGCGCGCCAGGTAACCTGCACGAAATGACGGGCCGGCGTATCCGGCTGCGGCAGGAAGTCGTTGAACAGCCCCATGGGCTGCTGCTGGACCCAGTTCCAGCCCGTGACGACGCTGTCGCCGTGGTCGCTGAACGCCGGCTTTTGCGGCGCCAGATTGCCGCCCGTGTATATGAGTGGACCGTGAATGAAATCGACATGGCTCAGGTCCATTACGTTGTCGGCAATCAGTTCGTAGTTGCACTCCATCTTGATATAGCCGTAACCCACGCCAGTCTCCGGGCCGTCGTCGATGGCCTCGTAGGGCGGTATCGTGTCGGGGTCCGCGGCCTCGGGCTCCCCGGCCCAGAGCCAGACCAGGCCGAAGCGCTCCACGGTGGGATAGGTTGTCACGACGGCGCGATTGGGTATTTTCCCGTCGCCGTGCGGGTTGTGCGTGCAGCTGCCCGTGCAGTCGAACTTGAGGCCGTGGTAGTGACAGACGACTTCGTCGCCCTCCACCCGGCCCATGCTGAGCGGTGCGAACCGGTGGGGGCAGCGATCCATCATGGCAACCGGCCGGCCGGCAGACGTGCGATAGAAGATCATCTTCTGGTCGAACAGCTTGCGGCTGAGTAGTTCACCCTGTTTGATTTCGCGGCTGATTGCAGCGACGTACCAGGCGTTCTTCAGATAGCGCATCTCCAGTCTCCTCCGACGCATGCCGTCAGGCTGCCTCTCGCACAGGCGCTGCGACATGGTGCTTATTGTCTTCGTTCGGCAGGTTAGGCGCTGGCCGATATACCGTCCAATACCATGACGTCAATTTGTCGATAGGGGCCGGGTATCGGCCGCGCCCCCTGCCCGTACCCAGCCATGCTCGCCGCGGATGCTCCGCACGGCCTCGATGAATGCGCGCAGCAGGCTGGAGTCGTCGTCGCTTCTGTAGATCATGGCAAGGTCGAACCGGAATTCGCCGGACTCCTCGAAACGGCGGTAGACCACCCCGGGCAGTTGCAGCACCGCCGACGATTCCGTCACCAGGCTCAGACCGAAGCCACCGGAAACCAGGGATGCCGCCGACGTCACGTCATCCACCTCAAGAATGCCGGCCGGCTCAACGTTGAATTCGGCGAGGATGGCGCGGGCCCGTTCGCTGAAGCCGGGGCTGCCCGGATTGGCGTGCGGGAAGGCGATGAACTGCTCGCCGGCAAGCGCCTTCAGCGAGACCGATTCCGTCCGCGCCAGCGGATGATCCTCGTGCACGGCGAGCATCAGCTTCTCGCGCTTGACCACCTCCCACGTCAGGCCGGGCTCGTCTTCGAAAAAGCGGTTGAAACCCACCGTCAGTCGCCGCTCCCGCAGCGCCTTGAGCTGCTCGTCGCGCCGCATGTTGTGCAGCGTGATCTCGACCCGCGGGTAGCCGCGACGGAATGCCAGCATAATGGTCGGCACGGTGCTCAGCACGGCCGAGCCGAAGGTGCCCACGTCAAGACGGCCCAGGCGGCCTTCGCCGGCCAGTCGGACCCGGTCGACGGCCTGCTGCGTCAGGTCCAGGATGTTGCGCGCTTCGACGTAGAACACGCGGCCGGCTTCGGTCAGTTCGACCCCTCGCGGCAGCCGCTCGAACAGCGTGACTTCCAGCACGGCCTCAAGCTGCTGTATCTGCCGGGTCAGCGGCGGCTGGGAAATATGCAGGTGGAGCGCGGCCGCGCGAAAGCTGCGCTGCTCGGCCACCGCGACGAAATAGCGAAGCCGCCGGATTTCAATCTGTGTAAGTTGCACGCGATCAGCCGGGCATGGGCGGGCGGGGTGTCATCAATATTCAAACGGTATCAATCTAACGCCTATTTGGTATTTGACGCTATAGCACCCGCCGGAAAATAGTGCGCTAAGTGTGTATTGCTCTGTTATCCGCGGCAGCGCGCCGTCGGCCGAACCGCGTTCGCGATTTGCCGCCGGAATCAAATAGTATTGAGGCGTACGAAATATGGCGGGCCGGTTCGCCGGTCAGCGCACAGCGGAACAAGCCCCGGGAATAAGTCATGACGGACAAGATTGGTTGCGCGATTATCGGTTCCGGCAATATCGGCACCGACCTGCTCTACAAGCTCGGGCGCAGCGAGGTGTTGACGCCGAAATGGGTCGTGGGTATCGACCCGGATTCCGAAGGTCTCGCCCTGGCTCGAGAGCAGGGCGTGAAGACCACCCACGAAGGCATCGACGCGATTCTCGACGTTCTCGAGGACGACGGCGTGCAGATCGCGTTCGACGCGACATCGGCCTACGTGCATCCGGAAAATTCTCGCAAGATGAATGAACGGGGCGTGCTGATGATCGATCTGACGCCGGCGGGCATCGGCCCGAAGTGCGTGCCGCCGATCAACCTGCAGCAGCACGCCGAAAACCGCGAGATGAACGTCAACATGATCTCCTGTGCCGGCCAGGCGACCATACCGATCGTCTATGCCGTATCGCAGGTCCAGTCGGTGGACTATGCGGAAATCATTGCGTCGCTGGCCTCCAAATCAGTTGGTCCGGGCACGCGGCACAATCTGGACGAATTCACCTACACGAGTTCGTCGGCCATTTGCGAGGTCGGCGGGTCGCGGCGCGGCAAGGCGCTGGCGGGGATCAATCCCGCCGAGCCGCCGATGATCATGCGCAATACCATCTACTGCCTCACCGATGACGCCCCGGACCGGCAGGCCATCACCGCTTCGATTCAGGCGATGATCGAGCAGGTTCAGGAATACGTGCCCGGCTATCGCCTGGTGAACGGCCCGGTGTTCGAGGACAACCGGGTCGCGGTCTTCATGGAAGTGAAGGGGCTGGGCGACTACCTGCCGGAATACGCCGGCAACCTCGACATCATGACCGCCGCCGCGGCGCAGACGGGCGAGATGTTCGCGCGACGCCTGCTGGCCGGTGAACTGACCCTGGAACCTGTGGAGGCCGCCACCTCATGAGCCACGCAAACCCCCAACGCCTGCCTGTTTCCGATCACAATGCCGCCCTGCGTGAACGGCAGGTGGTTGTTCACGACATGAGTCTGCGGGACGGCATGCACGCCAAGCGCGAGCAGATTCCGGTCGAGAAGATGGTGGAAATCGCGACCGGTCTGGATGACGCCGGCGTGCCGCTGATTCAGGTCACGCATGGCGCCGGCATGGGAGGCAACTCCATCCAGCACGGCTTTGCGCTGGCCAGCAACGAAGACTATCTCAAGGCGGTTATTCCCAGGCTGAAGCAGGCGAGGGTGTCGGTGCTGCTGATTCCCGGGCTGGGCACCATGCGGGAGCTCGAGTCGGCGCACGACTGCGGGATTGCCAGCGTGCATGTCGCCACGCACTGCACCGAGGCAGACACTGCGCCGCAGCACATCGATTTCTGCCGCAAGCTCGGGCTGGATACCACCGGTTTTCTCATGATGGCTCACCTGAATACGCCGGACGGGCTGGCGGCGCAGGGCAAGATCATGGAGGACGCCGGGGCCCAGACCATCTACATCACCGATTCCTCCGGCTACATGATTCCTCAGGACGTGATTGATCGGGTCGAGGCGCTCAAGGCTGCGCTGAACTGTGACACCCAGATTGGCTTTCACGGCCACCACAATCTCGGCATGGGCGTGGCGAATTCGATTGCCGCGGTGCAGGCCGGCGCCACCCGGATCGACGCGTCGGTGGCCGGTCTGGGCGCCGGGGCCGGCAACACACCGACGGAGCTGTTCGTGGCGGTGGCCGATCGCATGGGCATTGACACCGGCTGCGAACTGTTCGCGCTGATGGATCTGGCCGAGGATGTGGTCACGCCCTTCATGGACGAACTGGTCCGCGTGGACCGCGAATCGCTGACGCTTGGCTATGCCGGGGTGTACTCGACGTTCCTGCTGCCGGCCAAACGGATCGCCGCGCGGTATGGACTGTCCGCCCGCGATATTCTGGTGGAGCTGGGCCGACGCAAGATGATTGGCGGCCAGGAAGACATGATCGAGGACACAGCCCTGACCATGGCCCGGGAACAGGGCCTGCTGGACGACCCGGCGGCCTGATGCGGGGCGCCTGCCCGGGCCCGTGATTAACAACAGCGCCGCCAAGCGGCCGGGAGGAGACCGATGCCACTGAAGATGCCCGAACGCATGTTCGTCAGGAACGCCTGGTACTGCGCCGGCTGGGATTATCACGTCAGCCAGGGACGCAATGCGCTGCTGGCGCGCAAGATCGCCGGGGAACGCGTTGTGCTCTACCGCAAACCCGACGGCGGCCTGGTCTGCATGGAGGATCGCTGTTGCCATCGTCAGGCCGCGCTGTCGCTGGGGCGCAAGGAGGGCGACTGCCTGCGCTGCATGTATCACGGCATCAAGTTCGGCCCCGACGGCGCGTGCGTGGAAATTCCCGGCCAGACGAAGATTCCCCACAAGGCGCGCGTGCGCACCTTTCCGGTGGTCGAGAAGAACAACTGGATCTGGGTCTGGATGGGTGAACCCGAGCAGGCCGACGAAAGCCTCATCTGCTTTGCCGTGGGCTATGACGACCCGGACTGGAACATCAAGACGTCCGAAATGCACGTAGACGCCAACTACCGCCTCGAGGTGGCGAACCTGGCCGACCTGAGCCACCTGGCCTGGGTGCACCAGAACACGCTGGGCGCCGGCGACCCTGCCACGGTTGGCGCGTTCACCACTATCCAGGATGAAACGACCATGCTCGAGCGCGGAATCAACACGCGCTACTGGATTCGCAACGTGCCGGCCAATGCCTTCCTGCAGCATCTGTTTCCGCCGGAAGCCCGGTTCGACCTGCATTTCGACATCACCATGACCGTGCCCTGCAACTGGATTCTGCACTTCCGTGCCTTCACCGCCGGCAGCCGCACCGAGGGTGAATCCGATGGCGAACTGGTGGCCGACACCTATACCTGCCAGACGATCTGCCCGAACGATGAGCACTCGGTGGAATACTACTTTTCCTGGGGCGCCAGTCGGACAACTGACCTGCCGGGCTTGTCCGACATGCTGCGCGAAACAGTCGAGCAGGCCTTCCTGGAGGACGCCAGCGTGCTCGAGGCCCAGCACGCGCGCGTCATGGAAAAGCCGCAGCATCCGACCATCGACATCATTCACGACGCGGGAGCGGGCAAGATGTTCTGGGTGCTGGATCGCCTGCTGCAGGCAGAAGCCAAGGCCGAGGAAGAAGCAGCCCTGGCCGGCGCCGGACGGAGCGCGCGGGCCGGCGCACCCGCATGTTAGCCGGCCGGTTTTCTCTCCAGCCGATAGGCCAGTTGCGGGCGGCTGAGGCCCAGCCGTCGCGCGGCGGCCGACAGATTACCGTCTTCGAGCTCCACCGCCCGCCGCAGCAGCTGTTGCTCCAGCAGCGTCCAGCTGCCCTCGCCCTGGTCGAGCAGCGCGTTGACGGCTTCGTGGATTGCGGCATGCCGGGCCGGTGGTGTCCGGGTATCGGTGGGCCCCTCGAGCGCCGCGTTCGGCGAATCTCCCGCAAACAGCTGCGCCGTGTCGATCGCGCCGCCGTCTTCAGCCAGGATGCTGCCCCGCTCGATCATGTTTTCCAGCTCCCGGATGTTGCCGGGATAGTCATGGGTCATCAGCGTGTTGATGGCATCCCAGGTGAAGCCGCGTACGCTGCGGCCGTGACGCTCGTTGAACCGCTTCAGAAAGAAGTTCATGAAGATCGGAATGTCCTCCTTTCGCTCGCGTAGCGGCGGTACGCGAATCGGGAAAACGTTCAGGCGGAAATACAGATCCTCCCGAAAGGCCCCCTGACGAACCTGCTCGCGCAGATCGAGATTGGTGGCGGCCACCACGCGAACATCCACCTGCCGCACGCGGGTATCGCCCACGCGCTCGATCTCGCGGGCCTGGAGCGCGCGCAGCAGCTTGCCCTGCGCAGTCCACGAAAGGATGCCGATTTCGTCCAGGAAGAGGGTGCCACCGTCGGCGCGTTCAAAGCGGCCAGGACGACCGGATTGTGCGCCCGTGAAAGCGCCTTTCTCCACGCCGAACAGTTCCGCCTCGATCAGGTTATCGGGTATGGCTGCGCAGTTGATGGCGACGAAAGGCTGATCGCGCCGGTCACTGGCCGCGTGCAGACCCCGGGCAAGCACCTCCTTGCCAACCCCTGACTCGCCCAGAAAGATGACGGTTGCCTGCGTGTTCGCCACCCGGCGAACCATGTGGCAGGCCGCATTGAAGCCGGCCGACGCGCCCACGACCTCGATACCGCCGAGCGATGAACCGGTCTGTTCGGCCACGTCGGGCAGCGCGCCCGGGCGGCTGCGCGACAGGCCCGACGTCACCGCATCGGCGCGCAGATACTGCAGGTCGGCTTCGGCATCGTCCCATTCGTCTACGGGCTTGCCGACGATGCGACAGTGCGGATCGCCCTTGGCGCAGCATTCGACCTCTCGCATGAACACCGGGGCGCCCATGAACACGCTGATGAAGCCCGATGCGTAGCCCACCTGCATCCAGCAGGCCGGCGCGTGGCCGGTACCGTAGGCCCGGACGTGCTCTTCGCCTTCCACCGAGCCGTGCCAGATGTATTCGCCGTAGAAATGACCGGCCTGCTCGTCGACCTCAACACGCACCGCTTCCACCCGCACGATGCCCTCGATCATGTGGAGTTCCGGTCCCGCCGAGACGGCCTCCTCGGCGGTCTTGCTGCCGCGCAGGCGCCGCGCCAGTTCGGCATCCCGGGCGCCCGAGTTGTAGCCGATCCGCGTGATCAGGCCGCGCGCGGCCTGGGTACCCAGCGTTTCGATGAGTTCACGGCGCATGACACCCAGTCCCGAGCTATGCAGCAATACCATCCGCTGGTCTTCGAGCCAGATCCGCCCCTTGTCCGGCTCGAAGCGCACGTGTTTCGTCAGATCCGTGTTGCCCGTCTTTTCATTCATGATAGTTTTCGCTCGCAGCCCGACGTCGGGCGATCAGGCCGGAAGAGCAGGCAGTCGCTGCCCGACTCGCAGCGCCTCCATTTCGAGGGGCATGTTCGAGCCACGGGACCGGGACCCGGGCCGGCGCGGAATGATAAAGAGACTGAACCGATGGGTAGAACCGCACGCAAAATCGCCTGGCCGGTGGCATCGCGCTACGCCCGGGCAAAATCGCGCCGGAAGATAGGCAGACTGCTGAAGGGCGGTCATCCGATCTGGCTGGAGGTGGGCGCAGGAGAACGCGGCGGTAACAACGGCTGGACCACGCTCGACCTGAGTCTGAAAGCCGATCTGTTCGCCGACTTGCGAAAGGGTCTGCCGTTCCCGCCCGGTTCGATTGACAGGATTTATTCATCTCATTTTCTCGAGCATCTCACCTTCCGGCAGGGCCAGGATTTTCTCGGCGATTGCCTGAAGGCACTCAGGCCCGGCGGTGAATTCTCCATTTGTGTCCCCAACGCGCGGATTTATCTGGAAGCCTACGTTCGAGGGCAGGACCTGCCCGACGAATTTTTTGGCTATCAGCGCGCGTTCCACCACACCACGCGTATCGATTACGTCAACTACACGGCCTACATGAACGGTCAGCACTGCTATATGTTCGACGAGGAGAACCTCATTCGCCGACTTGAAATCGCCGGCTTCAAAAATCCCGGCCTGCGCGCGTTCGACCCGGAACTCGACCGCGCCGATCGTGATTACGAATCCATTTATGCCGCGGCAAATCGCTGACTTCGACAACCCGACGTCGAAGAAAGCGCCGCCAGAATACTTAATCAAATAAATAAATAAAAATAAAAATTCATTAAATGATTAATTTCGGATAGCGCGCTGATGTGGGCACGGACCGCCTCCGTACAGCGTCAATCCCAAAATATCGTAGCGGTAACAACAAGATAGCGCTGCCTTTGCTGTTGCCGCCGTATAACCTCCGAAACGCCTGACTCATGGCATGACCCATGCTTTAGAGCGTGCAGACCGGCCGTAAAAACGAGCCGGCACCGCAGTACAGCGAGTTCACGGAGGCGCCATGTCGAACGTAATCCCCCTGCGAAAGCTGGAGTCGCGCCGCGGCCATCGCTGCTATGTGCTGGTGCGCGAGGAACGGGCCGACGGCTTCGTGGAGTTCGATTTTTCGATCGACGATCCCGACCTGGCGGCCGAGCTCATCATGCCCAGAGCCGCCTTCGACGAGTTCTGCCAGGCGAACGACGTGATTCGCTGCACCCCCGAGCAGATCGAAGCCATCGATCACGACAAGCAGAAATGGCGCTTCGGCAAGCCCGGCGTGACGGAATAGTCGGCGGCTCGCAGCGTCCTACAGACCGGCACAAGCCGGCAGCAGAGGAGATACCGACGTGGTAGATATCAAGACATCCGGCGTGAAACCCCTACGTACCGGCTTTACGCACCTGATCGAGCGTTTTGGCGACAAGCGTCCGCCCAACCGGTATCAGGAAGCCACCTACGATCTGCAGCCCACCGTCAATTTCCATTACAAACCGACGTGGGAGACGGAAGGCGAGCGCGATCTCTACGACGCTCGCCGCACCACGATCGTCATGAACGACTGGTACGACCTGAAGGACCCGCGGCAGTACTACTACGGGGCCTGGACCATGACCCGCGCGAAACAGCAGGGCGCGCTGGATCAGCAAATCGAATTTGTGACCAAGCGTGACCTGCTGGGGTCATTGCCGGACCAGGCCAAGGCGCAGATCGTGTGGGGTATTGTGCCGCTACGTCATTACGAATGGGGTGCCAACACCGTAAACAGCCAGGTCGGAGCCTACGGTTTCGGTACGGCCATCACGTCACCGGCCATGATGCAGGCCATGGACCGGCTCGGCATGGCGCAGCATTTGAGTCGCATCGGCCTTTTCACCGACGGCAATACCGGTGATTCGCTCGACCAGGCGCATGGTCACTGGATGAATGACGCCGAGTGGCAGGGCTTGCGCGAGCAGGTCGAAACGCTGTTCGTAACGCGGGACTGGTTTGAAGCCTTCGTGGCTCAGAACCTGGTGGCCGACAGCTATGTCTACCCGCTGTTCTTCAGCCATTTCGAGGCGCAGTTCACCCGCGTCTACGGCGCGTCGCTCTCCATCCTCACCGACTATCTGCTCGAGTGGCAGAAGGAAGTTGCGCGGTGGGTGGACGCGGTCATCAAGACCGCCGCGAAAGAGGGCGCCGAAAATCAGCAGCTGCTCGAAACCTGGGTGTCGCGCTGGCGTGCCGCGTTCGAAGAGGCCGTCAGTCCGCTGGCGGTCGAACTGCTAGGCGGCGACGAAGCCGAGGTGGTGCTGGACGAAATCAACGCGGATATCAACAAGCGTATCGCGAAGCTGGGCGTGGCCTAGCAGGCACGAGGAAGGAGCGAGACAGTCATGGCAGAACCGGCAAGACAACCCGTCTTCATCGCCTTTCAGGCCAACGGCGACACCATCCCCATTGTCGACGCCATCGAGCAGGACAACCCGCACGCGCAGATCGACGAATCGCCGGGCATGGTGAAGATCACCGCACCCGGCAAGCTGGTGGTGAAGCGCGAGACGGTCGAGGAAATGGCGGGTCGGGCGTTCGATCTGCAGGAACTGCAGGTCAACCTGATTTCCCTTTCGGGCTCGCTGGACGAGACCGAAGACGAGTTCACGCTCGAGTGGAAGCTTTAGATTTGAAGATGACGCCACAGAGGCGCAGAGGCACGGAGATCGCGAAATATGCGGCGGAGGGCATTAAACCATGACGGAGTGCAGTCCTTATTCGGGCCATGTCAGTCATGCAGCAGGATTGGCTCTGTGTTCTCTGTGCCTCTGTAGCGCATTTTTTTCTACACGAAAGAACGGTCGAGCAGTATTCATCGGCGGGGCCCTGATTGCCCGCTAGAACAATGTTGAAGAGGAGCGAGATATGAGTGCAGTCATGAAGGACAAGGCCGGCAGGCAGCCGCCGAAGAAGCTCAGCCTCAAACAGAACTACGAAATGCTGACCCGCGGGCTGGGCTGGGAGCCGTCTTACCAGAAGAAGGAAGACATCTACAGCAAGCTGACTTACGAGGGCATTCACATCCACGACTGGTCAGCGTGGGAAGACCCGTTCCGGCTCACCATGGATGCCTACTGGAAATATCAGGGCGAGAAGGAGCGCAAGCTCTACGCCATCATCGATGCGTTCCAGCAGAACAACGGCCAGTTCAACGTGACGGACGCCCGCTACGTGCAGGCCATGAAGATTTTCCTGAACGCGATCGTCGGCCTGGAATACGCCTCGCACCGCGGCTTCAACATGCTCTCACGCGAGTTCGAGGGCGTCGGCCCCCGCGTGGCGGCACAGATGCAGGCCATTGATGAGCTGCGGCATGCCACCACCCAGATTCACGCCCTGAGTCACTACCAGAAATACTTCGAAGGCATGTCGGACTTCCCGCAGCAGTTCGATCGCACCTGGTACATCTCCATTCCGAAGTCCTTCTTCGAGGATGCGCAGACCGCCGGGCCCTTCGAGTTCATCACGGCCATTTCCTTTGCCTTCGAATACGTGCTGACCAATCTGGTGTTCATGCCCTGGATGTCCGGCGCGGCCTACAACGGCGACATGTCCACCGTCTCCTTCGGCTTCTCGGCCCAGTCCGACGAGGCCCGGCACATGACTCTGGGTATCGAGGTCATCAAGTTCCTGCTGGAGCAGGACGAACGCAACGTGCCCATCGTGCAGAAGTGGATCGACAAGTGGTTCTGGCGCGGCTACCGCATGCTCGCCGTGCTGGCCGCCATGATGGATTACATGCTGCCCAAACGCGTGATGTCCTGGAAGGAAGCCTGGGAAATCTATTTCGAGGAGAACGGCGGCGCGCTGTTCGCCGATCTCGAACGCTACGGCATTCGCATGCCCAAGTACTACGAGCAGACCATCCACGAAAAAGGCCACATGAGCCATCAGCTCTGGTCCACCTTCTACCAGCTGCGCAAGGCCGGCGGCTTTGGCGTATGGCTGCCGTCGGAAGAAGAAATGGACTGGATGAGCGAGAAGTATCCGGACACGTTCGACAAGTACTACCGCCCACGCTACGAATACTGGCGCGAGCTCGAAGCCAAGGGCGAGCCGTTCGAGTTCGAGGGCCTGCCCCAGCTCTGCCAGACCTGTCAGTGGCCCTGCCTGTTCACCGAACCGGAAGACCCGACCCAACTCTGCTTCCGTCACTCGAAATACAAGGGCGAGCGCTACAACTTCTGCTCGGATGGCTGCAAGGACATTTTTGACGACGAGCCCGAAAAGTTCGTGCACGCGGTTTTGCCGGTGCATCAGATCCTGAAAGGCGAGTATTTCCGCGAAGGCGCCGACCCCAGGGCAGAAGGCTTCGACCCGATGTTCGAGGCACTGTCCTACATGGGCATCAAGCCCGGTGTGGACGGCGGCCTGTTCAGCGAACACGTCGACGCGAAAAAGTGGGAAGAATGGACCGGCCGACCAGCCAATATCCACGAAGGCCCTGTTTCGGACGCGGTCAGAAAGACCGGCTAGGCAAAGACAGAACCACCGTAGGCCGGAGGACGCCCGCACAGCGGGCGGAATCCGGCATTACGAGAGCAACGCCAACAGAAGACGCCGGAATCCGCACTGCGTGCTCCTTCCGGCCTACGAATAAGAAGCGGCTCGATATGCGAGCAGGAGATATGACGCGATGCCAGTCAACGCAATAAGAGATGACTATCACGGCGAATTCCGGGATCGTCAGGAAAACTTTGGTGGCAATCAGGTGGTCAGCTTCACCTGGGACCAGCACATGATGATTGCTACCCCCCTGTGTCTGCCGCTGGAGCCGGGCATGAAGTTCGGCGATGTGGTCCAGGGCATTCTGCCGGGCACCTTCGGCCATCATCCCGATTTCGAGAAAATCGATTGGGACAAGGCCGAGTGGATCATGGATGGCGAGTCATTCAAGCCCGATTTCGATAAGAGCATCGAGGAGAACGGTATCCCGCACAAGGGCCTGGTCCGGTTTCGCACACCCGAGTTGGCGGGGCTGAACGGCACGCATAACTGAGTCGTATGAAGAAAAGCTCGCCACCACAAAATCCCGAGGGCTACAGAGAATGAAGAACAGTTTTCCCTGTGTTCCCGGTGTTTTTTGTGGTTTGGCTTTCGCTTCCTCTTTTCTCTGTGGACTCCGCGCCTGTGTGGCGGCTTAATTAGTCATGTACGAACTCACCATCGAACCCATCGGCCAGACCATCGAGGTCGACGAGGGCCAGACCATGCTCGACGCCGCCCTGCGACAGGGTGTTTGGCTGCCGCACGCCTGCTGTCACGGCCTCTGCGCCACCTGCAAGGTGGACGTCACCGACGGGCTGGTGGAGCACAACGACGCTTCGCCGTTTGCCTTGCTCGATTACGAACGGGACGAAGGCATGACGCTGGCCTGCTGCGCCACGCTCGAATCGGATTGCACCATTGAAGCGGACATCGAGGAAGACCCCGATCAGGAAGTCATACCGGTGGAGGACTACGCCGCCACGGTGTCACGCATCGAAGACCTGACCCCGACCATCAAGGGCATTTTTCTCAAGCTGGACCGGCCCATGCATTTCCAGGCCGGGCAGTACATCAATATCGAGTTGCCGAACGAGGCGGGCGACGGCACGGTGCACCGTGCCTTTTCGCTGGCAAACCCGCCGTCCACGGGCGACGAAGTCGAATTGAACGTGCGCATTGTCGCAGGCGGTTACGGCACCGGTTATATCCACAACGAGCTGTCGGAGGGTGACGAGGTCACGATTTCCGGCCCCTACGGCCGCTTCTTTGTCCGCAAGTCGGCCGACATGCCCATGATTTTCTTCGCCGGGGGCTCCGGGCTGTCCAGCCCCAAAAGCATGATCGACGAGTTGCTGGAAGAGGGGTGCGAGCAGCCGATCACGCTGGTCTACGGGCAGCGTACGCGCGCCGAGCTCTACTACCATGAGGCGTTCACGAAACTGGCCGAGCAGCACGACAACTTCAGCTATGTCCCGGCGCTCTCCGAAGAGCCCGAAGACAGCGACTGGGATGGCTATCGCGGTTTTGTCCACGACGCAGCCAGGGCGCACTTCAATGACCGATTCACCGGCCACAAGGCCTACCTGTGTGGCCCGCCCCGGATGATCGACGCCACTATCACCGCGCTGATGCAGGGGCGACTGTTCGAGAAAGACATCTATCTGGAAAAATTTGTCTCGGCGGCAGATGCCGACCAGATCAAGAGCCCGCTGTTCCGGAAGATCTGATGGCCGCGCTGCTCACCACAACCGGTCCAACCTGCCGCAGGGCAGCGCTGCCTGCAATGCCGAAACAGCATCGTTATGCCGCCTCTAAGGTATTTGACGGTATACGGGCAGGGCAATAGCTTGATGGCAGCCAATATCTTCGAGAACCGTCACGTCATGGCCAGAATGCGTTTGTATCACTCCCCCGGCGCCTGCTCGCTGGCAGTCCATATCGCGCTGGAGGAAATCGGCTGCGAATATGAACCCGCCATGCTTCGCGTGAATCAGCAGGAAAACAAGCGGCCCGAATATCTCGCGGTGAATCCCCGCGGGCGCGTTCCGGCGCTGGTCATCGAGGATGACAAGGGTGAGCGCGTGCTCACAGAAGTCCTCGCCATACTGACTTATCTGGCCGGCCAGTTTCCCGAAAAAGGGCTTCTGCCGCTGGAGGGCGAGGCGTTTGCCCGCAGCCTTGAATGGATGAGCTGGCTGGGCAGCGCCGTACACCAGACCGGGGCCCGCACCATTATTCGACCCAGCGGTTTCGTGGACGACGAGGCCTGTCAGGAAAAGATGCGTGAGGCCGGTCGCCTCCGGGTACGTGCGAGTTATGAAGATATGAACGCCCGGCTCGCCGGCAGGCAGTGGGCGGTGGCAGACCAGTACAGTTTCGTGGACAGCCTGCTCGTGGTCTATTACCGCTGGGGCCTGAAAGTGGGCATGGATGTTCGCAACGACTTTCCGGAATTCACCCGCGTCATTGACAAGGCGCTGGCCCGGCCTGCCGTGCGACGGGCCATCGACCAGGAAGGCATCGCGGCCGAGTTCGGGATCGAGGAAGGGGTGACCTGAGGCCAGCAGCGATCTGGCGATCACTGCCTGCTTAGGCAGAACGTTAATGAACGTTGTGGCCGTAGGCCCGACAACACAAGAAAAGAGGAGACAGCACAATGGCAATTCGAGGCATCCTGCGTCCGGGCGAAGTCTGCATCCGCGTGATGGACAAGGAAAAGGCGCGCCGGCACTACGGCGAAATCATGGGCTTGCACGAGGTTCTGGAAGAAGACGACAAGCTCTACTTCAAGTGCTGGGACGAGTGGGATCACCACAGCGTCGTGCTGCGGGTGACCGACCGTCCGGGCATGGATTACCTGGCGTTCAAGGTGTACTCCGACGCGGGCCTGGACGATCTGGAAGCCAAGCTCAAGGGGCGTGATTACGAAGTCGAGCACATCGAAGCCGGCGTGTACCCCAAGAGTGGTCGCAGAATTCAATTTACCCTGCCCACCGGGCACACCATGCAGTTCTATGCCGAGAAGGAACAGCTCGGCAACACCATGGGCGCGCACAATCCCGGCGTCATTCCGGATGATGGCGTGGTGCGCGGTGTGGAGACGCCCGGCCTGGATCACATTCTGCTGGGCGGCCAGGATATTGATGCCTGTCTGGAGCTGTTCACCGAGCTGTTCGATTTCGATTTCGTGGAACAGTTGATCGACGCGGAATCCAAGATGAAGCTGGCCGTCTTCCTCAGTTGCTCCAACAAGCCGCACGATATCGCCTTCGTCCGCCAGCCCGAAGACAACAAGTTCCACCATGCTTCCTTCCGGCTCGAGAACGCTGCGGATGTCGTGAAAGCGGCGGACCGTCTCGGCAAATACCGCGTGCCCATTGATGTCGGCCCCAACCGGCATGGCGTAACCCGCGGCGCCACCATTTATTTCTTCGATCCGTCCGGCAACCGCAACGAAGTGTTCGCGGAGGGCTATGTCCACTATCCCGATATTCCCACGCTCACCTGGGATACCGACGAGCTGGGCGCGGCCACGTTCTCCCAGGACTTCACGCCCAGGCAGAGTTTTCTCGAAGTGCTGACCTGATCCGCGCGCGAATCCTTGCGCTTGTTCAAACGAATGAAAAGCACGGCCCGCCGCACGCCAGGGCATCCTGGTCCTGCGGCGGTCTGTTCCGTTCGTGTCGGCGGGCGCCTTTTGTGAACCATGCCTTCCTGCCCGTGATACATGACTGATAACAAACTCGCATTCATCGTCGGGGGCGCCGGCTCCATCGGCCGCGTCATCGTCAAGCGCCTGCTGGCTGACGGCCTGGACGTTGTAGTCATCGGCCGTTCGCGGGCCGGCCTTGACGAACTCCGCGCCGCGCACCCGGCGGCCGCGACGCTCGTGGCCGACATGAGCGACGACAGCGCCATCGAACGTATCGCCGAGGCCGCGCAGGGGCGTCTCGTACAGACCGTGGTCCACGCCGTCGGGCTGCCCGTGACCGGTGGCGTGGTCGATGCCGAGCCCGGCGCCATCGCCGAGGCGGTGAATATCAAATGCGGCGGCATGGTCCGGCTGGTACGCGGCGTCGAATCCGGGCTGACGCGTGGCTCGCGGCTGATCGCCATCGGTGGCCATTACGGGTTCGAGCCCACCGCCTACGCCATGGGTCCGGGGGTCGCCAACGCCGCCTTGCCCAGTCTCGTTCGCCAGCTCAACCTGGCTTACGGCGAGCGCGGCATTACGGCCCACCTGCTGGCGCCCGGTCCTGCGGACACGGCCCGGCTGCACCGGGTGGCCGAGAACCGCGGCAAGAAGGTCGGCAAGACGCTCGAACAAGTGCTGGAGGACATGCGCAACGAGTCGGCGATCAGGTCCTTTGTCAAACCCGAAGAAGTGGCCTGGATGGTATCCACGCTGCAGGCCCCTGAAGCCGACGCGCTTTGCGGCGCTACCGTTTTCATGGATGGCGGCCGCCGCAGGGGCCTGCCCTGACGCGCTGGAGCAAGGAGCCGAATCATGCCTGTCATGCGTATTGATCTTGTCGAAGGTCGGTTTTCCGACGAGCAGATTGGCGACATGCTGCATCGGTGCGCCCTGCATTATGGCGCGGTGCTTCAGTCGCCGATGGAGCGCATACGCGTGTTCGTAAATGAGCATCGTGCCGCCACCTTCTTTGTCGACGGACAACGGGCAAGCGAGGGCGCAGCGGACGCCCCGTATTTTCACTACATCGTGCTGCAGGGCCGGCCGCAGAACGAGATAGAAGCGCTCATGACCGGATTTACGGACATTATCGAAAGCAGTCTCGGCGTGAGCCGGGATCGCATACGCGGGGCCTGCTGGCCGGTTCCGCCCGAGCACTGGGGCATTGGCGGCGTGATGGCGAGCGAAAAACGCAAGGCGGAAATTCAGGCCCGCCGCCAAGCCGCTGAAAACGCCCCGCTAACGCCGCAATAGCGATCAATTCACGCACAAGGCCCCCCAAGACACATGAGCGACATCCGCAGCTTTCGTATCGAAACCAGCGACGCGCAGCTGGATGATCTGCGCACCCGCCTGGCGATGACTCGCTGGGCCGAACCCGAGCCGGTGGGCGACTGGTCGCAGGGTATTCCGCGGGACTACCTGGAAGACATCTGCGACTACTGGGCCAACGGCTATGACTGGCCGGCGCGCCAGGCCCGAATCAATCGGTTTCCGCAGTTTCTTACCGAAATCGACGGGGTGGATATCCATTTCATTCACCAGCGCTCCCCCCGGAAGGACGCCGTGCCGCTGATCATGACGCACGGCTGGCCGGGCTCGATTGTCGAGTTCCTCGAGGTCATCGGCCCGCTCAGCGATCCGGAAGCGCACGGCGCGTCCGGTGCCCCCGCGTTCCACGTGGTCTGCCCGACGCTGCCAGGCTTCGGCTACAGCGGTAAACCGACGCAGACGGGTTGGGGTGTGATGAAAATTGCCGACGCCTGGAACAGGCTGATGCAGCGGCTGGGCTACTCAAGCTACTACGCGCAAGGCGGCGACTGGGGCGGGGCGGTGACCGCCGCGCTGGGCGGCGGATTTGCCGGGCCGTGCCTGGGTATTCACACGAATTTCCCGGTGACGCCGCTGGGTCCGGCCGAAGGCGAAACGATGACCGAGGAGGAGCAGGCCTGCATGGCCGGTCTGCAGACCTATCAGGCCTGGGATTCGGGCTATCTGGAGCAACAGTCTACGCGGCCGCAGACCATTGGCTACGCGCTCGTGGACTCGCCGGTGGGCCTGGCCGGCTGGATTCTGGAGAAATACCGCGCCTGGACACACCGGGACGGCAACCCCGAGCATCTGCTGACGCGGGACGAGCTGCTGGACAACCTCATGCTCTACTGGCTGCCGGCCGCGGGCGCATCTTCAGCGCGACTGTACTGGGAGAGTGGCCGTCAGTTGCTGCAGGCGCTTGGCGGGAAGCTTAACGATGTCCCCGGCTTCATGGTCGACGTGCCGTCGGGTATCAGCCGTTTTCCGGTAGAGATCGTGAAGCCGTCGCGCCGCTGGGCGGAGCGTCGCTACCGCAATCTGCAGTACTGGAATGTTCTGGAGCAGGGCGGGCATTTCGCCGCATTCGAAGTGCCGGATCTGTTCGTGAATGAGCTGCGCCACTGTTTCGGCCCGATGATCGGCGCTAGTCCGGAGGGTCGCGCGTGACTCGTGGTCGGATGCCGGTGGTGTTTGTCGGTCACGGTAATCCGATGAACGCGATCGAGCAGAATCGCTTCAATCAATCCTGGCGGCGCCTGGCCGAGCGCCTGCCCGAACCGGACGCCATTCTCTGCATCTCGGCTCACTGGGAAACCGCCAGGCCTGGCGTCACGGCGTCAGCACAGCCCAAGACCGTGCATGACTTCGCCGGATTTCCCCGGGCGCTGTTCGATGTGCGGTACCCGGCGCCGGGGGCGCCGACGTTGGCCCGTCGAGTCGTGGCGCTGCTGGCAGAAGAGGACTGCCGGGCGGACCCCGAGCGCGGCCTGGACCACGGGGCCTGGGGTGTGCTGCATCCGATGTATCCAGACGCCCGTGTACCGGTGGCGCAGCTGAGTCTGACCCTCGGCAAGTCGCCGGTGTGGCACGACGCGCTGGCTCGCAAGCTGGCCCCGCTGCGCGACGAGAACGTGCTCATCCTGTGCAGCGGCAACATTGTTCACAATCTGTCGCTGTTCGATCGCAGCAGCCCGATGCCGGCGGCCTATGACTGGGCGAAGGATTTCGACGATGCCATCTGCCGGGCCGTCGAGACGGGTGATCAGCGGACGATCATCAATTTCGTCGAGATGGGTGGGCATGCGCGACTGGCCGTGCCGACACCGGAACACTACCTTCCGCTGCTGTACGCCTGTGCGTTGCGCCAGGCGGATGACTCGGTCGCCTTCTTCAACCGGGACGTGCTCAGTTCGATCTCCATGTCGTCCTGCGTCCTGGGCGGCGCCGCGGCATGACGTGCGGGCTTAACCATACGCTGTATGAAGCCCACGAGCATATGCGGCGGCTGCATGAGTCATCGGCGTTTGATAGCCAGGGACTCGCGGTGATTATCGATCACAGCCGCGTGCAGGCTTTCCGCTATCGACACCACTATCTGGACGCGGGCCGACTACACATCGCGTTTGACGGCGTTGTCGACGACGGGCCGGCAGGTGAGGTGGTGTTCAGCTGCGACGAGGACGTCGAGCGAATCGTCGCCGGCGCCGTCACCTTCTACCGGGAGGCGCGGCTGGTAACTGTGGTGGGCGTGCAGTCGGCGGGTACGGTGTTCAATGGCGGCTAACGAGGCACGTGCCGGTCGGTATCGCATCCGCGTTGGCTGCGATGGTATCGAGTTCGAGTGCCGGGAAAGTCAGCCGGTACTGCTGGCCATGTGCGCAGCCGGTCGAAAGGATCTGCCGGTGGGCTGCCGTAGCGGCGGCTGCGGCGTGTGTCGTGTCCGGGTGCTTGCCGGCGAATACGAGACGGGCACCATGAGCGCAGAACGGGTCACGCCGACGCAGCGGGCCCGGGGCGAGGTGCTGGCCTGCCAGCTCCTGCCGCGCAGCGATCTAGATATCGAGCCGGCCGGCGGGCTGGCTGACGGCGGGGGTCGGCAAAGCGATTACGAGCGATTCGTGGCCCGTCTGAAAATCATTCAGGAGGGTGAGGGCTCATGACGGGCAACCACGAAGCAAGCGTTCCGCGCCGCATCATCAGCGTCCAGGCCACCCGAATCGCGATGGAGGCTGCACTGGCCGAGGCCGACGCGCTGGGGGTTCGTAGCTGTGTGGCGATCCATGACAGCGGTGACAATCTTGTCGGCTTCCTGCGTATGCCGGGCGCCTTTCATATCTCGTCGCAGGTGGCCCAGCTCAAATCGAGACAGGCCGCCGGCCTGGGGCTGGCGCCGGCAGACATGGAGGCCGCGTTGGCCGGCGAGCAGCCGCGGGTCCAGCGGGGTCTGGAGGCCGTCGACGGGTTTACGCCGGTGCACGGCGGTCTGCCGATTCATGACAACGGCTACCTGGTAGGCGGCATTGGCGTGTCCGGCGGCAGCGAGGCGCAGGACGTGCAGTGCGCCCAGGCGGGAATCGACGCCATTAAACGGCAGTTCGGGCAATAACTTATTCGGAGAATCACCTATGGCGGCCAACATGAATCCGCAGACACAAACCGGCTTGACCACGTTTCGCCATTTCATCAACGGTGAGTACCAGGGCGACTCGAACGGGCACTTCGACAAGTACCGGCCGTCCGACGGCGTGCTCATCGGCCGGGTCTGCGAAGGCGGCCGCGAAGAAATCGACGCGGCCGTCCGCGCAGCCCGCGCGGCGCTCAAGGGCGAGTGGGGACGCATGCCGTCAGAACGTCGCGCGCAGCTGCTGCACGCCGTGGCCGACGAAATCAACCGGCGTTTCGACGAATTCGTGGAAGCCGAAATGAACGACACCGGTCAACCGCGCAGCATGATGGAACACGCCTTCATTCCACGCGGCGCCGCCAATTTCAAGATATTCGCCGACCTGGTCAAGAACGTGCCGGCCGAAGCGTTCCGGATGGACACGCCGGACGGCGCCGGCGCGATGAACTATGCCCTTCGGGTTCCCAAGGGCGTAGTCGGGGTAATCTGCCCCTGGAACGCCCCCTTGCTGCTGATGACCTGGAAACTGGGGCCCGCGCTGGCCTGCGGCAACGCGGTGGTGGTCAAGCCCTCGGAGGAATCGCCGGGTACGGCAACGCTGTTGGGAGAGGTCATGAACGCGGTCGGCATACCGCCGGGCGTATTCAACGTGGTCCACGGCCGCGGCGCGGACTCCGCGGGGCAGTTCCTGACCGAGCACGACGATGTGGACGCCATCACCTTCACGGGCGAAACCCGGACGGGCACGGCCATCATGCGCGCGGCTGCGGGCGGCATGCGGGACGTGTCGTTCGAGCTGGGTGGCAAGAATGCGGGTGTGGTGTTTGCCGACTGCGATTTCGACAAGACAATCGACAGCTTCGTGCGCTCCGTGTTTCTCAACTGCGGTCAGGTCTGTCTGGGCACCGAGCGGGTGTACGTCGAGCGGCCCTTGTTTGATCGTTTCGTCGAGGCCCTAAAGCAGCGGGCCGAGGCGCTCAAGTGCGGAGGTCCGAACGAGCCGGGTGTCACCCTGGGCCCCCTGATCAACGCGGCGCAGAAACAGAAAGTCCTGTCGTACTATCGCAAAGCGGTCGAGGATGGCGCCACCGTCGTGACCGGGGGGGGCGAGCCCGATCTGCCCGATACCATTTCGGGCGGTCACTGGGTTCAGCCGACCCTCTGGACCGGTCTGGCCGAGGATTCCGCCGTCGTCACTGACGAAATATTCGGGCCGTGCTGCCACATTGCGCCTTTCGATTCTGAAGACGAAGTGATCGAAAAGGCCAACAACACGCGCTATGGTCTGGCCACCACCATCTGGTCGCAGGACATCAGCCGTGCCAACCGGGTTGCGGCGGCGATCGAGGTCGGCATCACCTGGGTCAACTGCTGGTTCCTGCGGGATCTGCGCACCCCCTTCGGCGGGTCGAAGCAGTCGGGTATCGGCCGCGAGGGCGGGGTCCATTCGCTGGAGTTCTATTCCGAACTCCGCAACATTTGCGTGAAACTCTAACGGCAAGGCCGCAAGACAAGAAGGGGAATGCAGTGACGCCGGAACAGCATGAACGGTACGGTGACGAACTCTATGAGGCGCTGGTGGGACGGACCACGGTGGCGCCACTCACCGAGCGGGAACCGGATATACGCATAGAAGACGGCTATCAGATACAGCAGCGCATGATCCAGCGGCGTCTGGACGCGGGGGAGCGGATAGTCGGCAAGAAAATCGGCGTGACCAGCCGCGCGGTGCAGCAGATGATTGGCGTCGACCAGCCGGACTTCGGGCAGCTGACCTCGTCCATGGCGTTCGAAGAGGGTCAGCCGCTGCCGCTGGGCGGGCTGATCCAGCCCAAGGCCGAAGCCGAGCTGGCTTTCGTGCTGAAGCACGATCTGACCGGCCCGGGCATTACGGCTACCGACGTCATCCGCGCGACCGATTACGTCGTGCCCTGTTTCGAAATCGTCGACTCGCGCATTACGGACTGGAAAATCAGGATTCAGGATACGGTTGCGGACAACGCCTCCTGCGGGGTTTATCTGCTGGGCCAGACGCGCAGCACGCCGCGCCAGGTCGATCTGAACCTGGCGGGCATGGTGCTCGAGCGCAACGGCGAGCTCTTCAGTACGGCTGCCGGAGCGGCCGTACAGGGCGGGCCGGTGAATGCCGTGGTCTGGCTGGCGAACACCCTGGGCGAGCTGGGTCTGCCGTTCAGGGCGGGCGAAGTCATTCTGTCCGGCTCGCAATCCTCGCTCATCCCGGTACAGCCGGGTGACCGCATGACCTGCTCGATCGGCGGCGTGGGCAGCTGCGAGGTGGTTTTCACGAAAGAGGCCGCGTAATGAACGACAGCACGACGCGAAAGAACAGCAAGTCGGTCACCCTGTCCGAGCCCGATATCGATAGCCTGGCTGACCGCGTGCTGCAGGCACAGGATGCGGCCACGCCCATCGGCAAGCTCACGCTGGACTATCCCGATATGACCATCGCCGACGGCTACGAGGTGCAAAAGGCGCTGCGGGCGCGCTGGGTAGCTCGTGGCGAGCGCGTGCTGGGCTTCAAGGCAGGCCTGACCTCGCGCGCGAAGATGGAACAAATGGGCGTGGACGCACCCGGATTCGGCATTCTCACCAGCGCAATGGCGCGGCCGGAAAATTCCGCGATCAGCGTAACGGACCTGATCCACCCGCGGGTGGAGGCCGAACTGGCGTTCATGATGAAAGACGAGCTGAGCGGATCGGCGGTCAGCGTGGATGACGTGCTGGCCGCAACGGACTACGTCATTCCCGCCCTCGAAATCATCGATTCCCGATTCGAGCAATTCAAGTTCGACCTGGAAAGCGTCATCGCGGACAATTGCAGCAGCGCCCGCTTCGTCACCGGCGGCCGGCCGATGAATGTGGATCAGCTCGATGACCTGCGAACGCTGGGCGTCGTGATCGAAAAGAACGGCAACATCGAGGAAATGGCCGCCACGGCGGCGGTGCTCAACCATCCGGCGAACGCCATCATCGAGATCGTCCGCCACCTGCATGCGCACGGCGAAAGCCTGCCGGCGGGCAGCCTGATCCTGACCGGGGGCGTGACTGCGGCCATACCGGCGGCGGCCGGTGACAGCATGGTGGCGCGCTATCAGCATCTGGGTAGTATCTCGGTGCGATTTGTGGTCTAGTGCCGCAGGCATCCACACTCGATATTCAGAGAATCAAAGCAGGAGTATTCATGAAATCACGCGCCGCAGTGGCCTGGGAGCCGGGCAAACCGCTCGAAGTCACCGAAGTCGACGTGGACGGCCCCAAGGCCGGCGAAGTGCTGGTCCGGATCAAGGCAACCGGTGTCTGCCATACGGACGCCTACACGCTGTCCGGCGCCGATCCCGAGGGTAATTTTCCGGGCGTGCTCGGTCATGAAGGCGGCGGTATCGTGGAAGAGGTCGGCGACGGGGTGACCACCGTCAAACCCGGCGATCACGTGATTCCGCTCTACACGGCCGAATGCGGCCAGTGCAAGTTCTGCCGGTCCGGCAAGACCAATCTCTGCGGCGCGGTGCGCGCCACGCAGGGAAAGGGCGTCATGCCGGACGGCACGTCGCGATTCTCGGCCAGCGGCAAAACGCTGCATCACTACATGGGCACCAGCACCTTTTCCGAATACACGGTGCTGTCCGAATACTCCGTGGCGCCGGTCAGCAAGCAGGCGCCGCTGGACAAGGTCTGCCTGCTGGGCTGCGGCGTGACCACCGGTATTGGCGCCGTCATGAATACGGCCAAGGTCGAGCCGGGCGCGACGATTGCGGTCTTCGGCCTCGGGGCGATCGGTCTGGCAGTGATCCAGGGCGCCGTCATGGCCAGGGCCGGGCGCATCATCGCGGTGGATATCAACCCGAACAAGTTCAAGCTGGCCGAGCAGATGGGCGCCACGGACTTCGTCAACCCGAAGGACCACGGCTCACCCATCCAGGAAGTCATCGTCGACATGACCGACGGCGGCGTGGACTACTCCTTCGAGTGCATTGGCAACGTGAACGTCATGCGCAGCGCCCTGGAGTGCTGCCACAAGGGCTGGGGCGAGTCGATCATCATCGGGGTAGCCGGCGCCGGCGAGGAGATTGCCACCCGGCCGTTCCAGCTGGTTACCGGTCGCGTCTGGCGGGGCAGCGCCTTTGGCGGCGTGAAGGGTCGCACCGAGCTGCCGGGCTATGTGGACCGCTACATGTCGGGCGATATCGACATCGACAGCTTCGTGACGCACAACCTGCCGCTCGAGCAGATCAACGAGGCCTTCGATCTGCTCCACGAGGGCAAGAGCATCCGCACCGTTATTCATTTCTAGCCCGCGTGAGATTCGGGAGCGGAGGGCCGCCTGGCCCTCCGCCTCACGTCCTACGGCTCAGTTGCAAGCATGCACATCATGGAAAAGATCGACGCCCACAAATCATTCGGCGGATGGCAGAACCGCTACGCCCACGATTCCGCGGTCTGCGACTGCAGCATGACCTTTGCGGTTTATCTGCCGCCGCAGGCGCAGCAGGGCCCGGTGCCCGCGGTCTACTATCTTTCCGGGCTGACCTGCACCGACGAAAATTTCGTCCAGAAAGCCGGCGCGCAGCGGCTGGCCGCGGAGCTTGGTATTGCGCTCATCGCGCCGGACACCAGCCCGCGCGGGCACGGTCTGCCCGGAGAGGATGACGAATACGATTTCGGCACCGGCGCGGGTTTCTACGTGAACGCCACGCAGGCCCCCTGGGCGGGCAAGTACAACATGTACGACTACGTGACCCGCGAATTGCCGGGCGTGATTGCCGAGGGATTCGGCGACGTGATTGACGCCGGCCGGGTGTCAATCATGGGCCATTCCATGGGCGGCCACGGTGCGCTGGTCATTGCGCTCAGAAATCCCGGCGTCTATCAGTCCGTCTCGGCGTTCTCTGCCATTTGTGCGCCCAGTCGAGTGCCCTGGGGCGAGAAGGCCCTGGGCGGCTATCTGGGCGACGATAAGGCTGCCTGGGCGCAATACGATGCCACCGCATTGGTCGAGTCCGGCCACCGCTTTGACGGCATGCCAACGCCTCTACTGGATCAGGGCCTGGCAGACGATTTTCTGGAGACCCACCTGCGGCCCGACATGCTGGAACAGGCCTGCCAGGCGGCCGGCGTGGATCTGACGCTGCGCCGCCACGAGGGCTACGATCACAGCTATTTCTTCATCGCCAGCTTCATCGACGATCACCTGAAGCATCACGCGCGGGCGCTTCTGGGCCACGGCTGACCGACTCGCCGGCGCCCGGGCCGCGTGCCCGGGCGCCAACATGCCTGTTAGCGCAGCGGGAACCCGCCCAATCCACCGCCGGTCGTGCAACTTGGCGAGCCGGGGTAGCGATTTTCGTCGACCACGATCACGTCGTTGATCCACTGTTCGATCAGCGCGTGGCCCTCCTGGCTGACCACGCTTCGCGCGATCGGCGGCATCCGGGCCGCGGGCGTGTCCGCTGCTTCGCTGAGCCTGAACTCCAGAATCGACCGCACGGCGTCCGACGGGTAGATGTCCACCGTCCGGCCGCCGCTGCCTTCCGCGCCGGTGGCCGTGGGCCCCTTGCAGATGCCGTAGCTGGTATTCACCGCCCGGAAGACGTCCAGGTAATAGCCCGTATTGGCCGCAAATCCCTGCGGGTTGTGGCAGTGCTGGCAGTTGACCTCCAGCCAGGCGCGGGCGCGGGCTTCGATATCGGCATCCGATCCGGGTGTCTGTCCGCCGTCACCGGGCGTTTTGAACATGGGTGAGCGCTCCAGGTTGGTGGCGTAGCCCGTATTCGCGTCCACGCTGATGTCCGACGGACAACCCATCAGGTAACCGTTGTCGCACAGATAGGCGATCTGGTTCTGGTTGGCTACCGGATGGTCCGACTGAGCCGTCTGAACCATGGATTCGGAGCGGTAGGCCCGGTTGAGGTTACGGACCTTCGTGCCGATGGGCGGTGCGCCGCTCTCGCGGTCCTGGTTGGCATGACAGCTGATGCACTGGTTGGCGTTGGGCACGCTGTAGCTGTCGGTGCTGCCGCTGAGCGTTGCGCCGGTTTCCACATCCACGTAGTCCCAGCTCACGGCGCGCTCCGCGCCTTCGGGCTGAAGGCGCGCCACCCGCTGGCCATTCTCGGTGCCCCAGACATAGGGCAACCCCACCCAGCGCACGCGGTTATTTCCCAGGTCGCGCTTGATCAGCAGCCGGGTTTCCACGTGGTTCTCCACGCCGCTGCTCGGAAACGAGAACGTCTTGGCCACGATGCTGCCCACCGGGAAGATGAGTGTGGCGTTGGGGTCGCTCGCGCCGGGCGCGCTGTAGGTGCCCGGCTGCGTGGCGCTGCCGTCGGCATTGGGCGGCAGAAAAAGCACCCGGTATTTCACCGAATAATCGGAGAAAAGCTTGGTGTTGAGCACGAAGGGCAGGCCCTGTGCGGCGTTGTCGAGGCTGCCGTTCGCGTTGGGCGTGCTCGTGGGGTCATCGGCCTGGGCGAACAGGTTGTACTGGTCCAGCCGGGGGCAGTTGACCGCCGCCGCCGGGAAGTTCACTACTCCGGGCGTGTGATCCACCTCGCACAGAGCGGCCACTTCGGCTTCGGAAGGCGCGGGATTGATATCGCCGCTGCGCTCGAAGGGCGGGATGACGACCGGCTCGAGATTCGCCAGCGTCTCCCCATAGGCGGTCTGGCAATCGTGGGCCGACCAGTCCAGGTCGGCGGCGAACTGCGGCAGCCCTCCCAGAATCGATTGCAGCCCGGCCGGATCAAGCAGCCCGACGGGATTGTCGAGTGCAATCAGCGCGGCCTCGATGCCCTTGGTACCGTTGAAGTTGGTGTAGGTGACGCTGTCGTTGGAAAAGTCGTTGTTCTGCTCGATGCAGGAGGCGAACCATCGCGGCGCGATACGCGGATTGTTCGGCGCGTCGGTATCGAATTTGTAGGCGTTGTAGCGGCAGGCCGGCTGCGCATGTTCGCCGGTGTAGTCAGGCTTGCCCCGGGCCGTGGCCGGGACCGGGTCGCCGCTGTCGGTCCCGTCGACCGTGGGATAGTCGCAATCCGCATCGTAAGGGTCCAGCAGGCCATCCCAGACGATATGAGCGCCGCGGTAGTTCACGCCGGCGGGGCAGCGGGTAGGGTCGAGCAGGCAACCCGCCTGCGTCTTCAGGCCGACGAGGGTGGGCAGCAGCCGCGCCACATCCTGGTTCTGCAGATCGGTCGTGGTGGGCGCGGGCAGGGCATTACCATTGTTGCTGAACCGGTTGCGGAATATCTTCACGCCCTCGGTGTAGAAATCGATCTTGCGGTCGCTGGGTCGCCCGGCGCCCTCGGGGAACAGTTCGTAGCTGGCGTGGATGATGCCGCCGGTGTTGTTGTCCTCGAAGACGTTGTCGAAGATGTCGATCCGATCATAGGCGAGCGTGATCATCCCGCTACCCGGCGGCACGTTGGCCACGAATCCGCCTTCGGTGAAGTTGTAGGTGTTGTTCATGCGCGCCGTATTGCCGTACATGCGCGAGCGTTCACCGTACTGCGTCAGATTGTCGAGGTCGTAGATCAGGAAGCCGCCCGTGTTGCATTCGGCCAGGTTGTTGGCGTATTCGCCGCCCTTCACGTTCTCGATTTCGAACCCGAATACGTTGTGGGCCGCGCGGCTGTTGCGGATGATGGCGGTGTTTGTCTGGCCCACATAAATGCCCGCATCGGAGGCGCCGATGGATTCGGCGTTGTCCACCAGGACGTTGCGCGATTTGACCGGATAGATGCCGTAGCGCCCGGCTCTCTGACTGACGATGTAGTCCGGCGATATCGTGCCCGGCCGCCCCTGGTTTTCCGGTACGGACGGGTCCAGCGTGGCGGGCTGCGTGCAGGCCACATCCAGCCGTCCGTCCTGGTAGTTGCCGGCCGTGACCGGATCGGGGCTGTCGCGCCCGCCGTCGGAAGACCAGAAAGCGCGCACATTGCGCAGCTCGGCGTGGTCCACGGACCGTAGCTCGAAGGCGTTGCCGTCAGTGTCGGCGACGGTCAGATCACTGATGAAAATGCCCCGCACGTTGTCCACCAGAATGCCTTCCGGGGCGTTGTTGTTGCGAAAGGACAGCACCGTGCAGTCGCGTCCGCCGCCGCGGACGGTGACGTCCTCGGTGGCGGTGATGAGCATGGTGGACTGCATGTCGTAAAAGCCGCAGGCAAATTCGATGACATCGCCGGGGCGCGCATCGACCGCGGCCACGAGCGCGTCGCGCGAGGCGTTCTCGCCCGGCTCGATACTGAAAACGCGGCCCGCCGTCGTATCGCCGCCGGTTTCGCCCCCCGTCTCGCCGCCTGTATCCGGCTGGTCCGGGCTGCCGCCCGGTATGCTGCCGGAGGACGAACCCCCACCGCCGCCCCCGCAGCCGGATAAAGCGAACAGACAGGCCAGTGCCAGAATGGTCGACTTGCGAGGATGAATGCGCATGCTGTTCTCCCGATGTTCTTTTCAGCCGGACCGCTGAGGTCTTAAGCGCCGCTGGGCCCTGGCGGAACTTCCCCTGCTGCTCCGCCGGATGCCGAGGAAATATTTCTTTCCCGAAGAATATGTCAGGCTTGCGCCGTTGGCCTATAGTAAATTTTCACTCATCCAGGCGAGTTCATGGCGGTTAAATCCCGGCGTTACGACCAGCTTCGTTTTGCGTTATCGGCCATTATCGGCGCGGCAGGACTGACCGCGCTGGCCACCTTTTTCTGGCCGTCTCCACCCGCCGGACCGGCAGGCACCGCGGTCGAGGCGGGTCCCGGCCAGGTGGAGCACCGTTTCGAGGTGCGTGACGGCGCGCTTGAGGCGGGCAGTCGCCTGGTGAGGGCGAGGGCGGGCGATCGCGTCACGCTACGGGTGCTCAGCGATCAGGACGACGAATTACACGTTCACGGCTATGACCTGACGCGCCAGCTTCAGGCGGGGCAGGCCGGCGAATTGAGCTGGATGGCTGACCGGGCAGGCCGTTTCGAGGTGGAACTGCACGACAGCCACCAGACTCTCACCACGCTTGAAATCATGCCCCGATAAGCCGGACGGCTGACTCCGGAGCGAGCGCGTTGACTACCGCGCCGGACCTCTCTGGCCGGGCGGTGGAGGCGTGGTAGGCGGGCCGGCAAAACACTGCGCGACCTGCATCCAGTGCGCAGCCGTATCACCCGTCGTGGTGATGCCCACTTCGGCTGCGTTGCGCGTCTGCGTGACGACCTGGCAGAAGCCGACCGCCGGTCCTTCCACGCGGTTATCGTCCTGAGGCTCGTTCCATTCCCATACCGCCCCGGAAGGAGCGGTCAGGCGGATATGCGGGGCGGGTTCGGGCACCGGCTCACCGCGGTTGATGTACGTCCAGCCGAAAGTCTTTACGCCCATGACGCACACATGCCGGATGCGATCGCTGTTGTCCCGCTGCAGACCCAGCAGATCGTATATCTCCTGACCGTGCGCCCAGGTTTCCATCTGCCGGGAGCTGGCGAACATGCGCAGACCCATGTCGGGGCCGTACCAGGCCATGCGCGTCGCCGGGTTACTGGCGGCCAGGGTGTCGCACATCTTGTGGAAGTGCAGATGCCAGCGCTCGCGCAGCGTCGGACCGGCCAGATCACCGCTCCAGCGGCGCGTTTCGCCGATGAAATCGTCCCGCTTCATCGCGGCGACCAGTGGCGCCACCATCTCCTGGAATTTTTGTCGGCTTTCCAGGCTGGCCAGTCCCTGTACGTCGGTGAAGTACAGATGGGCGATGACGTCGTTGGGCGTCCAGCCCTTGAATTGCGTGGGGCTATCCCAGGCGTCATCCGGCAATTGCTTCAACGTCTCGTAGAGCGCGTCGCCTTCCTCGCGCAGGTCGCGGATCTGGTCGGTGAAATCGTTCATCGGCGCAGGGACAGGTTGAGTTTCGCGGACTCTATCTGAACCGCGGGCGATTTCGCGACTTTCAGCAGGCGCTGGGCCAGGGTCAGCTCGGGCGAGGACAGCAGCGGAAAGTCTCGCTTCACCGGGCCGGCGGCGCGCATTTTTTCCAGATCGGCTTCCGGAATCAGCGCGCGCAGGATCAACTCGTCGTCATCCTGGGTGCCGTACTGCTTGCGCAGATCGGACAGGCTCGGGTCCTCCGGCGGGTGGGCAAGCACGTGTCGGGCGCGATGATGGTTGAGTATCCGGTCTTTTATGTCCGGGTCGACGGGGCCGGCCGGCTCGCCGTAATAGCCGGCCACGTACTGGATGACCTCGTCGGGGATGGTCTCGTAGCGCTTGCCGGTGACTGTGTTCACGACCGCCTGCGTCCCCACGAGCTGGGAGAAGGGTGTCGCCATGCCCGGATAGCCCAGCTCCTTGCGAACCCGGGCCGTTTCTTCGAGTACCTCGTCGATGCGATGCGACAGATTGTGCTGCTTGAGCTGCTCGCGCATGGTGCCGAGCATGCCGCCGGGGATCTGATGCTGCGAGGCGAGCACGTTGTATTCGTTGTGCTGGTTGACCGGGAAGCCAGCCGCCTTGCCCACGGCTTCGAAGTGCTCGGCCACCGGCGCCAGTTTGGAGCTGTCGATGTCGTGCGTGTGGCCCAGCATTTCCAGGTTTCGCACCATCGATTCGGTGGACGGTACCGACGACGAGTTGGCCATCGGCCGGCTGGCCGTATGAAGAATATTGATGCCCAGTTCGATGGCGTCGCAGTAGGCCTTGCCGGACAGCCCGAGAATGTTGTTCGAGTGGAACTCGATGGGTTTGCCTCGCGCCTTGTCCCGGATGGCCGGGATCAGCGTCTGCATTCGCTCCTTGTCTAGCACGCCGGCGGTGTCGTAGAGCAGCAGCGTATCGATATCGTCGCAGGCCGAGAGCTTGTCCGCCTTGTCGGCGTAGTAGGCGTCGGTATGCACCGGCGACAGCGTGAACATGATCGCGCCGGCCACTTCCGAACCGTACTGCTTGGCCACGCCGGCGAGCCGGTGCATCTTGTCAATGTTGAACAGCACGTCGTATACCCAGAATGACCGGCAGCCGTGCTCGTTGAGCTGCCGCATCCAGACGTCCATCAGCGCATCCGGCGTCACGCCGAAGGTCACCGAGGCGTTGGAGCGCATGCCGCCCCGAATGGGCGTGTTCGGCATGGATTCGACCAGCAGATCAAGACCTTCCCAGGGGTTTTCCCGGCAATACTTGATAAGCACCTCGAACATCGAGGAGCCGGTCAGGTCGATGACGCGAAACCCCGTCTGGTCGAGTATCGGCGTGACCGGCAGGGCCATGCCGGCCTGCATGCGCATGCCCCAGAGGCTTTGCTGGCCGTCGCGCAGCGTTTCGTCAAGCAGTTCGATATGCGCCATGGCGAATCAGTCCTGGCTGGGGTCGACAAGAAAAATAGGCTGGTCGTACTCGACCATCTGGGCGTCCTCGATCAGTACTTCGGCAATGGTGCCCGCGACGCCCGCCGTGAGCGGCGAGAACAGTTTCATCACCTCGATCAGGCACACTTCGGTATCCGGCGTCACGGTATCGCCCACGTCCACATAGGGCGCCTCGCCGGGTTTCGGCGAGCGATAGAAGGTGCCCACATTCGAGGCGCGAATGACCTCCATGCCCTCGGGGATCTCGGCACTGGCGTCGGCCGCCGAGGCAGCCGATACAGCCGCAGGCTTGGCGGCCGCCGGTTTTGCCGAGGGCCGCGCCGCTGCCGGTGGCGGTGATGTAGCCGCGGCCGCCTGTCCGCCGGATGCGGCCGTGCGGCCAAAGCGGGGCTGGCCGTTACCATCCCGGGATACATAAAGGTGCAGCCCGTCGATTTCCAGCTCCATTTCGGCCCACTCGGACTGGTCGAACTGTTCCAGCAGGGCTTCAACGTCTCGCGCGAGATTCGGATTGTCTGATTGCTTATCCATGGTCGGGTCCATGTGTGCGTAGGGAAGTCGGAATTGGATGCCTAGCCATTGCGGGCCCGGCTTTGATGCAGCGCGGCCAGCATGACCGGGAGCGTGGGCTCCGCCACGATGGCGCTTACCCCGGCGTTCAGTGCCGCCGCGACGCCGGCATCACTGGCAATCGCGCCGCCACGCGCGGCCGAGGCGCCTGCCAGCAGCTCGGGTAGCCGCTCCGGATCTTCGCCGCCATCGATGCTGTCCAGGTCGAGCGCGTCCAGGCCCTGCGCCTCATCGGGTCGGATCACGCGAATCGGGGCGCGGTCCACGGCCCAGGCCAGCAGCTCGACCAGCGCCGGATCATCGCGCTCGTCCGGAACGACCACCTCGAGTGCACCGGCATAAACCTTCCCGGCATCGCCGTCCACGGTGACGGTTTCGCCCGCATGCGCCAGCAGCGAGGCTTCGCCGCAGCCGACCACGCAGGGTCGCCCCAGCGCGCGTGAAACCACGGCCGCGTGCGAAGTGGAGCCGCCGGTTTCCGTGGCGATGGCCCGGGCGGCCAGCATGCCGTGGACGTCTTCCGGGCTGGTTGACCTGCGCGCCAGCACCACGGCCTCACCGCCTTCCGCGCGGGTTTCAGCCTCGTCCGAGTCCGTCACGATCCGGCCGGTCCCCACGCCGGGGCAGGCACCCTGGCCACTGGCCAGCACGCTCGCGGCGGCCGCAGCGCCCTCGGCCAGGCGAGGCGCGAGCAGGGCCCGGGCCTGAGTTGACGTCACGCGGGCCAGCGCCTGATCGGCGCTGATGATCCCGTCGCGCTGCATGTCCACGGCAATGCGCACCGCGGCAGCCGGCGCGCGTTTGGCGGTGCGGGATTGCAGCAGGAAAAGCTCGCCTTTCTGGACCGTAAACTCGATGTCCTGAACATCGCCGTTCTCATCCTCCAGCACCCGGGCGGCCTCCAGCAGCTTGGCGTGCGCCTCGGGCTGACGGCTCTGCATTGCCTCCAGCTTGTCGGGCGTGTGTTCGCCAGACACCACGTCCTCGCCCTGTGCCCGGGTGAGGTACTCGCCGTAGGGCTCACGCTCGCCGGTCAAGGGGTTTCGGGAAAAGAGCACGCCCGTACCGCTGTTGTCGTCCAGGTTGCCGAACACCATGGCCTGAACGACCACGGCGGTGCCCAGGTCATCCGGAATATTGTTGTGCTTGCGGTAGCGTCGGGCGCGGCGATTGCCCCAGGAGTCGAACACGGCGCGAATGGCCGCCATGAGACGCTCTTCCAGCGTATCCGGAACCGGGCTCGGCGCGGCCGCGTTTACTGCTTCCAGCCAGGCGTCGGGGCCCGCGTCCGGGTCCAGCTCGGGTGGCGCCGCCTTCAGTACAATCTTCGCGTACATTTCTAGAAAGCGTCGATAAGTATCGGTCGCGAAACGGCTATCGCCAGTTTCTTCAGCGAGTGCGCTGGCCGTGTCGGCATTGATGCCGAGGTTGAGTACGGTGTCCATCATCCCCGGCATGGAGATGGGTGCGCCGGACCGAATCGAAAGCAGCAGCGCCTCCGGCCCGCTGCCGAAGCAGCGGCCGCTCTGGGCCTCGAGCCAATGCACGCCCTCGCGGATTTCGTCGATCAGCCCGTCCGGGAAATCCTGCTGATCCTGATAGGCCTTGCAGGCCCGGGTCGTCACGACAAAAGCGGGTGGCACGGGCAAACCCAGCGAACGCATGCGCGCCAGCGACCAGGCCTTGCCGCCGATGAGCTGCTTGTCGGGCAGCTCGCTGCCGTCGAGGCGGATTGTCCATTGTTCAGGCATCTCGGAGCTCAGCGATCATGTTGTGTTCAGCGTTGTCAGGCGCCAAAACGGTGCATTAACCAGAAAGGCACAAAGAGCACAAAGTCCCGTCGCTTCTCAGCTTGGTGTCCCTTGTGTCTTTGTGGTTGCAAGTTCATGTTTGCTCGACCACTCCATTCGCTCGATGTGGCCTGCAACGTCATTCGTCGCGTTCGTTGCCGGTAATGCGCAGCAGGTCTTCGTGCAGCTCGAACCAGACCGTGTGGTAGGAATCGATCTTCGCGTCGCTGACCCACTGGATATCGCCGTCTTCCGCCTTCTCCAATGCAGCCAGCAGCTTGTCCTTGTAGATCGCCAGCCGGGACAGGCCGCCCGCCAGCTGATCAAGCACGGGCTCGACGCGCTCGTGGAGCTCGCCGAGCGAATCGATGACCTGCTCGTCGTATTCGGAATTGGAATGATCGTTGGGCACTTTGTCGCCGCCGACGTCCAGGGTCTGCCAGTCGGTGATGATCTGCTTGAGGTCGACGTTGATGCGCTCGAAATTCTGATAGGCCTGGAGGAAATTCTCGCTGCCCCGCGGGTCGGCGTACTCCTTGGAGTAGGCACTTTTCAGGCTCATCTGCGCCATCGGCGTGAGCATGTATTTGCCACCGGCCTCGTTCACCCGACCATTGGCCACGGCCTCGTCCATGAGCTGCCTGGCCCGATCCTCATTCAGGCCCATCAGTTCGGCGACTGCCTCCGGCGTGCCGTGTTTCTTGATGGCCAGGCCATGTAGTACAAGATGCTTTTCGTTCATTGCGTTGTTACTTCTTCAAACATTAGCCTCAGAGACACAGAGAACACAGAGAACACAGAGAAAGGCGGGAAGAATGCTTGACCACAAAGGCACCAAGAACACAAAGGTTTGACCTTTCCTAACTGTGCCCTTTGTGGTTTTCATGATTTTTTTCTCTGTGTTCTCTGCGCCTCTGCGACGCTTTACTCGTCGCGCTCTATAATGGCGTCACGCACCTTGCGACGCAGGAGCTTGTTGGCGCCGGATTTCGGGATTTCGTCCCAGACCTCGATGGCCTTGGGCCGCTTGTAGCCGGACAGCTTCTCCCGGGCATAGGCCATCAGCGCGTCGGTATCCAGACCATCGCGGCCCGCCACCACGGCATGTACGCGGTCGCCCCATTTCTCATCGGGCAGGCCGACCACGGCCGCTTCAACCACGCCCTCAAAGCTCATCAGAACGTCCTCCACCTCGCGCGGGTAGACGTTGAAACCGCCGGAAATAAGCATGTCGTTCTTGCGGTCCACCAGATAGAAGAAGCCGTCGTCATCCATACGCCCCAGATCGCCCGTGTGCAGCCAGCCGTTGCGGAAGGCCTTTTCGGTGGCCTCCGGGCGGTTCCAGTAGCGGGCCATGGTCATGGGACCGCGACAGACGATTTCGCCGACCTCACCGGCGGGTAGAAACCGGTCCTCATCGTCGACCACCGCGACCTCGGCAATGGTGAAGGGACGACCGCAGGAGCCGCTGCGGTCGTGGTGCTCCGGCGCCAGATAGGTGATCACCATGGGCGACTCGGCCTGGCCGTAGACCTGCGCGAATATCTTGCCGAAACGGTCTTCCGCGCGACGCAGCAGCGCATCGGCGATTGGTGACGCGCCATAGGCGATGCGCCGGAATTTCAGATCGGCCTCGCCAACCCGCGGCACCTCCAGAATCATTGCGAGCATGGTGGGCACGAGGAAGGTGAGTTTCGCCTCCGACTGTTCAGCCAGATCGACGAACTGCTCGGCATCGAACTTCTTCATGATGATGCCGTGCGCGCCCCGCGCCAGTGAGGGCAGAAAGAATGCGCCCGACGCGTGCGCGACCGGACCGGCGTGCAGGAAGGTGTCGCCCTCGCGCATGTCCGGCATGAGCTCCATCAGAAAGGCCGATATCTCGCAGAGTTCGCCGCGCGTGGTCAGCGTCACCCCCTTGGGCTGACCGGTCGTGCCCCCGGTAAAACCCAGCCGATAGGGCTCGTCCAGCGCGCGGTCCACGGCGCAAGTGGTCTGGGGGCCGGTGTCGATCAGCTCGCGCAACTGCTGCCGCCCGATGCCTGTTTCAACCTCGGCGTCAATGCCGTCGATATCGTCGTGAATCACGGCCCGGCTGCCGGATTCCTTCAGCTTGTAGCGATGCTCGTTGAGCGTTTCCCGGGTATTCAGACCCACCCGGACCAGGCCGTTCTTGGCCAGGGCGTAGTAGGCCACCAGACAATCGATGCCGTTGGGCATGGCCACGCCCACGCGGTCGCCGGGCGCCAGACCCAGGCCGAGCAGCGCGTTGCCCAGCCGGTCGGTGGCGGCATCGAAGTCGCGGAAACTCCAGGTCGTGCCCCCTTCGGTCAGACAGGGTTTGTCGCCGTAGTGCAGGGCGGCGCGTCGGATGAGTGCGCCTATTTGCATGAGCTACTCCTGACTCCGGATTTTCTCGATGTCCGCGCGGCGCAGCCCCGCTCCCCGATCCTTGAGCAGGCGCGAGTGCTTCTGATGCACCTTGTACAGATCATCGGCCTGCGGACTGTCGTAGTGAAATTTCACCCAGGTTTCACACAGCAGGTTGCGGTCGTTCTGCAGCGTCTCCGGCACGAAATCGGCCGCCTTGCGGTTGAATTCACTCAGCGTGAGCGTGCCCTGGGTGGTGTTGTAACGATCTTCCTTTTCCGGAAGATAGGTAATGCCGCGCTCGACATCCCCCACGCTGGGCACGTAATCGCCGGTTTTCAGAATGTCGTAGGGGATGGGCGTGTACACGCGCTTGGGTGCGTTGGAGTGCATCATCATCGAGTAGTCGCTGATCTGCTGCTGGGGCAGGGAGATCAGGCCCACCATCTCGCCCAGGCAATCGCGTCCGTACTCGTCGTTGAACAGCGGCCGGAACCGATCGGCGCGATGGTCGATCTTCATCCAGTCATCGACGTCGTACACGCCGGCCACATGCGCCAGATCCTTGATGCAGGCGTAGTAGGTGATCGCGCCGGCATCCATCATCTGGTCGCGAGACCACCCGGCAATCCGCTGCCAGAGCTTGGCGGTAGCGTCCTTGATGTTGCCGGCGAGCTCGTGAAAGGTCTGCGTCAGTTCCTCGCGGGAGTTCATGCCCACCGGGATATAGCCTTCCGACAGCATGTCGGAGGTATACAGGCCAATGCCGGACAGCTTGTCTGCCTTGAACTCGGGTTCAGCCTCGGTGCTGCCCCAGTCATCGCAGATGTGGAAGTGGCAGTCGTCCACCGCCATCGTGACCGTCAGGTTGTTGTACGGCACTTCCGCGCCGACCCCGTCAAGCCAGGGCAGGCTGCATTCCGACAGGTCGAAATGATCGCGCACGATCATCTCGCGCTGGTCGTCAATCTTGTACGGCCCCTGCGTGTGCAGACACAGGCGTGACTCGCAGGCGATCAGGAAGCAGTACTGGGAAGCCGCGGCCAGGAACTGATGGGCTGCCTCGTGCAGCTCGTCGCCGGTCTGGCAGTCGTACAGGTCGGCGTGAAAGACCTGCAGCTGCCGCTCGGGCAGGAACTGGCCGCGATGGTCGAACTCCTTGTTGAACAGGTGGCCGTCGTTGCGGTGCCAGGCCAGCTGGTAGCGCTTCCAGAAGTCCATGACATACATGACGTCGTCGGCCGCGTCCTGCGGCCGGAGCAGGCCGGCAGCAATGAGCCACTCGCGGCCAAGCAGGTAGAAGTTGGTCAGGCCCCAGCCCATGGACGGGTTGGCGATCTTCACGCCCATATTGCGCATGCGGTCGCCGATTTCCTCGGCGCTCATTTTCTCCTCAATCTTCGCCAGCAGGCCAGGGTAGCGGTAGAAGCAGTTGAGATAGGACAGCAGCATGTAACTGGGCACCGGAAACAGCTTGGACTCCTGCACCGTGCGGGTGACGCAGAGCCAGTAGCACTCATCGCCGTTGGTCTGCAGCATGTTGTTGGTTTCCAGCAGCTGCGCGTAGGAAAGTTGCGGTTTTGCCATGGTTGTATCCGGTACCTATTGAAGATTAACCACTAAAGGCATAGAGGCCACAGAGAAAGGGCTTTTAGAACCACAAAGGCACTAAGGACACAAAGTATTTCGTTTCCACCTTTGTGCTCTTTGTGTGCTTTGTGGTTATAAATTTGCTTGCTTTTCTCTGTGCGCTCTGCGTCTCTGTGGTTTATTAGCCTTTACCGTGCCGCCAGACGTTGGCGGTCTGTTCCTTGCCCTGCTGATAGAACTCCGCAGGCTTGGCCGCCGCACTGCATTCCATCTCGACGGTGTCGCCCTCGTAAATGCCGGTGACCTTGGCGTTCATGAAGCAGGGGATGCCGTATTCGCGGGTGAGAATGCCCAGGTGCGACCGGACGGTGCCGCCGGCGCAGATCACGCCCTTGAACTGTTCCAGAATCGGTGCGGTCAGGGTGCCGCCGGAATCGTCGATTACGGCGATGGTGTTGTCGGGCACGCCGTCGGACAGCCACTTCAGCACACGGTCGGAGGACCGCACGTAGCGAGCGGTCCCGGTCACGTTCTGCGGGTATTTCGCGACGTTGTCGCCCACGCCCCGCAGCGCGCGGCCGTCGCCGTCTGCTTCGGCAGTCGGGGCGTCGGGGTGCTCGAAACAGAAAGTCTTGAGATCTTCATCTGAGGTGCCCGCGCTGGCCTTGTAGGCATCCGGCCGCTCCCGCGGCGATATGGCGGCGGACCAGTCGAATTTGTGGCCCGCATCCAGCAGTTGCTGTTCCACGGCGGCCATGTCGTCCTGCGTGATCAGCTCATGGCTCTTGCCAAACACGAATTCGCTCCAGCCGCAGCCCGACTCGTCCAGACGCTTTCGCACGAGATCACGTATGGCGCTGTGGAAGGCCTCGACCACGGGCGAGGCGTGCTCGTCACCGTATTTGTCGACATCGACGTAAAGCTTCGCCATCTCTCCTCCGATTCGCTGGTGACCGGCTGTAGCGCCGGCCGTTATTGTCTTGGCGAAAAGTGCATCGGGGCTTCGCGACTTGTCAA
The DNA here is from genome assembly GCA_002683405.1 of Salinisphaeraceae bacterium. Taxonomy (GTDB): domain Bacteria; phylum Pseudomonadota; class Gammaproteobacteria; order Nevskiales; family Salinisphaeraceae. Next base: position 7,546 of record NYTH01000020.1, on the reverse strand, counting down.
CGCGTCTCCCGTTGCCTCTCGATTGTAGTACAAAATTGTGTGATAAATTGCAAGCCGGAACGACGGGGAAACAGCTATGCAGTCATTGCGCGGCCAGCGGGTTTTACTGGTCAACGACGACGGAATCGATGCGCCCGGCATCCGGGTGCTTGAAGAAGTGGTGCGTGAGTTCACTGACGACGTCTGGGTGGTCGCGCCCGACGACGAGCGGTCCGGCGCAGCCAGATCGCTGTCGATCACGGTGCCTGTGCGCGTCCGGCAGGTGGATGATCGGCATTTTGCGGTGCGGGGCACGCCGACCGACTGCGTGGTGCTGGCCTATCACGAACTGATGCAGGATCGGCCGCCCGACGTGCTGCTGTCGGGGATCAACAGGGGCGCAAATCTGGGCGAGGACGTCAGCTATTCGGGCACCGCGGCCGCAGCCATGGAGGGTCTGACGCTGGGCATGAAGTCCGTGGCGCTGAGCCTGGTATTCACGTTCGGCAGCGAGAAATACTGGGACACGGCGCGCCGGCACTGCCCGGCGGTGCTGGATTTTCTGCTCGGCCAGCCCTGGCCGGACGCGCGCTTTTACAACGTCAACTTTCCCGACTGCCCGCCCGACGAGGTGTCGGGCATGCGCATTACCCGGCAGGGCAACCGGCCACCGGGCAGCTTCATACCCGAACGCCGAATAGACGGGCGGGACGTGCCTTACTACTGGATCAAGCTGAACTACCGGGATGGCGAGATGCAGGACGGCACGGACCTGACCGCGGTGTATCACAAGGCGGTGTCCATTACGCCCATGCATCTGGATCAGACCGACTACGCGCTGCGCGATCGGCTGGCAGAGCAGCTCGGGGCCGGGTCTGCCGGCTGACCCGTAGTGCGCGCGCCGCGTGGCGTGTATCTTTTTCGGGCCCGACACGGTCCTGCGCAAGACAGGCCGGTCAAGCGCGAGGAGGAGAACATGCCAGTGCGTACGCGGAGTGCTCGGCGTCCAGACACCCGCCTGATAGCCACGAAACTGCAGGCGCCGGCCTACACGCGCGGGCTGGTGCTGCGGCCGCATCTGCTCGAGCGTCTGGAAGGCCTGGACAGCCGACGCCTGGCGCTGCTGCACGCCCCGGCGGGCTACGGCAAGACCACACTGGCCGTGCAGTGGCGCCGTCAGTTGGCGGCGCGCGGCGACCGCAGCGCCTGGCTGAGCCTGGATCAGGACGACAACGACGTCGCGCGGTTTCTTTCCTACCTGCTCGAAGCCTTTCGGGATATCGCGCCCGAAATCGATCTCGACCTGGCCCATGCGCTGCAGAATCAGACAGACAGCGCCATCCGTTTCGTGCTCGGCGGTCTGATCAACGCCGCCGCCGCGCTGGAGCGGCAGCTGTACCTGGTGCTGGAGGACTGGCATCTGATCGAGTCGGACAGCATCCAGGACGCCATGCATTTCCTGCTGAACTATGCGCCGCCCAATCTGCATTTCCTGCTCACCAGCCGCAGCCTGCCGCCGCTGCAGCTGGGCAAGCTGCGCGTGGCGGACCAGTTCATCGAGATACGGGCGCGTGATCTGCGCTTCGACAGCGAAGAAGCCCGCCACTTCTTCAGCGATGTGAACGATCTGCAGCTGCCCGAAGACAGCCTGGACCTGCTGTTTCGCACCACCGATGGCTGGGTCGCGGCCCTGCAACTGGCCTCGCTGACGCTGCGCAACAGTCCCGACCCGGAGGGCCTGATCAAGGCGTTTGACGGACGGCACCATTCCATCAACGAATATCTGGCGGAGAACGTGCTGTCCAATCTGGCGCCGGACCTGCGTGACTTCCTGTTGTGCACCGCCATACTCGACCGGCTGAATGCCGACCTCTGCGCCGCGGTCAGCGGACGGGACGACAGCCAGCGCCTGCTGGAACAGCTTGAGCGGGAAGATCTGTTCATCCGGCCGCTGGATGATCAGCGCCAGTGGTTTCGCTACCACCACATGTTCGCCAGTTTCCTGCTGCAGCGCCTTAATCGGGACCGGCCGGCCGAGAGCGCCGCGCTGCACCTGCGGGCCAGCGAGTGGTTCGAAGCGCAGGGCTACACGTCCGATGCCGTATCGCACGCCCTGCAGGCGGGTGACCTGGAGCGCGCGGTCAATCTCATCGACACCAGCGCCATGACGCTCATCGAGCACTCCCGCATGGCCACGCTGCTGAATCTGATGGATCGACTGCCGCCGGAGGCGATTGCCCAGCGGCCCCGTCTGCAGATGGCCCTGGGGTGGTGCTACTGCCTCACCCAGCGTGCCGACAAGGCCGCTCCCGTGATCGACCAGCTGCACGCCATACTGACCGAGGGGGCCGGCATCGAGGATCGCCAGCAGCTTGTCGCGCTGCGCGCCGAGCTCCGGGTCCTGCAGGCCTGCCTGGATATCTACGCCGACCAGATCGAGCAGGTCGAGCCCCAGGTCGCGCCCTTGCTCGACGCCGACGTCGAGTATCCGCACTGGGTGCTTGCCGTGGCCGCCAACGTGCTCAGCTTTGTGCGGATACACCGTTTCGATTTTGAAGGTGCCCGGACGCTGCAGCGCTGGGCCACGCCGCACCACATGGGCACCGAAGGGCCGTTCAGCGGTATTTACGGGCACTGCTTTACCGGCATGGCCGCCGCCTATCAGGGCAATTTGCGGGTGGCCGCCAAGCACTTTCAGGAAACGCTGAACTACGCGCGCGAAAGTGTCGGTCAGCATTCGCACGCGGCCAGGCTGGCGGCCGCCCTGTGGGGCGAAATCAATTACGAGTACAACGATCTGGAGCACGCCGAAAACCTGCTAGAAGAAAGTCTGGCGCTCGGCGCAACCGGTGGGGTGGTGGATTTTTCGCTGGCGATCTACATACCGCTGGCCCGGCTACGCGGCCTGCAGGGGGATATCCCGGCCGCTCACCGGCTGCTCGATGAAGGCCTGGAGTCGGCGCGTCGGCTGGGTCTGGAGCGTCTCGCTGTCGCGGTGGACGGCGAGCGCGTGCGGCGCTATCTGCTCGACGGCGACCTGCTCCACGCCGAGCGAAATTCACCCGAACTGCCGCCCGCACCGTCCAGCACCGACGGCATACAGGCCCAGATCTGGGCGATGCGCGCGCTCGCCCGCAGTCGGGTGCTGCAGGCGCTGGGCCGCACTGAAGATGCCCTCGGCCTGCTTGATCGGCTGCTTGAGCAGGCCCGCAGCAACGGGCGGATGCTGTTCACCGTGACCCTGCTGGTCCGGATCACGCTGTGCCTGGAATCGCTGCGCCGCCAGGAACAGGCCGAGCAGCGGCTCACCGAAGCGCTCATGCTCGGCGCTTCGCAGGGCATGGTTCGTTCGTTTGTCGACGAAGGCCCGGCGGTGGTGAATGTGCTGCAGCGCCTGCGCGACAAACTCCGGCAGCAGAGCGCCGCAAACGCATTGCCCGAATCGGTTGCTTACCACATGAACCGGCTCATAGCGGTCGGGAACAGCGTCGTTCCGGCCGGGGCCCACGCCTTCAGTGACGGTCTGCCGGCGGCCGACGCCGCGACCAGCCGCCCCCTGACCGTGTTGGTGGAGCCGCTCAAGACTCGCGAGAAGCAGATCGTGGTCCTTCTGGGGAAGGGCTGTTCCAACAAGGAGATTGCCCGAACGCTGAACGTCAGCGTCGACACGGTGAAGTGGTACCTGAAAAGCACCTACTCGAAGCTGGCGGTGCACCGCCGTGCCCAGGCCGTAGCGGAGGCGCGCCGCCTGGGCATCATCAAGTGATTCATCAACCCGGCGTTGCCGGGTTCACGGCAGGAGTTCAGATCAATGAAAAGACTGGATGGCAAGGTCGCGCTGATTACCGGGGCTGCCCGAGGTATCGGCGCAGCCACGGCGGAGCGTTTCGTGGAAGAGGGTGCGCAGGTCATGCTGACCGATGTGCTGGAGCCCGAACTGCGGGCGCTCGCCGACCGGCTGGGCGCCGGCTTTGCAGCCTGGCAGGTGGTGGATGCGAGCCAGCGTGATCAGGTAGAGCGCAGCGTCGAGGCCGCGGTTGAGCAGTTCGGCGGGCTGGATATCGCGGTGTTGAATGCCGGCATATTCGGCGAGATGCAGACCGTGGATCAGTACTCGGAGTCGCTGTTCGATCGTGTGGTGGAGATCAACCTCAAGGGCGTCTGGCATGGCCTTCGGACGGCAATAGGACCCATGCGCCGCCGGGGTGGCGGGAGCATCGTGATCACTTCGTCCACCCAGGGTCACTCCGGCTACTACCTGTCCAGTCCTTACACCACGACCAAGCATGCCGTAGTGGGCATCATGCGCAACGCGGCGGTCGAGCTTGCCGTCGACAATATCCGCGTGAATACGGTGCACCCGGGACTGACCGATACGGAAATGATGGGCGGACTGCACCGAACGGCCAGTCCCGACGATCCGTCAGCGGCCATGCAGGCGTTTGCCACGGCGCCGCCGATGCGCCGCTACGGCAGCCCTCGCGAGGTGGCCAACATGATGCTGTTCCTGGCGAGCGACGAGGCCAGTTACTGCACGGGCAGCTGCTACATGGTGGACGGCGGTTTACTCGCCTATCACGGTGGACCGCCGCCAGGCGCCTGAGTGTGGCCCATGGGGGATTGGACGGATTGGCAGCAGCGGCCGCCATGCCTAGCTTTGGGACGTGTATTTTGTCGACAACGCATGGAGCGCGTTATGAGCAAACTCAGTCAATGCCTGAATCCCCTTTACGCCAGCGTCATCGCTGCCGGTCTGGTGTCCGTGCCGGCGCTTGCCCAGCAGCCGGGCATCAATCTCGAGGCCCGCGTCAATGCGGGCACGCAGGCCGGCAGCCCCGACACCGGGCTGCTCAACCAGACGCTGCAACCGGTCGGTGAACTCACCGAAGGACTTGCGGTGCAGGATTCGCCGGTTACCGGCCTCCAGCTGGGCAATGACGGCAACGGCCTGGATCAGCAGACCAGCGAGTCCGATGACTCGAGCATGCAGGATGCCGACCGCCGGGAACCCGGGCTGAATGATTCCGCCGATAGCGCCGAGAACGCCTTCGACGACGACAGTGACAGTGTGGAAGAGTCGTTCCGCAGCGAATCCGAGAGCGCCGAGGCGTCACTGGACGACGAAGCCGACAGCGCGGAACAGTCTTTCGAAGATGAAGCCATGAGCACCGAGCAGTCTGTCGAAAACGAGTTCTAGTCGGCCCGCGCCTTGGCTCATCAGGGCCAGGGAAAAAGCGCTGTAACGCGAAGAATAGGGCCGGCGCTTGCCGGCCCTTTCATTGGCGCAGAGCCACGGCTCGCCGCCGAGTCCCGCAGCGCACGGGAATGCGCTGGCAAGTTCAATGTTTGTGGTTATAGTGCCGATTCGGCAAACGCAACAGGGGGAGGGCCCGCATGGCCGTCAACGATCACGTCAATCTCCAGCAGTTCATGGAAGGGGTCAAGCGCCGCAATCCGGGCGAGATCGAATTTCATCAGGCTGTCTATGAAGTCGCTGTCGACATCTTTGATTTCATACAGGACAAGGAGCAATACCACGAAGCCCAGATTCTGCGCCGCATCGCCGAACCCGACCGCGTGGTCTCCTTCCGCGTTTGCTGGGAAGACGACGACAACAATGTGCGCGTGCAACGTGGCTATCGTGTCCAGAACAACAATGCGCTCGGGCCCTACAAGGGTGGCCTGCGGTTTCACAAGACCGTCAACCAGAGCGTGCTCAAGTTCCTCGCATTCGAGCAGACCTTCAAGAACAGCCTGACCGGCCTGTCGCTGGGCGGCGGCAAGGGCGGGTCCGATTTCAACCCGAAGGGCAAATCCGACAGCGAAGTGATGCGTTTCTGCCAGTCCTTCATGACGGAACTCTACCGCCACGTGGGCGAGGATACCGACGTGCCCGCTGGCGACATCGGCGTGGGGCCCAGAGAGATCGGCTACATGTTCGGTCAGTACAAGCGCATCACCAACCGCTACGTCGGCGTGCTCACCGGCAAGGGACTGGAGTGGGGCGGCAGCCGTGTGCGCACCGAGGCCACCGGCTATGGCGCGGTGTATTTCCTGGAGGACATGCTGCGACAGATCAAGCGTGAAATCGAGGGTTTGACCATCACCGTCTCGGGATCAGGCAATGTGGCCACGCACGCTGCGGAAAAAGCGGTGGCCATGGGTGGCAAGGTAGTCACGCTCTCGGACTCCGGAGGCTATATTCATGATCCGGACGGCCTGAACCAGGAAAAGATCGACTGGGTGAAGCAGCACAAGGGCTACCGGCGCGGCCGCATCGAGGACTACGTGAAAGAGTTCAAGAACGCCAGCTTTCACGCGGACAAGACACCCTGGGAGGTGCCCTGCGAAGTCGCGTTGCCCTGCGCCACGCAGAACGAAGTCAACGAGGACGACGCGAGAACGCTCGTCAACAATGGTCTGATTGCGCTGGCCGAGGGCGCCAATATGCCCACCACCAACGACGCCGTGTCGGTGCTTCGGGAAGCGAAGGTGCTGTTCGGACCGGCCAAGGCGGCCAACGCCGGCGGCGTGGCCGTTTCCGGGCTGGAGATGAGCCAGAACAGCGCCCGCCTGTCCTGGGAAGAAGACCAATTGCACGAACTGCTGCGCAAGATCATGCGGGACATCCACAGCAGCTGTCAGCGCTATGCCGAACAGCCGGACGGGTACATCGATTATGCGCGCGGGGCCAACATAGCGGGCTTCAAGAAGGTTGCAGACGCCATGCTGGCCTTCGGCGTGGTCTGAATTTTCGCCCTGTCAGCCGGGTCCTTTCGGGGTCCCGGCCGTCAGGGCGCGGGGAAACCCAGGGTCCGGTGATACAGGGGCCGGGACGGTCTGCGCCGCTTCGTAAAAATGCCGCAGATTCGGCTGGAAGGCCGGTGGAATATCGCTGTGCGCGATCGCCACCTGGTCTGCGCGGCCGCCAAGGACCAGACTCAGGCGGGTAGCTCCACTCAACGCCAGATACTGGTCATGGGTAAGACGAAAGCTGGCGATTTCCCGCTGTACCGCGTTGCGTAGGCCGTAACTTCGCCAGAACGCGACCACGTTACCCCGGTCGGATCGGCGATCCAGCGTAAAGGCATCGCTGGCCTGCACGGTGAAATGATGATCATCCGCCCGGATGCTGAGGGTGTTCAGCTGCTCCAGTCGTGAAAATCCGCTCGCGTTGTGGTCGGTATCCACCACCTGTTCAACAATCAGATACCAGTTCGAACCGATGCAGGCCGGGTTGGCGAACAGGCCGCCGCTCTGTCCGAACACGCGGCCGGTCAGTGCCTGGGCGACGAGGCGGTTATGCCGCGACATGACGAATGTCGAACCGCCCTTATCCGCCCGGGCCCCCACGATCCTGAAGTCCAGGCTGGCGCAGCCTGCAAACAGCAGGGGCAGAGCAGCAACAAGTGGAATCCCGGGTCGTACTGGCATGGCGGATACGGGTGATGGCGAGCGGCCTGTTTGCGGCCAAGAGCTAGCGTAGTGCGTCACATTTGATGGCACATTAGACCGAGTTCCATTTTTCGTCAGGCAAGGCGCGCCGACGAGTCATAGCCGTAGCTAT
>NYTH01000019.1 GCA_002683405.1 Salinisphaeraceae bacterium | reverse complement strand
GGATGTCCATGCTCCGAGTGTGGGACAGGAGTCCCTCACTCGGACCCTCGGCTGGTGCAGGCGCGCAGGGCACCCGGTAGCGAAACGCAGTTTTGCTACCGGGCGAGTTCGCGGGGAACGTCTTTTTGCTTCCTTTTTCGACGTTTATCGAAAAAGGAAGGCGCATCAGCTGCGTAGCAGCGGCGCAATGCTTATACCCCGATTCAATCTCATCGAACTGGTTACGGGATACTTTCCCGCTAAAGTGCGAAGAACCAAAAAAAAACGGGCCGCACAAGGCGGCCCGTCTTCTTTGTGTCCGCCCGACAGGGCGGAGCGAGGGCTTTAAAAGTCCTGCGTTTCCGGCAGACCCTGAATGGTAATGCCCGGGCCGTTCACCGGCAGGCCGTCACCAATCAGATCCGGTTCCATTCCGCTACCCAGCAGCGTATCCACCACGAACTGGATATCGCCCCGGACCAGCGGGTTCATCGGATCCTCGGAACCATCAGGGATGACGCCGCCGCCACTACCGCCGCCACCGCCGCCACCGCAGGCGGTCAGCACGAGGGCTGCAGAGGTGGCCAGCAGGAACACGCGGGTGCGACGCCGGATCCGGCCCACGCTGACCAGGCTGAGCAGCCCGAGCAGCGCGCCGCCCGCAATCGCCGGTGTCTGCCAGTTCAGGGCAGGGGCGGGTTTCTGCGGGTGAGCGCCAACAATCTCCACCACACCGGGATTCCATTCCTGCGGCATGTACGTGGCGACCATGATCACCGACTCACTACCGCTGGAATCGCTGTTCTCGGCAATGATGCTTGCGTCGACCGTGAGCACCGGCGCGTTGTTGCCGGTACCCAGCCCGCCGCCGATACCGCCGGCGGTGTTCTGCGTAATCGTGCTGAACGCCACTTCGGTGGTGCCGGAGCCGTCACCGTCACCGCCATCCTGGTAAACGCCACCACCGTCACCGGTGGCCTGATTGTTGGACACCGTGGTGTTGGCCACGACCATGGTGCCGGCCGCTGAGTTTCACAGGCCACCGCCTTCAACACCAGTGTTGTAACCCACGAGGCTTTCGTTGATCTCAACCTGTCCTGGAGACTCGCCTTCTACGTCGGACGTGTGCAGGCCGCCACCGTTGCCGGGGTTGGTGCCCACCATGTTGCCGAACGAACTGTCCGTGCCGCCCAGATTCACCCGGAACAGATCCACGGTACCGGCCCTGTTTTCAACACCGCCGCCAGCCCGATTGGCGCTGTTGCCAGCGATCACCGAGTTGTCGACATCCAGTTCGCCGCCAACGTCGACAAATATGCCGCCGCCCGAACCGGCTGCACCGGTTGCGGAGTTGAGCAGAATACGGCTGAAGGAGACGTTCATGCCGCCGCCCGTGCCCGCCTGCTGGAACAGCGCCCCGCCGCCTTCGGTAGCAGTCGCGCCGGCCGCGGTGTTGCGCAGCAACGAGGTGCCGTCCACGGTCATCTCGCTACCGCCGGCGTTCCACAGGCCGCCGCCTTCGGAAGCTGCGACGTTGTCGGCGACCAGCGAGGCGCGAACATTGGTGTTGGCGCCCGTGCCGCTAACGTGCATGCCACCGCCGTTGCCCGGAGAATCATTTGCTCCATTAGCGTTGTTGTCGGATAGCACAACGCCAACAAGCTCGACCGTCGATCCGGCACGGCTCTCGATGCCGCCACCGGCGCGCGCGGCCGTGTTGCCGCCAATAATGGACGCCGCGACGTTCATGACGCCGTTCTGGTTGACGAAGATGCCGCCACCTGAACCGCTGCCGGTTACGGCTGAATTGCCGGTGATCTGCGAGCCGTTGATGTTGAGCATGCCGCCTTCGCCATCACCTGCGTTCAGGAAGATGCCGCCGCCGCCCTGGCCATCAGCGCCCTGGGGCTCGCCACCAATATCGCCCAGCGACTGGTTGTTGCTCACGACGGAGAAAAACACGTTCATGGTGCCGGTGTTGGGCCACAGGCCGCCGCCTTCCTTGGCCGCCGTGTTCGAGTCCACCGTGACATCTTCAAGGTCCACGTTGCCGTTGCCGGTCACGTGAAGCCCGCCGCCGTTACCACCGGCTGCTGCCATCGTATTGGTCGTGTTGGCTGTATTGCTCGACAGCGTCGAACCTTCGTCAAGGCGTGTCGTGGTATTGGCGCGCGATTCGATGCCGCCACCCGCGCGATTCGCGGTGTTGAAGTCGACATTGGTGTTCGAGATGAACATCGAGCCGCCTTCATTATTGAACAGGCCGCCGCCGGAACTGACATCGCCGGCTGCGCTGTTGTAGGAGATGACGCTGTCTTCAACTTCGACGGTGCCGCCGTTGTTGAAAACGCCGCCGCCGCCTTGGCCGTTGCCGTCGTTCATATCCACGGCGCCGCCTAAGGCTGTATTACCTGACCCCTCGGCACCGCCGACGATAACTTCCAAGAGATCCATCCCGCCGGTATCGTTCCACAATGCGCCGCCTTCTGAGGCGGCCGAGTTATTAGTAAAGCTGCCGCCCGTGATGGTGACCGCAACGCTACCGGCGCCGGCTGGATCAGTGATATGGATTGCGCCGCCATTGCCGGGCGATCCCATTGCTCCGGTGGCATCATTGTTAGAGAAATCACTATCGTTAATAGAGACTATAGAAGTGCCCGAATCAGGCTCGTTTACTTCTACAGCGCCGCCCGCTCTTGGCGCACTGTTGTTGTCAAACGAGGAATTGGAAATAGTCAAATTTCCGAATGCCAGAATTGCACCTCCGGAAGAGCCTCCGGCTGTAGTTTGGTTGTCTAAGAACATACAGTTTTCGACCACCAAGCTGTCCAACGCAATAATTGCGCCGCCACCTTGATCCGCAGATTGGTTGCCGTTTATGAAGGTGAGACCACGCACAGTCGCGGGCGCCTGGAAGCCAAACAGGTCTTCGTTATTGTTAATGCCATCGATCGTCACCTGGCCATCGCCGTCAATGGTCACAGGCACGGAAAAGTCGAAGTCGTCGGCCCCCGCGATTTCGGCGATGTTCGAGAAAAGTATGGTGTCATCTGTGCCGTAAGGATTGCTTACATCAGCGACACAGCCGCCCACATCCGTAGCGGTATTGACCGACGCCACTGCCTCGCGAAGCGTGCAGGCAGCGTCTTCTATTTGTTCATCTGCCTCAGAGTTAACCGTAAGTGTAGCGGCCATGCCGCCCTGCGCGAACAGCAGCAGACTTCCTGCCGCCAATCCGCCCAGGCCGCTGCGCAGCCGGGATTTCTTCTCAAGTCTCATAAGTATAGTCCTCCATTGAGCGCGGAGAAGGCCGCGCACCTCCCTTCAAACAATCTTCTTTTCGCCCTTTGTAGCGGGCTTTCCGCCACGCTCTCTTAAACTATTTGAAATTGTCAAGCGCGTTTTGGCGGTTCGAGTCCGCAGCCCCGGGCGAACCCTTACGCCGGTAAGGCTGCGGGATTTTCATTTTCTTACGAACGGTTACGCGGCAGCGGGCGGTTTGGTTGCATGCGTTTTTCAGTGCGCAAACGCTGGTAGCCAAAATGGACTAAGCGAAAACCCGGCTCGGGAACTGTCTGGTCGTGAGGCGCAATCGGCCGGGCACAAAAAAACCGACCCCCGCAATGGGGGCCGGCTTGAAGTTCGTTCGACTGACCGTTAGAAAGACGCTAGTGCAGGGCGTCCTTGGTCAGGTTCTTGCGGTTTTCCCAGGCGTCGCGCACTTCGGCCAGGCGCTGCTGGGGCAGCGGGATGAGGCCAAGCTTGCGCATGTAGCCCTGGCTGCCGATGAGCTTGTCGGACAGGAACAGGTCCACGAACTCGGCCAGGCCGTCCACCTTGTCGATGTGGTCGTTCTTGACGTAGAAGAACAGCGAGCGCGACACGGGGTATTCGCCCGAGGAGATCAGGTCGCGTTCGGGCTTCACGCCGTCGATTGTGGATGCGGCGATCTTGTCCTTGTTCTCTTCCAGGAAGGAGTAGCCGAAGATGCCGAAGGCATCCGGGTTGTTGGCCAGCTTCTGGACGATGAGGTTGTCATTCTCGCCGGAGGGCAAGTACAGGCCGTCCTGACGGATCTTGCTGTATTCCTCGCCGCTGTAGCCCTCCATCTTCTTGGTGACGGCCTGCATGACCAGCTCTTCGAAGGCGTCGCGCGTGCCGGAGGACGTGGGCGGGCCGTAGATGAGGATTTCGCGGTCGGGCAGGCTGCTGTCGATGTCGCTCCACTTCTTGTAGGGGTTGTCGACCAGCTGGCCGTCCACCGGCACTTCGGCCGCCACGGCCAGGGTGACCTGCTCGCGGCTGAAGTTGATGGCCGGGTTGTCCTTGTTCTGGCCGATGACGATGCCGTCAAAGCCGATCGTGATTTCGGTGATCTTGTTCACGCCGTTGGCCTGGCAATTGTCGAACTCGCTTTTCTTCATCTGGCGCGAGGCGTTGGTGATGTCCGGCGTGTCTTCGGCGATGCCGGTGCAGAACAGCTTCATGCCGCCGCCCGAGCCGGTGGACTCGACCACGGGGGTGGAATAATCGGTGGTGGCGCCGAATTCCTCGGCCGCATAGGACGAAAAGGGGTAGACGGTGGACGAGCCGACAATGCGGATCTGGTCACGGTCGAAGCCGGCCGCGGCCTGATCGCCCGATGCGGGGGCGCCCGCCTGGCCGTTGCCGCCGGATTGCTGGCCGCAGCCGACCATGGACAGCAGCAGCACGGCGCTGGTGGCCACCGCCAGCGGCTTGGTCACATAGATAAATGGACGGGGAATCATCTCTTTCTCCCTGGTTCATAGAAGGCAGCTACGCCTGACGAAATGACCGCTGCGCGTTGCTGCAGCGTAAGCGGGACGTAGTCTGGGGGCGGAATGTTACAAAACGGTAACAATTCCGAAACATTTGTGTTGCCGTTTACTCGCGGCCGGCCGCCCGGATGCGGCTGACCTTGTCGAAGTCGCCGATAAAGGAAATTTCCGGCTCCAGCCAGTAGCCGGTGCGCGCTTTCACCACCTGCTGGGCGTGCATGATAAGCGCGCAGACATCGGCCGCCGAGGCGCCGTCGCGATTGATGATGATGTTGGCGTGTCGCTCACTGATCTGCGCGCCGCCGTGGCACAGGCCCTTCAGGCCCGCCTCGTCAATTAGGCGGCCAGCGCCTATCCCCTCGATCTTTCGAAAAATTGACCCGGCGGAGGGCTCGCTTTCGAGCGGCGGATGGCGTTCGGCCCGCCAGGCCAGGTTTTCCTGCATGACCCGGCGCAGGTCGCCGGCGTGGGTGGGCTGCAGTTCGAAGCGGGCGGACAGCACCACGTCGCGGCGATCATGCAGGATGGAGTAGTCGTAGCCGAAGCGAAAATAGGCGTTATCCACCTCGCGGCGCTCGTTCTCCTCGGTGAGCAGCGCGGCCCCGACCAGGCATTCGGCCAGGAACATCGTGCGCTCGCGCGCCGGCGCGGGTGACAGGAAATGCAGGTTCTGCCACACGGCGCCGCCGACGGAAGACGGAATACCCACGAAGTGCTCCAGGCCCGACAGGCCGGCCGACACGGCGGTGTCGATGACGTCCGGGTACATGGCCGCGCCGCTTTCGGCGGTAAGCCGGGTGCCCGACAGGCTGATACCGCGAGCACGATTGTGGATGACCAGGCCGGGAAAGCCCCGATCGCCCATCAGAATGTTCGCGCCCTGGCCCAGCAGGAAGTAATCCAGCCCGGCCTCGCGGGCCGCCAGCACCGCGTGCGCAAGCTCCTCCGCCGTGTTCGCTGCCACGAACCAGCGGGCCGGCCCGCCGATGCGAAAGCTGGTGAGCGGCGCCAGCGGAACGCCGGTTTGCAGCGGCAAATCCAGCGCCGCCTCGAATTGCGCGAGGCGCTCATGGTCCATATGGTCTATTTCGCTGAAAAAACAGGGGATTGGGTGCTGAGAAAAGCAGCAGACGCTGCTATTTTACACGCGGAAAGGGGGATTCAGTACGGGGATAAATATGCGCGTGAGCGAACGGGCCGTATCCGGCATCGTGCTGCAAATCATGGTGGATCTGGCGCCGGCTTCAGAGTCGCTGGTCGACCGCGCCGCCCTGGATCGGCGCTGGAGCGACGTCGGGCTGCGTCAGACCGACCTTGAACTGGCGCTGCGTCTGCTGGAAGACGCGGCGGCCCTGGAACGCGCCTGCCCGGATACATTCAGCCCCGAATACCGGCTGACCCACGCCGGCCGGCGTCAGGCGCGCAGACTCTCGATGTCGCTCTGGCTGGGCCTGACAGCGCATGCCCGGCTGCGGCGCAAGGCGGCCCGCCGGCTGAACCGGCGCAAGACACACTGATCCCTTTCCGCCGGTTTCGGCGTATCATTCATGCAAGACGCCGTGTCGGAATGACCACGGGGCAAGCGGCGTATCAGGAGAGTCGAGTCATGAGAGTCAAGGAATCAGACCTCGGTGAAGTCATGCTGTCGGTGTTCAATGAATTGAACCTGCCGGAGCGTGGCCGGATTTCGCTACAGACCATCGAGCAGAACTGGGCGCACACCGGGCTGCGTCAGAACGACGTGGCTACCGCGCTGCGGGTGCTCGAGGACAACGGTCATCTGTCGCAGTCGGAACGGGCCTACGAACTGACCCCGGCCGGTTTTGCGGCCATGGTGAAGACGTCGTCGGCGCGGTCGTTCCTGCTCGGCAGCGCGCAGCGGCTGCAGCGGCAGGCCAGGAAACGCCTGACCGACCCCGCCAATCGGCCCTCGGAAGTCGATCGCAGGCATTAACTTCTGCGGCCCGCGGCCGACAGAGGATAAAACGCAGGTCGGTTGCCTGGCTCGCAGGTTGCGCGGTCCGCGGCGGTCGGTAGACCGCTGCGGCCAGGGTGTTGCACTCGGCGACCGGCCTGAAAACAACCCGAGTCCCGGATTCGCCCGCACGTGTTCTTCCAGTTTGATTATTCCCTGGTCACACTTTCCGTCTTGGTGGCGGTGGCAGCGTCGTATGTAGCCATCGACATGACCGGCCGTATTTCCGCCGCGACCGGCCGGGTGGAAATGGGCTGGCGATTCGGCGGGGCCTTTGCCATGGGCATGGGCGTCTGGGCCATGCACTTCATCGGCATGCTGGCCCTGGAGCTGCCGTTTGCGGTGAGTTTCGACCTGCGCGTGACCGCCCTTTCCATGCTGGCCGCCATCGTGGCGAGCTATTTCGCCTTCAGGCTCGTGAGCCTGGCGGCCATGACCTGGTACGACATGCTCTTTGCCGGGCTGATGATGGGGCTGGGCATCGCGGTGATGAACTACGTGGGGTTGCGGGCCACGCAGCTGACGCCGGACATCAAGTACGACCTGCTGCTGTTCATTGCGTCGGTGCTGTACGCCGTACTCGCGTCGCTGGCCGCACTCTGGCTGGCCTTCCAGTTCCGCGATGGTGACCGGCGCAACCGTCTGACGGTCAAGCTCGGGGCGTCGGTCGTCATGGGCCTGGCGGTGGCCGGCATGTACTACACGGCCATCGCCGCCGCGCGGATTCCCGCCGATGCGGTCTCCTTGGCGAGCGGGCTGTTTGCCGTGAGTCGGGGCGGACTGGCGCTGAACGTCACGATCATCGTCATGGCCATTCTGACCATTGCGCTGATGGTGTCCGTGTTCGATGCGCGGCTGGCGTCCCGCACGGGCCGGCTGCTGGTGTCGCTGGAGAAGGCCCACGAGGATCTCAAGCGCAAGGCCGAGGAGCGCCGGCAGACCATGGATGCGCTGGCGCGGTCCAACCTGGAGCTCGAGCAGTTTGCCTATGTGGCCTCGCACGACCTGCAGGCGCCGCTGCGAAATATCGCCGGTTTCGCACAGCTGCTGCAGCGACAGTACGAAAACCGGCTGGACGCCCGCGCCGACGAGTTCATCAACGAGATTATTGTCGGCACGAAGAGCATGGAGACGCTCATATTCGCGCTGCTGGATCTTTCACGGGTGTCGGGCGCGGACAAGGATTTTCAGCCTACGCCCATTGGCACCGTGGTGGAGGAGGCCTGCAGCCGGCTGCGCAGCGTCATCGAGGAGCGAGGCGCGCGAGTGGTCGTTGGTGATTTGCCCACGCTGCAGTGCGACCGGCCGCTGATGCTGCAGATGTTTCAGAATCTCATCGCCAATGCGATCAAGTTTCAGCCGGGTCCGGCGCCGCTGGTCGAGATCAGTGCCCGCTGCAACAAGGCCGTCTGGGAGATTTCCGTGCGCGACGAGGGGATCGGCATCGATGCCCAGCATCAGTCCCGTATTTTCCGTATTTTTCAGCGACTTCACGGCGAATCGGAGTACGAGGGCACCGGCATCGGGCTGTCCATCTGTGCCAAGATAGCCCAGATTCACGGCGGCGAGCTTCGGGTCGAGTCCAGCCTGGGGGTGGGCTCCCGCTTCTACTTCTATCTGCCTCAGCGGCGCCAGGATGACCACTTGGGTTGACCGGCGCCGGGCCGAGCAGGGGGGAATCATTGATCTGTTCTTTCGGCAACAACGTGCCGGCCAGCGCGGCTGCGGGCGGGTGCATCGTACGACCCCTGCGTAACGCCGCCGGCGAGGCGCGATGAGCGGCTCCGGGCGTCCAGCCGAACCGACCGTAGCGCAGCGGTTGCGCGACGGACTGCGCTGGAACGTGCTGGCCACGCTGGCCTCCCAGGCCATCGATCTGCTGCGCGTGATGATCGTGGCGCGCCTGCTGGCTCCGGAAGATTTCGGCATTTTCGCCATGGCGATGGTAGTGCTGCTGGCCATCATCGAGCTGGGCAACTTCGGGTTGAAAGATGCCTTCATCGCGCTGAGTCAGGAAACGGATATCGACGAGGACCGTTGGCTGCACTCGGTCTGGACCGGCAATCTGGGTATTCAGGCGCTCATCGGCGGGCTGCTGGCGGCCGCGGCGTACCCGGCCTCGCTGATGTACGACGAGCCGGTGCTGTTTCCCATGTTGCTGGCGCTGGCGGTGGTGCCGCTGCTGCGCGCACTCAAGAACCCGGCGCTGATGCTGCTGGAGAAGCGTATTGATTTTGCCCGGGTGGCGCTGTTCGATCTGGTCGTCGCCATCATCACGCTGGTTGCCACCACCATTCTGGCCTATCTGACGCGCTCGCCCTGGGCGCTGGTGATCGGCAGCATTCTGGCCGCCGGCCTGAGTTCCGCTGCGTCCTACTGGCTGGCGAGCATGCGGCCGCGACTCATGTTCGACTGGGCGCCCATGAAGCAGAGCCTGGTGTTCGGCAAGTACCTCATGGCCATGAGTGTCATGAGCATGCTGACCACGCAGATGGACAATCTGTTTATCGGTGTACAGATCGGCGCCGCCGCACTGGGCTTCTACACGATTGCCTACCGCATCTGCGAAATGCCCAAGCTGCTGCTGACCGCCACGGCCAGCCGCACCATTTATCCGTATTTTGCCGAGACCCTGCGAAACAACCCGGCGCAACTGTCCGGCGCCTGGCTGCGTAGTTTCAACTACATTACATGGCTCACGATTGCCGCGTTCCTGCCGATTATCCTGTGTCGCGACTTCGTGATATTCGTGTTGTTCGGCCCTCAATGGAGTGAAGCGGCAGCGTTGCTGGTGCCGCTGGGCATACTGGGTATATTGCGCTGTATGAATCGTTCGCAGAATCCACTGCTGCTGGCCGTGAAGAAGCCGGAGCTTGAAACCATCGCGAAGGTGGTGGAGCTGCTGCTGTTTCTGCCGCTCATTTATGCGGGCTATCGGATTACCGGCGACGCCCTGGGCGTCGCGTGGGGCGCGGCCGCCACCTACGTGGCCGGTACCGCGCTGCGCTTGATCTGGTCGGTACGCATTTTGCGCCCCGGGTTGGCCAGTCTGCTGTTCGAAAGCGCCAAGCCCGCCGCGGCGGCGGGCCTCATGCTGGCTGCGGCCACGGTGGCCTTTTCGCTGCAGGCCCATGACATGATCGTCATCGTGCTGCTTGGCGCGATATGGCTGAGCTGCCTGCTGGTGATGGAGCCGCTGGCCCGCCAGCAGCTGCGCCTGCTGGCCCGGAGGCGCGCATGAACATGCCGCTGGTGTCGGTCATCATCCCCATGTACAACGCCCAGGCCTGGATCTACCAGACGCTGGACAGCCTGCGGGGCCAGACCTACCGGAACCTGGAAATCATCGTCGTGGACGATGAAAGCAGTGACGACGGCGCGGCCATCGTTGAAGCCTTTCCGGACACGCGGGTGCGTCTGATCCGGCAGAAGAATCAGGGTGCCTGCGTGGCGCGCAACCGCGGCATTGAAGAATCCAGCGGTGAATTGCTGCAGTTCCTGGATGCGGACGACATGCTGGGCCGCGACAAACTGGCGGTGCAGATCGAACGCTGGCGCGAACTGGGCGACAACTACGTGTATTTCGGGCCCTATGCCCATTTCTCTTCCGAGCCGGGGGATATCCCCTTCCGGCCGGCCGGCAACTGGCGCGACATGTCCGGGCTGGACTGGTTGATTGACAGCTGGTCGGGCGATGACATGATGGCGCCGCATGCCTGGCTGACGCCGCGGCGACTCGTGGACAAGGCCGGCCCCTGGCACGAGAAACTCAAGCAGAATCAGGATGGTGAGTACTTCTCCCGGGTGCTGCTGGCCAGTCGGGGCGTGCGTTTCTGCCCGGCCGCCGAATCGTTCTACCGGATCGGCATGACCGGGTCGATCAGCGCGTCGCGCAGCCGGATGGCCATCGAGTCGCGGCTGCGCTCGGCCGAAATGATCTGCGAACGCATTCTGCGACGGGAGAATTCGCCGCGGGCGCGGGCGGCCTGCGCGAACTTCTTCGAGGAAGTGAAGTTCGTCAGCTACCCGCTTTACCCGGAACTCAGCGCCAAGGCCGATTACTGGGTCGAAATGCTGGGCGGCAGTTCCGGCCGCCAGATTTACCGCGGCAAGGTGTTCAAGATGACGGCGCCGCTGGTGGGCTGGAAGCTGGCGCGTACCTTGCAATGGATGCTTCGCGACCGGCGCGGCTACCAGACGGTGCGGGCCGATGCCAAACCGGACGAGCGGGAGCGCAAGAAGAAAGGGAACATGATTCTTTGAATCTGCTGGAAGCCAGGATTATCGCCGCCACCCGGCGGTTGCGCGACAGCGCGCCCGGTCTGTTCAACCCGCTCTATCAGGCGGCCCGCTTCGGCTGGCTGGCGTTCAAGCGAAGCCGGGTAATTGCGCGTGGGCTGGTGGGCCGCTGGTTTGCGCGGGCCGGGCAGGCGAGCCAGATTCACCTGTCCTGGACGGCGGATCCCGATACCAGCGTGACTGTCTGCTGGTGGACGCCGGCCTCGGGCCGGAATGCCGCGGTGTCCTATCGCCGGCGCGGTGACGACGCCTGGCAGAGCCGGACCGCCACCAGTCTCCGTTCGCCGGGCATTCATGGCTACCTGCACAGGGCCACCCTGGCGGGACTGACGCCCGACGCCGCGATTGAATACCGCGTATCGAATGACCCGGGCTACACGACGCCCTTCAGCGACATTCACGTCACGCGGACAGCGCCGGCGGGCGAAGATACGGCCATCGACTTTGCGTTTGTCTGCGATACCGGCATCCACGGCCGGCGCGACGGCAACGCGGACGGCACGCTGCGCATCATCGACGCCATCCGCGAGCAGGCACCGCTGCTTATCCTGGCGGCGGGCGACTACGCCTACGCCAATTCCGATACCCGTTTCGACGCGGTGGGCGATGCGGTCGATGCCTGGTTCGAGCAGATGCAGCCGATCGCCAGCCGCCATCCCGTGCTGGCGCAGTACGGCAATCACGAGATTTTCCTGGTCGAGCGCTTTGACGACTGGGCCGAGCGTTTCTGTCATCCCCCGGGCCCCGGAGAGGACCGCGACTACAGCCTGACGATCGGTCCGGTGCACATCGTGTCGCTGTTCGTGCCCAATCCCCCGTACCCGACCGACGAGCAGCTTGAATGGCTGACGCGGGAACTCGAGCAGGCCCGCGAGCGTGACGTGCCCTGGCTGATCGTGTTTCAGCACGAGCCGATTTTCGGGCACGGCAGCAGCCACCCCGCGGTGCCGGAAATCCGCGAAAAGCTGCTGCCGATCTTTCAGGCCTACTCGGTCGACCTGCACCTCAGCGGGCATGACCAGAACTACGAAAGAAGCTTTCCGGTCACCGGATCAATTCACGATTATCGCTGCGCGACCCGGGAGAAAGCCCAATACCGCAAGGGCGAGGGCGTGGTTTACCTGAAGTGCAGCCCCGGCGGGAAACGATCGGAAATCGGCCACAATTTCTCGCAGTTGCAGCACCCGCTGCCCGAAGTGATTGCCGTGCATGACGACACGGCGCACCACTACGCATACATCCGCGCCACGAAGGACGTGCTGGAGGTCGAGGCCTATTCTCTGCTGGACGAGGGCCCGGCCCGAACGCTGGATCGCTTCAGCATTCGGGCCACCGCGCTTGACGACGAGCCGGCCTGAGGCCGATCAGCTCAGGGCGGGCTCGCTTTCGGCCTGCGACGGCGATGTCGCCGCCTCGGCGATGACCTTGCCGTCCAGATCGCCGGGCATGTCCACGCCCAGCATGGCGCACAGCGTGGGCGCGAGGTCCATGACCGACGCCTTCTCGGCGAGCGACCCGCTGCCCATTGACTGGCCGGCCATGACCAGCAGACCGTGTACCGTGTGATCGCCCAGCCGATTGCCTTCATAGCTGTTCTGCAGCCGGCCGGTCTTCGGTGATTCCACGATGCGGATGGGCGCCGAGCGGTTCCATTCGAGCAGCAGGTCCGGCATGTCTTCCAGGTGTTTGCCGGTCATGAACTTGCGCGGCTCGACCACGTGCTTGATGAGCGGCTCGCCGGTTTCGGCGTTTTTGAAGGTCTTGAGATAGTCCACCAGACCGTCCAGATAGCTCTGGTAGTTTTCCGGCTCGATCACGCCTTCGGGCTCGCGGCCTTTCAGGTTGACTCGCACCACGCCGCTGATGTCGTTATGCGGGAGTGTGAAGGCCGCCCGCTGACGCCGCTCCATGGCGGACGTCTTCTCCGCGGCCGACCCCGTGCCGCGCTTGATGCTCTGCCGCAGGCCTTCGGGCAGGGTGCGCCAGACGCCGCGCACCATCGACAGCGCCGAAAGGCCCGCGCTTTTCGGCTCGCCCTCGTAGCTGCGGAGCATGTCCTCGAGAATCCAGTTGGCGGTGTAGTTGGCCCCCATGCCGGTAATGCTGGCCAGCATGATCTGCGTGTCGTCACCGGCCTGTTCAAGCAGCCGCCCAATGCCCGCGTCGATGGCCTGATAGACCTTGAGCATGGGGTCGCCCAGCGCAGCCGCGGTATCGGCATCATGATCGGGATGGGCATGATCATGGATGTGCCAGGTCTGGTGGCCCACGCAATGGGTTTCGTCGAATACGGTGGCAAACAGGTCCCACTGGTCGCGGTCGAGCATTTCCAGCGCCATGTCCGTCTTGCTCTGGACGCGGTCGCAGAGCCGATCGATGAAAATGCGGAAATCCGACTGGCCCAGGCCCTGTCGGTCGCAGGGACCCACCGGGTCGTCGCCGTACTTGCCGACGACCTCATCCGCCAGCTGCTCGGGCAGGCTGACCGGCCGGGACTCCACGGGATTATGGATAGCCCAGTCAAGCACCTGCAGGCCGTTGAGCGAGTCGGATAGTCGGGCGTAGGGGACATTGATGACCGCCACTTTCTTGCCCTGTTCGCTCAGGACTTCCCAGAAGGGCTTGGAACGAATCTCCTGCGCGCGCTTGGCGGTGGAATAGCCCCCGGCCGTGGAAAACCCGAAGTAGCGCCCGTGCTTGGCCGGCGAGACCGCCGTGGCAAACGACGGCCACATGGCGCCGCTGCCAAACCCGGGAATGACCTCGGCTTCGCCGCGCAGGCCGCGGTCGAGCAGGGACTTGATGTGAGGCAGGTGGCCGGCTTCGCTCCACTGGAGCAGAAGATCACGCTCGCCGGCATCCAGCCCGATGAATAAAACGCGAGGATTGGACATTCCGGAATCGCTCCTGTGAAAAAGGCGTGGTAGGCCCTTAGCATACCGTTCGGCGCGGCCTGTAAACTACGGCCGCATGACGAAAGGCTAGCAATATTGTCGCCAACGTGCGGCGGCGCGACGTGATCGCCCGCGATGGTCCGGGGTTTTACGGAGGCGCGCCGGCGAAAACGCCAGCGCCAGTCGCGCGGCTTGCGTTGGCTGCCCGGACAGCCGCGAAGCCCGGCGCTACAACGCGAGTCCAGCCTGAGAAAAGCCCGTTATCAAACTCATCACGGAACCAAGCCAGCATGACTCAGACGCCCGCCATCAGTATCTGCATTGCCACCTGTCGCCGCGCCGAGCGGCTGACGCGGCTGCTTTTTGATCTTGCCGCGCAAACGCTTCGGCCCTTCGAGATCGTGGTGGTAGACAACGACGAGCAGGAAACCGCGGCGCCGGTGGTCGAGGCATTCCGGGCAGAACACCCGGCGCTGTCGATCATCTATGGCAAGCAGGCGGCCGAGCGCAATATCGCCACCACGCGCAACGAATCGGTGCATCTGGCCAGCGGTGAGTGGCTGGCCTTCATTGACGACGACGAGCGCGCGGGCCCCCGGTGGCTGGAGCAGCTTTACGACTGCGCCAGGCAGTACGACGCGGGCGGCGTGCTCGGGCCGGTGGTGCCGGTGCTGCCGGACACTGCGCAGGACTGGATTCGCGCCGGCAATTTCTACGATTTTCCGCGCACCGCCACCGGCAATCCGGTAGCCGACAATCACCTGCGATTCGGCAACGTGCTGCTGCGGGCGGAGCCGGTCAAGGCCTTGCCCGGTCCGTTCGATCGCAGCTACGGGCTGCGCACGGGCGAAGATGGCGACCTGCTGCTGCGGATGCGGGCCAACGGCGAGAAAATCATCTGGTGCGACGAGGCCGTCGTCGAGGAGCCGGTCGCGCCCGATCGGCTGAGCCTGAAATGGCTCATGCAGCGAGCGCTCAGCGGCGGGCAGGAGTATGCGCGCAAGCATCTGGGCGGCCGTTACGGCGCGCTGACGCTGGCGGACCGGGTGACCTTCTTTCTCAACGCGCTCGGCAAGCTGCTGCTGGCGCTCTTGCTCGTACCCCCGACCCTCGTGCTGGGCCGGCACCGCAGCGCCCAGTGGCTGATCGCGGCCTGCGCCAATGCCGGTAAGCTGACCGTATTCTGGGGCTGGCAGTACGACGAATACGCCCGCGGCTCGGCGCCGCCATGAAAAGCGTCAGAGCCTGATCCGGCGGAATACTCGCTCGGGGATGTTCTTGATGATCTGCATGATGCCCCACCAGAACCAGGGCGTGTAGACGACCGGGGCGCCGCGGTTCATGCCGCGCATGATTGATTTTGCCACGGCATCGGGCTGCGCCCAGAGCGCGCCCTTGTTCTCGATATGCGCGGTCATGGCGCTATCGACGAAGCCGGGCTTTACGGTCATCACGGCCACGCCCGACTTGTGCAGCCGCTGGCGCAGGCCGCTGGTAAAGGCCGTCATGCCCGCCTTGGCGCTGCCGTACACGTAGTTTGACTGTCGGCCGCGGTCGCCGGCCACCGACGAAAGCACCACGATGTGGCCGCTGCCCTGAGCTTCCAGGTGGTTGGCCAGGACCGTGCACAGCGCGACCTGGCTGAGCATGTTCGTCTGAATTTCGGCCAACGTTTTATCAACCGACTGTTCGCAGGCCGCTTGATCGGACAGCGTGCCGTGGGCGATCACGCAGATATCCACGCCGCCCAGCCGGGCATCGGCCTCGGCCAGCAGGCGCTGCGGGGCGTCCGGGTCGTTGGCGTCCAGTTCCAGCACAGCCGCCTGATCGGCGCCGCGCACCGTAAGGTCGTCGGCCAGAATGTCCAGCTGGGCTCGGCGCCGGCCGGCGAGCAGGAGCGGATAACCTCGCGCGGCAAACTCGCGCGCCAGCGACGCCGCGATCGTCGAGGTGGCGCCCACAATGACTGTTTTCTTCATGTCTCGGTATCCATAACGCGGCGCCAGAATGACGAGGAAAAACGCGGATCAATATAGTCGCTGAAGGCCTGCCAGGCAGGAAAATACTGTCTGAAGGCGGCGCCCGGCATGCGCGCATCCTTGGCTGGATACACGGCGCCGCCGGCTTCACGGACAATGTCGTCCAGCGCATCGAGCAGGGCCAGCACGGCGGCGCCGGTGTTCGGAAAATCAAGCGCGAGCGTGGCGCCGGGCCGAGGAAAGGACAGCAGACCCGGCGCCGGCCGGTCGCCGAACACCTTGAGTACGGCCAGAAACGATCCGCCACGGGCCCGTGATATGCGCGCCAGCAGGGCGTCCAGCGCGTCACGGGCCCCATCCATCGGCACAACGCACTGATACTGAAAGAATCCGCGGGGGCCGTACATGCGGTTCCAGTTGTAAATGCTGTCCAGCGGATAGAAGAAGGGCCGGTAATGCCAGACGGCGTCGCGCTGCTCGGCGGACGGCCGGTGGTAGTACAGCCGGTTGAAGGCCGCCAGTGACAGCGGATTGACCAGCGACACAGGCGGCGTAATCGGCATGCTCAGCGGACGGCCCGAGGGGGCAGCGCAGTCGGCCTGGGCGTGGTTGGCCGCCATATAGATGCCGCGTCCACGCCGCCGCCCCACGCAGTCCAGCCACGCTACCGTGTACTCGTAGGCACGGTCGCCGGTGGCCGACAAGGCAAAGAACTCCGCGAGATCGCCAAAACGACGACTTTGGCCGGCCAGCGCCGGCCCCGGCACGCGGCGCAGGCGTAGCCGCGCCCGGGTAATCAGTCCGGTCAGGCCCAGGCCGCCGGCGGTGGCGGCGAACCAATCGCTGTTTTCCTGTGGGCTGCACCAGCGCCGGCTGCCGTCGGAACGCCATAGTTCGAAGCCGTCCACATGGTCGTTGAAGGAGCCGGCCCGGTGATGATTCTTGCCGTGAACATCATTGGCGATTGCTCCGCCGACCGTGACGAAACTGGTGCCCGGCGTCACCGGCAGAAACCAGCCGCGCGGCAGGCAGAGCGTAATGATGTCGGCCAGCGTGACGCCGGGTTCGCATTCCAGAACGCCGGTTTGATCGTCAAAACGGATGAAGTGGTCCAGCCCGCGCGTGTCGAGCAGGCCGCCGCCGTCGTTCTGGCAGGAATCACCGTAACTGCGGCCGTTGCCCCAGGGCAGCCAGGTGGACGCCGCGGTCAGCGCCGGGTCGGCCGTACGCGCATGGACTCGCTCGATCTGGTGCCGATAGCGGGGCCAGCGTCCCCAGGCGCTGCCGGCGATTCGGGCGGGTGATGTGCTCAAATCGATAGCGCCATGCCCGCGCCCAGCAGGACAACAAGCGCCCAGCTGATGCGGTCACGCAGCGCAAACACGATCGGGTCTTCGTGCATGTGGCCGCGGCCCGCAAGCAGCCAGACGCGGCTGATCCAGAACAGCATGATCGGGCAGAGCAGCCAGAGTGCCTCGGGGCGGTCATACAGCTCGCCCGATTTCGTGCTGTTGACGTAGAGCGCCATGACCACCACGGCGGCATAGCCGGCAGCCATGCCCAGACCCTGCAGCGTGGCCACGTCTTCGGGGTAGTAGCCGCGACCGGCCGCCCCCGGTTTGCCGGCCAGCACGACGTCGCGCAGTTCGGTATAGCGCTTGACGATGCCCAGGCTGAGAAACAGGAAGATCGAAAACGCCAGCAACCAGAAGGACGGCCAGATCAGCGCCGCGCAGTTGCCGGCAATTACTCGCATGGCATACAGCCCGGCCAGCATCATCACGTCGATCAGAGCGAAACGTTTCAGGTAGAGCGAATAGGCCAGCGTGCAGGCGAAGTAAGCCGCCAGGGCCAGCAGGAAGTAGGTGTTGACAAGCGCGCCGAGCAGGAGCGACAGGCCCAGCAGGCCGGCCGCTAGCATCAGCCCCCGGTCGGCGGGCAGCACACCCGCGGCGAAGGGGCGACGGCATTTGCTGGGGTGGCGCCGGTCCGATTCCAGATCGAGCAGGTCGTTGGTGATGTACACGCTCGACGCGCAGAAGCAGAACGAGAGAAACGCCAGGCAGGTAGCCAGCAGAATGGCCGGCTCGTTGAGGTTATGTGCCAGCAACGGCGAGACGAATATGAGCAGGTTCTTGACCCACTGATGGACGCGCATGGCCCGAATCCACGTGCGCAGACCGGCCTGGCGTGGCGCAAAGTGGCGGCCGACTCGGCTGACCGCCTCGGCCTGGCGACGCATGGCCTGCGGCCCGACGACAACAGCCTCGGCGCAGTCCTGCCAGATGGGCAGGTCGTGATCGGAGTTGCCGACATAGTCATAGCCGCCCGCACCGAAGCGTGCGTTCAGGGCGTCGCGCTTGGCCTCGCGAGACAGGTTGATACGACCGTCGCTGGCCATGACTTCGTCGAACAGCTGCAGGTGATTGGCCACCGCGTCCGCAGTGCTTTGGTCCGACGCCGTGACCAGTACCAGACGGCGGCCCCGCTGTTTTTCGTCTTGGAGCCAGGCCAGCAGTTCGGTGTTGAAAGGAAGAGTCTGCGCGCGGACAGGGGCGAGTCGGGTGACGCCGGCCTTGAAAGCGGCCTTGCCCTCACCCAGCAGCCGGGGCAGCTTCCACCAGGCCGACGGGCCCTGCTTGATCAGGCCAAGCAGGCTTTCGTGCAGCGTGTCCACTCGGCTCAGGCTGCCGTCAAGATCGACGCACAGCGGACGATCGATACTGCTCATGTTCGACGGTCCATCCCCCGTATGCTGGGCCGTTGGAAATCGGGTCGGGCTGGATTCAAGCGGTCGGAAGCCCAGGAGTCGCAGTCGGGCCGATCATGCGCGTGGGCCCGGACGCATGCGCGCGTCAGGCCGCTCAACGCCAAAGAATTGTGCCCCCGGAATCGAGATTATCCCAGGCCCGGATAGGGGACAAGCGGTCTTGCGTAGTTTGGGGACCGTCTACACCGCAGTCCGGCCGTGGGGCGAAGCCTGGCATTGGCGTTGCTTGGGCAAACTATGGGCAGCGCGAATCCTGCAATAATACGCCGGCTTGGCGCGATAACCGCGCAGCGCTTCCGGCAGGTTGCGGCGCCCATTGGGTGGTCCGTTCTGCCGGAACGGGGTGACCGACCGGCCTGTGGGCCCGGAATAACAGCTTGGGGAATCAATGGACAAGTACATACCGCTTATTCTGGTGGTGGTGACCACCAATGCGTTGTCTCAGCTTTTGCTGAAGCAGGGCATGATCAATATAGGACGCTTTGATTTTGCGGGTGACAGCCTGCTGCGCATGGCGCCGGCCATCGCGCTCAACCCGTTCGTCATACTCGGCCTCATGGTCATGGTCTCGAGCATGGCGCTGCATCTTCTGGTGCTGTCGCGGGTGGAACTGAGTTTTGCCTATCCCTTCCTGTCCATTTCCTACGTCATCGTGCTGTTCGCCGGCGCGCTCTGGTTCGGGGAAATGGTCAACGCATCCCGTATTCTGGGTGTCGCGCTTATCTGTGTCGGCACATTCTTTGTAGGACGAAGCTAAATCATGAAACACGTCATTTTTGGCGGCGACGGGTTCGTGGGCCGCCACACGGCCGAAATGCTGCTCGAATCCGGAGAGCAGGTGCTCATTTGCGATATTGCCAGGAGCGATTTGCCGATCTACGACCAGGCGGCGCACCAATACTGCGACATCACCGACCGAGCGCAGATCGCGAAGGTGGACCTGGCGCCGGACGATATCGTCTACAACCTCGCGGCCACCATGCTCCATCCGATCGTCAAGCGGGCGGATCGTCACGAGCACTTCTTCTCGGTGGACTATCACGGCGGCGTATACATCATCGAGTACATGGAGCAGGTAGGCTGCCGGCAGCTCATTCAGTTCAGCACCGACATGGTGTATGGCCACGCCCAGCGCCCCAGACCGCTGGATAATGACCATCCGCGGGTGCCCATCGGAGAGTATTCCGACGCCAAGCGCGCGCTGGAGGATTACTGTATCGACAAGCGCCAGAGCGGACTGAAAGTGTCGATTTTCAGGCCGCGCATCATCGTCGGGCCGGGGCGCGTGGGCATTCTGGGCAGTCTGTTCAAGCTCATTCGCCTGAGTCTGCCTGTGCCCATGATCGGCAATGGCCGTAACCGCTACCAGATGATTTCGGTATACGACTGTGCCAGCGCGGCCGTGGCCTCCGCCCGCAAGGGCGTGGTGAACGGTGAGTTCAACCTGGGCTCGGATGATCCACCGACCGTGCGCGATCTGCTCAAGACCATCATCAGCCACGCGGGCTCGAAGTCGCTGCTGGTGCCGACACCGGCGATCATCCTGAAAATCGTGCTGCGTTTTCTGGACCGGATCAACCTGCCACTGCTGGTCCCCGAGCAGTTCGAGATTGCCGACACCGATTACGTCATCAGCACCCGGGCCACCCGTGAACAGCTCGACTGGAGGCCGCAGCATAGCGATACCGACATGATGCTCGAGGCCTACAAGCAGTGGGAGGCCGGGCGCTAGCCCGGATATTTCACGAGGGCGATTGGCGCGGACGCATAAATAACTGATTCGAATGAGAATAAAGTCAATTTTAGGGACAATTTAATCGGTACAGTTTGGATTCCGCGCCAATCTATCGCGGTGCTTTGCGCCGTGTAGATGACGGGGGCGCGGCGTATCGCTTGCCTTTCACGCCAACCCCGCCCGAGGCGAGGCGCAGGGGCCCCAGCTTGCTGGGGATGCAACCGTCGGCGGGCGGGCGAGCCCCAAGTGTCAAAGCTCGGACTCATTTGCCCCTCCGAGGGTCGCACCCCACCTGGCGGTGGGGCCCCGCTCTGCCTTTCGGGGCAATAGCTACGGCTAGGATTGGCGCTCCAAGACCGCGCGCTACTTGCTGCGCCCTAAAAATTATTACAGGGGCAAATCACTCGCGATCCCTCATGAAATATCCGGGCTAGGTCGGCGCCACCCCCCGCGAGCCGCCGACTAGGGCGTGTCGGACGAGGGCAGGGGGTCTCGGCGCGCGCGCCACGCGGAGACGAGCATGCCGAGTCCGTAGACCGCGAACACCGCGATCAGCGGCTCGAGCGGGGCGCGGTGTGTCCAGCGCACGAGACCGGCAGCGAACACCACCGCGCTGCCTACAAGCAGGATGCCGAACAGCACCGCCCCGGCCTGCCGGGGCGGCTTGACCACGGCGTACCACAGACCCGGCAGAATACCCAGCAGGGCAACCAGGTGGACCAGTCCGAACAGGCCGAACGCCAGGGCCATCCGATGCCCGCTGGCCAGAATGGCCTTGATTACTGCAAGCAGGCCCTCGCTGTCCATCAGCAGCTTCCAGGCGTGCACGTCCTCGGCGACCGAAAACAGCGCCAGATAGTAGCCGGCGACCGCGTTCGCGCCCGGATTGAGCAGGAAATTGATCACGTCACTGACGTAGGTGCGCAGGAACAGGGTGGGGTAGCTGGCCAGGTTTCGCAGAAACTCCCCCAGACCGATCCGCATTTCCTCGGCGCCGGCCAGGTACGCCTTTTCGCCGAGCATGTGGAAGACGCGGTCGGCACGCATGCGCATGTTCACGCCCAGGTCGAACGACGTTTCCCCCATGCCGAAGTGGCCCACCTGCCCGTAGCGCCAGGCCAGCCACAAGCCGGGGAAAATCAGCAGGCTCAGCAGTGCGGCGGGCGCCGCAATGGGCAGCCGTCGCGGATACAACAGCGTGGCCGCGAGCGCCAGGCCCGGCATAAAAATCATGGCCTGCGGCCGCAGCGCGGCGGCCAGGCTCCAGGCGACCGCGGCCAGCCAGAAGGCGCGCGCGTCACCCTGGCGGAACATCCGGACCGCGAAATAGGCACCTGCCGTAAAGAACAGCGTGTAGAAGCTCTCGGTGACAAGCAGATGCGGGTTCATGAACGAGCCCGGCATCAGCGTATAAAGCAGCGCCGCCAGGCTGGCGGTGCGTGGGCCGGCCCCCAGAATTTGTGCCAGACGGAACACCAGCAGCAGGCAGAGCGCGCCGGCGATTATCTGTAGTGCAATGGTGCCGTACTGGCCGACGGTCCCCAGCAGCAGCGCGTGGAACAGGTAATCCCCGGGGACTCCGTACTGGATGACGGTTTCGCTGCGCTGTCCTGCCGGCGCCGCGAGCACGCCCTGGACAAGCTCCATCCGCAGATCGGCCCGATCCCCGCGGGTGAAGGCTTCGGGGTCCTGCAGGTCAAACAGGAACAGCAGCGTGTGAATGCAGGCAAAAACAGCCAGCGGGAGCAGCAGATGGCGCACTGCCTGCCCGCCGCCCTCGTGCGACATATCCGTCAATGGTGGCCCCCGGAACAAGACTGGCTAGCGCCGTTTCGTTGTCGAGTATATGAAGCCTTTGGCGATGGCTCAATGATGGCCGCCGGGCTCCGGTTCCGGTACGCCTGTCAGCTGCATACTGGTTCCGACGGCTGCCGCTCGATAACTTTCCGAAACAGGGGGACGCTGACAGAGCCCATTCCTGCGGCGCCAGGCTCACCGGCCGCCTGATTCTGGTCGGCAGTCTTTCATTCGGACACCGGGAATACTCGCATGATTCTGGCCGCAGTGACGGGTCGGGCGCCCGCCTACGCCACCGACCGCGACGCCAACACCGACCTGTTCAGGGCGGCGGCCATCTTGCTGGTGCTCGCGCACCATCTCGCTCCCTATCTGCAGCTACCCGGCCTGGCGGGCGGTATCGTGCACTGGCTGCATGAGCTTGGCCTGTACGGAGTGGATGTCTTCTTCGTGCTCTCCGGCTGGCTGATCGGCGGCCTGTACTGGAAAGAGCATGAGAAAACGGGCGGCGTGCATATTGGCCGCTTCTGGGTCCGGCGGTGGTTTCGAACGCTGCCGCCGTACGCCGTCTGGCTGCTGATTTCCTTTGCAGGACAGGCGGTCATTCTGGGTGCGACATTCAACTGGCAGTATCTGGTCTTCCTGCAGAATTACATGCCGGAAATACCGTGGTTCTCGGTGAGCTGGTCGTTGTGCATCGAAGAACACTTCTACCTGCTCCTGCCGCTGCTGATGTTGCTGATTCTGCGACTGCCGGTATCGGCGGTATGGGCGCTGCTGGCGCCGACGCTGATCAGTCCGGTGGCGCGCCTGATGATCAGCCCCGAGGAGGTGGTAGCCGCCTACAGTCGCGATTTCGGCTATGTGCGTTCCGCCACCCACCTTCGATTCGAGGGCCTGGCGATCGGCGTGCTGCTGGCCTACATCTACCGCCGGGACGGCGACCTGTGGGGCCGGGTGTCACGGCTGTGCCGCTGGCTGGCGCTACCCGGCCTGCTGGTGTTCCTGACCATACCGCTCTGGAACGTATACCTGGTCTACTACGCCGGCTACACGGCGGTCAGCCTGATCTGCGCCTGTCTACTTGTGGCCCTGCTGACTTGCCGGCCGCTGAAGCTGGCGCGCTGGCGGGCGACCTACTGGGTCGCGCTGACTTCCTACAGCCTGTATCTCACTCACACCATCATCATTCGCGGCTATGTGGAGGTGATGAATCGCGAGGCGCTGAACCTCTGGCTGGAGACGCCCGCGCTGCTGGCGCTGTGCTTCATCGCCGGCTATCTGGGCTACCTGCTGATCGAAAAGCCGGCCATCAAGTGGCGCGATCGGGTCTGTCCGAAGCACTTCTAGCCCAGCCGGTTCGCGCTTACTGCAGGCGTGCCCGGTTCACGAAGGCGGCCAGCGCGTAGATGTAGCTGGCCTGGTAGCTGTTGGAGGGTTCGGTAATCGGGTAGGACGGGTCGGGCCAGCGGCCGTTCCAGTCGCGGTAGGCCTTCTGTGGCGGCTGGCCGGCCGGCGGGCGCAGACTCTCGGGCACGCCGTTTTCCACCGCGCGCCGGTTCGGGCCGCCGGTGAGATAGCCGGGCGCGGGGCCGCATTGCGACTTGCGGGCGTTCGAGAACCGCGTGCCCGGCGGGAACCACACGTGGTAGATCTCGTTGGCCGAGTGCGTGGCGCCCTGCTCGTACATGTTGCTGAGGTAGACAATCCCCAGCGGATTGACGCCGTGAAGATAATGCAGGGCGCCGAGCGCGCGCTCGCGATAGTCATCGGGTCGGCTGTCGTCCAGGCCGTAGCGAATGACGTCCAGATTGCTGCCAACCGTGCGGGCGCGCACGGCGTTGCTGCCCCAGTGATAGGCCCTATCCTTCATGAAGCTGCGGTACAGATCGGTATCAATGGGCAGGTAATAGCCGCTGTCGCCGCGGGCATCGTTCTGCTTGTCTGCCAGCGCCCGTTGCGCCAGCGCGGGGTCGGCCTGCTCAAGCTGGCTGTAGAAGAGCATGGCCTGACCCATCTGCGGCTTGTACAGCGACCAGCCTGGCTGATCGTCTGGCGCCAGTAACGACCAGTTGTCGCGCAGATAATCCTCGAAGCGCGTCTCGCCGGTCAGCGCGAACAGGTAGATCGCGGCGGTGGCGGCCAGCCCTTTCTGTTCCTTCGCGCTGCGGTCGGCATCGCCGGCGCGCACGGTCTGGTCGTCGCAGTCGGTCTGCAGGCCGTCGGCCGACCGGAAAGCATCGAAGGCGCGCAGGGCACGCGCCTGCAGATCATCCGCGTAGACGCTCAGCGAGGGGATATCCCGCAGAACGAGCGCGGCGTGAGCGAACATGCTCGCCAGCGAAATTGTGGCGGAGGTGCAGGGACCCACGTAGTAGCGCGGCAGGCGGTCGCTGCTGGGCGGCGAGGCTTCCCGGTGCTTGAGCGTGCCCAGCTTGAGCAGACTGCGGCCGTCCTCGAGCTGCATTTTCTTGAGCCACTCGAGCTGCCAGCGCATTTCGTCGACCAGATCCGGAATGCCGTTGCCGGACTCGGGAATGTTGTAGTCATCGGAAAAGGCAGCGGGGTAGTGCTGAAAGGCCAGCAGCAACTGGTGGAGGGCGTCGCCGGCAAAGGTGACGTACAGATTGGTGTCGCCGGCATCGAACCAGCCGCCGGCGAGATCCCGCGCCGAGGCCGGATCGTCACGTCGGGCGATATCGCGTGCGGCCCGATCCTGTCGGGGGCCCACGTAGGCCGCTTCATCGCGCCAGCAGCGTGCCGCGTGCGGCGCGCGTTTGGGAAAGGCGCTGCGCTGGTAATACAGCATGCGCACGGCGGTCTTGAGCACGTCGTCGTAGACCTGCCCGTCGATCCGGAACGGTGCGGAGCGCTGCCCGGTCTTCGGGTCGTGCACGTAATAGCGCCCCGGTTCGCTGATCGAGGAGAAATCGAACCACCAGCCCCGATCACCGGACGACGCCTGAACCCGGCCGTCGCGCCACGGCCGAGCGGGCGCGGAAAACACGATGGCGTGATCGGCCGCACGCCGCAGCTCCAGTTTGTCGCCGGGCTCGAACGTCTGGCCGCTGTCGTAGCCCTCCACCGGGCTGCGCAGCACGGCGACCTTGGCGTCGGAGGGCCGATAGCCGAACTGATCGACCAGGATATGCGTCGGCGGCGAATTCAGACGGACCGGCGCGCCGCGCTCATGGCCGGCCTGGGTCTGACTTGGCCGCGTCAGGCAGCCCAGCGCCAGGCTGCCCAGGACAACAATTACCGCAAGCCGGAGCCATCGGTTGGGCAGCGTGCTCGCGTGGCGCATGCGGTGGTCAGCCACGGCGGGGCCCGTCGGTCGCGACCTTATCCTGAAGGCTTCGCTGGATGGCCTGGTCCACATCGTAGGCCGGCCGCCACCCGAGGACTTGCTTAGCGCGGTCGTTGCTGTAGCGCAGCGCCTTGAAGCGGGCGTTGAGCGCGCGGGTGCGCAGCAGACCGGGCAGCGGCAGACGTCCGCCGGCCAGCCGGTCATTGACGAAGCTGGCGAGGGCGGCCAGCAGCTGGTGCAGGCGCCATGGAAAGCCCAGTACCGATTTACGCAGCGCCGGGTGGCGGTTGAGCGCCGCGATGAACGCCTGCCGGCCGCGGCGATCGTCGTCGACGATATTCAGCGTCTCGCCCACAGCCTGAGCCTGGGTGGCGGCGAGCACCAGCGCATCGGCGCAGTTCTCGACGTAGGTCAGCGGCAGCTCGTCGCTGTCCGGGCCCAGGCGCAGCCAGCGGTCCGGCCCGAGCGCCTGACCCAGGAAGAAGCCCCAGAGCTGATTGCGCCCGTAAATCAGGCCGGGTCGCAGGATGGTGACCTGGCCACCCGCCTGCGCGAAGTCGCGAAAAAGCTGTTCCTGCAGGAGTTTGATGCGCGTGTAGTCGTCGCGCCGGTTCGGATCGGCCTCCAGCGGCGCATTGCTGTCCAGCACGGCGCCCGCGGCCGGACGGTCGTAGTCGTACACCGAGAACGACGAAACGCCCACGAGCCGCATCACCGCGCCGTTCTGCATGGCGGCAAGCAGCGCCCGGGTGGTGTCTATGGTGCCGGCGTACTGGCTGTCGTAGTCGCCGGTCATGGCGGCCGCCGTGTGAATGACGGCGTCGACCCCGCGCAGCGCGTCGTTCAGCGCTGCGTCCTGGCTGAGCTCGGCGTGCGCCACTTCAACATTTTCGTGGCCCTGCCAGGGCAGTCCGTCGACCGAGCGGCCGGGACGCAGCAGGGCGCGGACCGCATGGCCCTGGGCCAGCGCGCTGGCCACGGTGGCGCGGCCAAGAAAGCCGTTGGCGCCGGTGACGAGTAATTTCATGAACGCATTCCAGAGGTTTCCGGGCGTGTGGGGTTGTCTGTCGTACGCGGCTCACCGCCCAGCATGACGGACATCACGGGTGGGCCAGCGGTTCAATCAACGATAATGTATGCATCCTTCGAACAACAGCCTGCCGGCTTCACCTGGCCGGCAGACACCCGCCCAGCAAGACAGGCACTGCTCCATGCGAATAGGCATTCTCGGTTGCGGATTTGTGGCCGATCTGTACATGCGCACGCTCGCGTCCCACCCGGCCCTGGAGCTCGTCGCCGCCGCGGATCATGATCCACAGCGCGCCCGCGCTTTCGCCGAGCACTGGCAAATACCGGTCAAGGCCAGTCTGGAGGACCTGCTGCGGGACGAGAGCATCCGGATTATCGTTAATCTGACCAACCCGCGGGCGCACTATGAGCTCAACCGCCAGTGCCTGAATGCGGGCCGTCACGTGTACTGCGAAAAGCCGCTGGCCATGACCTACGAAGAGGCCCTGGAACTGGTCGAACTGGCGGAATCCCGCGGCCTGCAAATCAGCGCCGCGCCCTGTTCGGTGCTGGGCGAGACGGCGCAGACGCTCTGGAAAGCGCTGCGCGAAAAGCGGGTCGGTCCGGTGCGGCTGGTCTACGCGGAAATGGATGACGACCTGGTCCCGCTGGCGCCCTATCGCAAATGGATCAGCGAGTCCGGCGCGCCCTGGCCCTGGAAGGACGAGTTCGAGATTGGCTGCACGCTCGAGCACGCCGGCTACTACCTCACCTGGCTGGCGGCCTTCTTCGGCCCGGCGGAAAGCGTCACAGCCGTGGCCAGCCTGCAGTATCCGGATAAGTGCGAGGAGCCGCTGCGGCCGCATTCGCCCGATTTTTCGGTGGCCGTGATCCGTTTTGCCGAAGGCGTCGTGTGTCGGCTGACCTGCAGCCTGGTGGCGCCGCATGATCACGCGCTGACGGTTGTGGGTGACCGCGGGCTCCTCGGCATCAAGGACTGCTGGTTCTACCGGGAGCCGGTCAAGCTGCGCAAACGCTGGAAAATCCGGCGCCGCATGCTGTTTTCGCCCATCGCGCGGCGTCTGCCCCTGCAGAAGGACGCCAGCCAGACCGTGTCGCGCAAGGGGGCCGCGGCCATGGATTTCATGCGGGGTGTGGCTGAGCTGGCGGACGCCGTGGACAACGGCCGGACCAGCCGCCTGTCGCCCCGCTTTTCACTGCACGTCACGGAAATGGCGCTGGCCATCCATAACGCCGGAGAGCAGGGCAGCCACTACCGCATGCGCAGCCGTTTCGAGCCGATGCCGCCCATGCCCTGGGCCCGATAGCGACGGCTTATCGGTCCGCGCATGCAGCGTTTGTTATCGACGCTCCGGGTCATCGGGCTCGTCGTCCCGCCGGGTCACCACCCAGCGGGTCTGGCGCTTCGAGAAAAAAGACGGGAACACGTGCAGCCTTGCCAGCAGCAGCCCCGCGACGTCCAGCAGTTGGCGCGGCGGCAGCATCTGCCGGCCGTGGGTGAGATAGGTCAGCGTCAGAGCGGCCAGGCTGGCGACCAGGCAGCTCGCGGATAGCCGCAGCGTCGCGGTCTCCCCGCTCAGCAGCGCGAACAGCCCCGCAGCGCCCGTGGTGGCCAGCAGAATCATCACCCACAGCAGCGTGGGCGGCACGGCGGCGTCCAGCGCCAGCAGGGCAAACCGCCACTGCTGCCGCGCCAGGGCGCCGAAAATGCGCTTGGGCAGGGTGGCAATAATGCCCAGATGGCCGTGAATCCAGCGCGTGCGCTGGCTTTCGGTGCCTTCGGTGTTTTCCGGGAACAGCGATAGCGTCACGGCTTGCGGCTCGAACAGGCAGGCCTGGCCGGTTTCGGCGAGCGCGAGTCCCAGCTCGAGGTCTTCCACGATATTGCCCGAGGCAAAGGAGAAGCGCTCGAGCAGGACGCCGGGAAACGCCATGCCGGACCCCTGCAGCTGCACACCACCGCCCAGCCGGGCCAGGCCCGCTGCGCGAATCTGGTTCTTGGTTTTCCAGGCAAAGGCCGACACGGTCTGTTTCAGCCCGCCGGCCGGGGTGGCCTGCATGAGGTAGAGCGACTGCACGGGGCGCCCGGTCTGCTGCGACCGGGCCACCAGCCGATCGAGGCTGTCTTCGGTGAGCCAGGAGTCGGCGTCCAGCACCACCACGGTCTCGGGCAGCGCATCGCGCAGGTGCTGAACCCCGTAATCAAGCGTGAATCCCTTGCCGCGCCGGTCGCTGGCCGGTCTTTCAAGGACTTCGGCGCCGCGGCTTCTCGCGATGGCGGCGGTGTCGTCGCTGCAGTCGTCCGCGACCACGAGCACGTGGTCCTGCGGGCCCAGGCAGGGCTGCAGCCGCGCCAGCGTGCGGCCGATGACGGCAGCCTCGTTCTTTGCCGGCATGAGCACCACGCAACCCGCCTGGCGTGACGCACCTACCCGTGTGGTGGGCAGGGTCTGGCCCAGACAGAGCTCGACCACGAAGAGCAGCGCCGGGGGCAGCAGCGTGAGCGCCAGCAGCGCAAGGAGGACGAGATCAAGGATGTGCAGCAAGACGACAATCCGGCCGGGGAGTGAGTGCGAGGGACAGAATGTTACGGCATCTGTCCGCGCGTAAACGCCGCGTCGGGCGTGCGGCAAGGCGGAACAAGCCGTTATACTGCGCGGCTTCGCTGCAGTGCGGCAAATCGTGCCGTCCGGGCGGTATCGGCTGATCGGCCGAGGGCGTGGCCGGTGACCGGACCGGCGTTATATTCAGCAGACTGGAACAGGGCTTATGAAATCACTGCTCGCCGACGATCACCGGCTGCCCGAGCGCGTGCTCATGGGGCCGGGACCCTCGCAGATACACCCGCGCGTGCTCCAGGCGCTCTCGCTGCCTACGATCGGTCATCTGGACCCGGCGTTCGTGCGGCTGATGGACGACATCAAACAGGCCCTGCGCTCGGTCATGCAGACCGAGAACACCTTTACGCTGCCGGTGTCCGGACCGGGCTCGCTGGCGCAGGAGGCCTGCATCATCAATCTGCTGGAGCCGGGCGACAAGTGCGTGATCTGCATCAACGGCGTGTTCGGCGGCCGCATGAAGGCCATGGCCGAACGCTGCGGCGCTCAGGTGATTGCCGTCGAGCAAGCCTGGGGCCGGGCCGTGGATCCCCAGGCGCTGCGCGATACCCTGCAGGCCCACCCGGACGCCGTGTTGGTCGGATTCGTGCATGCCGAAACCTCGACCGGCGCCCTGTCTGACGCCGAAACGCTGGCGGCCGTGGCGCGGGAATTCGACTGCCTGATCCTGGCCGACACCGTCACCTCGCTGGCTGGCGTGCCGGTGCGCATCGACGAATGGGGTCTGGACGCGGTGTATTCGGGCACGCAGAAATGCCTGTCCTGCCCGCCGGGCCTGGGGCCGGTCAGCTTGAACGAGCGCGCGCTGGAGCGGGTCAGGTCCCGCCGGACGCCGGTGCAGAGCTGGTTCATGGATTTTGCGCCCCTGATCGACTACTGGCAGGGCGAGAAGCGGGTCTATCACCACACGGCGCCGGTAAACGCGCTGTATGGGCTGGCCGAGTCGCTGGCTATCGTGCTGGAAGAGAGCATGCCGGCGACCTGGCAGCGTCATCGCCAGGCGCACGAAGCGCTGGCCGCCGGGTTGCAGGCGATGGGGCTGAAAATGGCGGTGCCGGTCGCGGAGCGGGCACCGCAGCTCAACGCCGTGGAAATCCCGGATGGTGTTGATGACGCGAGTATCCGATCATCGCTTCTTGATCAATTTGGTCTAGAAGTAGGGGCGGGTCTCGGGCCGCTGGCGGGCCGAATCTGGCGCATCGGCCTGATGGGTCAGAGCGCGACGCTGGAGAACGTTCAGTTCTGCCTGTCGTCGCTGTCCAGCGCGCTCGAGGCGCAGGGACACGCGGTTGACGCCTCCGGTGCGCAGCGCGCAGCGGCGGCGGTCGGATGAGTTTTCAGGTTTTGTTCAGCTGCGTGGATTGAGAATGCGCGGTTTTCAGGACTTCGGCATCGGCCGGCTTGGCCGATGAATTAGCTATCCGGCACCGCATGGGCCGGGACCGAGAGCAGAGTTTGCGAATGAAACGACATACGCTGAAAAGCTACGCCGGGCCGGCTACCGCATGGCGCTCGCAGATGAGCGCAGGATGCTGCGCCGCCCTGTTCGCTATGGTGTGCCTGTGCGGCCTGTTCGGCACCATGCCGGTGCAGGCCGCGGAGCAGACGGGCACTCAAGTGGCGCAGGGTGAATTGCAGCCGCGATATCGCTTTTCGAACGACACCGTCACCTTCGGCCCCGCCAGCCGGCCGACGCAGTCGTCGGACACCCCGTCGTCCAATGCGCCGCGTCAGCAGACGCCCGCGCCTGCTCCCGCGCGCAATCAGGTTGCCCCTGACCCGGCCTCGGCCCAGTCGATGCCTGCGCCTACGACACCCGCACAACCGGGCGCAACTCCCGAAGGCTTCGCGCTCGGCCAGGGCGACGTGATCGGTTTCAGCATTGTCGGTCAGCCCGACATGAAGACATCGGCGTTTCTGTCGCCGGAAGGCACGGTTGCGCTGCCGCTGATTGGCGAAGTCAAGCTGGGCGGGCTCAATCCGGTGCAGGCGCAAAAGGTGGTGGCGGATGCCTATATCGAGGGCGGCTACTTCCGGAACCCGCAGGTGAACATCACGATCGAGGAGTTCCGCAGCCGGCAGGTGTCGGTGCTCGGCTCGGTCAACCGGCCCGGCCGCTATGCGCTGAAGACGCGCACCACGGTGCTGGATATGCTTGCCGAGGCGGAAGGTATCAACCAG
The DNA here is from genome assembly GCA_002683405.1 of Salinisphaeraceae bacterium. Classification (GTDB taxonomy): domain Bacteria; phylum Pseudomonadota; class Gammaproteobacteria; order Nevskiales; family Salinisphaeraceae. Next base: position 15,539 of record NYTH01000019.1, on the reverse strand, counting down.
GCGGGCTCCAATATCGTGACCGTCATTCGCAAGACCGATGCTGGCGAACAGCGTTTCAATATTGACGTCAATGATCTGGTCCAGTCGCCCGGTCAGCTGCAGAGCTTTCAGCTTGATGCCGGCGATATCGTTTACGTGCCCGAGGCCGAAAAATTTTATATTTACGGCGAAGTTCGGCGCCCGGACCAGTACAAGTTCAAGCCCGGCATGACGGTCATGCAGGCCATATCGCGCGGCGGCGGCGTCACCGAGCGCGGCTCCAATTCGCGCGTGGAAGTGCGTCGCACCTCGGCCGATGGCGAAACCGAAACCTACAAGGCGGACCTGACCGATACAATTCAGCCGGATGACGTGATTTTCGTGAAGGAACGTTTCTTCTAGGCCCCAGGCAGGCAGGTCCTGACGCAATCGAGTCCGTTACCCAACTTGAAGACCCATGAGTAGACAGTCACGTGGCAATTAGAAGCAGACGGTCGATGGCGGCGTATTCTGACGATGACGCCATGGACTTCAACGACGCCTTTGTCCCGGGCGTGGGCGGATTCACCCCGCGGCAGTTTCTCGCGCTGCTGATCTCCCGCTGGCGCTTCGTGGCGATTGCCGTGGCCATCATGTTGATCGTGGCGCTGCTGGCCACGCTCCTGCAGGAGCGGCGCTTCGAGGCCAGCGCCGCCATCCTGCTGGACTTTCGCTCGGAAGACCCGGTCACCGGCCAGAATTTTCCCGCCTACCTGGCCGACAGCTACGTATCTACCCAGCTCGACCTGCTGCGCAGCCGCAAGGTGCGGCTGGAAGTGGTGGACGCGCTGGGCATGGCCGACGACGAGAAGGCCCGCGCGGCGTTTGAGTCGAGGGATTCGGATGCGCAGGATTCCTTTCGCGTCTGGCTGGCCGACAATCTCGGCAAGAGCCTGTCGGTTCAGGAAGGCTCGGAAAGTCGCATCATCGACGTAACCTACGAGAGCAACGATCCGGAGCAGGCCGCCGCCGTGGCCAATGCCGTCGTGCGCGCCTACCGCGACGCCGCGCTCGGGCTGTCCGTGGACTCCGCCCAGCAGCGACAGAGCCGCTATTCGGCGTATCTGGATCAGCTCAAGGCGGACGTGGACGAGGCTCAGGAGAACCTGACCGCGGCGCAGCAGGAATTCGGGCTGATCAACGTGGAGGGCGAGGGCACATCCGACTCGCGGCGCCTCGACGATCTGGAAATGCGGCTCAACGCCGCCCAGACCGAGCGCGAGGCCGCGCAGGCTGAGGTACGGCGCATTCAGGAACTGCGCAGCGGGGGCCGATCACTCTCGGCCCAGGCCGATATTCTGAACAGCAACTATGTTCAGGAGCTGAAAGGCCGCCTGGTGCAGCTCGAGTCGAGATTTGCGGACATGTCCGAGTCACTGGGGCCCAATCATCCCCAGATTCAGTCGGTGCGCGCCGAGATATCGACGGTTCGCTCAAGGCTGAACTCCGAAATCAGCTCCTACATCCAGTCGCAGGAAGGCGAAGCCCGTTCGGCTGCCGAGCGGGAAGCGGCCGTGAAAAACAGAATCGAACAGGAGAAGGGCGACGTGCTCGACGTGAAGCGTCAGCGGGACGACATTGCCAAATACGTGCGCGATCTGAGCAGCGCGAAGGAGCTGTACCAGTCGGCGCTCGATCGCTACGACCAGATTCTGGGTGGCAGTGAGCTGCAGCAGACCAACATGACCGTGGTGAGCTGGGCGCAGCCGCCGCGTGAGCCGTTCAGCCCGAATCCGAAACTCAGCATGATTGTGGGCCTGTTTGCCGGGCTGTTCTTCGGGTGTCTGGCGGCGTTGATCGCAGAGCTGCTGGACCGCCGAATCAGGACCACCGACGACGTCACGCATGAGTTGAATCTGCCGCTGCTGATGGAGTTGCGCGCATGAGCCAGAGCAACGCAGACAGGCAACCCGACGACGAGCCGGATGACGAGTTGGTGCAGGCTGACAGCCGGAGCGCGCCGCGAGATCGCAAGGACATCGTCCATGTCGGCCCGTCCCCGCATGCCGTTACGGCGGTACAGAATCCGGACAGCCCCACGGTGGAGCGGCTGCGCCGCATGGCCATGCAGCTTCTGGTGGGCAGCAAGGCCGACGCCAGCCGGGTTCTGACCGTTATCAGTCCGCAGGCTCAGGATGGCCGCAGTTTCGTGGCGGCCAATCTGGCGGTGCTGCTGGCGCAGGCGGGCCGTCGCACGCTGCTGATCGACGGCGACCTGCGCTCGCCCGTGCAGCACGAACTGTTCGGTGCGGCCAACAACAAGGGCCTGTCCAATCTGGCGCGAGGCCGGGCGGACTGGAGCGTCATCCAGCCGGTCAACAGTATTCCGGGGTTGTACATCATTCCCGCGGGGCCGGCCGTGATGAATCCGGGTGAGATCGTGTCGCGATCCACGCTGGAGGATCTATTCGTCGAGCTGCTGCGCCCGTGTGATCAGATCATCATCGATACGCCGCCGGGCGCGCCCTACGCCGATGGCCAGGCGCTCTCCAGCTATGCCGGCTCGGCGCTGCTGGTGCTGCGTCGTCACCATACACAGATGAAGCACGCCAAGACGCTGGTCGATAGCGTCACGACCGGCGGGGCCGATATTCTGGGCACCGTACTCAACGATTACTGATCAGGCCCGTGCGAGCCGGCTGCCGTTAACATGCCTTCCCTTTTTCCGGCCCGCCAGTCGCCGCCATGAAGCAGATCTACGACAAGCGTTTTGGCTACACGCTGGCGCTGGTGCTGGCCGCGTTCATGGCGCTCGGCTTTCTGCCCGGCGGCTTCGACTTTTCGCAGTCGCCCCCCGGTTCCGAGGAGGTTGACGAAAGCGCAGTCGTCGAGGGCTCGATACTTCGGCGTGTGCAGTACATGCCGCTGCTGTTGCTGAGCTTTTACGTGGCCTGGCGGCGCCGGACGGTGGCGCTCCAGTTCCTGAAAGACGTCAACCCGATGGTGCTGGCGTTCACCGCGTTCGCCGCGCTGAGCCTGTTGTGGTCGCCCGAGCCGGGTATCAGCCTGCGTCGGCTGGTGCTGGTGCTGGGGAATCTGGGCGCCGCCTTTGCCTTTCAGCTTGCCTGCTGGTATCCGTCACGCTTCGCCCGGGTCAGCTGCTGGATTTTTGCCGGGCTCATGCTGGCCGCCCTGTTCGCGGTCTTGTTCATTCCCTCGGTAGGGCTGACGACTTACGCGCCGCATGCGGGAAGCTGGCGGGGTATTACGTCGCACAAGAACCAGGCCGGCATGCTGGCGGCCATCGGTTTCATATTCTGGTCGCATGCCTACTTTGCCGGGCACTACCGGAAATGGGTCTGTCTGGCGTTTGCCGGCCTCGCGCTGCTGTTGATCGTCATGGCGCGCAGCTCGACCTCGCTGCTGGCCGCGCTGATCTGTCTGGTGGTCATCTGGTGGGCCGTCAAGCCGGTGCTGGCCGTGGCGAACTGGATGCTGGTCACCATCATGACGGGGATCGCGCTGGTGGGGGGGCTGGTGTTCGTCTTTTTCGTGACCACCGGCAAATTGCCCACCATGCAGACCGTCGTGGGCCCGATCGCGCAGGCCTTCGGCAAGGACCCCTCTCTGACCGGTCGCGACGTGATCTGGGCGGACATCTGGAGCTACTACATCCAGAATCCGTGGCTGGGCCGTGGCTTCGAATCCTTCTGGCTTGGCGCCACCGGGCCTTCGGGCGAGCTGGGCGAAGCCTATTACTGGCGGCCCAACCAGTCTCACAACGGCTATCTGGACATTCTCAACGAAACCGGCGCGGTGGGTCTGACGCTGCTGGTCCTGTTTCTGCTCGTCTATCTCTGGCGCATGCTCCAGTTCTACCGGCTCGATGCCCGGCAGGCGAGTCTGCACCTGGCGATCTTCATGTTCGTGTTCATACACAACTGGACGGAAAGCTCGCTGTTCCGCGCCAGCCATCCGGCATTTCTGCTGCTGCTGTTTTCCTCGTTCACGGTCGATCGCGCGCTGTCGCCGGTCATGCAGCGGCTGGATTATCGCCAGCGATACTCGGCCTGGCTCAAGCGCCGCCAGTCGCGGCGTCAGTCGACGGGGCCGGACACATTGACGGCCTCCGCCTCTGCCGGGCGAAGCATCTCGCGCCACGCCAGATAGATCACGCAGGCCAGGAACAGGAACTCGCCTGCGGCCAGACTGACCAGCGCGCCAGGCGCGCCCATGAAGTCCAGTGCGAACCACATGGATGTGAGGGTCACGAAGGCCGACAGGCCAATCATCCAGGCGGTGGCGCGGAAGCGCTTGCGGACCATCAGCGCGGCCAGAAACCCCTCGCGAACCAGGCCGATCAGCGCCAGAAGCGACCACATGACGATCATCAGCCGGTAGTCGTCGTAGGTCTTGTTGAAGACGTTGGCCAGGATCCAGTCCGCCGAAAAATACAGCGCCACGAAATACAGGCAGCCGAGCAGGGCGATCACGACCACGAACTGGTTCAGCCGCTTGAGCAGATAGACAAAGCCGCCCTCGTTGTCCCAGCGCATGGCCATGGGCAGCAGCAACGCCTTGATACCGATCGTCATCAGGAAGACCGGCATCAACAGCAGCCGAATGGCGTTCACCTGGGCCACGGCGGAGGAGTCCAGCTTGATGGCCAGCACATAGTTGTAGCCCTGGCCCAGCAGCCAGTGAATCGACGCCCCAATGGTGGCCCAGACCGCGAGCGCCGACATGCGGGACCAGTAGGCCGAAGCGTCGCCCGACACCCAGCCCGGGGAGCGGCGCAGGGCCGCGTTGGCCGGTGCGCGGCCGGCGAATGCCGCGATGGCGGTACCCAGCGCCGCCAGCACCGCCACCCAGCCTCCCACGAAGACGGCGAGGACCACCGACAGGATGAGGACCGACACGAATACCAGGTCGGCCTTCAACACGGTTTCCGGGCGGTAATACAGCATGAGCACGGAGCGCAGATACTCGCGCTCCAGCATGGCCCAGCCGGCCAGGGCCGCTGCGGCGATCAGCGCCGCCATTTCGCCGGGCAGCCCGCCGGCGTACCAGGCGGGCAGGATTGGCAGGGCGGCCAGCAGTAGCGCCCAGCGTAGAAAGCGCTGCAGGCCGGTACGGATGCTGCCCACCATGTTGCGCTTGTCGTCGCCACTGTCCTGCGAGGCAATCACCGTCATCGGCTCGACCACGTAGGCCCGCTGGACGGTCACCAGCAGCAGGATGGCGGACTGCACGAGCACGTAGCGGCCGTAGTTGAGATCGTCGGAGTAGCGGATCAGCAGCAGACCCACGGCAAAATTGCCGGCCGACAGCAGCGCCTGACCCACAATGGCGCTGCCGAACAGGCGCGCCAGGCCGTCCCGGTTCAAGAGTTTTTCCAGTAACGCATTTACAGCCATGGCGCGCGGGTCTGATCTCGTGGCTTCGCACTGTCGAAGCCAGAACTCGGAGCAATAAGCCGAGCCGGACAGGCATCGCGATGCCTGCGCTCGGTTGTCAGTGTTCGGCGTCCCCCGTCGAAGTCGCGCATTGTGACAGAGCCGCGCATGAACTGTACGACCGACGCCGTTTTCGCGCATGAATGACTGGGCGAACGGTGTGTCCGGACGGCCGGATGTCGCCCTCTAAGCGGCTTGGGACCCGATGGGCGGTCGCATCGGGACGTTTCGGGGAAAGGCTGCATCAGGTCGTTCCACGAAGATTCGTTTAAACTACCGCGGCGACGAGCACCCGATCATCAGGCGACGCCGGCATGAGGGCAGGCGCTGCATGTCGGGATGCGTCCATACGGCAGGCGGGGGGGCCGTTTTTCAATCGACGTTCAGGGATGTCTGTGAACAGCTCCAGCATTAGCGGCTTTGGGACTTTCATCCAGGGCATTGTTTACGCGGTGATCGCGGTAGCCAATCTGGGCTATGTGCTCTGGTTGCTCGACATTCACACGGCCGCCGCCGCGCGGTATCAGGTCCTCGCGGTACTGAGCTTCGTCCTGGTCTTCAGCGCCTATCGCGGTCTCGATCTGACTCGCCCCTGGGCGATCGGCCGCGTGGGGTCGATCGGCACGCGCGCGCTGTGGAACTGGCTGGTCATTTCCGCCCTGCTCATTGTTCTGGCCTTCTTGACCAAGCAGGGCGACGACTACAGCCGGCTTGCCATCGTGACCTGGCTGGCCAGCACGCCGTTTCTTTTCATACTGACGCACGCGCTGGTGCGATTCACCGTGGTGCGCTTTTTTCCGAAGGCCATCAAGGTACGCAGCGCGGTCATCGTGTTCGTGAGTCCGTCGGCGGCGCGGCTGGGCGAGCTGCTGCAGCGTCTGGATACGCCCCGCTACAACGTGCTGGGCTTTTTCGAGGACCGCGGGCCGGATCGCACGGGCGTGGCGGCCGAAGATGCTTCGGTTCTGGGCGGCGTGGCTGAACTGCCCGGCTACGTGAACAAACACAACGTGGAGGTGGTGTTCATTGTGCTGCCGGCGCATGGCTCGGATCGCGCATTCCAGGTGGTCGAGCAGCTCGGCGACACCACGGCGTCCATCTACTACGTGCCGGATTTCCGCATGTTCGACCTGGCGCACATGCGCTTTTCGGATATTGCCGGCATGCCGGTTCTCACGCTCACCGAAACGCCGTTTTTTGGCGCGGATGGTCTGCTCAAGCGGCTGATCGACATCGGCTTTGCCAGCCTCGCGCTGCTGGCGCTATCACCGATTTTCCTGATCGTCAGCCTCTGCGTGCTGGTGTCGATGGGCCGGCCCATCTTCTTCACCCAGAGTCGATACGGCCTGGACGGGCGGGAAATCCGCGTCCACAAGTTCCGGTCGATGAAGGTCTCCGAGGATGGCGCCACCGTGAAGCAGGCGCAGAAAAGCGACCCGCGCGTGACCCGCGTCGGGCGTTTTCTGCGGAGAACCTCGATAGACGAGTTGCCGCAGTTCTGGAATGTTCTGCGCGGCCAGATGAGTGTGGTGGGCCCGCGGCCTCACGCCGTGGCGCATAATGAGTTGTACCGGAAGCTCATATCGGGCTACATGGTCCGGCACAAGGTTCGGCCGGGGATTACCGGCTGGGCGCAGGTGAACGGGGAGCGGGGGGAAACCCGGGACGTGGCTGACATGGAACGCCGTGTGCAGCTGGATATCGATTACATACAAAGATGGTCGCCGGAACTGGATGTGCGCATCATTCTGCGAACCATCGCCATGGTATTCCGAGATGAAAAAGCCTATTGAAACGTCGCTTCGGGGGATCGGAGCAGGCCTGGCGGCCGCGCTGCTGGCGGGAAACGCCTGGGCCGGCCCGCTGAACTTCGCGCCCTATGTGCAGCTGGGGTTCACGCACGACACCAACCTGTTCCGTGTGAACGAGGACGCCGACGGCGAAACCCGCGCCGAAGAAAGCTCCAACATCACGCGCGGCGCGCTGGGCGCCGACGCCACCTGGTCGTATTCGCGCCAGGAATTCGAATTCGAGGGCTTCGTGCGGGAGAACCGCTACTCGAAATTCGAATATCTTGACCACACCGACTACCGGGGCTACGGCGCCTGGCTCTACGAGTTCGGCTCGCTGATCAGCGGCACGCTGGACTTTCTGAAGGTGAAGGAGCTCAACAACTTCGAGGACCTCGACGTTCAGCAGAAGGATTTCCGCGAAACCACCAATCCGCGCCTGGAAACCTTTCTGTCCATCTCGCCCGGCCTGCGGCTGCGCAGCGAGGTGGGCTACCTTGATTTCGAGCATTCGCTGCCGGCTCAGGAAGTCTTCAATCGCGAAGAGTCGCTGTACGCGCTGGAAGTGCAGTTTCTGGGCAAGCCCGGCTCGCAGTTGGGTATCGGCGCCGAGTACATCGATGGCGAATATCCCGACCGCCTGCCCGGCGCCATTGTCCCGCCCGAGTACGACCAGATTTTTGGCTATGTCTCCGCTGACTGGGCGTTCAGCGGCAAGTCCCGCCTGAGTGGCCGTCTGGGCTACAGCTCGCGTGACGCCGAGGGTTATGCGGTGGCCGCGAACAACGATGAGCGCGATTTCGACGGCGTGACAGGCCGCCTGCGCTACGATCGCAACGTCTCCGGCAAGACCCGTCTGGCCGCCAGCGTCTACCGGCTCATCTATGCCGTGGACGACGTGGATGCGGTCTATGTGGAATCCACCGGCCTGCGCGGCGAGGCAGCCTGGGATTATTCACCCAAGCTCGCGTTTGTCGCCATCCTGGGGCTGAGCACGGACGAATACGAGGCGCCCACCGGCGCCATGGCCGAAAACCGCGAGGACGACCGGTTTTCGCTCGAATCGCAGATCATCTACGAGCCCATCCGGCAGCTGGCCTTCATCGCCTCGCTGGCCGGTGAGGAGCGCGACTCCTCGCAGGATGACGAGAGCTACGACTATATCCGCGCCGGACTGGCCGTTCGCTACACGCTGGATACCGAGCCCTCGAACCGCCCGCTGTCTACCCGGATACCGCCGCAGCAGCGTTAGCCTGATGTCGGCAGGGGACACAAAAACCGTGGTCGACCGGGTCGCGGTGTTTGATCTGGATGTCACGCTCACGCGCTACGATACCTATCTGCCGTTTCTGGTGGGCTATGTTCGCCGCAACCCCGCGCGGTGGGCGCATGTGGGCCGTCTGCCGTTCTCGCTGGCGGCGTTCTGGCGCTGGGGAGAGCGTACCTGGGTCAAGAACTGCTTTTTGCGGGCGTTCGTGGGGGGCGTGTCGCGCACGCAGCTGACCGACTGGGGCGAACACTTCGCCCGCGGCATCTACGAAAACGCCATGCGTGATCGCGGTCTGGAACGCCTGCGGGCCCATCAGGAAGATGGTGATCGAGTGATACTCGCCTCGGCCAGCTTCGGTATCTACGTCGAGCCGCTGGCGCGCCTGCTGGGTATCGACGAGGTGCTGGCCTCGCGCGTGACCTGGGACAGCCGGGACCGGCTGGCCGGGATGGACGGCGAAAACTGCCGCGACGAGGAAAAACTGCGGCGGGTCCGCAGCCTCTTGCCGGACCGCGATGACGGCCGCCACGTAACCGCCTATTCGGATTCGCACGCCGACCTGCCGCTGCTCAAATGGGCCGAAGTGGGCGTAGCTGTCTGCCCCAGCAAGCGCCTGACCCATCAGGTGCAGGGGCTGGAGCTGGAAGTCGCTGATTGGTAGGGCCGACCTAGCTCGATTCGAACAGGATGGGTTGGTCAACGCGGGTATCGAGTAGAGCGACCTCCGCCGAACCGAGCTTTACACCCAGGCCGCTGAGCAGTTCATCAACCTCATTGTTCAACAAGGATGTTAGGATCGGATCAAGCAGCGCAACAACGTCGGCGCCGACGTCAACCCTTACTAATCCGCCGGGTAATCCCCCGAGTAGCTGCACCTCCAACGTCACATCCTGCCCCCTCGGAAGCGAGTTAATCAGATCATTGGTGAAGTCAATATCGGCTCCGCCAGTAATCTCTCTGATATTGTTATCGATCGGCGGGTCTGAGAACAGCGGCTCGAGCCTCGGAACCGACCTACCGCCAATTTCCGTGACGACAGGTCCAATATTCGCTGTAGCACCGGCTAGGCCTAAAAGTGCTTCGACTTCAACGGTGGCGGGTCTGTCAGGTCTCGGAGGTTGCGGATTGTCGGGGTCTATCGGGCTGATCGATGAAATATCGTCGAATCCCCCAATACCTACACCGCTGGTAAGAGTGAATGCGCTGATCTCTATCGTGTGCGCTAGCGTCGACGAGTTTGCGCAAAATATGTTTGTTAGCGAGGCTTGCGCCTGCCCCGCGATAACGTACATCGGTATTTCGGCCCTAACACTTGCGATATCGTCAACCAGCCCACCAAGTAGTTCTCCGCCAAGGTCAATGTTGACAATTATTTCAACAAGAATTTGACTATTAGCAGCCGTCGAATTAGGCAAGCCAGGTCGAACCAGAGTCGCGATTTGCGGCGGCTGCAAGATTCGCACGTTAGCTAGAACAGAAGCGACGCCTGGAACATCAACATTTATCGGGATGGGAATGCCGTTGGCCCGTTCGGCCAGCGCCAGCTGAAGTACCGAGTTGGCCAGCGCCTCAGCGTTGACCTGCACCGTCTGCCCCAGGCTGCCGACGTTGGCAATGACCGAGCCCAGCGACACCTGTGTTTCCGCCAGGCTGGTCGACAGCGCCGCCGACAGGTTGCCCAGGCTCTGGCCGCTCACTTCATTGATCGCTTCCAGCAGGTTGCCGGTCTGCACGTCCAGGTCCAGCAGATCGTCCACGGTGCCCGCGCCCAGCTCGACCGCGATATCGCCCAGGCTCAGATTGGAGTCGAGCAGGCTGCCCTGGTCGAACAGGCCCACATCAATGCCCAGCGGCCCAAGGAAGTCGGGGTTCAGCCGCAGCAGGGAGCTGCCCACGCTGAACGTGGCCGTCGGCATGGCCGAGGCCGACGCCGAGGAGGTCAGCACGGGTTTGAAGAACGCGCCGGTAATGCTGCGGTAATTGCCGTCCGACAGAACCACGTTCACCGCGCTGTTGGTAACGGGCTGTTCATCGCCCACCGGCGCGGGCACGGCAGCGTTGGGCGCGAATTCACGCGTGCCGCCGCTGCGCTGCATGGCGCCGACCACCGTTGTAACCGAGGGCGCGCCTTCGGACCGGTTGGCGTACGCCCGGGCAACGGAGGCCTGGGCCGCGGCCAGGGCGGCGGCTTCCGGATTGGCAGGGACGCCGCCGGCGTTGCAGCCGGCAATCGCCCGCGAAGCTTCCAGCGCGGCAATATTGGCGGCGGTGTCGAGGTTTTCCTTCGTGGCGTAGACCTGACCCAGATCAATGGCCAGCGCCATCATGGTGACCATGGCGACGATGACGCCCGCGGCCATGATGAGCGCGGCGCCCCGCTGGCGCTGGGGAAGGGCTCGCGCGAAGCCCGGCTGATGACGGTGCCACTGCGGCATCCTGAACTCCATGTTCCTGTATCGGGGCGTTTCGCCGTGAAAGCGGTGCCGGACCACGGCGCCGGATTTCATGCGCAATTTCCCGTAACGAATCCTGTTAATCCAGTTCATCGACCGCTGCCGCGCAGACTGAACTGCCGATTGTCGGATTTTTCAGCATGAACCGGTCCCCGAATGCGGGCCGTGTTCAGCTATCATGTGCCGCCCGAAATCGCGCCGGCCAGGGATTCATGACCGATGTGACCTACACGCTGCGTCCCGGTGACGCACGCAAGCACGTATTTCACGTGACCTGCCGGATCGAGGCGCCGGCGAAGCACGGACAGCGCGTCAGCCTGCCAGCCTGGATACCGGGAAGCTATCTGATCCGCGACTTCGCCCGGCAGCTGATCATGCAGGGCGGCCGCGACGACTCTGGCGCCGATGTTGCCGTTGAACGCGTGGACAAGCAGACCTGGCAGTTCGCGCCCTGCGCGGGCCCGCTTGAGGTCCGCTACGAAGTCTACGCCCGGGATGCCTCGGTGCGCGCGGCCTATTACGATGAGAGCCGCGCGTTTGCCAACGGCACCTCCGTGTTCGTGCGGGTCGAGGGGGCGGACAGGCAGCCCCTGGCGGCCAGCCTCCTGGCACCCGAGGGCGACTTTGCGGCCGACTGGCGCGTCTACACGCCGCTGGACGCGAGGCAGGTCGATGCGGCGGGCTGGGGACGCTATCAGGCGCCGGACTACGAAACGCTGCTCGACAGCCCCATTCTCATGGCCGACTTCACCCGCGTGCCCTACGAGGTGGAGGGTATCCCCCACGAGATGCTTCTCGTAGGCGAGCACCGGGCCGATACCGACCGTCTGGCCCGCGATCTGGCCCGCGTCTGCAGCGCGCAGGCGCGCACTCTGGGCACGCTGCCAACGCGGCATTACGCGTTCATCACCTTTATCGTCAGCCGCGGCTACGGCGGCCTGGAGCATCGCGACTGCAGTGTGCTGCAGGTTGCACGCGACAGTCTGCCGGCCGTCGGCGCCGAGCCGGAAGACGGCTACACCGACTTTCTCGGCCTGTGCAGTCACGAATACTTCCACCTGTGGAACGTCAAGCGAATCCGCCCCGAAGCCGTCGCGCGCAGTCGTCTGGATCAGGAAGCGCATTTCGAAGACCTGTGGGCGTACGAGGGCGTGACGTCCTACTACGATGAGCTAGGGCTGCTGCGATCCGGCGTCATTGACGCGCCGCGCTACCTCGACCGGCTGGCTCAGGCCGCCACGCGGCTGCTGCGTAATCCCGGCCGCCGGCGCCAGTCCCTGGCCGATTCCAGCTTTGACGCCTGGACCAAGTTCTACAAACAGGACGAGAACACGCCGAACACGGTCGTCAGCTACTACAACAAGGGCAGTTTCGTGGCGCTCTGTCTGGATTTGCGCCTGCGCGCGCTGGACGAGGGTCTTGCCAGCCTCGATGCTGTCCTGCGGGCGTTGTGGGACCGCTATGGACGCGACCAGACGCCGGTGCCGGACAACGGGCTCGAATCGCTGGTTCTGGACGGCCTCGGCGAGGACAGCCGGCGCAGCATGCAGGCGTTTTTTGACCAGTATGTCCGCGGCACGCGGCCGCTGGACGACGAACTGGCGCAGTGGCTGGCACACTTCGGCGTCACGGCCCGGCGCTGCGCGGATGACAGTGCCGCCGGACTGTTGCACTGGGCCGGTCTTCGCCTCGCGCCGGGCGTCAGCGAAGCACGCGTGACGACTGTATTCAGCGACAGCCCGGCCGAACAGGCCGGCCTGGCCGCGGACGACGTGGTCCTGGCGATCGATGGCTGGCGCGTCAGCGCGCAAACCCTGCCTTCGAAACTCAAGCAGACCGCCGCCGCCGGTGATTTCGACATACACCTGTTCCGGGATGATGCCCTGATGCGATTGACCTGCCGCCTCGGCGAGCCGCCCGACAGCCAGTGGCAGTTCCGGCTGGACGACGAGGCCGGCGAGGCCGCCGTCGCCCGCCGCGAGGCCTGGCTGGGCGAGACATCGTCATGATGGCGCTGCTGGTCATGATCGGCGCCTATCTGCTGGGCGCGCTGTCGGGCAGCCTTATTCTTGCGCCGCTGTTTGGTCGCGGCGACCCGCGGCTGTCGGGTAGCGGCAATGCCGGCGCCACCAATGCGCTGCGCACCGGCGGCAAGGTCTATGGCGCGAGCGTGCTGCTCTTTGATGTGCTCAAGGGCGTGCTGGCGGCCGCGCTGCTGCCCGCTCTCGCGCCGGCCGGGCCGGCCTGGCTGGCGTTCGCCTGCGGTGGCCTGGCCGTGGTGGGGCACGTCTGGCCGGTGTGGTTCGGATTCCGGGGTGGCAAGGGCGCCGCCACGCTGATCGGCGTCATTGCGGTACTGCTGCCCGCCGCGCTGGCGGTGGCCGTGCTGGTCTGGGTGGCCACGCTGGTCCTCACCGGCTTTGTGGGGCTGGCCACCATCCTCGGCATGCTGACCGTGTTGCTGTACACCCTCATCATGCCGTCCACCGCGGCCATGCTGGTCTTTGCGGGCCTGATGTGCCTGCTGGTGGTCTACACCCATCGCGAGAATATCGCGCGCATGCGGGCCGGACGCGAGAACCGTTTCGAGCGCGTCATGCTGCTGCGTCGGGGCCGGCGCTCGTCGTGAGAGCGCTGCTACAGACGCTGGCCGATGGTCAGTGGCATAGCGGCGAGAGTCTGGCCGCAAACGCCGGCATCAGTCGCGCTGCGGTCTGGAAACATATTCGCCGGGCGCGGGACTGCGGGGTTCAGATCCAGTCGCTTCGCGGGCGCGGCTACCGGCTGGTCCGGCCGCTCGATCTGCTGGATGCCGAGGTGATTCGCGCGGTCAGTCAGCACGCCGGCAGCGATCTGACGGTTACCGTGGTCGATACCCTCGATTCAACCAATGCCCGTCTTCTGGAAGCGAGCGATCAGCGCCACGAAGTCCTGCTCGCGGAGTACCAGACAGGCGGTCGCGGCCGGCGCGGTCGCCAGTGGTTGTCGCCCTACGCGAGCAATCTGTGCCTGTCGCTGCGGTGGCGCTACCCGGAGATGCCCGCCAATCTGGGCGCGCTGAGCCTGGCCGTCGGCGTCGGTCTCGTCCGCCTGCTGGAAACGCTGGGCTGTCGGGGCGTCGGCCTGAAATGGCCCAACGACATCGTTCACGCCGGCCGAAAGCTGGCCGGAATTCTTATCGAGCATCGCAGCGAAGCCGACGGTGCAAGCCGAGTGGTCGTGGGCGTGGGTCTGAACGTCCACATGCCGGCCGAGGCGTCTGCGACGATCGATCAACCCTGGGTGGCGATGGACAGCCTGCTGGATTCACCGTCGCGAAATACGCTGGCCGCGGGCCTGATCGATGCGCTAGCACAGGTGCTGGCGCAGTTCGGGCGCCAGGGGCTGGCCCCGTTTCATGCGGACTGGCAGCGGCTGGACGCCTTTGCCGGCGAGGCGGCGCAGGTGCTTGTGGGGCAGGAGGTCGTGCCGGGCCGGGTGGACGGCGTGGCCGAGGACGGTGCGCTGCTGTTCACGCCCTCGGGCGGCGAGACGCGCCGATTCTACGCTGGCGAAATCAGCCTGCGTCGCGACTGAGTCATGCAGCTTCTGATCGACGCGGGCAACACGCGCATCAAGTGGGCATCGCTCGGTGGGACCGGGTTTGTGGCGGGCCGCAGCGTGCCCTATGCGCAGTGGCCCGATGAGATTCGTGCATTGCTAGGCGCCGAGCCGGCGCCGAAGGCCGTCTGGCTGGCCAGCGTGGCCGGTGCGGCCGTGAACGCGCAGATTGAGGACGCCTGTCATTCATTGTGGGGCCAGCCACCTCGCATCGTTTCCAGCGAGGCCTGCGCCTGCGGGGTTCGGAATGCCTACGCCCGGCCGACCACGCTCGGCGTGGACCGATGGCTTGCCTGTATCGAAGGCTTTCACCAGGGCGATGGGTCGGTGCTTGTCGTTGACGCCGGCACGGCGCTGACGCTGGATTTCGTCACGGCCGAGGGACGGCATCTGGGCGGCATGATCGCGCCGGGGGTGGACACGATGCGCCGATCGCTGCGCGCCGATACGCAGCTGATGCCGGATGCCACGGATTCGGCCGATTTTGAACTGGCCGACAATACGGCCAGCGCCATCGCCGCGGGTACGCTGGCCATGGCCGTCGCCGTGGTGACACAAGCCCGGGCACGGCTGCAGCCGGCGCGATGCATTCTGACCGGCGGTGAGGCGCAACGGCTGGCGCCCGCGCTCGATCCCGAGTGGCGACTGGATACAGACCTGGTGCTCAAGGGCCTGGCGCGGCTCGTTCAATCACGCGTCGGTACCGACGGGTAGGCCCGGTTGCTCGTGGACAGGACCGCTGGGACAATGAGTACGGGTACCCGCCTTGGCCGATGCCCGGATCGCGTTAGAATTTAGTGAGGGCCGAGGGGCAAGGAAGCCCCGAGTGGCTGCAGCGGCAGGAAAGCCGCGTTGAAAAGCTGGATAGCCCGAACGACGTCTGTAATGGTCAGGCACCCCACATGCCGGTGTAGCTCAGTTGGGCGAAGCGGATGAAGGACGAGCACAGCTCGGCCCCGCTGAGCGCCCGCCACGGAAGGCGGGCCGGATCGCGTTAGAATTTAGTGAGGGC
>NYTH01000018.1 GCA_002683405.1 Salinisphaeraceae bacterium | reverse complement strand
CTCGCGCCCTTACGGTCGCGGGCAGGCCATCCGCTACGCGGGCTCGCGTTGCTCGGGCCTGCATTATTGATCCGAAAAATTTGTCTATTTAATGCACGGGTCAATAAATGCTGCACCTTGCAACTTTCGACCCCGGTAATTACTTAGGGATTGACCCTAGGCCCTAAACAGGTCAGACTCCATGGCCTCGAAGCGCGATGGAGAACGATTTCGCATCGCTGTCGGGTCGGGGAGGAAGCGTCGCTTTCGGATATACGCGAGCAAGCGCGTGGACGGAGATAATAACCAAGAAGCGTTGTTCTCAGACGACTCAAAAACAAACGAAGTGGCGGGCCAATGGCCCGCTTTCTTTTTGCCCGTCCCCTCGGGACTTAACGCCGGCAAGCTCGAAAAAACGCCGGCCGCTGAACGCGCTTAGCCAAGCAACGTTCAGCGGCCGGCTTTTTTATGGTCGACTCTGCGTCAGTCCTTGCTGAAGGCTCTCACTGCCACCGCCGTGTTCATGAAGTCGCGAAAGCGCAGCCATTTGCCGTCTCGTACGGTAATGACGTGAGCGAAGTCCGAATCGATCGTGCCGCCCGTACTTTTTGCCGTCAGATTCAGATGGCCGGTGACGGTGACCATGTTGCCGTCGGCCAGAAACTGCTCGGGTTCGAACTGGTGGATGTCCACCGAGCTGAGCACGGTGCTGAAGAATTGTCCGGCCGCCTCCTTGCCGTCGTACTCGCCCGCGTAAGGGATGATGGAGGGGCCGTAGAATTCGATTCGGATGTCGTCGTCCAGCATTTCCAGAATGCCGGGGATATCGCCCGCGCCGAAGCGTTCGAAAACGGTCTGTGTCGCCAGCCTGAACAGGCGTTGCGGCGGGCCGTCGCGCCGCAGGCTTTCCTCGATGAACGGCCGCACCTGGCTGCGGTCCCGTTTGAGTACGTCAAACAGGTCGGGCCGCTCGGCGAGCGTGGCAACCAGATTGCCCAGCAGGTAGGTTGAGGTTTCGGCGCCGGCCACCACGAGCGTGATGCAGAACAGGGTGACCTCTTCGCGCGTCAGCGTCTCGCCATCTTCCTCGGCCTGGATGAAGGCGCTCATCAGGTCATCCGGTACGGACTTGCCCGCCTCGATCTGCTGATAACGCTCGGCAACCGCGTCCATGTAATAGGCGCCCAGTTCCTGAATGCACTGCGCGCGTTGCTCCAGCGTGAAGGTGGACGTGACCATGAAGGCATTGGCCCAGCGCCGCAGCAGCTTGTAATCCGTGGTGGGCGTGCCGATGAGTTTGGTCATGACCAGAGCCGGCAGGTTCTTGGCGTAGGCCTCCATGAACTCGACCTCGCCGTCGCGCATGGTCTTGATCATCCCGTCGGCCTGTTCGGCCACCCAGGGGGCCACGTCGGTTTCCACCCGCTGCGGAGTGAAGGCCTGCTTTGCCAGATTCCGCAGCACGCGATGACGGGGCTGGTCATGGTTTACCAGCATCAGCGAGGGGGCGTCGGATGCCTCCTGCATGGGGTCACGCGACGAGAACGCCTGGTGATTCTTCATCACCGCGCGCACGTCGTCATATTTCAGAAATACCCAGGCCGGATAGGGCTCGTCTTTCTCCGGCATGGTCCCCGGCGGATAATCCTTCAGGCCGTAGCGGGGTGGCTGATCACGCAGCAGGGCGTACCAGGGGTAGGGGTTGGCAATCACTTCCGGGCGGATAAAATCCTCCACCGTGAATGACTGCTCGGTCAGAGCTTGAGCCATGGTCTCCTCCGTGGCTTGTGTGTTGTTCGGGGCGTACCGGTCACGCGGTGGCCGGGAAGTCGATATCGAGCGTCTGTACGACGTGGTGGATGGCCCGCGCTGTTTCACGCCGGTAGCCGGCCTCCAGATAGGGCGTCAGCAGGCCGAAAATCTGCTCAAGACCCCGGGCGAAATCGGCTTCGGTCACGGCCCGGCCGCGTAGCCGCATCTCTGCATGCCGGGGCCAGCCGGTCCAGAGCACCCATTTGTTCTCGGCAAGCTCCACGCAATCGGCGGCGCTGGCGGGCAGGGGGCCGGGATGCATGCGGGTGGCATCGGTCAGGATGCGGCTGATCTGATCAATGGAGCGCCGGGAAAAGGCCTCGTATTCGTCCGCCAGCCAGGGGTCTCGAAAGATGATTTCCGTCGCCGAAGCGAACAGGAATCGGTACTGCCACAGCACATGCGCGCCGGCCGTGTAGAAGCCGGCCAGGCGGCGCGCATCGACGGATTCACCGTCCTCGATGTGCAGCACGCGTCCCAGATCGGTCTCCAGGCGCCGGAAGATCTCCCGCAGAATTTCCTCGCGATTGCGGAAGTGGTAGTAGAGATTGCCCGGGCTGATACTGCCGTGTTCCGCGATCAGGCTGGTTCCGACGTTACCGCCCTGCAGATTCATGAGCTCGATGGTGCTCTGGATAATGCGCTCGCGATTGCTGCGGGGCCGGGACGCTGCCGCGTTGGAAGATGAGGCGGTCAACGGGGTCTCCATTAGAGGTATAACTCTAATTAGAGTATATGCTCTAATTGAAATCAAGCGTGGACTATTCTTTTGGCAGCAAGAGCCCGTATTTCGTGCTGCTCCAGGCTGGCACCCGCGCGGTCTGGCAGAACAGGACCGTTGTTGACGCGGCGAACGGATAACGTAGCCACCAGGGAAACGGACCGCTTGCGCCGCGTATTTTTACAGGTCTGTCATGCCTGGCGTTCGACGGCCGATACAGAATGATGATGAGGCCCTGGTGTCGCAAGCATGAACCTGTCTGAGAAGTCGGCGTTGGCCGGGGTGCGCTCGCGCCCGTCGGTCATGCTTCCGAGCACCGGTTTTCATGATCGCCCAATCGGCTTCAAGTTGACGGCGATTGTGGTGGGCTTTGTTGTTGTGGTGTGTCTGCTCATGACGCTCTTTCTGGCGTCGCTCGGCGCGTTGACCGGCGTGCGGGCCTACGTGCGCGCCGAGTCGCTCTGGACCAACGGCCAGAAGGACGCCGCCTTCAATCTGTCGCGTTACGTCTACAGCGGCAACCCGGCCCAGTACGAGGCATTCCGGGAGGCGTTGGAGCGACCGCTGCAGCATCACATCGCGCGCACCGAGATGCTCAAACCCTCGCCGGACTTTCGTTATCGGGTGGCCCGGGATGCGCTTGTCACCGGCGGCAACTCGGCGGCCGACGCGCCGTTTCTGATTTTCGCCTTCCGCTATCTGGGAGGCTACGGGAAGATCAACGAGGCGATCGGCATCTGGACCGACGCCGATCCCTATATTCTGGACATGAACGAGCTGGGTCGCTCACTGCATCGGCGCATGCAGGCCGGGGGACTGTCGGAAGCCGAGCGTGAAGCCGCCATGGACGAGCTGCTGGCGCTCAACGCCGTGCTCACGCCCAAGGAAATCGGGTTTTCGGCCGCCATCAACGAGGCGTCGCGCCTGATCAGCATCCTGGTGCTGATCACGCTGTTGGGCAGCATGCTGCTGCTGCTGGCGGCGGCCATCTATTTTTCCTGGTCGATCACCCGGATGCTTAGCGCTGCGGTTGAGCATCTGTCCGATGCCACGGTCGCGGTGGGCGAGGGGCATCTGGATCATCGCGTGCCCATTCTGGCCGGGGACGAACTGGGACGCCTGTCCGCCGCCTTCAACGATATGGTGGCCTACCGCCAGCAGGCCGAAATCGAGGAGGAAATGCGGCGCGAATTCATGACGGCGGTGCTCGACAACCTCGAGGATGCCGTCGTTGCCTGCGATGCCCAGGGCCGACTGTCCTACTTCAACTCGGCCACGGAGCGGCTGCATAGCGATACCCCGAACCCCCTGCCGCCGGAAATGTGGGCGCGACACTATCAGCTCTACGCCGCCGATGGCGTCCGTCTGCTCGATCCCGACGAAATACCGCTGATGCGCGCGTTTCGTGGCGAGGTGGTGAGCGATCAGGAAATCGTCATCAAGGGGCCCGGGCGTGAGCCGCGCACCGCCACGGTCAGCGGTCAGGCCATCGTCACGCCGGATGGCCGGAAGCTCGGCGCGGTGGTGGCGATGCACGACATCACCGAACGCAAGCGCGCTGAAGAAGCGCTGCTGTCACGCACGGAGCAGCTGGCGCGCTCGAACGAAGAGCTCAGCCAGTTCGCCTACGTGGCATCGCATGGTCTGCAGGAACCGCTGCGCACCATCAGCAGCCATACCCAGATGCTGGTGCGGCGGCTGGGCGGACAGGTTGATCCCGAGCAGCTGGAATTCACCCACTACATCGTGGAAGCCGCGCACCGCATGCGTGCCCAGATCGAGGGTCTGCTCGACTACTCGCGGGTGGGTCGCGACCACGAGGAGCCGTCCATGGTGGATCTGGGCGAGATTTTCGACGAGGTGATGGTCGACCTGGAAACGGCCATCGGCGAATGCGACGCCGATGTGCAGCGCGACGCGCTGCCGCGCCTGTACGCCCGCCCCCGCGGCATGGCGCGGCTGTTTCAGAACCTGATCGCGAACTCGGTGAAATTCCGCGCCGAACGGCCGCCCGTCATTCGCGTCTGGGCCGAGCGGCAGGGCAAGTACTGGCAGATTTCCGTGCGTGACAACGGCATTGGCATCAGGCCCGAATACGCCAAGCGCGTCTTTCGTCTGTACCAGCGACTCAACTCCCGGGAAGCCTACGCGGGCAACGGTCTGGGTCTGGCGATTTGCCGCAAGATCGTGGAGGACCACGGCGGGCGTATCTGGGTGGAGCCGGCGGAACCGGGCTGCATCTTCCGCTTTACGCTCGCTGCGGAGCTGCAGGCCGAGCACAGCGCCGCCTGAACCGCGTGACGGACGGCCCGCGTTGTCCGCGGGGCCGCGTCGGAGACAGCTGCTCCGGATTTGCGGCAGACTGTCGCGCCACAGGCTTGAACGACCGGCTGCCCCATGATTGACCTGCACTACTGGCCCACGCCCAACGGCTGGAAGATCTCCATCATGCTGGAAGAGGCTGGTCTGGATTACCGGATGATCCCCTGCGATATCAATCGCGGTGACCAGTTCAAGCCGGCGTTCCTGCGCATCAGCCCCAACAACCGCATGCCGGCCATCGTCGACCACGATGTCGACGGCGAACCCGTGAGCGTGTTCGAGTCCGGCGCCATTCTGCTGTATCTGGCGGAGAAGTCGGGCCGTTTTCTGCCGCCCCCGTCCTCATGCACCGAGATGTTCGAATGGCTGTTCTGGCAGGTCGGCAACCTGGGCCCGATGGGCGGCCAGGCGGGCCACTTCGTGAACTACGCCCCGGCCGATCAGACCTACGGCCGTGATCGCTACCGCAACGAATACCATCGCTGCCTAGGCGTGCTGGACCGGCGGCTGGAACAGCGGCGCTATGTGCTGGGCGATACCTACACGATCGTGGACATGGCCTGCTGGCCCTGGGCGCTGCTGAACCGGTTTTTCGACACGTCGCTTGACGACTTCCCCCATCTGCAGCGCTGGCGCAGCGAAATCAAGCAGCGCCCGGCCGTGCGGCGGGGCGTGGATGTGGGGCGCGAGCTGCGGCGGCGCACGCCCCCGAACGAAGCGGAGCGACGCCATCTGTTCGGGCAGACGGGGCGGCGTTGAGCCTGCGACCGGTTGTCCTGTCGTTTGGCGATCAGACGAGTCCGGCCGCCGGGTTGTCCAAGCAGCGCCGAGAAACTGCGGCAACAAAAAAAACCCGGCGCGAAGGCCGGGTTTTTTCGAGCCGGGAACCGGCTCATTCAGCTGAAGCAGTCGCCGCAATCTTAAAGCGTGCGAATGTTCGAAGCCTGCGGGCCCTTCGGGCTCTCGGTGATGGCGAACTCGACGGTGTCGCCCTCACGCAGAGAGCGAAAGCCTTCGCCTTCGATTTCCTTGGCGTGGGCAAACACGTCCTTGCCGCCGCCAGCCGGGGTCACGAAGCCGTAACCCTTGGAATCGTTAAACCACTTGACGGTGCCGGTAATTCTCTCGGACATCTTAAATTTCCTTCGGATAAACAAATGCGTTTGGTGACCACGGGGCCACCGTATACAAACCATCAAGTGTGGGCTGGGGTACTCGATCCCGCCGGGCGGCGGGGAAAGCGCGCCGCAGATAAACACGGCTTGAAACGTCTGCAGGGCCGAGTATACGCCCGGTGGTGCGGGCTGAACAGGGGGGTTGTCAGAGTTTGACGCGGATCGCGCGAATCATGTCGCGCGCGGTTGCCCGGGCATCCTCGATCGTGGCATCGCGGGCCAGGGCCACGCCCATGCGCCGCGAGCCCGCCACTTCCGGCTTGCCGAACAGGCGAAATTCGGTATCCCGGTGGGTGAGCGCCTGGTCGATGTTCGAATAGGTCACGCGTCGCGACTGGCCTTCGACCATCAGCGCCGCCGAGGCGCTCGGGCCGAGCTGGTCTATGACGGGTACCGGCAGGCCGAGTATGGCCCGGGCGTGCAGCGCGAACTGGGAAAGATTCTGCGAGATCATGGTGACCATGCCCGTATCGTGCGGGCGGGGCGATACTTCGCTGAACCAGACCTCGTCGCCCTTGACGAACAGCTCGACACCGAAAATGCCGCGTCCGCCCAGTGCGCCGGTGATGGTCTTGGCGATGATCTGCGATTTTTCGCGTGCGGCCGGCGTCATCGCGTGCGGCTGCCAGGATTCGCGATAGTCGCCGTTCACCTGGATATGGCCGATGGGCTCGCAGAAAAAGGTGCCCGTAGCGTGGCGCAGCGTCAGCAGGGTGATTTCATAGTCGAAGTCGATGAATCCTTCCACGATCACCCGGCCGCGGCCGGCGCGCCCGCCCTTGCGCGCATGGCGCCAGGCCGGTGCAACGTCCGCATTGCGTTTGATCAGGCTTTGGCCCTTACCGGAGGAGGACATGACCGGCTTGACCACGCAGGGCATGTCTATTGAATCCAGGGCCGCGCGGAATTCGTCCGGCGTGTCGGCAAAGCGATAGGGTGACGTGGGCAGCTTGAGCTGTTCGGCCGCGAGTCGCCGAATGCCTTCGCGATCCATGGTCAGGTGCGCAGCGCGCGCAGTCGGCACCACGTTCCAGCCTTCCTTTTCCAGCGCGACCAGCGTCTGCGTGGCAATCGCCTCCACCTCGGGCACGATCATGGCCGGCCGCTCGGTTTCCACCACGCGCCGCAGGGCCTCGCCATCCAGCATATTGATCACGTGGCAGCGCTGGGCGACCTGCATGGCCGGGGCGTTGGCGTAGCGATCCACGGCAATGACCTCGCAGCCGTAGCGCATCAGCTCAATGGCAACTTCCTTGCCGAGCTCGCCCGAGCCCAGCAGCAGAATGCGGGTGGCGGTTTCGGTGAAGGGCGTTCCGATGTTCAGCATGCTGTCGATCCGTGCAAGAGTGGTTGCCGAGGACCGCGCATGGCAGCCGGGCCCAGGGCATAATATTCACGGCGCGCGGGCAGCAGATGCCCGCGGCCGGCAGCCGGGGAGTATGCATGAATCACGTCAGGGCTTTCATCGCCGGATTTCTGGCGACGCTCATCTTTCACCAGGGTCTGTTCGGCCTTCTGTACCTGGCCGGCGTCGCGCCGGCACCGCCATTCAACCTCAGCCCCACCGCGCCACTGGGCGTGCCCGTGGTGCTGTCGCTCGCGTTCTGGGGCGGCGTCTGGGCCGTGGCGCTCTGGGCTGTCCTGTCGCGATTTCGCGGTGCGGCTCACTGGGCACTGGCGATCGGGCTGGGCGCCATCGGCCCCAGCGCCGTGGCCCTGCTACTGGTCTTCCCGCTCAAGGGCCTGGCCGTGAACGCCACCATCGTCGTGGGCGCGTTGCTGCTCAACGGCTTCTGGGGCCTGGGACTGGCGCTGATCATGCGCGTGCTGGGCGGGCCAGGTCAGCGCGCCCCGGCCTGATCGAGCGCTTTTTGCAGAAAGGGCGGCACGTTTAGCGCTCCGGCGTGAATGGCCGGGGTGTAGTAGAGCGTGTCGAGAGGACAGTCCTCCGGAACGGCGAGCGGACCCTCACTGCGCTGCGCGAGGGTGGCCGACCACCAGCCCGAGGGATACACCGGCTGCGGAAAGCACAGCAGCCGCGTGACCGGAAAGCCGGCAGACTGCATTGCCGCGTGCATGTCGCCGATCAGCTTGCCGTGCAGCAGGGGCGATTCGCTCTGCTGCACCAGCAGGCCGCCGGCGCGCAGCGCGCGAAAGCACTGCTGATAGAACGCCTTGTTGAATAGACCCTCGGCGGGCCCGATGGGGTCGGTGCTGTCGACGATGATCAGATCCAGACTGGCGTCGGCGCGGTTTTTCATCCAGGCGATGCCGTCGTCGAACAGCAGGGTCGCCCTCGGGTCATCGTTAGCGCTGCACAGTTCGGGGAAGTAGTCCTCCGCCAGCCGCGTGACGCGTTCGTCGATCTCGATCTGCGTGGCGCTCTGCACGCCGGGATGGCGGCAGACTTCGCGCAGGCTGCCGCAGTCGCCGCCGCCAATGATGGCCACGTCCCGCACCTGGCCGTGCGACAGCAGCGCCGGGTGCGTCATCATTTCGTGGTACAGGAAGTTGTCGCGCTGGGTGAGCATGACGAAGCCGTCGATCACCATCAGGTGGCCGAATGTTTCCGTTGCATAGATTTCGATGCGCTGAAAATCGCTGCGCTCGTCGTGCAGCTTTTCCTTCACCTTCAGTGAAAAACCCAGCCCCTGCTCGTCGGAGGCCTCGGTAAACCAGTCCGCTTCGAGTAACATGCCGCTCCTGCGCCGGTGTTGATGTTGCGGCGCATTATAAGCATCAACGAGATACGTATCAGCGAGGCAGTGTCGATGGACGACGGCGTCTGGCGGGCCGCCGACAGCGAGGCCCTTTACCGCATGGCGCAGTGGGGTGAGGGCTATTTCACGGTGAACGACCGGGGCGAGGTGGCGGTGCGCCCCGACGCGCAGGCGCCTCCGATCAGCCTGCTGGATGTGGCCGCCCGCGTGGAACGCATCGGCTTGCGACTGCCTGTGCTGCTGCGTTTCCCGGCGCTGCTGGGGCGGCGCGCCAATTACCTGTGCGACGCCTTCGACCGCGCGCGCGATGCCTGTGGCTATTCGGCGCCCTATACGCTGGTGTATCCGGTGAAGGTCAACCAGCAGCGCACGGTGGTCGAGCATCTGCTGGCCGGCGGCGACCAGCGGCTGGGCCTGGAAGCCGGCAGCAAGCCCGAACTCATGGCGGTGCTGGGCGCGGCGCCTGCAGGCCGGACCATTGTCTGCAACGGCTACAAGGATCGCGCCTTCATTCGTCTGGGGCTGATCGGCAGCCGGCTGGGCCACCGCGTGTTCCTGGTCATCGAAAAACTCTCCGAGGTGCAGGATATCGATTCCGTGGCGCGCGAAGAGGGCGTGGCGCCGCGGCTGGGCCTGCGGGTGCGCCTGGCCAGCGTGGCGGCCGGTCACTGGCAGAACACCGGCGGCGAAAAGGCGAAGTTCGGTCTGACGGCCGCACAGGCGATCCAGGCGATCGATCAGCTCAAGGCCAGCGGCCAGCTCGAGCACCTGCGCATGCTGCACGTGCACATCGGCTCGCAGGTGGCTGACAGCGCTGCCCTGCAGCGCGCCATGGCCGAAGTCGGCAGTCTGTATGCCGCGCTGCGGGACGAGGGCGCACCCATCGAGTGCGTGGACGTGGGCGGTGGCCTCGCGGTGGATTACGAGGGGCGCCGCGCCACGAGTTTCTGTTCGATGAACTACGCGGTGGATGACTATGCCCGCATCGTGGTGCAGGCCCTGGCCGGCAGCGCCGCGCGCAGTGGCCACCCGCAGCCGGAGATCATCAGCGAGTCGGGTCGGGCGCTCACGGCGCATCACGCCGTGCTGCTGACGGAAGTCATCGATACCGAGCAGGCCGGGCAGGCCTCGGCGGCGTTGCCGGTGGCGGAGGGTGCGGCGGACGAACTGAACGACGCCGCCCGCGACAGCCTGGCGCAGACGCTGGCCGACTTCGTGGACGGCCGGATCGGGCTGGCCGAGCGGGCGCGGCGCGAGCAGTCGGCCACCGATACGCTGCGGGCCCTGGAGGCGCGCCTGACCGCGGCCGACGCCCTGGGGCGCGAGATTCACGAGCGGCTGGCGGACAAGTATTTCTGCAATTTCTCGGTGTTCCAGTCGGTGCCCGACGTCTGGGCGCTGGATCAGGTCTTTCCGGTCATGCCGATCGAGCGGCTGAACGAGCGACCCACCCGCCGCACCCGGTTGTGTGATCTGACCTGCGATTCCGATGGCCGGATGGATCGCTACGTGGACGATGCCGGCCTGGACTCGACGCTGCCGCTACACGACTGGGACGGCCAGAGCCGGTACCGCCTGGCGATCTTCCTGGTGGGCGCCTACCAGGAAAACCTGGGCGACATGCACAACCTGTTCGGCGATACCGACGCGGTCAACGTGGAAATCGGCGAAGACGGCAGCTGGCAGCTGGCCGAGCCCGAGCGGGGCGACAGCGCGGACGAACTGCTGCGCTACGTGCATTTCGACCCCGATCGCCTGCGCGCTGCCTACGCCCGCAAGCTCGACCGATCCGGTCTGGACGACGCCCAGGCCAGCCGCTACATGCGGCTGCTGGAAGAAGGCCTGGGCGGCTACACCTATCTGCTCGACTGAAGCAGCGCGGCGCGCCCGGGCAATGCCGACGCCGCCGAAACGACAGGAGCTCGACATGACGCTGGAATGTGGATTCGCCGGCCTGGGCGCCATGGGTTACCCCATGGCCGCCAACCTCAGGCAGGCCGGCTTGCTCAAGCAGGTGTGGAACCGCAGCCCGGCGGTGAGCCAGCGGTTCCGCCAGGCGCACGGTACGCCGGTCGCAGACGATCTGCCGGCGCTGGCCCGGGACTGCAACGTGGTGGTCACCTGCGTGTCCGCCGATCAGGACCTGCTCGACGTGGTCGAGGCGCTGTGTGAAGGCATTCGCCCCGGCAGTATCGTCATCGACAGCTCTACCGTGGCCGGGGAAACCGCGCGTCAGGCGGCCGATCGGCTGGGTGCCCGCGACGCGGCCTTTCTCGATGCGCCGGTGTCCGGCGGCACGGAAGGGGCCGCCAACGGCAGCCTGACCTTCATGGTGGGCGGCGATGCCGAGGCCTTTGCGCAGGCGGCGCCCGTCTTCCAGGCCATGGGCTCACGCATTGCGCACATGGGGCCGGCCGGCGCGGGCCAGGCGACCAAGGCGATTAACCAGGTGATGGCGGCGGGCATTCACCAGGCCGTGGCCGAAGCCATGCGCTTTGCCCAGGCGCTCGAGCTGCCGCTGGACGACGTGATCGACGTGGTCGGCTCCGGTGCGGCGGGCAACTGGTTCGTCAATCAGCGCGGCAAGACCATGGTCCGGGAGGAATTCGCCGGCTTCGGCTTCAAGACCGCGCTGGCGCGCAAGGATCTGGATATCTGCATGCGCATGGCGCGCGACAACCAGGGCCATCTGCCGCTGGCCGAAAAGGCTCTGGCGGACTATGACTGGCTGGTGGAACAGGGCTACGGCGACGAGGACATCTCCGCCATCTGGCGCTGCAAGGCCGGACTGTTCGGCCGCTCGGGCTAGGACCCAATCGCGAATCGGGCGCGCCTAGCGTTCGCCCAGCCGGTTCCGGGCGCGGGTGCAGGCCGCGCGGACCTGTTCGGGAGCGGTGCCGCCCACGTGGTTGCGTGCCGCCACCGAGCCGTCGAGCGTGAGGACGTCAAACACGTCGGCCTGGATGGCGTCGGAGAACTGATGCAGTTCAGCCAGCGGCAGATCCGCCAGGTCGCACTGTTTTTCGACCGCGTGGCCCACCGCCTTGCCCACGATCTCGTGTGCGTCGCGAAACGCCACGCCGGCGCGGACCAGATAGTCCGCCAGATCGGTGGCGGTGGCAAAGCCCTGGGCCGCGGCCCGTCGGCAGGCCTGGGCGTGCACGGTGATGTGCGGCGTCATGTCGGCGTACAGGCGCAGGCAGTCGCGCAGCGTGTCGAGTGTGTCGAACAGCGGCTCCTTGTCTTCCTGGTTGTCGCGGTTGTAGGCCAGCGGCTGGCCTTTCATGAGGGTCAGCAGGGCCATCAGGTGACCCGTGACACGGGCGGTCTTGCCGCGCACCAGTTCGGCCACATCCGGATTTTTCTTCTGGGGCATGATGGACGAGCCGGTGCAGTAGCGATCCGGCAGGTCGATAAAGCCGAAGGCCGGACTCATCCACAGGATCAGCTCCTCGGACATGCGCGACAGATGCGTCATGATCAGGCTGGCGGCGGCCGAGAATTCGATGGCGAAATCCCGGTCGGACACCGCGTCGAGCGAATTCTCGGTGACCCCGTCAAAGCCCAGTTCGGCCGCCACGAACTCGCGATCAATGGGAAAGGTCGTGCCGGCCAGCGCCGCTGATCCCAGCGGCAGCACGTTGATGCGCTTGCGGCAGTCGCCCAGCCGGGCGGTATCGCGCGTGAGCATTTCCTGCCAGGCCAGCATGTGGTGGCCGAAGGTCACCGGCTGGGCCACCTGCATGTGGGTGAATCCGGGCATGATGGTGTCGGCCTCGCGCTCGGCCAGGTCGATCAGCGCCGCTCGGAAGCGTTCCAGCTCGGCCTGCAGACCGTCGATCTCGTCGCGCAGCAGCAGGCGGATGTCGGTGGCGACCTGGTCATTGCGGGAGCGCCCGGTATGCAGCTTCTTGCCCACATTGCCGATGCGCTCGGTCAGGCGCGCCTCGATGTTCATGTGCACGTCTTCCAGCTCATCCAGCCACGCAAACTGACCTCGCTCGATTTCAATCAGGATGTCATCCAGCCCCCGGATGATCTGGCTGCACTCGTCTTCCGTGAGAACGCCCACCCGCGCCAGCATGCGCGCATGCGCTTTCGAGCCGCGTATGTCGTGGAAAAACAGGCGCTTGTCGAAGCTGACGGAGGCGGAAAACGACTGCAGCAGCTGATCGGGGCCTTCCGAGAATCGGCCGCCCCAGCTCTGATTGCTCTCGTTCGCCTTGCTCATGACTCAAATCCGGTGGTTGTCGGTCGCTCGCGTGGCCGCGCAGTATACCGGTCGGGCTTGCGTCTGTAGCGGGATTTGACAAAACCTGCACAGCAACACGGCTGGTGCGGAAATTCGCGCTTTTGCCGAAAACTGCTATATGGCCACCGCCTCTCTGACAGTTCAGGATGTCTTCCTGCCCGATTTCTGCAATTCGCAGCGCGTTCTGCGCGTGCTGTTGATTGCGGAACTGGCGGCGCTTGTTCTTGCGCTGGCCGATTTCAGTCTGTCGCAGGCCTTTTTCATCCGGCTGTTCTGGCTGTCGCTCTACATGCAGTGGATCGGCATCTGCAGCGCCGCGGCGCTCTGCCTGCTGCGGGACTACCTGCACGGCATGAACGCCCGCGCGGTGGGCCTGACCTGCTATGTCGCGCTGCTGGCCGTGACGTTCTCGATCAGCGAAATCGCCTGGTATGCGAGCATCCAGGTGGGGCTCGAGAACATGGCTTCGGGCATGACGCACCACGAATTCCTGCTTCGAAATCTCGGTCTTTGCGCCATCGTGGCGGCGGTGGGTCTGCGCTACTTCTGGCTGCGCGACCACTGGCTGCGCAAGTCGAGTGCGGAAGCCGATGCGCGCTACAAGGCGCTGCAGGCGCATATCCGGCCGCATTTTCTGTTCAACACGCTCAACACCATCGCCACGCTCATTGCCACCCGGCCCGAGCAGGCCGAGGAGGCCGTGGAAGACCTGAGCGCGCTGCTGCGGGCCAATCTGGGCGACTCCGCGCAGCCGCTGGTGCCGCTGGCCGACGAGCTGGCGGTGACCGAAGCCTATGCCCGCATCGAGGGATTGCGGCTGGGCGAGCGGCTTTCGATCCACTGGGATATTCACGACGACAGCCTCGACTGGCCGGTCCCGCCGCTGTGCCTGCAGCCGCTGCTCGAAAACGCCATCGGCCACGGTATTTCGCATCTTCAGCACGGCGGCGAGGTGAACGTCACTGCTCGCCGCAGCGGCAAGCGGCTGCTGCTGCAGGTCGAGAATCCGGCGCCGCCGCAGGTGCCCGGTTCCGGCGGTTTTCATGTGGCCCAGGACAATATCCGGCAGCGCCTGGAGCTTCGCTACGGCTCAGCTGCCTCGATGAAAACACGCGTACACGTGGGGCGATATCGGGTGCGCATGCGTTTGCCCCAGGGGGAATTAGCAGTATGAGACTGGTCATAGTCGACGATGAGCCGCTGGCGCGGGAGCGCCTGCGGCGGATGATCGAGGAATTTCCCGGCTGGACGGTGGCGGCCGAGGCCACCACGGGTGAGGAGGCGCTGCTGCGTGTGCGCGAAACCGAGCCCGATGCGATCCTGCTGGATATCCATATGCCCGGCATGGACGGTCTGCAGGTGGCCCGTGCGCTGGCGGATTTTCCCGTGCCGCCGGCCGTGATTTTCACCACGGCGCACAGTGAGCACGCGCTGTCTGCGCACGACGCCAACACCGATGGCTATCTGCTCAAGCCCATTCGCCGCGATCAGCTGAGCACGGCGCTGCAGCGCGCCCGGCGCCCCAGCCGGGCCCAGCTGCGGGCCATGGGGCCCAAGCCGGAGGAAAAGCAGGGCCGGCGTTTCGTGCATGCCAACACCCGCGATGGCCTGGTGCGTATTCCGGTAGACGACGTGGTGTATTTCATGGCCGACCAGAAATACGTCTCCGTACATCACCTGCACGGCACGGTGCTGATCGAGGACTCGCTGCGCACGCTGGAAACCGAGCTGGACAGCGGCTTCATGCGCGTGCATCGCAAGGCGCTGATCGCCAAGAAATTCATCCAGGGGCTGGGCAAGGACGAGACGCTCGGGCCGGTGGTGCGGCTGCGCCACGCGGATGAGCCCATCCCGGTCAGTCGGCGCCGGCTGGCGGAAGTGCGACGCGCTTTGAGCGACGACGGCACGCCCTGACCATGCCCTGATCCGTTCGAGCCGTGGCGGCGCGGCGGGTTACACTGGGCGGATGAACTCTGCATTGCTCAAGGCAGGCCCGCCGCGCCTGTCGACGCGCCGCTGCGCGGTCCGGTCGGGAGATGATCGTGGCCGCTGAACAGCTCCGAATCGCTACTCGCCAGAGCGAGCTCGCCCTGTGGCAGGCGCGCCATGTGCAGGCGCGTCTGCGGGCCCTGCATCCCGGGGTGGAAGTCAGCCTGCTGCCCATCAGCACCCGAGGGGATCAGATTACCGATCGGCCGCTGGCCGCGATTGGCGGCAAGGGACTGTTTCTCAAGGAGCTGGAAAACGCGCTCGTGGCGGGCGAGGCCGATATTGCAGTGCACTCGATGAAGGATGTGCCGGCCGAGCTGCCTCCCGGCATGTCGCTGCCCGTGATCATGGGGGGCGCCTCTCCCTACGACGCCTTCGTCAGCAATCACTGGGACAGCCCGGCCGACCTGCCCCGGGGCGCCCATCTGGGTACGTCGAGCCTGCGCCGCGCTGCCCAGCTCAAGCGCTACCGGCCGGATCTGCAGGTGTCGAGCCTGCGAGGCAATGTGGGGACCCGGCTGGGCAAGCTCGATGCCGGCGATTTCGACGCCATCATCCTGGCCTGCGCGGGCCTGGACCGGCTGGGCCTGAGCGACCGCATTCGCCTGTCGCTCCCGCCGGAAATCTGCCTGCCGGCCATCGGCCAGGGCGTGCTTGGCATCGAGATCGTGGCCACGAATACCCGCGCCGGCGAGTTGATTGCCGCGCTGGATGACGCTCCCTGCCGACAGCGAGTGGTGGCCGAGCGGGCCGTCAACGCGCGTCTGGCGGGCAGCTGTCATCTACCGATTGCCGCGCATGCCGAGCTGACCGCAGACGGTGAGCTCTGGCTGCGGGCCTGTGTGGGTGCGCCGGACGGCAGCGAAATGGTGGCCGACGAGATGACCGGCCCGGTGGACGAGGGAGAATCGATGGGCGTCGCGCTGGCCGAGCGCCTGCTGGCCGCCGGCGCGGACCGCATTCTCGCCAACC
Organism: Salinisphaeraceae bacterium; assembly: GCA_002683405.1. Taxonomy (GTDB): domain Bacteria; phylum Pseudomonadota; class Gammaproteobacteria; order Nevskiales; family Salinisphaeraceae. The sequence goes on along the minus strand of NYTH01000018.1, from coordinate 11,347 downwards.
TGTGAGCCCGCTGTCCGGCGTGCGCGTTCTGGTGACCCGCCCGGCGCAGCAGGCGGGCGCGCTGTGTGACCTGATCGAATCAGCAGGCGGGCACTGTCTGCGCCAGCCGCTGTTCAGCATTGAGTCGGCGGCGGACCCGGCCGCGCTGCGACCGGCCATGACGCGGGCCGAGGACGCGGACTGGCTGATATTTACCAGCGCCAATGCCGTCGAACAGGCCTGGGCCGTGGCGCCGGACTGGCGGCCTCGAGGCGGGCTGGCCGCCATCGGCCAGGCCACCGCCGCCGCGCTGCGCGACCAGTCCTGTCTTGCGGATGATCGCGAGGTGATCCTGCCCGAGTCGGACTTTCGCAGCGAAGGTCTGCTGGCCTTGCCGGCCATGCATGACCTCGACGGACAGCATGTGGCGCTCGTGACCGGTGAGGGGGGGCGCGGCGCGCTGGCCGAGGCGATCCTCGCGCGCGGCGGGCAGGTCGAAAGACTGGCGGTGTACCGCCGGCTGCCCTGTCCGGTGGCCTCCGATCGCATGCTGGCGCTGCTGGGCGAAGCCGATATCGCGGTGCTGACCAGCGGCGAGTCCGTATCCCGCCTGGTGCAGTTGTCGCCCCCCGGCATGGACGGGCAGTTGCGGCAATTGCAACTGGTGGTGCCGAGCAACCGTGTGTTAAAAATGGCGCTCGATTTCGGCTTTGAACATCGCCCGCTGCTGCCCGAAAAAGTGAATAACGAATCCATTCTGGCGGTGTTGATACGCTGGGCTGAACAGGGTTTTCGATAGCCGAACCACAGCCTGCGGACGATTGCCGGGCCCCGCCGCCACCTTAGTCGAGATACATGAGCGAATCAGTGCAATCCAACGAATCCAGTAGCGCCAAGCCCACCGACGGCAAGGACCCGAAAAGCGCGACGGGCAAGCCGTCCAAGACACCGGCCGCCGAAAGCGCCAAGGCTGCCGGCAGCAAGGCCGCAGGCGGGGGACGCAAGAAGGGTAACGGCGACCCGCCGCGGCAGGGCAAGAGTCGGTCCACGCCGATTCTTGCGTTTATCGCCTTCCTGCTGGCGCTGCTGGGCCTGGTGCTCGATTTCACCCTCTGGCAGTGGGGCGACGTGGAGTTCGCTGAATTCGACGACCGCATCGACACGGTCGAACGTGGTCTGGAAACCAGCGTGCAGGATCTGGTGCTGCCGCGGGTGGCCAAGCTCAAGTCCGAGCAGTCGGCACTGGCCGAAAGCATCGGCTCGCTCGAATCGAACCTGAGCGAGCTGGACGAGTCGCTGGATCAGACCCGGCTGCAGACCAGTGATCTGGCCGACAAGGTCGAAGGCGGGCGCACCCGCTGGAAGCTGCTGGAGATCGAGGGCCTGCTGCTGGCCGCCAACGAGCGGCTGCAGCTGCACCGCGACATCGATGGCGCCATCGAGGCGCTGTCGGTGGCCAGCCTGCGCCTGTCACGGCTGAACGACCCGCGGCTGTTCAATCTCCGCTCGCAGGTCACCGAGGAAATTGCCGCGCTTGAGGCGCTGCCGCAGCCGGACATCCAGGGGCTGGCCATGAAGCTGTCAAGCCTCATGCAGCAGATGCCCCAGTGGCCGCTGGCCTCGGATGCGCCGGACAGTTTCGACAAGGCGGACGAGAACGATTCCGGCTTCAGCCTGCCGGAGCCCTCCTGGGCGCATTTCAAGACGTCGGTCATGGAGGCGTTCGACAAGCTGGTCACTGTGCGCCGGTCGGAAGGCCAATATGAGCCGCTCATGCCGCCGCAGCAGGAGTTCTTCCTGCGGCAGAACGTGCTGCTCAAGCTGCAGACGGCGCGGCTGGCGCTGCTGCAGCGCAATACCGCGACCTATCGCGACAGCCTCGAGGAATCGCGTGAATGGCTGGGCAATTTCTTCGCGGCGGAGTCGGCGCCCGTAAAGAACGCGATGGAGCAGCTCGAGCGCATGCAGCGAGTCGAGCTGGCGTGGCAGGAGCCGGATATTTCGGGCAGCCTCACCGGGCTGCGTGACTATCTTCGCAAGCTGGGCCGGGGCGAATCGATGCCCGAGGCCGACGCGCCGGCCCCGGCCGCCGCGGCAAAACCGGGCGCCGATACGGCGTCGGCAGCCTCCGGGCAGCCCGAGGACGAGAGCGAGCCGGAAGACGGTGCCGGGAGCCAGACGGACAGCGATGCCGAGTCCGGCAGCAGCGAGGACTCGGCGCCGATCAGCGCGCCAGCCGGCCGGATGGATGACGGCATGAAGTCGCGTTCGGCCGAACCGGCGCCGGCGGACGAGGGCGCGGAGTAAGCATGCGCAAGCTCAGCCTGATTTTCTTCATCTTCCTGCTGGCAGGCGTCAGCCTGGCGCTGCTGTTCCACGGCGACAACGGCTACCTACTGTTGTCCTACCGCGGCTGGCGCCTGGAAACATCGCTGTTCTTCGCGGTGTTTTTCCTGCTGGCGCTGTTCTGGGCGTTGGTGACCTTCTGGCGGCTGCTCGTGGCCGGCGTGCTGTTTCCACGAACCCTTGCCGGCTGGCGCGATAAGCGGCGCAAGAAGCGGGCGCGCCGGTCGCTGGATACGGGGCTCAACCGTCTGCACGAGGGCCGCTGGCAGCAGGCCGAAACGGAGCTGCTGCGTCTGGTGGGCGAGCATGAATCGCCGCATATCGTCTATCTCGCCGCCGCGCGCGCCGCTCAGCGGCTTGGCGCCGTCGATCGCCGCAACCGCTACCTGGACAAGGCGGCCGCTCAGCGCGGCGCCTCGGAAATGGCCGTGCTGCTCACGCAGGCGGAGCTGCAGATGGAAGCCGGTCAGGATGCCGAAGCCCTGGCCAGCCTGCTGCGATTGCGTGAGATCGACGCCGAGCACAGCCACGTGCTCCGCCTGCTGGTGGATCTGTGCGAACGCACCCGCGACTGGCCGCACATGCGCGACATCCTGCCCGCTGCCGCCCGCGCGGGGGTGCTGGATACGGGCCGCTGGGTGCGGCTGTCCACGCTTGCCTGGTCGCACGCGCTCGCCGAGGCGGGGACGGACGAGGAATCACTGGAAGCGACCTGGCGCCGCGTGCCCAAACGCATGCGACGGGAGGCGGATATGGTGAAGGCCTATGCCGAGGCGCTGCAGCGCGCGGGCGCCGACGACAAGGCTGCCAAGAAGATCGAGAAGACGCTGGGCTCGCGCTGGGAACCCGCGCTGGCGCTGCTATACGGCGATCTGAGTACCGACGACCGCACGGCGCAGCTGGCCGCGGTGGAAGGCTGGCTCAAGCAGTACGGCGACGAGCCCGAACTGATGCTCGTGGCAGGCCGCCTGTGCCTGCGCAATCGGCTGTGGGGCCGGGCGCGGAGCTACTTCGAGAGCAGCCTGAAAGGCCAGTCCAGACCGGAAGCGCTGCTGGAACTGGGCCGTCTGTTCGAGGACATCGAGGAGAACAGCGATGCGTCCGCCGCCTATCGTCAGGGGCTGGAGCAGGCGCTCGCACCGACCAGGCCACCGGCCTGAATGCAGCCTCACTGGCTGATCGTCGGCTGCGGTGATACGGGGTCGCGCGTTGCCCGCAACGTGCTCGACAGCGGCGGCCAGGTGCTGGCGCTGGTGCGCAGTAGTGCGAGCCGTGACCAGCTGCGGCAACAGTCGATACCCGCGCATGCCATCGATCTTGATGAGCAGGGGCCGCCCGCCGGCCGTTTTACCCACGTGCTTTACGCTGCGCCGCCACCCCGTGAAGGCGACGACGATCCGCGGCTGGCGCGATGCTTGACTGCGGTGACGGCCGTCGACCGGTTCATCTATATCAGCACGACCGGGGTCTACGGCGATTGCAATGGCGAGTGGGTGAACGAGGAGCGCCGGCCTGCGCCGCAGACCGGCCGGGCCGGGCGCCGCGTTGCCGCCGAGACACGAGTACAGGGCAGCGGGCTGCCCTGGAACATTCTGCGGGCGCCGGGTATCTACGGGCCGGGCCGCATTCCGATCGAGCGTCTGCGCGACGGGGCGCCGGTGCTCTCCGATGCGCAGAGTCCGTGGACGAATCGGATTCACGTGGCCGATCTGGCGCAGGCGGTGCTTGCCGTGGCCGCCCGAGCGCCCGCCGACCGGGTCTACAACGTCAGTGACGGTCAACCGACGCCCATGGCAGCCCAGTACCGCGAGCTGGCCGCGCTGCTGGGCGAAGCACCACCCCCGGAAATCAGCTGGGCGGAGGCGCAAGAGCGCTGGAGCGAGATGCGGCTGTCCTTCCTGCGTGATTCGCGGCGTGTCTCCAGCGACCGGCTCCGCCAGGATACCGGCTGGTCGCCCGAATTTTCGACGCTCCGGGACGGCCTCAAGGACTGCCTGCGCCAGGCGGCCGTCCGGTAGGCAGGCGCTCAGCGAAGCTGGCGAAAGTCTTCCGGCGGCTGATACAGGCCCTGCTCGGGTTTGACGTCGGCAATGGAGGTCACCCGGCTTTCGGTATGCAGCGAAATACCGCGGCGCTCCAGCTCCACCTGCTGCAGCACCGGAAAGCCGTCGATCTCCTCGTAGGCGCGTAACCACTCCGAGCCTTTGCGCTGGCTCAGCTGCACCATGAGCTGGCGGAACTGGCTGATGTCCGCTTCGATATCGCGGGCAATCCACACGTCGATCGTCAGTCCCCGCGTGGCCGGCCCACCCAACCGATAGCGCCGCGCGTTCCAATCGCCGATCTGGCGGTAATCCTCGGTGGGGCTCACGGTGACCGCCGGTGGCGGGCTGCCGGCCTCCAGCGCCATGGGGATGACCTTGTACGAGCGCTTGCCGCGATCCACCACATAGGCTTCCTGCAGGTCCAGTCGCGTAATGATGTAGCGACCCCCATCATCGCGCACGCTGCGATCGCCGCCGAACCAGTGGGTCACGGCGACGGGTTCGGCGTCGTTCACCGATTCCGAGACCTCCACGCGCAGATCGGCCGCGGCCGCCTGGCACAGCAGCGCGAGCGCGAGGCCGACACCGCGTAGGCGGCGGAATGCCTGCGCCCGCCCGGCGGGCAAGAACTGATGTGGGAGTCGTGCTGTCATCATGAGCGACCGGCGCCATCCTGGTGCCGGTTCGAAAATGTGCTTCCGCAAAAGATGGAGGATACTGTCCTGATGCAGCGTCCGTGTATCAAGGTTATCGGCGCGTGTATTCAAACCCGCAGCGCGTCCGGCCGCCATTATGGCCCTGCTTTCCGGTCTGACTGCGCCGACTCCGGCCGGGTTCCGTGCAGCCAGCGTTGCAGCCGACATGAATAGGCCAGGCTGCGGGCCGGTGCGCCGGGGCGGGGCGCATGACCTGCCCGCGCTCCTGGCGCTCGAACGGGCGAGCTTCAGCGAAGACGCGCAGACCCGGCGCAGTCTGCGCTGGCTGCTGTGCCGCGCCAACGCCCTCGTACTGGTGAGCGACGCCGGGCCGGATCGTCTGGCCGGCGCGCTGGTGCTGCTGTTTCGGCGCAACAGCGGCGTGGCGCGGATCTACTCCATTGCGGTTGATCCTGCCTTCCGCGGGCAGGGGCTGGCGGAGCAGATGTTCGAGACCGCGGTGGGCGACGCCGCGCAGCGCGGCTGTCGACTATTGCGGGCCGAGGTGCGGCAGAGCAATATCGCATCGCTGCGATTCTTCGAGCGTCAGGGATTCGAGCGCCTGTGTGTCCTGCCCGGCTACTACCCCGGCGGCGAGGATGGGTTCAGGCTGGGCCGGACGCTCGCGAACTAGGGACGATTGAATCATGGCGGAACCTATTGTGGTGCTGGAGTCGCGCCTGGACTGGCCGGCCGGCGAGCCGCCCGTGCCGCTGGTCAATGCGGACGACTACCTGACCGATCAGCGCTATGCCGAACGTGGTTACTACGTCATCAACCTCTGCCGCAGTTACCGCTACCAGAGCCTGGGCTACTACTGTTCGCTGCTGGCAGAAGCCCGCGGCCATCGCATGCTGCCCGGCGTGGCCAGCCTGCAGGACTTGTCTCGCAAGTCTTTGTATTCCATAGATTTGCCTGAGTTCTCGCCGCCGCCGCGCAAGACGGTCGCCGGGTCCGTGGTCAAGCTGCGCGCCTTTTTCGGCCAGTGCGCCGACCCGGACTACGCGCCGCTGGCACGACGCATTTTCGAGCGGCTACCGGTGCCGGCGCTGGAAATCGAGGTGGAGGATGCCGGCGGCCAGCGGCTGCGCGTGAACAGTATCCGGGCGCTCGGGCCGAAGTCGCTGGAGAATGACGAGCGGGAGTTTCTGGCGACCTGCCTGCCGCTGCATCTGGCCCGCGGCTGGCGCCAGCCACGCCGCACCCGCCGATACCGCTATGACCTGGCCATCCTGGCTGATCCGGCCGATCCGCAGCCGCCGTCCAACCCTCGCGCGCTGAAGAAGTTTGCGTCTGCGGCGCGTCGGGCCGGTCTGGATGTGGAGCAGGTGGACGCGCGGGATTACGGCCGGCTGGCGGAATTCGACGCGCTGTTCATTCGCGAGACCACGCGGCTGAATCATCACACCTATCGGTTTTCCCGCCGGGCGGAGAAAGAGGGACTGGTCGTCATGGATGACCCCCGTTCCATCCTGCGCTGCACGAACAAGGTTTATCTGGCGGAGTTGCTGCAGGCCAATGGGGTGGCCACACCGCGAACCTGCATTTTCGGCGAGGCCGATACCCGGCGGCTGATCGACCTGCTCGGACTGCCCATGGTGCTCAAGGCGCCCGAAGGCGCTTTCTCCAAGGGCGTGTTCAAGGCCGAGTCCGAAGCCGAGCTCAAGGCCTGCGCCGCGCGGCTGCTCAAGGATTCGGAACTGGCCCTGGCGCAGGAGTTTCTGCCCACCGATTTCGACTGGCGCATCGGCGTGCTCAACCGCAGGCCGCTGTACGCCTGCCAGTACCTGATGGCCGGCGGGCACTGGCAGATCGTCAAGCACGGCGACGACGGCAAATTCCAGGAAGGCGATTCCCGCACGCTGCCGCTGGAGCAGGTCCCTTCCGCGGTGCTCAAAACCGCCGTGCGCGCCGCCAACCTGATTGGCGACGGCCTGTACGGGGTGGATCTGAAGCAGCGCGGCAAGGCCGTGCGGGTGATCGAGGTCAACGACAACCCGAGCATCGACGCCGGCGTGGAGGACGCGGTGCTGGGTGACGCGCTCTACGACACGATCATGGCGGAATTCATCCGGCGACTGGAACTGCGCGGACGCCAGTCTATCGGGCGTCCGGGGGACCGCTGAGCGCCAGCCGGGCTCCCGATGCCCGGTCCTCACCCAGCAGGGCCTGGCCGGTCGGCCCGATGACGATGCGTGGCCGGCAGCCCCGGGCGCTGCACAGCCTGAGTTCGGTAGCCGTAGCGCCGCCGTCGGCACGGAATTCGATTTGCGTCGTGGGCGCCGTGAACCACTCGGTTGCGGCTGTCCCGCAGTCGATCAGCAGCACGCTCGGCAGGCGGCTTCGACCACCACACTGCATGCTGTCGAGCGCGGGGTTGGTGGTCACGATCCAGCCCTGCGTCCACTGGCCGTTGTTGGCGACGACGAACACCGAGCGCCCCGCGCGGATGGCCGCGGCGCGGGCGGTATCCAGCGCGCCCATCAGCGCCTCCGTGCGGCTGAGCGTCCAGGGCCAGCCATTGGGCAGGGGGACGCCGGGCCGCAGCGGCGCCAGGCACGCCAGGGCCAGCAGCGCGCAAACCGCCAGCCGCGCCGCTTTCTGTCTTGCAGGATGAATGCGCCCCGCGTGCTGACTGTCTCTGTTCATGTTCCGTCCCGCCGCATGCGCCGAGGCCGGCCGTGCCGCTACCGTGCCTTTGCCTGCCGGAAGCCGCCGTCATTCCCGGTGGGAAGTGGCCAACAGCGTCTCATGGCGCTTAACGGCCCGGCAGACGCCGCTTTTAGCGCCCGGCGCGGCGGATACGGGCGCCTACGGACCGGTTTCAAACAGGGAAAGAAGGCGATTCTTGTTATCATTGCCGGCCTTTGCGCCGATCCCGGGTCCCCGGTCGGCGAGTTCCATGATGCAGAAACGAGGCAATTCAATGACCGAACGTGTCCAGCTCGCGAACCTGAGTGTTGGAAAGCCCCTGGCCGACCTGATTGACCGGGCGTTGCCCGGCACCGGCCTGGATGCCGCCACTTTCTGGACCGGCCTGGCCGAAGCCGTACGCGACTTCGCCCCCCGCAACAGCGAGCTGCTGGAAAAGCGCGAGAGAATCCAGGCGCAGATTGATGAATGGCATCTGAAACACAAGCACGACGGGCACGATGCCGGCGCCTACAAGCAGTTTCTCAAGGACATCGAGTACCTGCTGCCCGAGGGTGAGGATTTCACGGTCTCCACGCGCAATGTGGACCCGGAAATCGCTGACCTTGCCGGCCCGCAGCTGGTGGTCCCGGTGGACAACGCGCGCTATGCGCTGAACGCCGCCAACGCTCGCTGGGGCAGCCTGTATGACGCGCTGTACGGCACCGACATCCTGCCGGAAGGCCCGGGTACCGAGAAGGGCAACAGCTACAACCCGGAGCGCGGCAAGCTGGTGGTGGCCGAAGCGGCGAAGCTGCTGGACGAGATTTTTCCGCTGGCCCAGGGCAGCCATGCGGACGCCACCGCATACCGGGTGGACGGCGGCCTGCTGGATGTGGAGCTGGCCGACGGCAGCAGCAGCGCATTGAAAGATGCCAACCAGTTTGCCGGTTACCGCGGCGACAGCACGCTGGAAGGCGTGCTGCTTCGGAACAACGGCCTGCACGCCGAAATCCAGATCGACCCCTCGCACCCCATCGGCAAGGACCACGCCGCGGGCGTGAAGGATGTTCTGATGGAGTCGGCGGTGACAACCATTCAGGACTGCGAGGATTCCGTGGCGGCCGTGGACGCCGAGGACAAGGCGCGCGTGTATCGCGACTGGCTCGGCCTGATGAAGGGCGACCTCGAGGAAGAGGTCTCCAAGGGCGGCAGCAGCTTCACCCGTCGACTCAACCCCGATCGTGAATACACCGGCGCGGATGGCGAGACGCTCACCCTGCCGGGTCGCAGCATGCTGCTGGTGCGCAACGTCGGCCATCTGATGACCACACCGGCCGTGCTCGACGCCGACGGCAACGAGATCCCGGAGGGCCTGCTGGACGCTTTTTGCACCTCGCTTATTGCGCTGCACGATCTGAAGGGCAACGGCCCGCATCAGAACAGCCGCGCGGGCAGCGTCTACATCGTCAAGCCGAAAATGCACGGCCCCGAGGAAGTGGCCTTCGCGCTGGACATCTTCAAGCGCGTCGAGACGCTGCTGGGCATGAACGAGAACACGCTCAAGATCGGCATCATGGACGAGGAGCGGCGCACCACGCTGAACCTCAAGGAATGCATCCGGGTGGCGAAAGATCGCGTGATCTTCATCAACACCGGTTTTCTGGACCGCACCGGGGACGAAATCCACACCTCCATGGAAGCCGGCCCGATGGTGCCCAAGGGCGAAATGAAGGCCCAGCCGTGGATCAAGGCCTACGAGGACTGGAACGTGGACATCGGCCTGGAGTGCGGGCTGTCTGGCGTGGCGCAGATCGGCAAGGGCATGTGGAGCAAGCCTGACCTGATGGCCGACATGCTGGAAGAGAAGATCGGCCACCCCATGGCGGGCGCAAGCTGCGCCTGGGTGCCGTCACCCACAGCGGCCACATTGCACGTGATTCACTACCACCGCTGTGACGTAAAGGCCCGGCAGGCCGAGATCAGGAAGCGCGAGCGCGCCAGCCTGGATGACCTGCTGACGATTCCGCTGCTGGGCGACCGTCAGCTCAACGAAGTCGAAATCCAGCAGGAGTTGGACAACAACTGCCAGGGCATTCTCGGTTACGTGGTGCGCTGGGTCGATCAGGGCGTGGGCTGTTCCAAGGTGCCGGACATCAACGATGTCGGGCTCATGGAGGACCGGGCCACCTGTCGCATCTCGTCACAGCACGTCTGCAACTGGCTGCATCACGGCGTGGTGAGCGAAAACCAGGTGCGGCGCACGCTGGAGCGGATGGCCGAAGTGGTTGATCGCCAGAACGAAGGGGATCCGAACTACCAGGCCATGGCGCCGGACTTCCAGAACTCCCTGGCCTTTCAGGCCGCGCACGACCTGATCTTCAAGGGCACGACCCAGCCCAGCGGCTATACCGAACCGCTGCTGCACGCCAATCGTCTGAAGCTGAAGGCCCAGCGCGACTAGCGGACGGCGGTTTTACGGTGAAAACCGGCCTCGGTGGGCAAGACCACCGGGGCTTTTTTATGCGCGTTTGCAGGCCGGATGGAGATCGCGTCGAGGACCGGAATCCGGCGATAGGGCGCCGTGGCTGCTTTCCGACGGGATCACGCCGGATTCCGCTTCGCTGCATCCGGTCTACGGCAGGCGCTGCGGCGCCGTTGCCGCCCGCAATTCGCAGGCCAGGCGGGTCGTCAATGGCCGCGGTAGGGCGGCGCGTGCGGCGTCTCCAGCCAGTCGCGTCTTTGCTCCAGCGGCGTATCCACATAGGCCTGCATGGCCGCCACGCCGTCATCGGAGAGCATGGTTTCCAGGAAATTCGAGCTTTCCTGCGACAGGCCCGCCGCCAGGTGGGTGTCGCTGCCCCGATAAACGGCCTTCTTGGCGCAGGCCATCGCACGGGGCGGCAGGGCGGCCATTTCGGCCGCAATGCCGCGCGCGGCTTCCAGGGCGTTGTCAGCCACTTCGTGGACGAGCCCCATCTGAAGTGCTTTCTCCGGGGTGACGATACGGCCACGCATGATGAACTCGACGGCGCGGCCGGCGCCGATCAGACGGGACAGGCGCTGGGTGCCGCTGCCGCCCGGCAGAATGCCCAGCTTGACCTCGGGGAGTCCGAAACGGTGGTCACCCCGCTGCGCCACGCGAATATCGCAGGCCAGGCACATCTCGAAGCCGCCGCCCATGGCGTCGCCGTTCATGGCGACAATCACGGGTTTGGGCAGATCGCTCAGCGCCTGCAGCATGGCGTGGTAGGCATCGGTCAGCGCTGTGCCCGCGGCGCGCATGCTGTCGCGGTCGCGCGCCATCTCCAGCAGCTCCTCGACGCTGTAGTGGGTAATGAACTTGCCGGCCTGACCGCCGGTTAACACCACCGCGCGCACTGCGGGGTCGGCCCATTGCTCCACCAGTGCCGCGAGCTCCTGCGCTCCTTCGGCGCAGAAGTAGTTCATGGGCGGATTGTCGTAGGTGGCGACGACCACGCCGCCATGTTCTTCCGTTGTCCACAAGGCCATGATGCGTCTCCTGTGTCCGGTAGATGGGGCGGCGGGTCTAGTGTAGTGCGCCACACTGTCTGGCACTTATACCGGCCCCATTTTCCGCCATGCGGCGTTGCACCTCCTCGCCATAGCTACGGCTATGACTCGTCGGCG
>NYTH01000017.1 GCA_002683405.1 Salinisphaeraceae bacterium | reverse complement strand
GGGTGGCTGGCAAACAGCTTGGCCAGCCCCTGCCCCAGACCACCGGAGATGCCGAAGGCCGCCATTTCCTTGGGCAGCTCACTCTGACCGTAGGTTTTCTGCAGCGATTCCAGCGCCAGAATCATCTTGCGTGATTCGCTCAGCTCGGCGCCACCGGCATCGGCCCGGAACTCCCGGTAGCGGGAAAACCACGCCACGATGATGCTCGCGATCAGCCCGAACACCATTTCCAGGGCGAACACGACGCCGTAATAGGCAAAGCCGCCGCCCCGGCTGTCGCGCATGATGATGCGGGCCAGCACGTGCGCAAAGAAGATGACGAAGGTATTCAGCACGCCCTGAATCAGCCCCAAGGTGACCATATCGCCGTTGGCCACGTGGGCGACTTCGTGCCCCAGAACGGCCTCCACACCATCGCGGTGCATGTTGGCGAGCAGTCCGGTACTGACGGCCACGAGAGCATTATTGCGGCTCATGCCCGTGGCGAAGGCGTTCATGACCGGCGAGTCGAAGACGCCCACCTCCGGCATGCCGATGCCCGCCTGCTTGGCCTGACGCGACACGGTTTCCAGCAGCCAGCGCTCGGATTCGCTGCGCGGCTGCTCGATGACCTGCACGCGCATCATCTTTTTCGCCATCCATTTGGAAATGGCCAGCGAAATGAACGAACCGCCCATGCCGAACACGGCGGCCAGCACGAACAGCCCGCCATAGTTGCCCATGCCCTGCGCGGCGAGCCAGCGATCCAGCCCGAAAATCTGAATGAAGGCGCTGAGCACCAGCAAGATGGCCAGGTTGGTACCCAGGAACAGCATGATGCGCTTCATCGCTTATAGGCTCCTTGCGTCGAGATACCTGTTAGATAGCGGCGGCGCCGTTTGGTTTCAAGATACGGCGGGCCGAGAGCAGGCCGGACTCAGTCCTGGCTGCGGGCCGCGGCATGCACCTGCCGGAACCCGCGCGGCAGGAACTTGCCGCGCTGGGCCCGGGTGCCGCGATAAACGTCACGATCGGCAGGCTTGAGATTCAGGTGTCGCTTGCCGCTGAACAGCTGCAGAACCGCATCGGCCGGCAATGCACAGATCGCGGCCACGCCGTCCGGCGCCTTCACGCCCACCAGCTTGTTGCCCTTGCCCTTGGCCATTTCCGGCAGTTCCTCCAGATCGAAACACAGCAGCCGGCCTTCACGGGTCACGACACACAGCTCGTTGTCGACTTCCGCCAGCGCCTGCGGCGGCAATACGGCGGCGCCTTTCGGCACGGAAAGGACCGCCTTGCCGGAGCGGTTGCGCGCGACCAGTTCACCCAGGCGCGTGACGAACCCGTAGCCGGCATCGCTGGCCAGCAGCACCCGTTCGTCCGGATCACCCAGCAGCACGCCCACGAACTGCGCGGAATCGGCCGGGCTGAGTTTGCCGGTCAGCGGCTCGCCCTGCCCGCGCGCGGAGGGCAGCTTGTTGGCCGGCAGGGTGTAGCCGCGGCCGGTTGAGTCCAGCAGTGCCAGCGTCTGGTTGCTGCGGCCTGGCGCCGCGGCCAGAAACTCGTCGCCGCTCTTGTAGGACAAACTCTCCGCATCCACGTCGTAGCCCTTCCCGGCACGAATCCAGCCATGCCGCGAGAGAATGACCGTGATCGGCTCGGCCGGTATCAGCTCGGATTCGTCGAAGGCGCGCGCCTCTTGCCGCTCCGCGAGCAGGCTGCGGCGCGCATCGCCAAATTTCTCGGCGTCGGCGGTGATTTCGTCCGAAATCAGCTGGTCGAGCTTCTGGCGTGACTTGAGCAGGCTTTCCAGGCTCTTGCGCTCGGCCTCGAGCTCGTCACGCTCGCCCTTGATCTTGAACTCCTCGAGCTTCATCAGGTGGCGCAGCCGCAGGTCGAGAATGGCGTCGGCCTGCGTGCCGGACAGCTCGAAGCGCCGCATCAGTGCCTGCTTCGGGTCATCCTCGTAGCGGATGATGCGGATGACCTCGTCGATGTTCAGATAGGCAATCAACAGGCCTTCGAGAATATGCAGGCGATCGACCACCTGATCCAGGCGGAAATTCAGCCGTCGCTTGACCGTTTCGGTGCGGAATTCGATCCATTCGCTCAGAATCTGCTTCAGATTCTTGACCTGCGGCCGACCATCCAGGCCGATCACGTTCAGGTTGACCCGAATGCCCTTCTCCAGGCCCGTCGAGGCGAACAGATGGGCCATCAACCGCTCGACATCCACCCGGTTGCTGCGCGGCACGATGATCAGCCGCGTGGGGTTCTCGTGGTCGGATTCGTCGCGCAGATCGGCCACCATCGGCAGCTTGCGGGCCTGCATCTGGCCGGCGATCTGCTCCAGGACCTTGGCGCCCGAGGTCTGGTAGGGCAGCGCCGTGATCACGATTTCGCCGTCTTCCACCGAATAGCTGGCCCGGGCCCGCAGCATGCCGGCCCCGGTTTCGTAGATTTTCCGGATCTCGCTGCGCGGCGTGATGATTTCGGCGCCCGTCGGAAAATCCGGTGCGGGCACGATGCGGCAAAGCTGGGCGACGGAGGTATCCGGCGATTCGATCAGCTTTACGCAGGCCTTGGCCACTTCGCGCAGATTGTGCGGCGGGATGTCGGTGGCCATGCCCACCGCAATACCGGTGCCGCCGTTGAGCAGCAGATTGGGCAGCCGCGCCGGCAGGAGCATGGGCTCCTTGAGAGTGCCGTCAAAGTTGGGCGCCCAGTTCACGGTGCCCTGCCCCAGTTCGGACAGCAGCACGTTGGCGTAGGCGGTCAGCCGCGACTCGGTATAGCGCATGGCCGCGAAGGATTTGGGGTCGTCTGCCGTGCCCCAGTTGCCGTGGCCGTCCACCAGCGGATACCGCAGCGAAAACGGCTGCGCCATGATGACCATGGCTTCATAGCAGGCCGAATCGCCGTGCGGGTGGAACTTGCCAATCACGTCCCCGACCGTGCGCGCCGCCTTCTTGGGTTTGGACACCGCCGACAGGCCCAGCTCCGACATCGCGTACACGATGCGCCGCTGCACGGGTTTCAGACCGTCGCCGATATGCGGCAGCGCGCGATCCAGGATGACGTACATGGCGTAATCCAGATAGGCCTTTTCGGCGAACGCGGACAGCGTCTGCCGCTCGGTGTTGAATACCTGTTCGTCGCTCATCGTGCTATTGCCTGTTGGGTGAGCCGGCGGCTAGCCGTTGCCGACATCCGCCTCGTGGCCCTTGGTTTCGAGCCATTCACGGCGATCGGACGCGCGCTTCTTGGCCAGCAGCATGTCCATCAGCTCGTCCACCTCGTGGCTGTCGATCGCGAGCTGTACCAGCCTCCGCGTGTCCGGATTCATGGTGGTTTCCCGCAGCTGCAGGGCGCTCATCTCGCCCAGGCCCTTGAAACGCGTGACGTTGACCTTGCCCCGCAGTTTTTCCGCCCGGATGCGGTCGAGATGGCCGTCACGCTCCTCATCATCGAGCGCGTACATGACTTCCTTGCCCACATCGATGCGATACAGCGGCGGCATGGCCACGAAGACATGGCCCTGCTCCACCAGCGGCCGGAAATGCTTCAGAAACAGCGCGCAGAGCAACGTGGCAATGTGTAGACCGTCCGAATCGGCGTCCGCCAGAATGCAGACCTTGCCATAGCGCAGACCGGACAGGTCCTGCGAGCCGGGATCGACCCCCAGCGCCACCGTGATGTCGTGGATTTCGTTATTGCCGAGGATCTCGCCGGAATCGGCCTCCCAGGCGTTCAGAATCTTGCCCCGCAGCGGCATGACGGCTTGAATCGTCCGGTCCCGCGCGGATTTTGCCGACCCGCCCGCCGAATCGCCCTCCACGAGGAACAGCTCTGTCCGCGCCATGTCGTCGGACACGCAGTCCGTCAGCTTGCCGGGCAGCGCCGGCCCCGACGTCACGCGCTTGCGGGCGACTTTCCTGGCGCTGCGGCTGCGACGCTGGGCATTGGCAATAACGTACTGCGCGATGCGTTCGCCCAGTTCGGCATGCCGATTGAGCCAGAGGCTGAAGCTGTCCTTGACCACGCCGCTGACGAAGGCGGAGACAGATCGCGACGCCAGCCTTTCCTTGGTCTGACCGGCGAACTGCGGCTCGGAGAGCTTCACCGACAATACATACTGACAGCCATCCCAGACGTCTTCCGGCGCCAGCTTCACGCCGCGCGGCAGAAGGTTGCGAAAATCGCAGAACTCGCGGATGGCTTCGGTGAGTCCGGCGCGCAGGCCACTCACGTGCGTTCCGCCGGCGGCCGTGGGGATGAGGTTGACGTAACTTTCCGACAGCCCGTCGCCACCGGCGCCGTCCAGCATCCAGCTCAGCGCCCAGTCGGCGGTTTCGCGCTCCGACTCGAAACTGCCGGTAAACGGAGTGTCGGGCAGACATTCCGCCTCGCCCAGCGCATCGGTGAGATATTCGGCCAGCCCATCCTCGTACTGCCAGGTCTCGCTGTCCTTGCGGCCCTCGTCGGTAAAGACCACCACCAGACCCGGGCACAGGACCGCCTTCGCGCGCAGCAGGTGCTTGAGCTTCGGTATGGCCAGGTTGACGCTGTCGAAGTATTTCGCGTCCGGCCAGAAACGCAACTGGGTGCCGCTGCGCGATTTGGCGGCGGCGCCCACCACCTCGAGCGGCTGATCCAGCTCGCCGCCGGCGTAAACGATGAGATGTTCGCTGCCGTCACGCCAGACCCGCGCTTCCAGCCGCGTGGACAGGGCGTTCACCACGGACACCCCCACACCGTGGAGGCCACCGGAAAAACGGTACTGCTTCTGGGAGAACTTGCCGCCCGCGTGCAGGCGCGACAGGATCAACTCGATCCCGGGCACGCCCTGTTCCGGGTGGACGTCCACCGGCATGCCGCGGCCGTCATCGGTGACCGACAGCGAGCCGTCATCATGCGCGACAACCTCGATTTTCCGGGCGTGACCAGCGAGCGCCTCGTCAACGCTGTTGTCGATGACTTCCTGCGCCAGGTGGTTCGGCCGCGACGTGTCCGTGAACATGCCCGGGCGTTTTCGCACCGGATCCAGGCCGCTGAGAACCTCGATATCCGTCGCGTCGTATTTGTTCGCCATGAGTGCCCGATTGCTTGGATGGGTCGCGGACTTCGATTGGCGCGGCACGTTAATTCAACCGGCCGGGGCTGGCAAGATACCGCGAGTCTCCGCCCGACCGCATGCTCTGGGTTAACATGCGGCGCGCATTCAACCCGGGTTGCGCGGCCCGCTTTCCGAGGGGAGTTTCATGCCCGCCAAGAAGAGTTCGCAGGATCAGCCCGATGCACTCGCCGTGTTCGAGACCTCGATGAGCGAGCTGGAAACGCTCGTCGAGGCGCTGGAATCAGGCGACATCGGCCTGGACGCTTCGCTGAAGAAATTCGAGCGGGGGGTGGCGCTGGCGCGACAGTGCCAACAGGCGCTGAAAACCGCCGAGCTGAGAATCGATCAGCTGCTGCAGGATGACGAAGGCCAGGAAACGCTGACGCCGGTCAACGTCGAGGACGACTGAATCCACTATTTCTAGCCGCCCGACTCCCGAAGCTTGTAGCCGCCCTTGCCGGCGCGCTTGACGGCATACAGGGCGGCATCCGCCTGGCCCATGATCTCGTCGGCCGTGGTCCCGTGCAGCGGGTACAGCGCCAGACCCAGGCTGGCGCCAATTTCGGCGGTGGCCTGCGCATCCGGCAGGGTCATCGGGCCCGTGAGACGCTCCCACAACTGCCCACCCAGTGTCTCCGCGGCGGCCACATCGGCCACGTTGTCAAAGATTACCGCGAACTCATCGCCGCCAAGCCGCGCAACGGTGTCCGACGCGCGGATCCCGCTTCGCAGACGCCGCGCCGCCTCCACCAGCAGCGCGTCTCTCGCCGCATGCCCCAGACCGTCGTTGACCTGCTTGAAGCCATCCAGATCGAGATAGCCGAGCGCAAAATTCCGCTGGTTGCGGCGGCTTCTTTCGATCGCGGTTTCGAGACGGTCGAACAGCAGCAGACGATTGGGCAGGCCTGTAAGGGCGTCGTGTGTGGCCTGAAAGCGCGCCGCTTCTTCGGCCCGCGTGCGCTCGGCAATTTCGGCCTGGAGCGTCGCGTTCTTCTCGTCCAGCCTCGCCAGGGCCGATTCGAGCTCCCGGCGCGTGCGGTAAAGCTCCAGAAAGCTGCGGACCTTGGCCAGCAGGATGGTCTCGTTGACCGGCTTGGTGATGTAATCCACCGCGCCCACCTCGCAGCCCTTCAGGCTATCCAGTTCCTCCGTAAGCGCGGCCGTTACGAATATGATGGGCACGGCTCGCGTTCGGGCTTCGCCGCGAAGCAGTTCGGCCACTTCGAAACCGTCCATGCCGGCCATCTGCACGTCCAGCAGAATCAGCGCGTAGTCGTGGTCGAGCGTCGCCATCAGCGCCTCGTTGCCGCTGGCGGCCTCGTGCAGCTGGATATCCAGCCCGGCCAGCAGGTGGCGCATGGCCATGCGATTGGCTTTCAGGTCGTCCACGACGAGAATCTTGGGTTGATCAGGCATCAGGCCCCCCGGTCTGATTGCGGTTGCGGGACAGACGGATCAGTTGATCCGCCAGAGCATCGATGCCGGCGCAGTGGGCCCCAGGACAGGCCTTCAGGCCGGCCGCCGGCATTTTCGGTGAGGCGGCTTCCTCGGGTGATTGCACCAGGGCCGCGCCGCCGTACTGATAGATGCGCGCCAGCCCCTGCGCCCCGTCATCGTTGCTACCCGACACGAGCAGGCCGATGACTGCTTCGCGCAGCGCGAACGCGGCCGAATCGAAGGCCACATCTATGGAGGGCCGCGCGTAGCTTACCCGGGCATCCACCGACAGGGCGATGCTGGAATCCTTCTCGATAAGCAGATGATAGTGCGCCGGAGCCAGATAGACACGCCCGGGTTCCAGCCGCATGCCGGCCTCGGCTTCCATGACCGGCAGACCGAAGCGGCCGCTCAAGCGCAGGGCCGAGCCCGATTGGTCCCGCAGCGCGGTGTGCATGACAACCGCCAGCGGAATATCCAGCCGGCCGGATAACCGGGCAAGCAGCCTTTCCAGCACGGGCAGCGCGCCGGCCGAACCGCCGAACATGGCCAGGCGACCATTCGGCGAGGACCGTCCCGGCGCCGGCGGCGAATACGGCGCGGCGATCCTGCGATCCGCTTCGGGCACGGGCTGTCGGTCTTCCGGACCGGCCGACATTCAAACTTCGGCGCGCGCGGTGCGACGGAAAATCCGTGCGCCGGCGTCGAGCGTCTCGAACAGTTCGCTGACCGGCGCGCGGGCAATGGTCTCTCGCGTGCCCAGAACCATGAGCCCCCGGCGCACCAGGCTATCGGAAAATAGCGCCAGCACCTGATGCTGTAGCGGCCGGGCGAAGTAGATGAGCACGTTGCGGCACATGACGAGATGGGTCTCGGCAAAGACGCCGTCGGTCACCAGGTTGTGATTGGCGAAGATCACGTTATCCAGCAGTGCGCGATCCATGCGGATGAAGTCGTAGCGCGCGTGATAGTAGTCGGCGAGCGAGCCCTGTCCACCCGATTGCAGATAGTTGTCGGTATAGCGCGGCACCTGGGCGGCCGGAAAAATGCCTTCGCGCGCCCGATCCAGCGCCTGGTCGTTGAAGTCGGTCGCGTAGATGCGGCAGCGGTCGTACAGCCCCAGTTCCTTGAGCAGGATAGCCATGGTGTAGACCTCCTCCCCGTGCGCGCAGCCGGCCTGCCAGATATTGATCCGCGGATAGGACGCCAGCTCGGGCAGAAAATCGGCCCGCAGCCGGGCAAACACCTCGGGGTCGCGGAACAATTCGGAAACCGGGACCGACAGAAAACGCAGCGCCTGCCGGAGAAAGTCGGATTCGTCCAGCAGCCGCGGCAGCAGGTCGACCACGCGGCCTACGCCGGCGTGCTGGCATAGCGCGTTTACGCGCCGGCGCAGGGACGCCGTGGCGTAGCCGGAAAAGTCGTAGCCAAAACGCCGTCGCATGGCGTGTACGAACAACTCCAGCTCGATTTCCTCGATGTCGGCCGGATGCGCGGCGGCCGCCGCGGCGTCGCGTCGATTGTCCGGGCCCTGGCTCATATCCAGGCGCGCATCATCGACAGAAGCTTGTCCATATCGATGGGCTTGGGCAGGTAATCGTTGGCGCCCGCTTCCAGACATTTCTGCCGGTCACCGTCCATGGCCTTGGCGGTCAGCGCAATGATCGGCAACCCCGACAGGCCCGGACGCTTACGGATTTCCCGCATGGTCTCGTAGCCGTCCATGACCGGCATCATGATGTCCATGAGCACGACGTCGATATCCGGGTTGGCCTCGAGCTGATCAAGCGCCTTGCGGCCATCCTGGGCCATCAGCACCTGCATGTCGCGCTCGCGCAGAATGCGCGACAGCGCAAAGGTATTGCGCATGTCATCGTCGACAATCAGCACGCGGCGACCCGCTAGCTCCACGCCGCCGCTGGGTATGGGCGGCAGGGCGGCGCCGGTCTTGTCATCAATTCGGTGCAGAAACAGGTTGACCTCGTCGAGCAGGCGATCGGAGGAGCGTCCGCCCTTGATGATGATGCTGTCGGTATGGGCGCGTAGCCGCCGCGTTTCCTCGTCGGTAAGCTCACGGGCCGAGAACACGATGACCGGAGCATGCCCGGTTTTTTCCGACAGCCTGTCGAGCAGATCGAAGCCGGACATGTCGGGCAGATTGAGGTCCAGCAGCACGCAGTCGAAATCCTGCTTTGCCAGCGTCGCCAGGGCCTTCGCCCCGTCTTCGGCATACACGATCTTCAGCGTCTGCCGGCCCAGCAGCTCGCCGATGGCCTGGCGCGCCGCCTTGTCGTCGTCCACCACCAGCACGCGCTTGATCGCGCTGCCCGGCCCGACCGAGTCCAGCAGACCCGACAGCGCATCCACATCCACCGGTTTGGACAGGTAACCGGCCGCGCCCATCGCCGCGGCCCGGCCGTCGTCGTCGGCCGCCGAAATGACGTGTACCGGCACATCCTGCGTTTGCGGTTGCTGTTTCAATCGTTCAAGCACCGCCCAGCCGTCCATCCCCGGCAGGCCGATATCCAGCAGGATGCCGGTCGGCGGGCGCGCCGTCGCCGAAGCCAGCCCGGCCTCGCCATCATTGGCAATGCGGGTGTCGTAACCGCGCCGCCGTGCCTCCTGCTCGAGAATGCGGGCAAAGGCCGTGTCGTCCTCGATGATCAGGATATCGGGCGCCTCGGGCCGCGGCGCCGGGGTCCGGCGTTGCGGCAACGGCTCGCGCGGCTCGGGCGCGACGGTCGGCGGCGCGTTCGGTGCAGGCTGGGCGCCGGGCATCTGGCGCGGCACAACCAGCACAAAGCGGCTGCCGCGACCCTCTTCGCTCCACAGATGAATCTCCCCGCCCAGCAGCGTGGCCAGATGGCGGGATATGGACAATCCCAGCCCCGTGCCGCCATACACCCGGCTGGTGCTGGCGTCGACCTGTTCGAATGCCTGGAAAATACGGTCGCGCTTGTCGGCCGGGATACCGATGCCCTGATCCTGCACGGCAAACGCGATGCTGTGCTCCGGATCGAGCGTGTCCGACCGCAGAGGCAGGTCGGACCCGGGCCGGGCAATCTCCAGCCGGACCTCACCCTGAGCCGTGAACTTGAACGCGTTCGACAGCAGATTACGCAGTATCTGCTCAAGCCTCGCGCCATCGGTGTGCAGTTCAGGCGCCAGGCCTTCGCCCACCGACACCACGAACTGCAGGCCCTTCTCACCCGCCAGCGGATCGAAGTTGCGTCGCAGGCTGCGCACCAGGCCATCCACGGTAATGGCCGTGGCCTCCACCCGGAGCTTGCCCGCCTCCACCTTCGATAGATCCAGAATGTCGTTGATCAGTTCAAGCAGGTTACGGCCGGACTGGTGGATGGTCTCGGCGGCCTCGGTCTGGTCCGCGTCGAGATTGCCCTGGCGATTTTCCGCCAGGCTGCGTGACAGAATCAGCAGGCTGTTGAGCGGCGTGCGCAGCTCGTGCGACATGTTTGCCAGAAACTCCGACTTGTAGCGACTGGTCTGCTCAAGCTGCGACGCCTTGCGGGCCAGTTCGTCATGCGCCTGAGAAATCTCGCGCTGCTGTGCCTCCAGCTCGTCGCTGTTCTGCCTGAGTTCCTCGTTGGTGGCCTGCAGCTCTTCGGCCTGCACCCGCAGCTCTTCTTCGGAGGTCTGCAGCGCTTCCGATTGCTCGGCCAGCTCCTTGCCGCGGCGGACGAGCTCGTCGTTGCTCTGCCGGATCTCCGCTTCGCTCGCGCGCAATTCCTCGGCCTGCTCCCGGGTTTCATGCAGCAACGCCTCGGTTTTCGCGCGCGCCCGCAGGCTGGCATAAGCGATGGCGACCACCGGCATCAGCGCATCGATGAGCGAACGATGGCGGGTCCGAAACGGTTGAAATCCGGCCAGCTCAAGCACCACGGGCACTTCGCTGCCGTACAGCCCCGGCGCGATCAGTAACTGTGCCGGCGAGGCATCGCCCAGACCGGAGCCGAGTTTCAGGTACTCCTTCGGCACTGACTCGAGCAGGCGTGTCTCCCCACTCTGCGCGGCCTGGCCCGTCAACCCCTCGCCTCGCGCGAAACCCTTGCGCGCCCGGTCAGGCGGAAAACCGTAGGCGCCGGCCAGACGGTATTCGCTGTTGTCGCGTATGCTGCCGTAAAACGCGGCGTACTCGGCGCCGATGGCCGGGCACAGGGCGTTGAGCAGCGTGTCCGCCAGGTGGTCGACCGATTCGGCATGGAGAATGTGAAAGGTCAGTTCGCCCAGCCGAGCGCGTACCCAGCCGGTCGCCTCCTCGCGCATGGCGGTCTGGCGAAAATGCTCCAGGGCGCGGGCGTTGTCGCCAATCTCGCCGCGGCTATTGAGGTGCGGTACCCGGTATTCGTGCGCGCCTTCGGACACGGCGACCATGGCGTCGGTCACAGAGTTGAGCGGTCGCACGATACGCCGCCGCACCATGAGCAGGGCCGCCAGCACCACCAGCAATCCCATGACTGATGCGGCCATCATGACCACGCGCGTGCGCCAGCGGCTCAGCGTCGCCCGGTTCTGCCGCTGCACCAGCAGGCTACGTTCCGTCGACGCCATGCGGCCGAGCCCATCGTAGATATCGTCCAGCAGCCGCGGGCCAACGCCGCTGGTCAGGGGCTGACGGGCGGAGACCAGGTCACCTTGTGACGCGTCGGCCAGCGCCACCCGGACGACCTGTTCTTCCCAGCGACTTCGCAGGTCCGCTATTCGATCCAGGCGCTGAATCTGGGCGGGATTGTCCTGGACGAGATAACGCAATTGCCGGTAGCCCCGGTCAAACGCCGCGCTGCCGGCCTCCAGCGCGCCCAGCATGTCCTCGCTCCCGGCCAGCAGGTAGCCACGCAGTCCGGATTCCTGGCCGCGCATGGCCAGGCTCAGCGCATTGATCTGATCCAGCACCTCGCCGGTGTGCTCGGTCCAGAAACGCGCATCGGCCTGTTCCCGATCCGCGAAATAGAACGCTACGCCGGAGCCTGCGAACAAAAGCAGGATCAGCAAGAAATAGACGCCCAGCTGACGCCCGATCAGGCTCGACCTGAAGGATTCGCGCTTGGTTCCGGTTGCCCCCGCTGCCATGTGATCAGTGTCTCCCGAAAGCGGTTTCAACCGCAGCGATCGTATTCAAGATCAATACCGTCCCGCCCCTGCCAGTCGCCGTGGTAGCGTGCGCGGCTGCAGGCGCGTTGCTCGAAATTCCACAATTCGGGCGCCGAGGCCGCCGACTCGAGCGGGCCCTCGACCTCGTCAGGGAGGCTGGCAAAGAAATCCAGACCGGTCGCCTGTTCGACCGCATCCACCGTGGTCAAAAAGTCCGTCAGCGCCTCGTCCCCGCGTAGATCCTGCGGAAGCAGGAACGCCATGACGGACGGTGTGGGGCTGCCCGGCTCGTACCAGATTCGATAGAAGCTATCGGGAATATCGCCCTGGCCGCTGTAAACCGGCCCGAGCGTCACTTCCAGATGCCGCGTGCGGCGCGCCACCCAGTCCGCCTCGATTTCTTCCAGCCGCTGCCAGGAAAGCTGATTGAAGCGCGGCTGCTGCGCCGCAATATTGCTGAAGTAGAAGCTCTGTTCCTGGGCGCGCGGACCATAGAGTTTGGTAATCAGGTAGTTGGGCGCCAGATGGCCGCGGTCGTGACTGCGCGGGATGCGCCGCGGCTGGGCGTCGTCGCGCAGGCGCGGGTCAGGACGAAAATCCGGGCGCGGCGGCAGCGGCGCAGGCCCGGGCTGGCTGATCCGGTAGCGAACCCACAGCGGCCGGCGCGCCGTCTCGTCGTAACCGATCGTGAAACCGACGTTGTCCAGCACGCGGATCGGGCCGGCCGGACGCTGCGGATACTGCTGCGATGTCGCGCCGGGTTGCTCGTTCGATGGCGCGGGCTGCAGAACATCGGGCAGGTAGCCGAATTGCGCAGCAAGCCAGATGATGATCGCCACGACAACCATGGCAATCGTGGCGCGCGGACGAAACCTGGGGGATCTGGATGTTGTCATAGCTGGAAATGGCGGGGACAAAGCCCCAATATTGACCTATCCGGGATGTTATTCTCGGCTCTGAAAACGTTCCAGATACGAGGACTTCAACTCATGCAAACGCATCATGCTGCAGCGACCACCCAGGCGCAATCAGCCCTGGCGACCAACAAGGTCTTGAAAAACACCTACATGCTGTTGTCCATGACCCTGCTGTTCAGCGCCGCCATGGCCGGGGTCTCGATGGCCGTCGGCATGCCCTACGGCGTGGGACTGATCTGCTCGCTTGTCTCGCTCGGGCTGCTCTGGTTCGTCGTGCCGCGTACGGCCAATTCCTCCGCCGGTATCGGGGTTGTGTTCGCGGTTACCGGCCTGCTGGGCCTCGGCCTGGGCCCGGTGCTCAACTTCTACCTGACCGGCTTTTCCAACGGCGGCCAGATCATCATGGCGTCCATGGGGCTGACCGGGGCGACCTTCGTCGGTCTTTCGGCCTACGCGCTGACCACCAAGCGCGACTTCAGCTTCATGCGTCAGGCGCTGTTCGCCGGCATCATGGTGGCCTTCGTGGCCGCGATCGGCATGCTCATCGCATCTTTCTTCGGCTTCTACTTTCAGCCGCTGGCGCTGGCCATTTCTGCGCTGTTTGCGGTGCTGATGTGCGGCATGATCCTCTGGCAGACCAGCGAGATCGTGAACGGCGGCGAGACCAACTACATCCTGGCCACCATCGGCCTGTATGTAGCCATCTACAACCTGTTCACCAGCCTGCTGCACCTGCTCGGCTTCGCCATGGGCGAGGAATAGCGTCAGCGGGCATCGTGGCGCGGCCTGAACCAGCCCAGGGTTTCGTTCAGCCGCACCACGTTTCCAACGATGAGTAGCGAGGGGCCGCGGATATCCGCGGCGTCTTTTTTCTGCGGCAGGTCTGCCAGCGTGCCGCACAGCACACGCTGCGAAGACGTGGTGCCCTCCTCGACCAGCGCGGCCGGGTAATCATCCGGCAGGCCATGGGCCCGAAGCTCGGCGCAGATACGATCCATGGCCTTCAGCCCCATGTAGAACACCAGTGTCTGCTCCGGCTGGACCAGCCGCGCCCAGTCCAGATCGAGTTCGCCTGATTTGAGATGCCCGGTGACGAACTGTACCGACTGCGCATGGTCGCGGTGCGTCAGCGGAATGCCGGCATAGGCCGCGCAGCCGCTGGCCGCAGTGATGCCGGGCACTACCTGAAAGGCAATGCCGGCCTCGGCGAGTTCGGCGATTTCCTCACCACCGCGACCGAAAATGAAGGGGTCGCCGCCCTTGAGTCGCAGCACGCGACGACCCGACTCGGCCAGTCGCACCATCAGACCGTTTATATCCTCCTGCGGCAAGGTGTGGCGGCTGGCGCGCTTGCCCACATGGATACGCTCGGCCTCGGGCCGGACCAGGTCCACCACCGCCGGCGAGACCAGCGCATCGTAGAGCACCACATCGGCTTGCTGCATGAGTCGCAGCGCCCGCAGGGTCAGCAGGTCGGCAGCGCCCGGACCGGCCCCCACCAGGTAGACCTCGCCGCGCGGCATCAGCTCGGGTTTGTTCAAGAGGGCCTCGATATCGGCTGCTGCCTCTTCCGTGCGGCCGGCAAACACCTTCTCACCGATCGGCCCGCTGATAATGCTGTCCCAGAACCGCCGTCTGGCCGGTCGGTCGCCGAGCACATCGGCCCGCCGCCGGTAACGGGCAAACAGTTCGGCCAGCTGCCCGTAGCCGGCCGGCAGCATGGCGTCCAGCCGCATCCGCAGGAAGCGCGTGAGCGCCGGTGCCGCGCCGCCACTGCTCAGGGCGAGAATCATGGGCGCGCGGTCGATGATCGCCGGAAAGAAGAAATCCGATTCCGCCTCGCGTCCAATCACCTGAACCAGCAGCCCCTGTCGGCGGGCGGCCACGAGGACGGCGTCGTTCGCCTCGGGGTCTTCACTCGCGGCGATGACCAGCGCGGCGCCCGCAAGCTGACTCGGCTGGAACGGGCCGTTGTGCAGCGTCACCGCCGCATGGTTTCGTAGATGCTCGAATCCGGCGGGCAACGGCTGCGCTACCAGCTCGACCGGGACACCGGCCGCGAGCAGACGATCGATTCGGCGGCGCGCCACCGGATGGGTACCGACGACCACTACTCGACGGCCCCCGAGACGCAGGAATACCGGCAGGCTATGCACGCGTCCGCACCCCCTCGTCGCCAGCCAGGCGGGCGCGGCCGGCTAGCGCCCGGTGTAGGCCGCGGCCGCCGTGTCCATGAGCATGCCTCCGCCGATCACCAGCAGTAGCACGGCGATGGTGGAGCGCAAGGCGGCTTCCGGCAGCCGGGTACCGAGCCGCGTGCCCAGCCAGATGCCGGGCAGCGAGCCGGCCAGCAAGTAGATCAGCACGGAAAAATCGGTCGTCCCGAGCGTCATGTGCCCGAGCCCGGCAATCAGCGTCAGCGGTACCGCGTGCGCGATATCGGTGCCTACCACCGAGATGGCCGGCAGCCGCGGATACAGCAGCAGCAGAAAAGTGGTGCCCAGCACCCCGGCGCCGACCGAGGACAGGGTCACCAGCACACCCAGCAGGATGCCGCCCGCCACGGTGATCGGAACCTGCCAGCGCTGCATGAATCCAGACGTCTGCTGCGCGCCTTGAATCCGGTGTTTGACGAGCGTCAGGCAGGCGGTAGCCACGATGGCCAGGCACAGGCTGATCATCATCCAGCGTTCGACCGTCTCGCTGATCCCGATATGATGGAGGACGGCGGTGGTGAGCAGGGAAGCCGGAACGCTGCCGGCGGCCAACCGCGCCACAATGGTCCAGTCGACGGTTTTCTGCTTGCCGTGCAGCCATACCCCGAAGCTCTTGGTGCCGGCCGCATACAGCAGGTCGGTGCCTACCGCCACGGCGGGCGAGAACCCGAACAGCAGTATCAGCAATGGGGTCATCAGCGAGCCGCCGCCCACGCCGGTCACGCCGACCGCGAAGCCGACCAGCAGTCCTGCTACGGTGAGTGAAATCATGATGCTCTGGCGTCAAGGTGCGCGGCAAAATATCACCCGACCGTTCTAATAAAAAGGAATATATTTGAATATTTTAATAACTTTATGGCCTAATAGAGCAGTGCTTTCCGCAATGGGTTCTCCATGAAACTCCGTCAGCTGCTCTACATTCACGAAGTCGCCCGCCACGAGCTCAACATCACGGCCGCTGCAGAGTATCTGCACACCTCCCAGCCCGGTATCAGCAAGCAGATCAGGCTGCTGGAGGAGGAACTCGGCATCCAGATCTTCACCCGCAACGGCAAGCATCTGGACCATGTCACGCCGGCCGGTCAGCAGATCCTGCAGATCAGCGAGCGTATTCTGCATGAAGTGGACAACGTGCGCCGCGCCGCCTCGGAGTTCCAGAATGCGGACAGCGGCGATCTGCGTATTGGTACCACTCACACGCAGGCCCGCTATGCCCTGCCCGCCACCATCCAGCAGTTCAAACGCCATTATCCGAAGGTTTCCCTGCACCTCAACCAGGGTTCACCGCCGCAGATCGCCAACTGGGCGGCCGACGGCGAGGTGGATTTCGCGATTGCCACGGAGGCAATGGAGCATTTCGATGAACTCATCATGCTGCCCTGCTACCACTGGAATCGCTGCGTTCTGGTGCGCCCCGAGCATCCCCTGGCGCAGACCGACCGCCTGCGACTGAAGGAGGTGGCCGACAACCCCATCGTCACCTATACCTTCGGATTTACCGGCCGTTCGCAGCTGGACAAGGCATTTTCGGCGCAGGGCCTGGAGGCCGACGTCGTGCTCACGGCCGTGGACGCCGACGTCATCAAGACCTATGTCCGTCTGGGGCTGGGTATCGGCATCGTGGCGAACATGGCCTACGACAAGGACGAAGACCACGATCTGGTCCGCCTGGATGCCAGCCACCTGTTTGATTCGAGCACCACGCATATCGGCTTTCGCCGCAACAGCTTCATGCGCGCCTACATGACCCACTTCATCGGCATGTTCGCGCCCCATCTCACGGAGGACGTGGTCAACCGCGCGGTTTCCAGCTATCCAGGCCCAAGCTATCTGAAGCTGCTGGACGAGCTCAAGGACCAGCTGCCTACGATGTAGGAGGCGTCAGCCGGCTCACGCCGCCCATGTAGGGCTGCAGGGCAGAAGGCAGCAGCACGCTGCCATCGGCCTGCTGGCCATTCTCCAGCAGCGCCACCAGCGTGCGCCCGACCGCCAGGGCCGACCCGTTGAGGCTGTGCGCCAGGGCCGGCTTGCCGCTCTCGGCGTCCCGATATCGGGCCTGCATGCGCCGGGTCTGGAAGTCCTCGAAATTGCTGCAGGAGGAAACCTCACGATAGGTATCCTGGCTGGGCAGCCACACTTCGAGGTCGTAGGTCTTGGCCGCGGAAAAGCCCAGGTCACCGCCGCAGAGTGTAACCACGCGATACGGCAGCTCCAGCGCCCTGAGCACCGCTTCAGCATGGCCCGTAAGCGACTCCAGCACCTCGTAGGAATGGCCCGGCTCGACCAGCTGCACCAGTTCGACCTTTTCGAACTGGTGCTGACGAATCATGCCGCGGGTGTCCCTGCCGTGCGCGCCGGCTTCGGCCCGGAAGCAGGGGCTGTGACAGACAAACCGCGCCGGCAGCTCGTCGGCTTCCAGAATGCGGTCACGCATGAGGTTGGTGACCGGCACCTCCGCCGTAGGAATCAGGTAGTAGTCCGACGGCTCCTGCAGACGAAACAGATCCTCGCCGAACTTGGGCAACTGACCGGTCCCGCGCAGCGAATCGGCGTGAACGATATAGGGGACGTTGACCTCGACATAGCCGTGGCGCCCGGTGTGCAGATCCAGCATGAACTGGATCAGCGCCCGGTGCAGCCGCGCCAGACCGCCGGACATGACGTTGAATCGGGCGCCGGTGATCTTCGCGGCGGCCTCGAAGTCCATCATCCCCAGGCCGGCACCGATATCGGCGTGATCGCGAACGTCGAAGTCGAAACGACGCGGCTCACCCCAGCGGCGTTCCTCGCGGTTGTCGCGCTCGTCGGCGCCTGCCGGCACCGACTCATGCGGCAGGTTGGGCAGCCCCCAGCGCAGTTCATCGAAGTCCTGCAGGAGCGCTTCAAGTTCGGCCTTGGCGGCGTCCAGCTCGTCGCCCAGGCGGCCCACTTCGGCTTTCAGAGGTTCGATGTCTTCCCCGGCCGCCTTGGCCTGACCGATCGACTTGGACCGGCGATTGCGCTCGGCCTGAAGTTCTTCGGTACGCGTCTGCAGCGACTTGCGCGCGTTCTCGAACGCCTCCAGGCGCTCGACGTCCAATTCGAAACCGCGCACCGCCAGCCGGCGGGCGACGGTCTCGGGCTCGTTTCGCAGAATCTTCGGGTCCAGCATCTTGATCAACCAGTCTGGGAATCGGGCAAATGAATGCGGCGCTCAGCGGCGCGCATTATAGGGATTCGGGCTCGCATTTGCGTGGCCTGGCCGCCCGGCCCGGCGATCGCGGCGGGGAATATCCGCTCAGTTGTCGGTTTCGCCGCGCAGCGCCATGAGCTTGGCGCGTATCTTCCTTTCCAGACCGCGATCCACCGGCGAGTAGTAGCGCCGGCCCGCCAGTTCATCCGGCAGGTACTGTTCACCCGCCGCGTAGGCGTCCGGTTCATCATGAGCGTAGCGATAGCCCTTGCCATGTCCCAGCGACTTCATCAGCGCGGTGGGTGCATTACGCAGGTGCATGGGCACCTCGAGACTCCCCTGATTGCGTGCATCGCTCATGGCGGCGTTGTAAGCGTTGTATACCGCGTTGCTCTTGGCGCAACTGGCCAGATAGGCCACGGCCTGCGCAATCGCCAGTTCGCCCTCGGGACTGCCCATGCGCTCGAAGCACTCCCAGGCGTCAAGCGCCAGACGCAGGCCGCGGGGATCGGCGTTGCCGATATCCTCGCTCGCCATGCGCGTGACGCGGCGCGCGAGATAGCGCGGGTCGCAGCCCCCATCGAGCATGCGCGCGAACCAGTAGAGCGCGGCGTCCGGATCACTGCCGCGAACGGCCTTGTGCAGCGCGGATATCTGATCGTAGAAATAGTCGCCGCTTTTGTCGAAACGCCGCGGGCCCTCCTGCAGCACATCACCCAGCACGTCGGCGTCGATCGCGCTGTCCACTGCAAGATCGGCCGCGATTTCCAGCAGATTGAGCGCCCGGCGGGCATCGCCATCCGCGCGCGCGGCAAGCTCATCCCGCAGCGCCGGTGCCATGTGCAGGCCTCGCTCGCCCAGTCCGCGCTCGGTATCGGTCAGGGCGCGATCGATCAGCGACCGGATGGCCGCCGCGTCCAGTGAACGCAGCACATAGGTGCGGCTGCGGGACAGCAGGGCATTGTTGACCTCGAAGGACGGATTCTCGGTTGTGGCCCCGATCAGTGTGACCGTGCCGTCCTCCACATAGGGCAACAGGCCATCCTGCTGGGCCTTGTTGAAACGGTGCACTTCATCGACAAACAGCAGACTGGCGCGACCCGACGCCTCGCGCAGATCGGCGGCGCGGGCCACCGCCGCGCGAATATCCTTGACGCCCGCCATGACGGCGGACAGGGGCAGGAATTCGGCGTCGGTCATGCGTGCAATCACCCGCGCCAGGCTGGTCTTGCCGGTGCCGGGCGGGCCCCAGAGGATCATGGAATGCAGATGACCGGCCTCCAGGGCGCGGCGAAGGGGGCGCCCTTCGCCCACGATATGCGCCTGCCCGGCCATCTCGTCGAGGCTGGCCGGTCGCATGCGGTCGGCCAGCGGCCGTGTGGACGAGTCAGCCTGAGGCATCACCGAGCCGGGTATCCACCCACCCCATCATGTCGCCCAGGCGGGTGCGGGCCAGCGTGGTGCCCAGGATGACGCCGATGCTGTTCGCCGCCGCATCCACGATGTCCATGCTCCGGACCCCGGTGAAGTACTGAGCCACCTCCATGCCGCAGCCAAACAGGATCAGACAAACGGCCACCGGCCAGTGCCAGCCGCGCAGCAGCATCGACGTGAACCAGCCGCCCACGAAACCATAGGCGACGAAGTGGATGAGCTTGTCGGAGTTGGGCGGCGCGCCCTCCGGCACATGGGAGGTAAGCGTGCCCCAGATGATCAGCCCCATCCAGAAGGCGGCCAGACCGGCCCACAGGGCCGGATAGCGAAATGTGCGCATGAATGATCCGTGGTTGCGGCGGTCTGTCTAGTTTTCAGCGGCCCGGCGGCCATCCACTATTTCAACGCCATCGGGAATAGCCAGCGAAAAACGCTCGCCGCCCAGCGCTTTATTGGTCCGGATGTCGAAAAAACGGATCCGGGTGGTCTGACCCAGCTGATCGTCCAGTTCCATGCGTACTGGCCGCTGGCCGTCGAGCCCGATCCGTATGGCGCGAAAATCGGACTGGTCGGAGCGTGGCGTCAGCGTGACCCAATCGATCTCCTCGTCCTCGCGTCCCGCGCTCAGACTGAATTCGTCTTCGAGACTGGCACCGCCGGCCAGAAGCACGGCGGGCGTGGCCTGAAGGCTCTGGTCCACGTCGCGGATCGTGACCTGCTCCAGATCCACATCGTAAAACCGGAAGGTGTCGCCATCGCTGGCAATCACCTGCTCATAGGGCTTGCGGTACTCCCAGCGAAAGCGGTTGGGCCGGTCCAGCAGGAAAATGCCGGACGCCTGCTGCATGACGTCACCGTCCTCGTTGACCTGCGTCTGCTCAAAACGCGCCTCGAGACTGCTGACCTGCTCGTAGAACTGCTCCAGCGACTGGATGCCGCCGGCGAACGCGACCGGCGTCACCAGCAAGGCAAGTGTCGCCACCCGGCGGATCAGAATGCGGGACATGGACATCGTCGATTCATCCGTGTGAAACCTCACGCGCAGCATAACGCCGTCCGCTGAACAAAAAGTGAATACCGAGACATCGGCCTCGCGGCCAACGCGCCTAATCCTTGGGCGGCGCCGGAGCCAGCACTTCGCGGCTGCCGCCGGACTCCAGCGGGCCGACCAGGCCGGTTTCCTCCATCTGTTCGACCAGCCGCGCGGCGCGGTTGTAGCCCACGCGCAGGCGCCGCTGAACGTAGGAAATGGATGCCTTGCGGCTCTCCAGCACCACGGCCACCGCCTGGTCGTAGAGCGGGTCGGTTTCTTCGGTACTGCCGCCACCCGCCATGGCCGGGTCCGCCACCTCCGGCGTGCCCTCCAGAATTTCGTCCAGATAGTCCGGTTCGCCGATCTGCTTGCAGTATTCGACCACCTTGTGGACTTCATGGTCGTCCACGAACGCGCCATGAACCCGGGTGGGCACGCCGGTGCCGGGGGGTAGAAACAGCATGTCGCCGTGGCCGAGCAGGCTCTCCGCGCCCTGCTGATCCAGAATGGTCCGCGAGTCGACCCGGGAGGCCACCTGGAAGGCGATCCGGGTGGGGATGTTGGCCTTGATCAGCCCCGTGATCACGTCCACGGAGGGGCGCTGGGTCGCCAGAATCATGTGCAGACCGGCCGCGCGGGCCTTTTGCGCCAGCCGGGCAATCAGCTCCTCGACCTTCTTGCCCACGACCATCATCAGGTCGGCCAGCTCGTCGATGATCACCACGATACCGGGCATCGGCTCGAGATTGGGCACCTCGGTCTCGAAATCGTCATCGGATTTGGCGGCCTGGAGCAGCGGATCGGGGATGGGCGTGCCACGCTCGTTGGCCTCGCGCACCTTCTTGTTGAAACCCGCCATGTTGCGTACGCCCAGTGCGGCCATCAGGCGATAGCGGCGCTCCATTTCGCCCACGCACCAGCGCAGCGCATTGGCCGCTTCCTTCATGTCGGTCACGACCGGCGCGAGCAGATGCGGTATACCCTCGTAGACCGAGAGCTCCAGCATTTTCGGGTCGATCATGATGAAGCGGACCTGATCCGGCGTGGCCTTGTACAGCAGCGACAGAATCATGACGTTGATGGCCACCGACTTGCCCGAGCCGGTGGTACCGGCTGCCAGCAGGTGGGGCATCTTGCCCAGGTCGGCGGTAATCGGCTGACCCGATATATCCTTGCCAAGCGCCAGCGTCAGGGCGGAGCTGGCGTTGCCGTAGCGCGGGGTCTCGAGAATGTCACGCAAGGCCACCACCTCGCGCTGCTCGTTCGGCAGTTCCAGTCCGACGTACGGCTTGCCGGGAATGACCTCCACCACGCGGACCGCGATGGTGGACATGGCGCGCGCCAGATCCTTGGCGAGATTGGTGAACTGGCTGACCTTCACGCCCGGCGCAGGATCAAGCTCGAAACGCGTGATGACCGGTCCGGGCTGAACCGCCACAACCTTGGCCTGCACGTTGAAGTCGGCCAGGTGCTGCTCGAGATTTTCTGACAGGGCGTTGAGTTCGGCTTCGTTTTTCGCCTTGACCGAAACCTTGCCCGCGTCGAGCAGATCCAGCCGCGGCAGCGGCGCGTCCTTGTCCGGATCGTAAGCCGGCACCGCCGGTCCATCGTCGTGGCTGATCGGCAGATCAAGCTGCGCGGACGCCGAGGGCTTGACCCGCTTCTTTACCGAACTGACGGTGCCGGACAGCGACGGCGCTTTGCGCTCCCTGGGCTTGTCGGCAGTGACGATTTCCCTTGGCGGCGTGGGTACCGGTCTGGACTTGCGCTTTTCTTCGCGCGCCTCGCGCCAGTTGGCCAGGCTGATCTGCAGCCATTCCCACGACGCAGCCGCCGCACGCATGATCCAGTTGCCCACCCGTTCGCTGACCGAAAGCCAGGAAAAACCCAGGCCGGTGGACAAGGTGATGACGAATATCGTGATCAGCGCCCAGGCGGCGCCGGCAATGTTCAGAACGGACTTCAGCCCCAGGCTGACCGCATTGCCCAGAAAGCCGCCGCTGCCCTGCGGCAGCGTGCCCGCCCCGGCCGCCGAGAGCCCGAGCGCGGCCATGCCGCAGGCCGACAGCAGACAGAGCAGCAGCGATGCCGCCCGAATCGCCAGGCTCCAGGCATCGCCGCTGGGCTGACGCGTCCCCTGGTAGACGAGCCAGCCGCAGTAGAAGATCAACCAGGGGAAGATGAAGCCGAGATAACCGAACAGGCTCAGCAGCACATCGGCGAACCACGCACCCGGGAAGCCGAAGATGTTGTTGATGGGCGGCCCGTCCCCCGGCCGATACCAGCCGGGATCACCCGGGCTGTAGGAGACGAGCGCGGCCAGCAGGAACAGCGTGAGCGCAGCAGACAGGAACAGTACCGCTTCGCGCAGCAGACGATTGAGCCGCTGCTGGTACCGGTTCTGCTCTTCGGGCGTCTTTCGGTTGACCGCTTTTGCCGGTTTTACCGGTTTTGCCGGTTTGGCCGCCTTGGTTGCTTTTGCTGCTCGCGCCATCAAAGGCTACCGGTTACCTGCTGAGGAATATCTGATGATGCATCGCATGCCGGACCGGGCCCCTTCATGCATGTCGATGTCTGCGCCGATGGCCCCTGTATCGGCGCGTCATCCCCGATCCGCAATCCGAACCGGCGATGGTCGCTCAGTATACCCGAGGCGCTTGAACCGGCCGAAGCGGCCCGCATATTGCTTGTATCGCTACAGAAACCGCGCCAGGAGGCCGATATCATGAACATGCGTGTCAGGCACTTCATTTTCACCAACGACGGCCGGATGGAGGAATTCACCGAGCAGGATGCCTCCAGCGTGGCCGTGGGCTCCATGCCGCTGCCCGAATTCGCCGATTCCAGCGTGCGCTACATACAGGTTGCCTACGACAACGAACGCGAACAAGGCCAGATTCGGGTGCGCACGTCGGGCGCCATCGTCAGCTTCGACGACGACGGCCACCTGTGCCGCGCGCAAACGCCGGACAAGAGCGGTGAGACCATCAGCCGCTTCGAACATGACGCCTGCGTACAGTTCGCCCTGAAGGACGAGCTGCGGGAGCACTATCGCGAGAACTGATTCGCTCCAAACGATTGATTCCCGTCCGCGCGAACGCTACAAAGGCGGCATGTTGCGTTCGCGCGTTATTTCATCGCTTTCCGCCATCGATGCGGGTGCCTGGAACGGCCTGATCGATGGCCCCTACCCCTTCGTCAGGCACGAGTTTCTTTCGGCACTGGAACAGACAGGCTGCGTAAACGCCGACGCAGGCTGGCAGGCCGCCCACCTGCTTCTGGAAGACGGGCAGGGACAGCTTCGGGCGGCCGCCCCGCTCTACTTGAAGGATCATTCCTTCGGGGAATTCGTCTTTGATTTCGCCTGGGCCAATGCGTATGCGCGCACCGGTCAGGCCTACTATCCCAAGCTGCTCTGCGCCGTGCCCTACAGCCCGGTGGTCGGTCCCCGTCTGCTGGCGCGTAACGACAGCGACCGCGAAGCGCTGGCCCATACGCTGGTCGAACACATGATGGCCAGCCAGGCCTCATCCATGCACATGCTGTTTGCCGCCGGGCCTGACCGGACGGCCATGCAGGCCGCTGGCGCCGAACTGCGGCGCGACTGTCACTACCAGTGGCTCAATCGCGATTACGCCAGCTTTGACGCATTCCTGCAGACCCAGAGTTCCAAGCGTCGCAAGGAAATCCGGCGGGAAAGACGACGCGTGAACGAGATGGGCGTGCACCTTGAGGTGCGCCGGGCCGAGGCCGTCGAGCCGGCGCTCATGCGACAGCTGTATCTTTTCTACGCCCGCACCTATCTGATCCGTGGCCAGCAGCCCTATCTGAGCTACGAATTCTTCGAGCGCATCAACGACGCCATGGCCGACTATGTGCGCTATTTCATTGCTTTCGCGGGAGAGCAGCCCGTGGGCATGGCTTTCATGCTGGACGACGGCAACCAGCTGTACGGGCGGCACTGGGGCTGCCTGGATGACTACCACAGTCTGCATTTCGAGACCTGCTACTATGCCGGCATCGATTACTGCATCGAGCATGGTCGCGAGCGTTTTGATGCCGGCGCCCAGGGGGAACACAAGATTCGCAGGGGTTTCGAGCCCATGGCTACCTACTCTGCTCACCTCATGCGACCACAGCAGATGCACTCGGCCGTGGCCGATTTTCTGGCCCGGGAAGCGGCCGTGATCGCCGAGCATCATGCCGAGCTGCGCGCCCGCTGTGCGTTCCCCGACGCTGCGGAGCGCACGCCGTGACGGCGCTCCGACTCTACTGGCTGGACCCGGCGGATCCGCAGGCCCGTTTCCCCGATCCGGCGCTCGCGCTGGAGCAACCCAATGGCCTTCTGGCGATGGGCGGCGATCTCTCGGCCGAACGACTGGCGCGCGCCTACGCGCTGGGCATATTCCCCTGGTACAACCCCGAAGAGTCCATTCTCTGGTGGTCTCCCAATCCGCGGGCCGTGTTCGAGACTGATCGGGTTCACGTGTCGAAGCGATTCGCACGCGCACTGCGCAAGGCCGACTTCGCCGTGACGCTGGATACCGATTTCAGTGGCGTGCTGGCCGGCTGCGCCAGCGCCCGCAAGCGTAATCCCGGCACCTGGCTGGGCGCGGAAATGCGTGCGGCCTACCACCGTCTTTATCAGAAAGGTCTGGCGCATTCGGTCGAAGTATGGCGCGGCGGCCGGCTTATTGGCGGGCTGTACGGAGTCGCATTGGGCCGCATGTTCTTCGGCGAGTCGATGTTCTCGGCCGAAGAGAACGCGTCAAAGATCGCCCTGGTGATGCTGGCCCGCCAGCTGTCAGCATGGGGGTTTCCGCTGATCGATGGTCAGGTAGGTTCGCCCCACCTCTACCGCATGGGGGCAGTCGACCTGCCGCGGGACGAATTCATTGCCCGCCTGAAGCTGCTTCGTGAACTGCCCGGCCCCAGGGGGCCGTGGCGGTTCCAGATCGCGGTGCCGCAAGCGGCCGAGCATCTGCCGCCACAGCTGTCGCGTCCGCCAGCCCGAGAACGCAAATGATTGTATCCGCGCGTTTATTCCCGGATAATCGCGCGCCGCAACATTATTCAGCAGCGAGTTATATGGCGAAGGAAGATCATATCGAGATGGAAGGCACCGTCGTGGAGACACTCCCGAACACGACCTTCCGCGTAAAACTTGAGAACGGTCATGTCGTTACGGCGCATATCTCAGGCAAGATGAGAAAGCACTACATCCGCATTCTTCGCGGCGATTCCGTGACCGTTCAGCTCACGCCGTACGATCTCAGCAAGGGCCGCATCACCTATCGCGGTAAATAGCGGCTGACCGGGGCCGTCAGGCCCCGACCGTTTCCGGCGGACGGATTTCCAGATCGAGCCGGCCGTCCTTCTCCCGCACGATGACCTCACCGCCGTTGGCCAACTGCCCGAACAGCAGCTCCTCGGCAAGCGGCTTCTTGATGCTGTCCTGGATCACGCGGCCCATGGGACGCGCTCCCATGTTGGGGTCGTAGCCCTCGCGCGCCAGCCAGCGACGAGCACCCTCTTCAACCACGAGCGTGACGCCGCGGCCGTCAAGCTGAGCTTCAAGCTGCAGGATGAACTTGTCGACGACACGATCCACCGTTTCGCCGGCCAGCGCTTCGAACTGAATAATGGCATCCAGCCGGTTCCGGAACTCCGGCGTGAAGCTGCGGCGGATGATTTCCAGCGAATCGGTGCTGTGATCCTGCTCGGCAAAGCCCATCGTCCGGCGCGCCATATCCTCGGCGCCGGCATTGGTCGTCATGACCAGAATAACGTTACGGAAGTCCGCCTTGCGGCCGTTATTGTCCGTCAGCGTGCCGTGATCCATGACCTGCAGCAGCAGATTGAATACATCCGGATGGGCCTTCTCGATTTCATCGAGCAACACCACGCAATGCGGGTTCTTGGTGACGGCTTCGGTCATCAGGCCGCCCTGATCGAAGCCCACGTAGCCGGGCGGCGCGCCGATCAACCGCGATACCGTATGGCGCTCCATGTATTCGGACATGTCGAAGCGCACCAGCTCTACGCCCAGATGATGCGCCAATTGACGCGTCACTTCGGTCTTGCCCACGCCGGTCGGGCCGGCGAACAGGAAGGAGCCGATCGGCTTGTCCGGATTGTCCAGGCCCGACCGCGCCATCTTGATGGCACTGGACAGCGTTTCCACCGCCCTGTCCTGACCGAATATCACCAGCTTGAGATCGCGCTCGAGCGTCTTGAGCACGTCCCGGTCCGATCGCGACACGCTTTTCGGCAGAATACGCGCAATCCGGGCGACCATCTCTTCGATATCGTGCACCTGGACCGTCTTGCGGCGGCGGTTGCTGGGCCGCAGCCGCAGCCGCGCACCGGCCTCGTCTATGACATCGATGGCCTTGTCCGGCAGATGCCGGTCGTTGATGTGGCGTGCCGCCAGCTCAGCGGCGGCCTCCAGGGCCGGATGCGTGAAGCGCACCTGATGATGTTCTTCGAACCGCGCCTTCAGACCTTCGAGAATCTGAACGGTTTCGGGCACCGACGGTTCGGGCACGTCGATTTTCTGGAAACGGCGGGCCAGCGCGCGGTCCTTTTCGAAAATGCCGCGGAACTCCTGATAGGTGGTTGCACCGATGCAGCGTAACTCGCCCGACGCCAGCATGGGCTTGATGAGGTTCGACGCGTCCATCACGCCGCCGGACGCGGCGCCAGCGCCAATCACGGTGTGTATTTCGTCAATGAAAAGAACGGATTGCGGCTGCTTCTTCAACGCCGCCAAAACACCCTTGAGGCGTTTTTCGAAATCACCCCGGTACTTGGTGCCCGCAATCAGCGCGCCCAGATCGAGGGCATAGATGACGGCCTCTTCCAGGATCTGGGGGACACGGTCCTCCACAACCATCAGCGCCAGGCCTTCGGCAATGGCGGTCTTGCCTACGCCAGCCTCGCCGACCAGCAGCGGGTTGTTCTTACGACGGCGGCAGAGCGTCTGGACCACCCGCTCGATTTCGTGGCTGCGACCGATCAGCGGATCGATCTTGCCCTCGGCCGCGCGACGATTGAGGTTGGTGGTGTACTGCTCCAGCGGGCTCTTGCCGTCTTCGGAGGCCGTTTCGGCCTCCTTTTCGGCGGATACCCCCGACGAGTCGCCCTCTTCGCCCACCTTGGAAATGCCGTGCGAGACAAAGTTGACCACGTCCAGGCGCGTCACGCCCTGCTCACCGAGCAGATAGACGGCGTGAGAATCCTGCTCGGAGAAGATGGCAATCAGCACGTTGACGGCCGTGACTTCCTTCTTGCCCGACGACTGCACGTGGTAGACGGCGCGCTGCAGCACGCGCTGGAAGCCGAGCGTCGGCTGCACCTCGGTTTCACCGGCGCTGTCGATCTGCGGCACGTGGGTGTCGATGTAGGCCCGCAGTTCGGACTCCAGCCGCGTGATGTCCGCGCTGCAGGCCTGCAGAACTTCGTTGACGGCCGGATTGTCGAGCAGCGTGAGCAGCAGATGCTCGACCGTGAGCATCTCGTGGCCCTGCCGGCGAGCCACCATGAAGGCGGCATCCAGCGCTGTCTGCAGTTCCTGACTCAACATGATGCCTTTTTCTCCAGAAGAAGATTCATGTTCATGCCTGCTCCATGGTACACAACAGCGGATGCTGGTGGGCGCGGGCATGATCGTTCGCCATGGCGGTCTTGGTTTCGGCAATCTGGGCCGTGTAGGTGCCGGCCACGGCCTTGCCGCGGGTGTGGACGGTCAACATCACCTGCACCGCCTTGTCCCGGGGCATTCCGAAAACCCCCTGCAGTACTTCAACCACGAACTCCATGGGCGTGTAGTCATCGTTGTGCATGACCACCTTGAACTGGGGCGGGCGCTTGGTTTTCGGGCGCGCCGACTCGACAACGAGGTCTGCATCGGAATCCTGACTGGGCTTCCTGTCACTCATAAACGCGGGTGAATATCCAAGGTTCTGACCTGCATTTGAGTGTACCGGAACTCCAAGCAAAAAATGCACCACACCCCTGCTCTTTATAGACAGGCGTGGTGGATAAAAATTCCGTCAATCAGTGAGTTGCGCTGCGCCTGTGAACAACGGGCAGCGTGGCCGGGCGGATGCGCGGCGGTTTCCGGCGGACCGGATCTTCAGGACGTCCCGGTCTGACAGGGCCTGTCCAGCGCGCTGGCCAGAAGCGAGCTGATTCGCCGCGGCACGTCTGTTTCCAGTTCCTTGATGGCGGTTTCGATGGCGCTGCGAAACGCCACCGCATCCGCATCGCCATGCGACTTGATGACGATGCCTTGCAGGCCCACGAAGGTCGCGCCGTTGTAGTTGCGCGGATCTACCCGTTTGCGAAAGGCCTTGAGCACCGGCATTGCGCACAGGGCGGCGGCCTTGGTCAGGGGATTGCGGGAGAATTCCTCGCGGAGAAAGTCGGCAATCAGACGGCCCAGGCCTTCACTGGTCTTGAGCGCCACGTTGCCGGTGAAGCCGTCGCAAACCACGACGTCGACGTCACCAAGATAGATATCGTCGCCTTCAACATAGCCGATGTAGTTGAGGTCGCTGCCGTCCAGCAACTTCCCGGCAGACTGTATCTGCTGATTGCCCTTGATTTCCTCAGCCCCGATGTTGAGCAGCCCGACCCGCGGGTTGGCGCGCCCATGGACGGCCATCGCCATGACCGACCCCATGACGGCGAACTGGAAGAGCTGTTCGGGACTACATTCCGCATTGGCCCCCAGATCCAGCATGAGGGTGTGACCCTGGCGCGAGGGTATGGGCGAAATGATGGCTGGCCGATCAATTCCCGGCAGCGTCTTGAGCACGAACCGCGCGGTCGCCATGAGGGCACCGGTGTTGCCGGCCGACACGCAGGATTTTGCTTCGCCGTCTCGCACCAGGTTCAGCGCCACACGCATTGAAGAATCCTTCTTCGTGCGCAGCGCCTTCGACGGCGCCTCCGACATGCCGACCACCTCGGACGCATGCCGGATCACCAGCCGCTGACTGACCTGTGCCTTGTGGCGTTTGAGGCAGGCCTCAAGCGCCGCCTGATCACCTACGAGGATGAAGTGCACATCGTCGTGGTCGCGCAGACAGGCAAGCGCAGCCGGAACCACCGCCTCAGGGCCGTGGTCCCCGCTCATGGTGTCCAGGGCGAGGGTCAGAGCTGCAGACATTCGTCAGTGCGACGTGGTGGATCGTCGACTGGCTGGCGATAAAACGCTCAGGCTTCCCGGTCGACGACCTTGCGGCCCCGGTAAAAGCCGTCCCGCGTGACGTGGTGGCGCAGATGCGTTTCCCCCGTCGTGGGATCAACCGACAACGTCGGCGTGGAGAGACTGTCGTGTGCCCGGCGCATGTCGCGCTTGGAACGGGTCTTGCGATTCTTCTGAACGGCCATTGGCTGCTCCGTTACCTGTAGTTCACTACGACCGACACGCGGCAAGCCGCGGCATCGGGCTAAATGGGGTCAGCGGCTATTCGCCGCGCCCGCTGCTTTCATCGCCGCCATCGGCGTCGTCCATCATTCGCTTCAGACCGGCGAAAGCGCGCTTGCCGCCAGCTTCCGTGCGATCCGGCTCCGGCTGCACCGACGGCTGGCAGGCTGCGCGGACGCAGGCTGGCGCCACCGGTGCGGCCAGGATCAGCTCATCCTCGACCCAGGCCATAACGTCCAGCCGGTCGTCTTGGACGACCAGCGGCTCCAGATCACGCGGCAGGTCCGCGCCATCGTCTTCATTCGCGACAATGGCCACCTGCACATCCGAACTGACGGGCACATCCGAACGCTGCTCGCAGACCCGACACGCCATCGGCAGTGTCGCCTGAAGCCGACCGTGCGCCGTCACCCGCCGCTGCGCATCCTCGCTGAAAGCAACCGCCATGACGGCTCGCGTCGTCAGATCGTCCGGCGAACACCCCAGAAAATCGGCCAACCTGCGCATGCCGGCCAACGCAATTTCACCCGAAACAGCGCCGCCAGACACTGCCAGTTTTCTGGGATTGACTGTTCGGGGAAGGGGCGCATCAGCGCTCATGGCGCGCGATATTAGTGACGCAAGCGCGCAAAGTCAAAGCAAATCCAGCCTGCGCGGGCACTTCGCTCGGCCCCGCCACCGCCGGACGATAGAATGCCGCCCCACTGTCATTCACCCCGGCGACACAGGGCATTCAAACCATGTCTCAACCCGCTACCGCGACCCGCCTCATTCTGGCGTCCAGTTCGCCCTTCAGGCGCATGCTGCTCGAACGTCTGGCGCTGGATTTTGAAGCCCTTTCGCCCGACATTGATGAAACCCCCGCCGCGAATGAACAGGCCCGCGACTTGGTGCAAAGACTGGCGCGCGAAAAATGCCTCGCCATTGCGCGGCAGCACCCCGGGGCGATCGTGATCGGATCGGATCAGGTCGCGGACCTGGA
The DNA here is from genome assembly GCA_002683405.1 of Salinisphaeraceae bacterium. Lineage (GTDB taxonomy): Bacteria > Pseudomonadota > Gammaproteobacteria > Nevskiales > Salinisphaeraceae. The sequence goes on along the minus strand of NYTH01000017.1, from coordinate 65,234 downwards.
TGGCGCCATCATCGGCAAACCGGGCAACCGTGAGAACGCCATTGCCCAGCTTCTGAACCAGGCGGGGCGCACGGTGTTCTTTCACACCGGCGTGTGCGTCAAACCGCCCGGCCACGCGAACCCGCTGCAGGCCCTGGTGACCGTGACCACGCGCTTTCGCCGCCTAACGCGCTCGGAGATCGAACGCTATGTGGATGCCGAAGATGTCACCGGGACCGCCGGCAGCATCAAATCCGAGGGCCTGGGCATCACGCTGGTCGAAGCCATCGAAAGTGACGACCCCACCGCGCTTATCGGTCTGCCCTTGATTCGCCTGCGCGAGATGCTGGCCCGGGCCGGGCTGAAACGGCCCTAACCCGAATACTTAACGATGGCGATTGCTAGTCGCCGCCGCGTTCGCGCAGCCAGGCCGGTAGACCGCGCACGTCTTCAAGAACACTGTGGGCGCCCGCGTTCAGCATGCGCTGGATATCGTGCACGCCGCAGTCCACGCCCACTGCCATCACGCCAATGCTGCTGGCCATGGCCATGTCGTATTCGGTGTCGCCGACCATAAGCACCTGCTCGGGGGGTGTGGCCGCCCGAATCAGAATATCCTCGAGCATGTCGGGCGCCGGCTTGGACGCTGACTCATCGGCGCAGCGACTGTAGGCAAACAGCTCGGCGACGCCGGTACTCGCCATTGCGCGGTCCAGCCCGTGTCGACTTTTACCGGTGGCCACCGCCAGCTCGAAACCCTGGCGCCGCAGGCCCACCAATGTCTCCGCGACACCGGGAAACAGCTGACCCGCCTGTCCGGGCGTACCGTACTGCTTGCGATAAGCAGCCAGAAGGGATCTCACGTGATCGACATCCATATCCGGGTACAGCCGCGCCAGCACCTCATCCATGCCCAGTCCGATCAGTTCGCGCATCTGCTCCGCGGACCGATCCGGCAGCCCGATCTCCGCCGCGGCTGCCTGCATGGCGCCCACGATACCGGCAGCCGAATCCATCAAGGTGCCGTCCCAGTCGAACACAATCAGGCTGTAAGGCAGGCGTTTCATGGACTCGTTTGATCCAGTTGATGCAGAAAATCTTCCAGTTCCGGCGGCAGCGGGGCTTGCAGGGTCAGTGTTTCGCCCTGGCTGCCCAGGCCCGGCAGCGCCAGCGACCAGGCGTGCAGCGCCATACGCCGGAGACCGGTCGCCCGCGCCCGGCGGTTCGCCGCCTCGTCGCCGTAGCGATCATCCCCCAGCAGCGGGTGACCGGCGTGCGCAGCGTGGACTCGAATCTGATGGGTCCGGCCGGTTTCGATGCGCACCGCGACCAGCGTCGCGTCGGGCCAGCGCCGTTCGATGCTGAAATGACTGACGGCCCTGCGGCCGCCTTCGGCCACCTGCACCAGGCGCTCGCCGCCTACCGGTACATCCCTGCGCAGCGGCGCGTTGACCTCGCGAACGGCGTCGGGCCAGCGGCCGGCCGTGACGGCCAGATAGATTTTATGGGCGCGGTCATCGTTCAATGCGGTTTGCGCGCGCGGCAGTTCGGCGCGGTTGGCGGCCACCAACAGCAGGCCGCTGGTATCCCGATCAATTCGGTGCACGAGCTCGGCACGCTGCTCGGGCCGCACATGCCGCAGCACTTCGATCAGCCCGAACGGCACGCCACTACCGCCGTGCACCGCCAGCCCGGCCGGCTTGTTGAGCGCCAGCAGCCTTCCATCGTCGTAAACAATGCTCTGCTGGACGCGGTCGATCAGCTCGTCGGGCGGGCGCGGGCGCTCTCGCACCGCGGTCCGCACCGGCGGAATCCGCAGCTGATCTTGGGCGCTGAGGCGGCTGCCCGGCTTGACCCGGCCCTTGTTTATGCGGACCTCGCCGCTGCGGATGATGCGATAGACATGGGATTTGGGGACGCCCTTGAGCTCCCGCATCAGGTAATTGTCCAGCCGCATGCCGGCATCGGCCGCCGAGACTGTCACGATGCGGACTTGAGGGTGTGACACGGGACGATTACACTCCGGACTGGCAGGTCAATACCGATTATCAAGCGGGCGCTCCAACGACCTACCATTCGCCGCCGCAGCGGCAGTTGGCGCCCGAACTGATGCAGGATGCTCAAACCGCTCCCCGCGAGCGGCTCGGCGGCATCCTAGCACGGCGGCCGCCAACCCCGGCACACCGCCGGTGCTGATTATTTACAAGAGTTTTAAGTCGAAAACCATGCGCTCCCTGCAAGACAACAGCGTCCGCTGGCTGATGACGGAATGCCTTCCGTTGCTGCTGCTGTGCGTCGCTGTGCCCGGCCAGAAAGCCGGGCGGCAGGTCGGAGCGCCAAACGGAAAACAATTCAATGAAACGTATTCTCATCAACGCCACGCAGCCCGAAGAGCTGCGCGTGGCCATTGTGGATGGCCAGGTCCTTCGTGATCTCGACATAGAGCTCGCCACCAAGGAGCAACGCAAGGCCAACGTCTACAAGGGCAAGATCACCCGGGTCGAACCCAGCCTGGAAGCGGCTTTCGTGGATTATGGCGGCAACCGTCATGGTTTTCTCCCGCTCAAGGAGGTTGCTCGCAGCTACTTCCAGAACGATCCGGGCGACAGCCGCGCGGATATCAAGCAGGCTCTGAAGGAAGGCCAGGAACTCATTGTTCAGGTCGAAAAGGAAGAGCGCGGCAACAAGGGCGCCGCGCTGACGACCTTCGTGAGTCTGGCCGGGCGGTATCTGGTGCTCATGCCCAACAACCCGCGCGCCGGTGGGGTATCGCGTCGCATCGACGGCGACGACCGCAGCGATCTGCGCGAGGCCATGGCCGGCCTGGTCATCCCCCAGGGCATGGGCGCCATAGCCCGCACCGCCGGCACCGGTCGCAGCACCGAGGAGCTGCAGTGGGATCTGGATTATCTGCTGCAGCTGTGGGATGCCATTTCCAAGGCCTGCGAAGATCGCAAGGCGCCGTTTCTGGTGTACCAGGAATCCAACGTCATCATTCGCGCGCTGCGCGACTACCTGAGGGATGACATCGGCGAAGTGCTCATCGACGAGCCAGGCGTGTACGAGACCGCCCGCGAGTTCATGGAACAGGTCATGCCGCAGCACCTGTCCAAGCTCAAGCTCTACAGCGATGAAACGCCCCTGCTGTCGCGCTACCAGGTCGAATCGCAGATCGAGACGGCCTTTCAGCGGGAAGTCACCCTGCCCTCGGGCGGCGCGCTGATCATCGATCACACGGAAGCGCTGACGAGCATCGACATCAACTCGGCCCGCTCCACCCGCGGTGCAGGCATCGAGGAAACCGCGCTGCATACCAACCTGGAAGCGGCGGACGAGATTGCCAGACAGCTCAAGCTGCGCGATCTGGGCGGCCTGATCGTCATCGACTTCATCGACATGGAGAACAACAAGAACCAGCGGCAGGTCGAGCAGCGGCTCAAGGAAGCCGTGGGCGACGACCGGGCGCGGATTCAGATCACCCGCATTTCGCGCTTCGGGCTGCTGGAGATGTCGCGCCAGCGGTTGCGGCCGTCACTCGGCGAGTACAGCGCGCACACCTGCCCCCGTTGCGACGGTCGAGGCAGCATTCGCAGCGTGGAGTCACTCTCGCTGTCGGTATTGCGTCTGGTGGAAGAAGAAGCGCTCAAGCCCGGCACCGGGCGCGTGGTGGCGCAGCTGCCGGTCGCGGTGGCCGCTTTCCTGCTCAACGAGAAGCGCGCCGAAATCACCGAGCTGGAGCGCCGCAACAGGCTGCAGGTCACGATCGTGCCCAGCCCGTCGCTGGAGACGCCGCATTACGACATCCGGCGCATCCGCGGCGATCAGCTATCCAAGGAAGACAACAACGCCGCCAGCTACGAACTTCAGCCCGAACAGACCGCCGAAGGCGAGTCCGTGGGACAGCAGATCAAGCGCGACACCACCGTGCCCCAGCCCGCGGTCCAGCGCATCAAGCGGGACGCGCATGAAGTCCCACCGCAGGCTGCCGCGCCCAGCGGCCCGGGCCTGTTCGTGCGCTGGTGGCGCGCCCTGGTGGGTCTTTTCGCCACCGGCGACGAGAGCCGGCAGAGCCGTAGCCGACGCGGTGGCCAGAGCCGGGATGGCCGCAATGGCGGCAAGACGGCCGCCGGCCGCAATCGCGGCAAGTCGGATGACCGGACGAATCGGCGCCGCGGAGGCCGTGGTGCCGGCAAGGACGACAAGCCCGAGAACAAATCGAGCGGCCAGAATCGCGGCCGCAAGAACGCCGACAGCGACGGCGGAAAGGCTAAGGCCGCGGCGAAATCCAACGACGGGGGCGGCAAGGCGAATAGCGCGTCCGACGGCAAGAACCAGAACAGCAGCCAGAACGACAACCAGCAGTCCGCCGAATCAGGCGATAACAAGTCAGGCGACGATTCGGGCAACAGCTCGGGCCGCTCGCGCGGACGGCGCGGGCGCCGGGGCGGGCGTCGGCGCGGTGGTCGCGGCAACCGCAGCAACAACGCGCAGCAGGCGGACGGCAGCAACAGCGGCGACAATGACGGCGGCCAGGGCCAGAGCGGCGGCAAGGGACGAGACGACGGACGCCAGGCCAGCCAGAACGATGCCTCCAGTGGCTCTTCCGCTGGTGAGTCCGGTTCGGGCCGCAGCGATAAATCCGAGTCGCGCGGTCCGCGTGGCGACAAGCCCTCCGGCACGGATCAGCAGACCCCGAGCTCCGACAATCGAAACGACAGCCGTGCCTCGGGCGAAACGTCGGAGTCATCGCGCCAGAGCGGCGAGCAGAAGCCGGCCGCCGCGGCATCGACAACGCCAGCATCGGACAAGCCGGCCGATAAGCCCGCGGCTGCGACCAGCGCTCCGGATGCCGGCGCCGACCGCGCTTCGTCCAGTACCGCCAGGACCGACTCCGGCAGCCACAGCTCGGAAGCCGGCGCGGACAAGACCGCCTCTGCGGCAACGACCGGCCACGACGACAAGCGAGGTAACGCGGCTGGCGCTCAGACGGACAGCGGCGGAACAGGCGGCGGCAACGGCCGCAACGGCGCTGATGACGCCGCGCGGACGAAAGCCTCTGCAAGCGACTACCTGCCCCCGTCGGATTCGGACAACAGCCTGAAACAGGTCGAAACCCGAGGGGGCGACAAGCCCGTTCAGGAGGGCCAGCAGCGCGACTGAAGCGGGCGTTATCGGCACATCGCTGACGGCCCGGGGCGTCAGCGACGCCGGCGATGAATCATCAGCGGATGCTGAAATGCTTCTTCTGCACAGCCTCGAGCAGGCCCTCGCAGCCCGACTCGATCAGGTCGAGTACCCGCTCGAAGCCCTGCACACCGCCATAGTAGGGGTCGGGAACGTCGCGCGTGTCGGCTGAGGGGGCATAATCGAGCAACCGGGCCACATGCGCCCGACCCCCGTTGCCCCCCTGCCGCAAGGCGTTCAGAACCTCCAGATTGGCGCTATCCATGGCCAGCACGTAGTCCCACTGCTGCAGGTCCTGGACGCTGACCTGCCGGGCCCGCAGGTTGCTCAAGTCGAGACCACGGGCTGCCGCAGCTTCGCTGGAGCGACGGTCCGGCGGCAGTCCGAGGTGGTAGCTGTGGGTCCCTGCCGAATCGATCTCGACACGGTCAGCCAGACCTGCGCGTTCAACCTCGCGCCGCATGACAGCCTCTGCACTGGGCGATCTGCAGATGTTGCCCATGCAGACGAAGAGTAACTTGACCGTCACGATTTACGCTCCAGCAGGCGCCTGGCCCACTCCAGATCTTCCGATGTATCAATACCCGGTCCGGGCAGCGTCGCCGCTTCAACCACCCGAATACGCATGCCCAGAGCCAGGGCCCGAAGCTGCTCGAGCGATTCGCTCTGCTCCAGCGGGTGCACCGCCGCGTCAGCGAAACGCAACAGACTCGCCACGCGATAAGCGTAGATACCCAGATGTCGCCATGCCCCGGCCGCCGGCACGCAGCCCGTGCCGGCACGCTCATGCGGAATGGCTGCGCGGCTGAAATACAGCGCATAGCCTGCATCGTCACGCACGACCTTCACGGCGTTCGTGTTGGCGTACTCGGATGCATCGTGGATACCGCAGCAGGCTGTCGCGATGTCGGCCGCCGGGTCGTCCAGCAGCGCCTCGCCCGTCTGGGCCACCAGTGCCCCGGGCATGAAAGGCTCGTCGCCCTGAAGATTGACCACCACGTTGTCGGCCGGCCACGCCTGTGCCCGAGCCAGTTCGGCCACGCGATCACTTCCAGACCGATGCTCCGATGCGCTCTTGAACAACCTGACCCCCGTCAGGGCCGAGGCTGCATCGAGCACACGTTCGTCATCGCTGGTCAGCCAGATTTCGCTGGCGCCCGACTCCCGGGCACGATCGCAGACGTGGGCCAACAGTGGCCGACCGGCCAGGGGCGCGAGCACCTTGCCGGGCAATCGTTCGGAGGCGTAGCGCGCCGGGATGGCTATACGAAACCCCATATAACTCCTCTAGTGGCTCCGGGCATCAAGCAGGCGGTCCAGCAGGTCATCGACGGCCTGCCGCGCCTGATGGGTGAAAACCGCATCCACCGGCAGCACGAAGGCCCGGGGCAGACGCAGGCGTTCGCACTTCACGGCATCCTTTTCGGTCATGAAGATCGGCCGATCATCCAGCCCCCGAAAGTCTCCCTGATCGAATGCATGATGATCCGGAAAGCGATGCGGCGTCACCCGGATGCCGGCCGCCGTCAGCGTGTCGAAAAACCGCTGGGGGTGCCCGATGGCGGCAACGGCGTGCACGGCCCGGCCGGACCAGGCCCGCAGATCCTCGCGCGCCTCCGGGCGGCCCAGCGGATGGCAGTCGCGCGCCTGCAGCGTGAAATCACCTTCGCCACCGTTGACCAGCCTGAGGTCGACCCTCCGCCGGCTGGTCTGCGCTTCCCGCAGCGGTCCCGCCGGGAGCAGGAAGCCGTTACCGTAACCCCGCGCGCCGTCCACCACCTCCACTTCGGCGTCGCGCGCCAGCGCCAGATGCTGCAGACCGTCATCGGCCACAATGAAATTCACGCCAAGATCGAGCAGTTGGCGCGCCGCGTCCGCGCGCCGCGGGGCCGCCACGACTGGAACACCGGTGCGGCGGGCCAGCAGGACCGCCTCATCGCCGTACAGCGCCGGGTCATCCTCACCGCGGACCTGATGTGGCCAGTCCGACGCCTGGCCGCCATAGCCGCGGGTAACCACACCCGGCCGTAGGCCGCGCGCTGATAAGCGCTCTACCAGGGCCGCGACCACGGGGGTCTTGCCGGTGCCGCCAACGGTGATATTGCCAACCACCAGCACCGGTGCGGGGCTGCGATACGTCGTCAGAATCTTACGGGCGTAGAGTTGACGCCGGATCGATACGATCAGTCCGTACAGGGCGCTGAGCGGCAGCAGCAGCCAAATCCAGCGGCTTCCGTCGTACCAGGCCCGCTCCAGAGCGTCACGCACCGGCACCCTTCTCGGCATTGTCGTCCGCTTTATCGGCCGGTTCTGCAAACTGCAGGTCGCGCAGCGCCCGGTAGTGTCCGCCCTGCGCCACCAGTTCGTCGTGGGTGCCCTGCTCAACCACCCGGCCGTCGTGCATGACCGCAATCATATCCGCGTGCTGGATGGTCGACAGACGATGCGCGATCACCAGGGTGGTGCGGTCCCGCATGAGGTTTTCCAGACCTTTCTGGATGGCGCGCTCGGATTCGGTGTCCAGCGCCGATGTGGCCTCGTCCAGCAGCAGTATGGGCGCGTTCTTGAACAACGCCCGGGCGATGGCAATGCGTTGCCGCTGCCCGCCGGAGAGCATGATGCCGTTCTGGCCGATTTCCGTATCCAGACCCTCGGGCAGCGACTCGATGAAGTCCCAGGCGTAGGCCTTGCGCGCGGCGGCCTCGATGGCGCCGCGATCCACCGGCTCCGGCGCGCCATAGGCGATGTTGCGGGCCACGCTGTCGTTGAACAGGACCACGTTCTGATCCACCAGGCTGATCTGGGCTCGCAGCGCCGAGATCGGGTAGCTGCGAATATCGTGCCCGTCGATCTCGATCCGCCCGGCGGCAGGGTCGTAGAAGCGCGGCAACAGCGACAGCAGCGTTGACTTGCCGGCGCCGGATCGGCCCACAAAGGCCACGGTTTGTCCGGCCGGAATATGCAGGCTGATATCGCGAATCACGGGCGTATCGCCGTAGCCGAAACGAATTTGCTGAAAGCTGATTTCCCCCTGGCTTCGACCCAGCGCGCGCGTGCCACCCTGATCTTCCTGCGGTTCGTCCAGGAATTCGAAGATGCTGCCGGCGGCGGCCATGCCCCGCTGCACGGTGGCGATAACGCCGGTCAGACGCTTGAGCGGGCTCATCGCCCCCACCATGGCGCCGAAAAAGGCCGCGAATTCACCCGGCGTCATGAGGCCACCACCGGTATCCCGCACCGCAAAATACACCACCGTACCCACTGCCGTGGCCGCAATGATCTGAATAATCGGCGTGCTTGCCGCACTGGTGGTCGCCATGCGCATGCCCATGCGCGCGGTGCGCTGGTTGACCCGCTCGAAGGCGTTTATCTCGTGATCCTCAGCGCCGAAAATCTTCACCACACGACGGCCCGTCAGAACCTCCTCGCTGACCTCCAGCAGATCGGCCGCCAGGTTCTGCAGCCGCTTGCTGTACTTGCGAAAGCGTCGGCTGACCAGAACGATGACCAGGCCAATCAGCGGGCCCACGGCAAACACGATCACCGCCAGCGACCAGTTCATCCAGAACATCAACCCCACCAGGCCGACAACAGTCAGTCCATCCTTGACCGTCACGGTCAATGCGCTGGTGGCCGAGCCGGTGATCTGGCCGGTGTGGTAGATCAGCTTCGCGGTGATCTGGCCGGAGGAGTGCTTGTCGAAAAACGCCGTCGGCAGCAACAGGTACTTGGCGAATATCTCGGAGCGGACTACCTGCACCACCTTGGTATTCACGTAGGCCATGCCGTAGCCGGACAAGAAATTGGCGAGCCCGCGGCAGAGAAACAGCAGCACGAGCACGAGCGGCATCCATTTGATGAGAAACGGATCCCGCTCCATCAGGCTGCCGTCGAGCAGCGGCTTGAGCACATAGGCCATGCTCGTGTTTACACCCGCATACAGCACCATGCCGAGGATGGCCAGCACGAACGCCTTCCAGTAGCGGAAGGTATATCGGAGCAGGCGCGGGTAAATCTCCCGCATGTCCATTTTGGTCGTGGGTTCCTTTTCTTTCACGGCGTTACGTTCTCGCCCTCCGGAGCGGCCTGGGTTGCAATGTCCACGCGCTCGAATCCGAATTCGGCGGCCAGGTCCATCACGGTGACCACCGTCTGATGACTGGCCCGCCCGTCAGCCTTGATGCGCAGCGGCCGGCTGTAATCACCCTCGCTGGCGGCGTCGATGGCCTCGCGCAGTGTCTGCTTGCGGGCCTGCAGCGGTCGGCCGGATACGTACACCGTATCCGCAGCGTCCACGATCACCTCGACGGCCTCGTCGGTGGTCCCCGCGGCGCTGGCGCTGGCATCCGGCAGACGAATATCCAGCCCGGACTGCCTGACGAAGGTCGTGGTCACCATGAAGAAGATCAGCAGCAGGAACACCACGTCGATCAGCGACGTGAGATTGATTTCAGGTTCGTCACGGCGCCCGCTAGACAGGTTCATGATGGCGCCCGAGCCGGCTGCCCGGCCTCCTCTGCCGGCTCGCCCGGGCCGGGCTCCTCGTGCGCGATCAGCTCCATCAACCGGATCACCTCACTTTCCATGCCCACGACGAGTTCGTCGATACGGCCGCGGAAATAGCGGTAGACCATGAGCGTGGGAATGGCCACCGTGAGGCCGGCCGCCGTGGTAAGCAGCGCCTCGGAAATTCCCCCGGCCAGCGCTTGCGGGTTGCCGACACCGCTGGCGGTAATGGCCGCAAATACCTTGATCATGCCAATCACGGTGCCCAGCAACCCCAGCAGCGGCGTCACCGCCGCAATGGTGCCCAGCGTATTCAGATAGCGCTCCAGCTCATGCAGTACGTGACGGCCGGCTTCCTCGATTCTCTCCCGGGTAATGGTCCAGTCATCGCCATGGCTGGCCAGCGCCGCGGCCAGGATGCGACCCAGCGGGCTGTCGGCGCGCAGCGCGCGAATGCGGTCGGCATCAAAGCCGGCGCGCACGAGTTCGGGCATCTGTTTTACCAGCCGCGGTGGAATCACCAGCCGGGTACGCAGCGCCCAGCCGCGCTCCAGCGTAATCGCCAGCGCCATGGCCGAACACAGCAGAATGGGCAGCATGACCCAGCCGCCGGCCGCAATCAGATCGAGCATTGGGAATTCCCCGGGTATTCCTGGTTCAACGGCCGAGCATGATAGAGATTGCTCAGGCTTGCAGCCAGCCTGATCAAGGCGCGCGCCAGAAGGCCGGCGCGTGCGCCCGCCAGCGCTGGACACTCAATCCGTCCTCGTCACTGAAACTCAACCGTATGGCGCCAGCCTCGGCAGTATTCAGCAGGGACGCGCCCTGCCTCTCGTAACGCGCCACCACGTCCGGTCGCGGAAATCCCCAGCGATTGCGCCATCCGGCCGACACGACAGCGACCGCCGGATCGACCGCCTTGAGAAAACCCGCGCTGGACGAGGTCGCGCTGCCGTGATGCGGCACCAGCATGACGTCGCTGGCCAAGAGGCTGGCGTGCTCGTCGACCAGACGCTGCTCGGCCGGGCGTTCAATGTCACCAGTAAGCAGGAGCCGGCCGGCCTCCGAGCTGACGAGCAGAACGCAGGAACCGTCGTTGCCCTCCGCACGCTCCGGCGGATGCAGGAACGCAAAGCGCACCCCGTCCCAGCTCCAGGCCATGCCGTCCTCGCAGCCGGCGCCGATGCCGTTGCCGTACACCGCCAGCGGGTCGAATCGGGCCGTGACCGCCGCCTGCCCGCCGCGATGATCGATATCGTCGTGACTCAGCACGAAGGCATCCAGCTGCCGGATCCCCAGCCCCGCCAGAAAGGGATTGACGATGGCTTCACCGGCGTTGAAACCCCCGGGAAAGCGCGGCCCCGCGTCGAACAGCAGATCGTGACCCTGCGTCTGCACCAGCACCGACAACCCTTGCCCGACATCGATCACGTGGGCGCGGAATTCGCCCGGCCCGGGGCGCGCGGGGACCAAAAGCAGCGGCAGGAGCCCAACCAGACCGAGCCAGCGGAACGGCAGCCCGCGCGGCGCGAACAGCAGGAGCAGGCCGACACAGGCCGTCGCCACCGCCCGGGCGTCGGGCGCGGCAAGCGTCACGTGGGACATGGGGACTTCCGCCAACAGAGCCAGACACTGCAAGCCTGCCTCCAGCGGCCAGGCCACCCCCTGCAGGAGCGGCCCGCCTGCCGCGGGGAGCACGAGCGCGCAGATCACCGTCATCAGCACGATTGGCACGACCAGCACAAAGGCGGGCACCAGAACTGCGTTGGCCAGCGGCGCCACGACGGACGCCTCGCCAAACCAGAACAGCGTCAGAGGCGCCAGCGCCAGCACCAGCGCCGGCTGCAGCAGCAGCCAGGCCCGCAGACGGCCGGCCCCGCCGATGCGCCCCGACAGCAAATACAGAATCCAGGCTACCGCGCCGAACGACAGCCAGAACCCCGGCGCCAGCGGGGCGAACGGATCAAACAGCAGCACCGCAATCAACGCCAGGGCCAACAGCTGGCTGGGCAGCATGCTGCGCCGCAGCCAGAGGGCCGCACACACGATGCTTACCGCCAGAAACGCCCGCTGCGTCGGCAGCGCGAAACCGGCCATGGCCGCGTACAAACCCGCCAGACACAGGCTAGCCGCCGCCGCTGTCAGCACCGCCGGGACCCGGCTGCCGGCCCGCACGCGCCCGAACAGCCAGCGAAAGCCCAGCAGGCTCATGCCCCATATCAGGCCGATATGCAGCCCGGAAATCGCGATCAGATGACTCGTGCCGGTGCGGCGGAATATCTCCCACTGCGCATCGCTGATGCCGCCCCGATCCCCTAGCGCAATCGCGCGGATGATACCGGTGGCCGGACTGTCCGGCAGCAGGCTGTCGAGGCGCATTGCCGCGGCCTGCCGCAGAGTGTCCACGGAAATACGATTTGCCGCGCAGGGCCGCGCCTCGCGCACATAGGCCGTCGCGCCGATACGCTCCCGCCAGAGCCAGGCCTCGTAGTCGAAGGTGCCCGGATTCGCTGACCCACGCGGGGTCGAGAGTTTGAGCTTCATCCGCCAGCACTGCCCGGCTCGCAGCGCGGGCGCTTCCCCGTACCAGGACACGCGAAGACGGCCCGGCATGGTCGTGGTGGCCAGCTCGAACCGGGCGCGCCTGGGCGACAGTTCGGGCAGGCTGTCGATATGGCCGGTGACCCAGCGAATTTCGCCGTGGCGGGCTTCCGGCAGGCGGTCCGATTGCAGCCAGTGGCCTTGCAGCGTGCCCCAGCTCAGGCCGAGCACCAGGGCCAGGTAAAGCGCCCGGCCCGGAAAACGCCACAGCGCCAGCCCCCAAAGCGGCAGCAGGCTGGCTTTCGAGGGTAACGCCGGGAGCGCACACAGAATCAGCAGACCTGCCAGCAATGCGGCCGCGAGCAGGCGAATATCGGTGGAGCGGGCCTGACGCCCGACGGCGCGGGGTGCGCCCGGATTGGCTAGAGAGCCGGGGCCATGCTCAGTCTGCCCTGCTCGAGCGCCCATATTTCGTCCATCTGCTCTGCCAGGCCATGATCGTGGGTGACCATGACCAGGGTGGTGCCAAGTTCGCGGTTAAGCTCGAGCATTATCTCGAAAACGCCAGCGGCCGTCTTGGAATCCAGATTACCGGTGGGCTCGTCGGCCAGTATGCAGGCCGGTCGGGTTACCAGCGCCCGCGCAAAGGCGGCGCGCTGACGCTCCCCGCCCGACAGCTCGGTGGGCTTGTGCGAAATACGCGGGCCGAGACCCACCCGCTTGAGCAACGCCCGCGCCTGCGACAGGGCCTTGGCGGTGGGTTCGCGGCGGATCAGCAACGGCATGGCCACGTTCTCCAGCGTGGTGAACTCCGGCAGCAGATGGTGAAACTGGTAGATGAAGCCCAGGTCACGATTGCGCAGCGTGCCGCGTGCGGCGTCGGACAGCGCGGTCATGTCCTGCCCGCGCACGAACACCTGACCGGCGCTGGGCTTTTCCAGGCCGCCGAGCAGGTGCAGCAGCGTGCTCTTGCCCGACCCGGACGCCCCGACAATGGCCATGCGCGCCCCCGCAGCCACCTCCATGCTCACGTCGTCGAGCACGGTCACGGGCGTGCGCACTTCCTCGAAGGTCTTGCGCAGGCCGCGGCAGGCCAGCACCGGGCCGGAATCACTCATAGCGCAGCGCCTCCGCCGGCTGCACGCGGGATGCGCGCCAGGCCGGATAGAACGTCGACAGGAAGCTCAGCCCCAGCGCCATGCAGGCGATGCGAACCACGTCCGGGGTTTTCAGCTGCGCCTTGAGCTCGCTGATGTAATACACCTCGGCCGAGAGCAGGTCCGTGTTAAGCAGCCGTTCGATCATGGGCACGATGTTCTCGATATTCAGCGAAAGCACCACGCCCAGCAGCACGCCGATCGCGGTGCCGATCACCCCGATGAGACTGCCCTGCACCATGAACACCGCCATGACCGAACGCGGCGTCATGCCCAGGGTGCGCAGAATGGCGATGTCGCCCTGCTTGTCGGTGACCACCATCACCAGCATCGACACGATATTGAACGCCGCCACCGCGATGATCAGCGACAGGATGATGAACATGACCGTCTTTTCGGTCTGGATGGCCCGGAAAAAGTTGGCGTGCTGGCGCGTCCAGTCCGACACGCGCAGCGCCGGCGGCAGCTGGGAATACAGGTCGCGGGTCACGCGCGGCGCCCGGAACATGTCATCCAGCTTGAGCCGAAGCCCGGTGACGCCGTCACCCATCCGGTAGAGCGTGGCGGCATCCTTCATGTGGATAAGCACGAGGCCGCGGTCGTACTCGAACATGCCCACCTGAAAGATGCCGGCGATGGTAAAGCGCCGGAATCGGGGCACGATGCCGGCCGGCGTCACGCTGGCCTGGGGAATCATCAGGTCGACCTTGTCGCCCATGTCCACGCCGAGCAGCTGCGCCAGTTCGGCCCCGATGACCATGCGGTACTCACCGGCCTCGAGATCCTCGATGGCGCCGGCCTTCATGTGTTCGTAGACGGTGGATACCCGCGATTCCATGGCGGGCATGATCCCGCGGATCAGCGTGCCGCTCAGGTTGCTGCCCGATCGCAGCATGCCCTCGCCGCTGACGTAGGGCGCAAAGCCGGCAATCTCCGGCAGTCGCTCATCCACTTCATCGCCGATATGCTGCCAGCCGGAGAAACTTCCGCCCGGCTCGGTAATCTGTACATGGGAGGCCATGCCGAGAATGCGGTCGCGCAGCTCGGCTTCGAAGCCGTTCATGACCGACAGCACAGTGATGAGCAGCATGACGGCCAGCGCAATACCGCCCATCGAAATGGCCGATATGAAGGAAATGAAGTGGTTACGGCGCTTGGCACGCGTGTACCGCAGCCCGATGTACAGTTCGAGGGGTCGCAACATGGGCGCGCATTAAAGCATAAACGCCGTCCGCTTTGTCCCGATCGGCTTTACTTTTCAAGCGACCGGCCGATTTAGGGGAGAACCAGAAGCAGGTTGAGGATCATGTACAAGCAACTGTTCACCATCTTGCCGTTCGCCGCGCTCGTCATGGCGCCGGCCGCCGCGCAGGTATCCTACGGCGACCGCAGTGGTTACGTGCCGCCCAGAACCGAACGGCCGGCGCCCGCCCAGCGTCCGGAAACACTCGCACCGCGGTCTGCCGAAAGCCAGACCCGCACGCGCGGCACGGTGCTGGACATTCCCGATGCGAGCCAGCGCGACGAGGAGCAGGTGATTTTCTACGAGTCCACGGAGACAGTACCGCCGCCCTCACGCCGCATGAGCGAGGCGGACCTGCCGCAGCAGGGCACCACCCAGGCCGCCGTTCGCGCCCGGTTCGGGGATCCGGTACGCAGCTTTCCGGCCGTCGGCGACCCGCCGATCACGCGCTGGGATTACCAGAACTTTCGCGTCTTCTTCGAGTACAATCTTGTTCTGCACGCGGTCATTCCGGGCGCCTTTCCGCCCATATCGAACCGCGATGAACTTGTTTCCGGACGGTAAGTTGCCTTTAAGTGAAACTCCTGCTGCCAGGCGAATGGGCGCTCCAGAGCGCCATGCTCCTTGTCTGGCCCAAGCAAGGCGGCGACTGGGGTAATCACCTCACGGCCGCGCGCGCCACGCTAGAACGCGCCGCCTACAGCATCGCCCTGCATCAGCCGCTACTGCTCGTTGCCCCCGACCGGGAAGCGCTGGACGACATCCACGCCCGGGAAAGCCTGTCCCGCCTGTCGCGGCTGCAGGTCATGCAGGTCAATGCCGACGACATCTGGGCCCGGGATTTCGGCCCGCTGACACTTTTCGTGGGCGCCCAGCGCCATTTCGTGGACTGCCGGTTCAACGGCTGGAAGAAGAAATACCCGGCGCAGCTGGATGACCGCGTCACGGCCGCGCTATGCGCGAAACAGTCGCTCGGTGAAGGCCGCTACCGGCGCCGCGAGTACGTACTGGAGGGCGGCGCCGTGGACAGCAATGGCGCCGGCTGTCTGCTGACCACCCGACGCTGCCTCATCCACAACGCCCGCAACAAGGGCGACACGGAACGCAAGTGGAATATGGTGTTCCGTGAGGAATTCGGCATCCTGCGCGTCCACTGGCTGGATCACGGCTATCTTGAAGGGGACGATACCGACGGTCACGTGGACACCATTGCCCGGTTCGTCGGCCCGGACGCCATCTGCTATCAGGGCTGCGATGACCGGTCCGACCCGCA
Organism: Salinisphaeraceae bacterium; assembly: GCA_002683405.1. GTDB lineage: Bacteria > Pseudomonadota > Gammaproteobacteria > Nevskiales > Salinisphaeraceae. Next base: position 49,351 of record NYTH01000017.1, on the reverse strand, counting down.
GTTCGAGGATTTTGCCAACCTGGAGCAGCAGCTTGCCCAGCTGCGCGACCTGAACAACCGGCCCTACACCCTGCATCGCCTGCCCATGCCGCGGGCGCAGCTTGATGAGGACGGCCGTCGCCTGCCTGCCGGCTACGCCAATTTCCTGATTGCCAACCGCGTCGTTCTGGTCCCGCAATATCTCGACCCGACACCCGACGCGCATGCGCGGCGCGTGCTGGCATCCATCTTTCCCGACCGGGAAATCCTGGGTATCGATTGCCGGCCCCTGATTCAGCAGAACGGCGCCATCCACTGCGCGGCCATGCACATCCCCGCCCTGCCCGACCCGGAAGCAACGTCATGACGCAGACTCAGGCCCTACCGGTCGCCATTGTCCAGCACGCCTGCGGCCCGGACGACGCCGCCAACCTGAAAACCAGCCTCGACGGCGTCGCCCGTGCGGCCGCTGAAGGCGCGCGGCTGGTCCTGCTGCCCGAACTGCACAAGAGCCAGTACTTCTGCCGCACCGAAAATCCCGACCTGTTCGACCTGGCCGATCCGATCCCCGGCCCCACGACCGAGCAGATCGGACAGGCGGCGCGCGAGCACGGGGTGGTGATTGTCGCCTCGCTGTTCGAGCGGCGGGCCGTGGGGCTGTACCACAACACCGCCGTGGTGTTCGATGCCGATGGCAGCATCGCCGGCCGCTATCGAAAAATGCATATTCCGGACGATCCCGACTACTACGAGAAGTTCTACTTCACCCCGGGCGATCTGGGCTTTACGCCGATCAATACGCAGGTGGGTCGCCTTGGCGTACTGGTGTGCTGGGACCAGTGGTACCCGGAAGCCGCGCGACTCATGGCTCTGGCCGGCGCCGAGGTACTGATCTATCCGTCAGCCATTGGCTGGGACGAAGCGGACAGTGATGACGAGCAGGCGCGCCAGCACCTGGCCTGGCAGACCGTGCAGCGCGGCCATGCGGTCGCCAACAGCCTGCCGGTCATGACCAGCAACCGGGTGGGCGAGGAAGGCGGTCCCGGAGAGTCACGCATCCGCTTCTGGGGCCGGAGTTTCGTCACCGGTCCGCAGGGCGAACTGCTGGCCGAGGCGGGCGAAGCGGCCGAAATTCTGCACGCCCGGCTGCCGCTGGCCCGCAGCGAGTCGCTGCGCCGCATCTGGCCGTTTCTGCGCGATCGCCGCATCGACGCCTATCAGGATCTGACCCGGCGCTTCATCGACTGAAGCCGTCGGCGCGCCGAACGGAACTGGCCGCCGGAATCGGTCGGATTCGCGAACTTCCACAAAATCGCTGCACCGCACAACACCCGTTGGCTGTGAGACAATCCGCCGCCCCATGACGGCCGATGCACTCAACCCACTTGCGCCCGACCGGCCCGGCCGCGGCGAACGCCAGCGCTGGACCGGCCTGCACGGCTGTGCCCCGGCGATCGCGCTGGCGCAGCTCGCGCAAGCCAGCGCCGGTCCGCTGGTGGTGGTTGTGGCCGACGAACACCGCGCCTACCGGCTGCACGACGAGCTCGCCTTCTTTGCGCCCCCGGGCCTGCCCATCAGCCATTTTCCGGACTGGGAAACCCTGCCCTACGACGTGTTCTCGCCGCACCAGGACATCGTGTCCGAGCGGCTGGCCGTGCTGCATCAACTGCCGGGCTGGCGCAAGGGCATTCTCATCGTGGCGGCCGACACGCTCATGCAGCGGCTGCCGCCGCACAGCTTTCTGGACGGGCGCGTGCTGCTGATCAAGGCAGGTCAGACGCTGGACCCCATGGCCATGCGCGAGCGCCTGGAAGCCGCCGGCTACGATGCGGTGTCGGAAGTGCGGGCCCACGGCGAGTACGCGCTGCGCGGCGCGGTGCTGGATCTTTTTCCCATGGGATCGGATCAGCCCTATCGCCTGGATCTGTTCGACGACGAAATCGAATCCATACGCCGCTTCGACCCCGACAGCCAGCGATCCACCGAGAAGCTCGACGCCGTCCGTCTGCTGCCGGCCCGCGAATTCCCCCTGGACGAGGACGGCATCAAGGGTTTTCGCCAGCGCTACCGTCAGCATTTCTCCGGCGACCCCTCCGCCAGCCGGATCTATAGCGAAATCAGCCGCGGCATCCCGCCCGGCGGCATCGAGTATTACCTGCCGTTGTTTTTCGACGAGACCTGCAGTCTGTTCGACTACCTGCCCGACAACGCGGTGCTCGCCGAACTGGGCGACGTATCGGCCGCCCTGTCGCGCGCCTGGCAGCAGGCCGAAGACCGCTATGAGCAGCGCAGCGTCGACACCGAGCGGCCGCTGCTCGAACCGTCGCGGGCATTTATCACCCCGCAGACGCTGGAACAGGCACTGGGCTCGCAAACGGCGGTTCGGATTGTCCCCGTAAGCGATGACTCGCCGCGGGAAAACCCGGCGGTGGCTGCCGTGCCCGCACTCACCGGCAGCAGCGAGGAGCAGACGGCCCAGCGCTTTCGTGAGTTTCTGGACGGCTTCGATGGTCGCGTGCTGGTCATCGGCGACTCGGCCGGCCGCAGAGAGGCCCTGCGGGACTGGATGCGCGGCCTGGGGCTCAAACCGGAGCGCGTCGACGACTGGCAGGGATTCGTGACCGGCGGCGTCCGACTGGCGGTCACCGACGCGCCGCTGGAAGCCGGCTGCCTGCTGCCGGGCGACGGCCTTGCCGTGATTGCCGAACCGCAGGTGACCGGCAGCCGGCCACCCGCCAAGAAGCGACGCGCCACGAGGGATTTCGAGGGCGCTATCCGCGATCTGGCCGATCTGGCCCTGGGCGCACCGGTAGTCCATGCGGACCACGGCGTGGGTCGCTATACCGGCCTGCAGAAGATCACCACGGCCGGCGTGGAAACCGAATTTCTCACGCTCGAATACGCCGGTGGCGACAAGCTCTACGTGCCGGTGGCTTCCCTGCATCTGATTCATCGGTTCACGGGGGCAGACGCCGACACCGCCCCGCTGCACAAGCTGGGCAACGACCGCTGGACCAAGGCCCGGCGACGGGCCGCAGAACGGGCGCGCGACGTGGCCGCCCAACTGCTGGAAATTCAGGCCAAGCGAGCCATGGCAGACGGCATTGCCCTGCCGGTGGACGAGGCCGATTACCCCCGCTTTTGCGCCGGCTTTCCCTTCACCGAAACGCCGGACCAGGCCAAGGCAATTGTGGAAGTGCTTCAGGATCTGGGGCGCGAGACGCCGATGGATCGCGTGGTCTGCGGCGATGTCGGTTTTGGCAAGACGGAGGTCGCCCTTCGGTCAGCCTTCGTGGCCGTCAACAACGGCTATCAGGTCTGTGTACTGGTGCCGACCACGCTGCTGGCCGCGCAGCACGCACAGAACTTCACCGATCGGTTTGCCGACTGGCCCGTCAAGGTCGACTCCATGTCGCGGCTGCGCACGAAAAAGCAGACCGACGGCCTGATCGATGATCTCGCCACCGGAAAGGTGGATATCGTGGTCGGCACGCATCGGCTGCTGCAGAAGGACATCAAGTTCAAAAAGCTCGGCCTGCTCATCGTTGACGAGGAACACCGGTTCGGCGTTCGTCACAAGGAGCGCATCAAGACCCTGCGCGCGCAGGTGGACATGCTTACGCTGACCGCCACCCCCATTCCGCGAACGCTCAACATGAGCCTGGCCGGTCTGCGGGACCTGTCAATCATCGCCACCCCGCCCGAGCAGCGCCTGGCCATCCAGACCTTTGTGTCCCGCAGCGACGGCGCCCTGATTCAGGAAGCCTGTCGACGCGAGCTGCGCCGCGGCGGCCAGATCTACTATCTGCACAACGAAGTGAAGGACATCGAGCGCAAGGCGCGGGAGCTCAACGAACTGGTTCCCGAAGCCCGCGTGCGCATTGCCCACGGGCAGATGCGCGAACGTGACCTTGAACAGGTCATGCTCGACTTCTATCACCGCCGTTTCGACATTTTGCTCTGCACGACCATCATCGAGTCGGGCATCGACGTGCCCAGCGCCAACACCATGATTGTCGACCGCGCCGACAAGTTCGGCCTGGCCCAGCTGCACCAGCTGCGCGGCCGCGTGGGTCGCTCGCATCATCGGGCCTACTGTTATCTGCTCACCCCGCCGCCAGACGCCATGACGCCCGACGCCCAGAAGCGTCTGGATGCCCTGGCCTCGCTGGGCGACCTGGGCGCCGGCTTCATGCTGGCCACCCATGACCTGGAAATACGCGGCGCCGGCGAACTGCTGGGCGAGGAGCAGAGCGGCCAGATCAACGAAGTGGGTTTCGACCTCTACCGGCAGATGCTCGACCGCGCGGTCGCGGCCTACAAGCGCGGCGACGTGCCCGAAATCGGCGATGAACTCGCGGGCGCCACGGAAGTCGACCTGGGCGTCTCGGCGCTGCTGCCCGAAGACTACATCCCCGACGTCCACATGCGTCTGGTCCTGTACAAGCGGATCAGCGCGGCGCGGGACGCCGAGATGCTCAAGGAACTGAAAGTCGAGTTGATCGACCGTTTCGGGCTGTTGCCCGAAGCCACCGAAAATCTGTTCGCGGTGACCGAAATCAAACTGCTCGCCAGCCCCATGAACATCAGCAAGGTCGAAGCAGGCCCCGATGTCGGGCGCCTGCACTTCTCTCCGGGCACCCGTATCGACCCCGCCCGCCTGATTGCGATGGTTCAGGCCGATGCCCGCAAATACCGCCTGGACGGCGACAAGAAGCTGACCTTTTTCAGCGTCATGGACGATTTGCCCACGCGGATACAGCGCGTGACGGAGCTGCTACACAAGCTTACCCCGGAGCAGGCCGGTAGCGACCGCCCGGAAACCGTGAAAAGCCGATGAGTAAATGCGGCGGGCATCTGGCCGTGTTCAGCCAGAGACTGCCGAAGCGCCCGCATCGCGCCGTCAGCCTGCTGCTGATCGGCGCGGCAGGCGCCGTTGCGAGCCTCGCGCAGGCCGGCACGAGCCCCTGCGCCGAGGCGGTCACCACCCTCGAGATCAACGAATGCCTGGCGGATCGCCGAACCGCAGTCGACGCGGAAATGGAGATCGCATATCAGCAGGCCCTGAACTTCCTGGGACAGCATCGCGCCCCGGATCAGCCGTCAGCGCGCCAGGCACGTTCTAGCCTGGAACAGGCGCAACGCGCGTGGGTCAGATTCAGGAAGGCGGACTGCGCCGCAATTTACGCGCTGTACGCGGGGGGCAGCATCCGCACGGCCGTCTGGCTGAACTGCATGACATCGCGCGCAGTGCAGCGCACCCAGCAGTTAAAGCAATTTGCGGCGCAGGACTGACCGGCCACTGCCGCCAGTCAATCGGCTCACATCAGGGTTGAATTGGTGGAGCCGAGGGGAGTCGAACCCCTGACCTCAGCAGTGCGATTGCTGCGCTCTCCCAACTGAGCTACGGCCCCGAAAAGCGCGGATAGTCTAGCATCGCCGGCATACTTTCCACGATGCGCTGCCTTCAAATCGCATGGAACATCCGGATTCGAGTCTCATCATTTTTGCCAAGGCGCCCGTGCCGGGCTATTGCAAGACGCGGCTGGCCCGCGGCGTTGGGTCGGTTCGTGCGGCCCGCATTTATCGAATGCTGCTGGAGCGCACCGTGGCTCGCGCCTGCGCCTCGCGTCTCGCGCCGGTGCAGTTGTGGTGTGCGCCGGATACCCGTCACCCCTTTTTGCGCGCACTGGCCCGGCGCTATCCCGTTGATCTGCGGCGCCAGCCCCGCGGCTCGCTGGGCCAGAAGATGCACTCTGCCTTGCGCACCCGGCTGATCGAGGCGCCCTACGCCCTGCTGGTGGGCGGGGACTGTCCCGCCTTGACCGCCGACGTCATGGCCGACGCATTCGATCGCCTGAGGCAGGGATTTGACGCCGTTTTCGCGCCAGCCGACGACGGCGGCTACGTGCTGGTGGGCGCCCGTCAGGCTCCGGCCCTGCTGTTTCGCGGCATGCCCTGGGGGGGTGGTCGCGTCATGGACCTGACGCGGCGCCGGATGCAGCGGCTTTCCCTGCGCTGGAGCGAGTTGGCTTCCCTGCCCGATCTCGACGATACCCGCGACCTCCGACGGGCCCGGCACGCCGGTTTACTGCCGGCGCTGCGCTAGCGCCCGTCGGCTGCGGGGCTATTTGACCAGCAGCAGCGAGGACGGACAGTGCCGGAGTATCTTTTCCGCCGTATTGCCCAGCATCATGGCCGGAAAGCGGCGCCGACCCGACACACCCAGCGTGAGCAGCCCCTCCGGATGGCGGCCGGCCTCGGCCAGCACCGCCTGCGAGGCGGCGGTGTCCCAGACGATATTGCGCGCCAGCGCCACACCGCTGACGTTGAACCCATCCAGCGCCGCGAGGCGGCGGTCGTGCAGTTGCCGCCGCGAGGCTTCGATGGCCTCGTCGCGCTCTTGTTCGGATCCGCCGACCAGTCCGGCGTCCGGTTCCTGCAGTACGCTGAGCAGCTGGAGTTTCGCATTGAACTGCCGGCACAGGTCCACGCTTACGCGGATGCCATCGGCCGAGCCTCGACTTTCATTGAAGGCGCACAGGACATGCTGAAGCGCGGCGTCCGCTTCCGGCTTGCAGATCCAGACGTGCTCGCGGGCAGTGCGCGCGAGAATCTTGGCGGTGGTGCGCACGAAGGTCGGGTCCTGCCGGCTGGATTCACCGGCCCCGACCACGATGAAGTCGGCTTCCATACGCTCGGCCGCCTCCATGGCGACCACTGCCCGATTGCCCTTGAGCACCAGCGTATGCCCCAGACTGGCGCGCCGGGCGCGCAGATTGTCGGCCACGCTTTCCAGCCCGGCGCGCGCCTGAACCTCTTCGTCATGCCGGTTTCGCCACAGCCCCGACCCGGTCCCCAGCCCCGCCACCAGAAACACCGGCGCCGAGAGCGCCTTGCTGATCTCCGCGACCTGGGCGGTGACCGCGGGCTCGATCTCGTCAAACGAAACCAGATAGAGAATGCGTTGAGTCAGCAGCATGAAATTTGCTCTTCAGGGGGTAAAAGCCTGCATTCAATGGCATGCAGGATGCAGGTTGTGTGCCAGTCAGCCTGCCGCCGCGACGTCGGGAATATAATTTTTCCCGACCGCAAACAACAGGGTCCGGGGATGTTATAACTGCGCCGCACCTGCGTTTTGGACCGAATGTAATGATGGAATTGCTCACCGATCCCGCCGCCTGGATCGCCTTTTTCACGCTGGCGGCGCTCGAGATCGTGCTCGGTATCGACAACATCGTGTTCATCTCGATTCTGGCGGCCAAGCTGCCTGAACATCAGCGCAACAAGGCGCGGCAAATCGGCTTGAGCGTGGCGCTGGTCACCCGCGTACTGCTGCTGCTGTCGCTCGCCTGGGTTATGGGCGCCACCAAAACGCTGTTCGAAGTGCTGGGCATGGGCGTATCCTGGCGCGACATCATACTGGTGAGCGGCGGCCTGTTCCTGCTGGCCAAGAGCACGCTGGAAATCCATTCGAGCTTCGAGGCGGCGGGCCACCATCAGCAGGGCAGCGCCAGTGGCAAGGCCGGTATCAGCTTCATGATGGTGGTGGTGCAGATCGGCCTGCTGGATATCGTCTTCTCGCTGGACTCGGTCATCACCGCGGTCGGGCTGGCGGACGATATTCCCGTGATGGTGGCGGCCATCGTGGTGGCCATGATCGTCATGATGCTGGCGGCGAATTCGGTGGGCCGGTTCGTCGAGGCCCATCCCACGGTCAAGATGCTGGCCCTGTCCTTTCTCATACTCATCGGCGTCGCCCTGATTGCCGAAGGGCTCGAATTTCACATTCCCAAGGGCTACATCTACTTTGCCATGGCGTTTTCGCTGGCTGTGGAGATGCTCAATCTGCGGATTCGCAGCCTGCAGGGCCGGCGCAGCGGGGGCGGCTAAGCCGGCCATGGCGCCGAGCGTGCATCTGATCCAGCCGAAGTGGCTGGAGCCTTTCAGCCAGGCTTATCTGCCGGCAGGTGACGACGCCAGTCGCATGGCTCTGGCGGTCGCGCTATCGGCCGAGGGCGCCCGCCGCAATCTGGGCGGCCCGTTCGGGGCAGCCGTGTTCGACGACGCCAGCGGCGAACTCGTGACGGCCGGCTGCAATCTGGTGTTCGACAGCGGCGCGTCGCTGGCACACGCGGAAATGGTGACGCTGAGTTTTGCCCAGCAGCGCGAGGGCGAACCGGACCTGAGCAGCCGCGCCTGGACGCTCTACAGCAGCAGCGAGCCCTGCGCCATGTGCACCGCCGCCCTGCCCTGGTCCGGAATTCGCCGCGTGGTCTGCGGCGCCCGCAACGAGGATGTGCAGCGCATCGGCTTCGATGAGGGCAGCAAACCCGCCGCCTGGGTGGAATCGCTGATCAGCCGCGGCATCGGCGTGACGCGCGATGTGGGCCGGGCCGACGCGGTGGCCGTGCTGGAACGCTACGGCGCGCAGGGCGGCCGCCTGTACTGAATGCGGTCAGGCCTTGGGGAACTCGGTCTGCGAGTGATCGAAATGCTCGCTTTCGAGTGACGTCTTCAGATACTCGAACGCCTCATCCACCGTATCCACGATGCGGAACAGACGGACGTCTTCGGGTGAAATCAGGCCCATCTCGACGAACAGGTCGAAATCGATCAGCCGCCGCCAGAAATGCCCGCCGAACAGCACCACGGGTATGGGAGCCTGCTTGCCGGTCTGGATGAGCGTGAGCACCTCGAACAGTTCGTCCATGGTGCCGAAGCCGCCGGGGAAGATCACCAGCCCGTGGCTGTTGTACATGAACCAGAACTTGCGCATGAAGAAGTAGTGGAACTCGAAATTCAGCGCTTCGCTGATGTAGTCGTTCGAGCCCTGTTCATGCGGCAGCGAGATGTTGTAGCCCATCGACAGGCTGCGATTCTCGTCGGCCGCGCCCCGATTGGCGGCCTCCATGATGCCCGGTCCGCCGCCGGTACAGATGAAATAGCGATCGGCCTGCTCGTGGGAATCGGTTGTCCAGCGGGCCAGTCGAGCTGCCAGGGCACGCGCCTCGTTATAGTAATCCACCGAGGCGTCCACGGCGTCGGGCGCTTTCGGGCGGATACGGGCGGAGCCGAAGAAGATGATGCTGCGACGGACCTGATGCTCGCCCAGCCGTTGCCGGGGCTCCAGATACTCCGCCAGGATGCGCAGTGGCCGTGCCTCCAGGCCCATCATGAAATCCGGGTCCTTGTACGCCTTGGTCATTTGCTGCGTTGCCTTTTAGTACGCTGCCGGATCCCGCAGCATGCGCGGAATCGTCAGCAGAATGATTTTCAGATCCAGAGCCGGGCTCCAGTAGCGAATGTAGTCGAGGTCGAATTCGATGCGCCGGGCCATGTCCTCGGGTGATTCGATTTCTCCCCGCAGCCCATTGATCTGCGCCCAGCCCGTCACGCCGGGAAGCACCTTGTGACGGCTGATGTAGCGCCGAATTTCCCGCCGGTAGTGATCGTCATGCGAAAGAGCATGCGGCCGCGGACCGACGATACTCATATCGCCCACCACCACGTTCCAGAACTGGGGCAACTCGTCCAGCGATGTGGCGCGCAGCACCCGTCCGACACGGGTCACGCGCGGGTCGCCCCGGGTGGCCTGCTGCACGAACGCGCCTTCCGGTTCCGGCCGGGTCTTCATGCTGCGGAACTTGCGCACCCAGAATCGCTTGCCGCGCAGACCGCAACGCTGCTGGTGATAGAAGATCGGCCCACGGTCATCCAGCTTGATCGCCAGCGCGATGGCCAGCATGACCGGCGAAATAAGCAGGAGAATGACCAGACCGACCATGAAGTCGAACAAGCGCTTGAGCACACCGTCCACGCCCCAGATGGGCATTTCGGAAAGCTCGAGCACCGGTATTCCGTTGATCTCGCCCACGCGCGCCTTGCCCAGATCAAGCACGTACAAATCGGGCACGTAGTAGACCGCTGCCCGGGTCTTGTCCAGCTCCTCGATGACGCTACGGGCCCGCTGCAAACCAATTTCCGGCAGTACGACGAAAACAACCTGCACGTCCTCGCGCTCAACCACCTCGGCCACGTTGGCGGCCTTGCCGAGATTGGGCAGGCCGCGGATCGGGCCGGTCCGCTCCTCTTCCCGGTCGTCCAGATAGCCCATCACCTGAAAGCGGCCGTGCGGGTCGCTGCGCACGCTTTCAGCCAGCTGGCGGGAGGCATCACTGGCGAACACGATGAGTGCGCGCCGCTGCTCGAGGAGCTGCTCAAAGCGCGCATTGATGAATGCCCGCAGGCCCAGGTGAGCCACCAGCAGCACCAGCGGTGTCACCAGCATCCAGCCCAGTATGACCGGCCAGACCACCGAGCCCGCGAGCTGCAGCAGGTACACCAGCGCCAGCATCAGCAACACGACCAGCGTCCAGGCGAAGGTAAACCGGATGATCAGTCGCGGCAGCTCGCTCCAGCGCCACATGCTGAACAGGCTGATGCCCCGAAACGTGAAGAAGGCAAAGATCGCCGCCAGCGCGGCCAGTACACGATAACTGGGCCCGAACGGCTCGCCGTAGAGGCTTGTCCAGACCACAAGGCTGGTCACGGCCAGCAGCGCGTAGACCACCCCCTGCATGAACATGGCCACACCCTGGCCGGTGCTGAGAAGATTTCCAGTACTGGTCAACATTATTGTTTTTTCGATACGGCGCGATCATCTCGCGCCTTCGTGTTTCTTGAATCAATCCGACCCGGCCGCATTATCCAGAGCATGGAAGGCGGGCAGCGGTTCACTACGCTGCTGACCCGAGACTCAGGAGATGACCCATGCGACTCGACAAACTCACTAGCAAGTTCCAGCAGGCCCTCGGAGAAGCCCAGAGCCTGGCCGTTGGCCGCGACCACAGCCAGATAGAACCCGCGCATCTCATGCTGGCCCTGCTCAACCAGCAGGGCGGAAGCGTACATCATTTGCTCGACTCGGCCGGGATTGACCTGGCGCGACTGCGCAGTGGCCTGCAAAAAAGCATTGACGGCCTGCCCACCGTGGGTACCGCCACCGGCGAGGTGGGGCTGGGCCAGGATCTGGGCCGGCTGCTCAACCTGACCGACAAGGCTGCCCAGCAGCGCAAGGATGCATTCATATCCAGCGAGCTGTTCGTGCTGGCTGCGGTCGAGGACAAGGGACCGCTGGGCGAGCTGCTCCGCGATGCGGGCGCCACTCGCGCCGGCATTCAGCAGGCCATCGAAGCCATTCGCGGCGGCGAGGCAGTGAATGACCCCAATGCGGAAGAGCAGCGCGGTGCGCTGGAGAACTACACCATCGATCTGACCGAGCGCGCCGAACAGGGCAAGCTCGACCCGGTCATCGGCCGCGACGAGGAAATCCGCCGCGTGATCCAGGTGCTCTCCCGTCGCACCAAGAACAACCCGGCGCTGGTGGGCGAACCCGGCGTGGGCAAGACGGCCATTGTCGAGGGGCTGGCACAGCGCATCATCAATGGCGAAGTCCCGGAAGGCCTCAAGGACAAGCGCGTACTGTCGCTTGACCTGGGCGCGCTGATCGCTGGCGCCAAGTTCCGGGGCGAGTTCGAGGAGCGCCTGAAAAGCGTCCTCAAGGAACTGGGCAAGCAGGAAGGCCGGATCATTCTGTTCATCGACGAGATTCACACCCTGGTCGGCGCTGGCAAGGCCGAGGGCGCCATGGACGCGGGCAACATGCTCAAGCCGGCGCTGGCGCGTGGCGAGCTGCACTGTGTCGGCGCGACCACCCTCAACGAATACCGCCAGAATATCGAGAAGGACGCTGCGCTAGAGCGGCGTTTTCAGAAAGTGACGGTGGATGAACCCGGCGTCGAGGACACGGTGGCCATTCTGCGTGGCCTGAAGGAACGCTACGAGGTACACCACAAGGTCAAGATCACCGACGGGGCAATCATCGCGGCCGCCCGTCTGTCGCACCGCTACATTACCGACCGCAAACTGCCCGACAAGGCCATTGACCTGGTCGACGAGGCCGCCAGCCGCATCCGCATCGAGATCGACTCCAAGCCCGAGGAGCTCGACCGGCTGGATCGCCGGCTGATTCAGCTCAAGATCGAGCGTGAGGCGCTGAAAAAGGAGTCTGACGCCGCCGCCCGGCAGCGGCTGGACAAGCTCGACGCCGACATCAGCGAACTCGAGCGCGAGTATTCCGATCTGGAAGAAATCTGGAAAGCCGAGAAGGCCTCGGTGTCCGGTGCGGCCAACACGCGGGAGGAGCTCGAGCGCGCCCGCACCGAAATGGAGGCCGCGCGCCGCGCCGGCGACCTGAACCGCGCCGCCGAAATCCAGTACGGCCGTATCCCCGAACTCGAAAAGAAGCTTGACGAGGCACAGGCCGCGGAAAGCGGCGGCGAAGAAAACAGGCTGTTGCGAGACAGCGTGTCGGACGAGGAAATTGCCGAGATCGTTTCCAAATGGACCGGCATTCCCGTCTCCCGCATGCTCGAAGCCGAGCGCGACAAGCTGCTGCGTATGGAAGATGCCCTGCACGAGCGCGTGATCGGCCAGCACGAGGCCGTTACCGCGGTGGCCGACGCCATCCGGCGCGCGCGCTCCGGTCTGTCCGATCCTCACCGCCCCATCGGCTCCTTCCTGTTCCTGGGCCCCACGGGCGTGGGCAAGACCGAGCTGTGCAAATCACTGGCGACCTTTCTGTTCGACACCGAAGAGGCCATGGTGCGCATCGACATGTCCGAATTCATGGAAAAACACTCGGTCGCCCGACTGATTGGCGCACCGCCCGGCTATGTCGGTTACGAGGAAGGCGGCTACCTGACCGAAGCGGTCCGGCGCAAGCCCTACTCCGTCATCCTTCTGGACGAAGTGGAAAAGGCCCACGGCGATGTCTTCAATATCCTGCTGCAGGTGCTCGATGACGGCCGGCTGACGGACGGCCACGGCCGCACCGTGGATTTTCGCAACACCGTCATAGTTATGACCTCCAATCTGGGCAGCCAGTTGATTCAGGAGCTCGCCGGCGAGGAAAACTACGAGACCATGAAGGAATCGGTCATGGAGGTGGTCGCTTCGCAGTTCCGCCCCGAATTCATCAACCGCATTGACGAAACGGTTGTCTTCCACCCGCTGGGCAAGACCGAAATCAGGTCGATTGCGCGCATGCAGATGCGCGCGCTGGAACAGCGTCTGGCCGAACGGGACCTGAAGCTGGAGGTCACCGACGCCGCTCTGGACAAGCTGGCCGAGGCCGGATTCGACCCGGTGTACGGCGCGCGGCCGCTCAAGCGGGCCATCCAGACGCTGATCGAGAATCCGCTGGCCAAGCGCATACTCGCCGGCGAATTTCTGGCCGGCGAGACGGTGCGGGCAGATCTGGACGATTCCGCCGGGATCGCGTTCGACAAGGCAGCCTGAGCAACTGCACAGGGCGGCATGCCATCGGGCATGCCGCCACCGGCCCGATGCTGCATATTCACCCGACCGCCTGCATTGACGACGGGGCCCGCATGGGCCCGGGCACGCGCGTCTGGCATTTCTCCCACGTCTGCCGCGGAGCGGATATCGGCCCCGACTGCGTGCTGGGCCAGAACGTCTACGTGGGGCCGGATGTACGGATCGGCCGGGGCGTGAAGATCCAGAACAACGTCTCCCTATTCGAAGGCGTCGAGCTGGAAGACGAAGTCTTCTGCGGCCCGTCGGTGGTCTTCACCAACGTGAACAATCCCCGCGCCTTCATCAATCGCAAGCAGGCCTTCCGGACCACCCGCGTGGCGCGCGGCGCCACCCTGGGCGCCAATGCCACCATTCTCTGCGGCCTGCATCTGGGCGCCTACTGCCTGGTGGGCGCCGGCGCCGTGGTGACCCGGGACGTGACCGCCCATGCGCTGATGACCGGGCAGCCCGCTCGCCGCACAGGCTGGGTCAGCCGGGCCGGTGAAGTGCTGGCCTTCCGGGACGCCGTCGCCCGCTGTCCGCATGGCGGCGAACACTACCGCCTTGTCGACGAGCGCCTGGAATGCCAGGAACCGCCCCCGGTTGGCCCAAATATTTCATGAGGGATCGCGAGTGAATTGCCCCTGGAATAATCCTCATGGCGCAGCAAGTAGCGCGCGGTCTTGGAGCGCCAACCCTAGCCGTAGCTAGAGTTGGCGTGAAAGACAAGCGATACGCCGCGCCCCCGTCATCTACACGGCGCAAGGCACCGCGATAGATTGGCGCGGAATCCAAGCTTTACCAATCAAAATGCCCCAAATTCTGGAATTCTTTGCTTCGTATCAATTTTTTACGCGCCCGCGTCAATCGCCCTCGTGAAATATGCGGGCTAGCCCGAGGGGCGCGTGAACCGGTCGTTGAGCTTCTGCACCATGGGCTCGCGACTCTCGACAATCCGGTCGATTTCCTTGCGCGAGAACATGTGCCAACCCTTGGGACGGGTGGAAAAAATGCTGCGAAACCAGCGGGTGTTGGCACGAAACGCACGCCGCACGTCCATCCGCAACGGCTGATTCGCGGCCACCGGGATCTTGGCCAGGATTTGCCCGGCGGCCATGTTGCGCACCGAGAAATGGGCCGTGGCGGCGATGATCAAAAAACCACCCAGCACCACCCAGCCGGTGACGCTGCCCGACACGAGCGTCGACAGCAGCGCCAGGGTCTTGTCCTGTGCCAGCAGCAGACCCGCGGCCACCAGCCCCAGGGCCGCCATCAGCAGCAGCGCGTCGAACAGCAACACGCGTGAGCGCCACCGCTGCAGCCAGCCCTGCACCTGCCCGACACCCTGTTCGCCCGCGAGTATCCGGGCCGACGAGGACAGCATGTCCACGATCCGATAGGCACGCTCGATACCCACATCGCGGAAGCGCCGCATGATCTCGGTCATGTCCTCGTCTTTCTTGGCCTTGAAGCGACGCGCCAGCGCCGCATCGGGCATCGGCGCGGCCGACTGCTCGTCGTAAATGCGCAGGAAACGGCCGGCGGTCAGCCCGCAGGAAGCCAACGCACGCTGCCAGGCGGCGACGATGTCCTCGGGATTATCCTCCTTGGCGGTCACGTCGATCTGGTTGAGCACGAAGAGGAACTTGGATGCGTCATCGCGATTGATGGTGTCGGCGACCAGGTGCTGCAGCGTGTCCCGCATGGCGCCCGGTTCCGGGTGACGGGCGTCGAAAAACACCAGCACCAGATCGGACAGATCGATGATCCGGTCGGTAATCCTCAGCGTGGCCGTGCGCTGGCTGTCCGCGTCGAATCCGGGCGAGTCGAGCAGAATCTTGCCGCGCACCAGCTCCGAGTTGCAGGTCTTGATCTGCAGAAAGGTATTGATTCGCCCGCCCTCGCCCGCAGCGACCTCGTCAATATCACCGCTGATGCGATAGAAGGGAAAGCGGGGATCGGCATCCAGCGCGGACCCCGGGAGCGTGCGGGGTTTGCCGTCGTCGCTGTAGCAGATGACGGTAAATCGGTCGTCGACGGCCTGGTTGCCGGTCATCTGCAGATCGCTTTGCAGATAGCGGTTGAGAAAGGTGGACTTGCCGGCCGAGAAGGTGCCCAGAATCGAAATGACCGGCCACCACGGCACCCGCCGCGTCAGCGAATCGGACTTGTCGAGCAGCTGCAGCCGATGCGCAATTCTGTCGAGCTTCCGAAACCCGGCGAGAGGCTCAAGCAGCAGCTCGTTCTCGCGCTTGAGATGCTCTTCCAGCGACATCGGATTGGCGGTATGACTATCGGCCATGCTGTTTTCCCGGGCAGATCCCGGCTCCTGTTCAATTCGGTTTTCGGCCCGGTCTTGCCGGCCGAGCGCGCGTCATGATCGCACCGGATCACGACATATCGGCCACCAGCTTTCGCATGCGCTGGCGCAGATCGGGGGTGACGGGCAGCTTGCCGACACCCGCACTCATATTGTCCACCATATGATGGGGGTCGCCTGTCCCGGGGATCACGCAGGTAACGGCGGGATGCCCCAGTACATATTTAAGAAAAAACTGCGCCCAGCTTTCCGCATCAAATTCGCCCGCCCATTCCGGCAGCTGCCGGCCACGGGTCCTGGCGAACAGACGACCGTCCTCGAAGGCCCGGTTGATGATGACGGCAATACCCTTGTCGGCGGCCATGGGCAGCAGCCGCTGCTCCGCCGCGGGCGTGATGATGGAATAGTTGAACTGCACGAAATCCAGCGGTTCTTCCTGCATCACGCGCGCGAGCGCTTCATGAGCCTCGACGCGGTAGTGCGTGACGCCAATGTAGCGGATGCGCCCTTCGGCCTTCCAATCGCGCAGCGTTGCAAGCTGGGTCTGCAGGTCAATCAGGTTATGGACCTGCATTAGATCGAGCGACCCGCCCAGACGGTCTTCCGATAGCGCCATGCGCTGGCGGCCGGCGCGCTCGCCGTTTCGATCCACCTTGCTGGCGATCAGCAGCCGGTCGCGCAGCCCGAGGCGCCCGATGAGATGTCCGAGATTCTCCTCGGCGTTGCCGTAGCTGGGTGCGGTGTCAATCAATTCGCCGCCCAGGTTGCCAAAAATCTTCACCACTTCCCGCAGGCCGGTCAGGCCGGCTTCGGGGGCGGTTTCGAACACATCCGAGGTGCCCAGGCCGACCACGGGCAGCAGTTCGCTTGTCGAGGGAATTTCACGCCGGCGGATATCGCCCTTGTCGACCAGCGAACAGCCCGGCAGGCCCATCACGGCCGCGGCCGCCGCGCTCTTGAGCAGCCTGCGCCGGCGCTTGTCGGAACAACTATGATCCATGCTGGCCTCCTTGCCCCGCATCGATGGTGCCCAGGGTGTGGACGAGGCCACCTACAATTTCGTATCCGGCGCGGCGTTTCAAGCCGGCAGGATGCCGCGCGGCGTACGGGACAGACCGAACCGCCCGGCTAGCGGCCGGCGCGAATCCGGCGCTGGGCACGCTTGACGGCCAGCTGCGCGGTGGTGCTGCCGCTGTGTTCGGCTTCGCGAAAGATATCGTCCAGCGTCTGTTCGATGGCGGCCACGCGCGTGGCCACGCGGCGCTCGTCGTAGCCGCCCGCTGCCAGCTCATCGCCCACGTTGATGACTCCGCCAGCGTTGATCACGAAATCGGGGGCATACACGATGCCGCGGTCCTTCAGCCGGCTGGCATCCTCCGGCGTGGCGAGCTGATTGTTGGCGCCGCCCGCGATCACCTGACAACGCAAGCCGGGAATACTGCGCTCATTGAGCACCGCGCCCACGGCGCAGGGCGCAAGCACCTCGGCCTGAACGGCCAGTATTTCATCCGGCGAGACGATCCGGGCACCCGCCGTTCGCGCTGCGTTCACGCCGACCTCATCGGTATCAGCGGCCATGACCTGCGCGCCGGCCTGAACCAGGCGGGCGATGAGCCCCAGCCCTACCTTGCCGCAACCCTGCACTGCCACCCGCACGTCGGCGAAATCACTGCCCAGCCCGGCAGCGCGCAGCGCGGCGCGCATACCCACAAAGACACCTTCCGCGGTATGGGGAGAGGGATCGCCGGAACCGCCATCCCGCCGGGACATGCCCACGGCAAACTGGGTTTCCTGGCGCATGGTGGCGACGTCGGATTCCGTCATGCCCATGTCCTCAGTGGCCACATAGCGGCCGCCCAGGCCCTCGACGATGCGCCCCATCGCGCGCATCACGGCCAGCCGGTCGTCGGGAAGCGGCCCAAGGATGACACCTTTGGCCCCGCCAAAATCCAGACCGGCGCAGGCGTTCTTGTAGCTCATGGCCTGCGACAGCCGCATGACGTCTTCCACCGCCGCATCCTCGCTGTCGTAACGGCGGATACGCACACCGCCGAGCCCGGGCCCCAGACGAGTACTGTGAATGGCCACGATACATCGCAACCCCGTCTGTTCGTCCCGGGAAAAGACCAGCTGCTCGTGACCCTCGGCTTCCAGCGCCCGCAGTACCATGATGTTCGCTCCCGTTCTGATGCCCTGACCGACCCCGGCTGACGATTCTGAAGCGCGCACGCAGGGCTGTCCATCAGTCGGACCCGCTCCGGGATACAGGTTGGCAGACCGCAGCAATGGGTGAATGCGAACGATGCCTGACGTGAAAACGCACCATGCAGCCCAATCGGGCTATCCGGCTGTTTAATTGATTTCGTTTAGGTAGACTCGACCGCTAAAGGGCACCCACAACGAGCCGATAACACAATATTCTGGCGAGCCTTCCGGATACGTCGACAGCCCCGTTTCCGGTCAGTCCCGCCCCCAACATCGCGACCAGGAGTCCCGGCCCGGTCCGCTTTTACAAACATGAGGTTTGACGGCCAGACAGCCGGCTAGCGCATGGACGACAATCGGTATATCAACTTGGATCGCGCGCGCTTCAGACTGTTCCTGGAAGATCTTGATGACGCCGAGGTGCGGCACATCAGCGAGATCATCCAGACCGTCTGCGTGAGCGTCTACGGCGAACTCGGTTCCTTCGAGGTCACTACCCTGTCGGAATTGAACGACGATCGGCAAGCCTGGGATACGCCCATCCTGCCAGCATTGCTGCGCGTGTCACCGCGCCCGGAAAAACGCTACTTCGGCGACCTTATCGACTCCAACCGGCTGCACAACCTGCTGGTGGAAGATCGCGCCGAACTGGCCCAGCGCAACCCGCCGCGGGCCTGACAACAGCCATGAACGAACCGGCTCTGTCCAGCAATCCCGAAAGCAGCGACGGTCGCGTGCGCATCAAGGTGCTGCTCGTAGAGGATCGGCGGGCCGACGCGCTGCTGGTCCGGCACGCCCTGAGCGCTTACCAGAACGCCCAGTTCGAGGTCACGGTGGCCGAAAAGCTCGTCCAGGCACTCGACCATCTGGCGATGCACAAACCCGACGTGGTCATTGCGGACCTGAATCTGCCCGACTCGCTCGGTCTGGACACCTTCATGCAGATCAGCCGCGCCTCGCCGGTCACGCCGCTGGTTATCATGACGGCGGACGCCGACACCCAGCTGGGCGTGAAGGCCGTCGACGCGGGCGCCCAGGACTACCTGGTCAAGGGCGAGATAGAAAGCCTGGCGCTGGGTCGCTTGATCATGCAGGCCATTGCCCGCCAGCGTTTGCGACAGAGCCTGGCCGACCACCTGAGCGAAATCGAGACCACCCGCACGCAGCTGCACAATATTGTCGATCTGAACCTGGACGGCATGGTCATCATCGACCGGGGTGGCCAGGTCATCTTCGCCAATCGCCAGGCCGAATACCTGTTCGGCATGCCGCGCTCGGACCTGATCGGCTTCAAGCTCGGTCGGCCCGTGACGGATGAAGTCGGCACCGAAATTACGCTCGCCGATCGTACCGGCAAGCTGCGGCGCGTTCGCATGCGGCTACAGGCAACCGGCTGGGCCGATGAGGACGCCTTTCTGGTGCTGCTTTCCGAAGCCACGGTGGAAAAACCGGAGCGCGACAGCGGGGTTGTCAATCTCGACTCGGTGACCGGCCTGTTCAATCGCCGCATGTTCTACGAGCAGGCGGGACTGTGCCTGACGCACGCCCGACGCCATCATCTGACGCCGGCGATGCTGTGCATCAATTTGCACAACTTCCGCCGCATCAACGAGACCATGGGCCACAACTGCGGCGATGAGCTGTTGCGGCTGGTGGGTGAACGCATTCGGCGTCAGCTGCGCGCGGGTGACATCGTAGGGCGTTTCGGCGGCGATGAGTTCCTGGTGCTGCTGTCATCGCTGCGTCGCGCCACCGACGCCAGCAACGTGGCCCACAAGATTCTCGACAGCATCCTGGCGCCTATCGACCTCTGGCAGCAGAATCTGCGCATCAGCGCGCGGGTTGGCACGAGCATTTTTCCGCGCGACGGCAGCAACGTCGACGAACTGGTCCGGCACGCTCAGGTGGCCGGACAGCGCGCCAAGGAAACGCCCGGCAGCAGCCGGGTCGAGTTTTACACTGCCGAGCTGACCTCACGCAGCGAGCGTCGCTTCAACCTGGAACAGCGTCTGCGGCGGGCCCTGCCTCAGAGCCAGTTTCAGGTGTATTACCAGCCCATCCTGCCGGTCTCCGGTGAAGGCGATACCTCCGTCGAGGCCCTGCTGCGCTGGTTCCCGCCGGAAGGTGATTCGGTGGGGCCGGCCGAGTTCATCCCCATTCTCGAGGAAACCGGCCTGATCGGCGAGGTCGGCGACTGGATGCTCCGCCAGGCCTGTAAACAGGTCCGCCAGTGGCACGACGCGGGCGTGCGCACACGCCTGTCTGCCAACATATCGCCGCTGCAGTTCGAAAGCGCGAATCTGTTCAGCTCGATCGAGTCCGCACTCGCCGATAGCGGCCTGCCCGCCCGCTATCTGACCGTGGAAATCACCGAATCGGCGCTGATGCGCAACGCCAACAACAGTGCCGACACGCTCAAGGCGCTTCGCAGCATGGGCGTTTCGGTAAGCATTGATGATTTCGGCACCGGATTTTCGTCGCTGAATTATCTGAAGCGTTTTGCCATTGATCACCTCAAGATCGACCGGTCCTTCATCCGCGACGTCACCAAAGACCCCAACGATGCGGCGATCACCCGGGCCACCATCGACCTGGCGCACAACCTCGGACTACGCGTGGTAGCCGAGGGCGTCGAAGACGACAGCCAGCTCGAGTTCCTTCGCGAGCACGGCTGTGACGCCTTCCAGGGTTTCCTGATCAGTCGCCCCGTCCCGTCCGAAGAAATCCTGCTGCTGCTCCGTCAGGCCGGTTGACAATCGGCCAGGGCGCACAGCGCGTTTGCCCATTCAGACTCGCCTGCTAAACTCGGCGCACCGCACACAACAGCAGGTACTCAGGCATGGCCAGTAAACAGAATCGCGTCGCCAAACTTCGCAAGGACGTCGACAAGCTCCGCAAGTCGTATACCGGCGCCATGTCCTCCGCCAACAGTGCGGTGCAGGATGGCTTCGAGCGGCTCGTCGAGCACGAACTGACCGCCATCAAGACGCATTACGAAGCGGCTCTGAAAAATCTCAAGCAGTTGCGAAAGGGCGGCGACCCGAGAGATCTCGCCACCGCCCAGCTCAAGCTGCTGCAGGAAACCATTGATCGCATCATGAACAATGCGCGCGAGAGCCTGACCATTCTCGATGAAACGCGCAGGAAGATTTCAGAAGACGTGCGTCGCGAACTGGACGCCACCGGCCAGCCCGCCGCGGCAACACCCGCCGCCCGGCCCGCGCCGAAAAAGCGTGCTGCCACAACGCGCAGGAAGACCGCGGGCTCCACCGCGGCCCGCAAGACGACCGCCCGCAAATCGACCGCGACCAAAAAGACTGCGGCGAAGAAGACCGCTGCGCGCAAGCCGGCGGCTGCGAAAACAACCGCAGCCAAGAAACCGTCCGCCAGTAAAAGCGCTGCGACCGGCAAGAAAACCAGCGCTGCTCGCAAGGCACCGGCCAAGCGTCGTGCACCCGCCAAGAAGGCCGGCACCGCCAGCAAAACCGGCACGGGCGGCACGTCCAGCAGCAGCTGATCCGGCCATCGTTCCTGCCAGGCATAAGGGGCCGCCGTCGGGCGGCCCCTTACACATGGGAATCCTGTATTGCTAAACCTGGAGTCCGGCACCGAGCTGCTGCGGCTGCTCAGTGATGGCACGCGGTTGAGACTGCTGCTGCTGCTGCAGGCAGATCGGTTCACGGTGGCCGAATTGACGGCGATCACCGGCCTGTCCCAGAGCCGCGTGTCAACGCACCTGGGCAAACTGCGCGCCGCCGGACTGGTCCAGGATCGGCGTTCCGGCAACGCCAGCTGGTACACGGTGGACAGCGAACAGATCGCGCCCGAAACGCAGCAGCTCTGGGGCACGCTCATCGACAACCTCTCCGACGACTGCATTCAGAGCGACCGCGAGCAGGCGGCCGAGATCGCCCGCCAGAGAGAACGCAACCGCAGCTGGATCGAATCGGTGGCCGGCAGCATGGACCGTCACTACTCCCCCGGCCGAACCTGGGAGGCCACCGCACGCGCGCTGATCAGTCTGCTCAATCTGGGCGACGTGCTGGACATTGCCAGTGGGGACGGCGTGCTGGGCGAGTTGCTCGCGCCGCGCGCCCGGCAGGTCACCTGCATTGACAACAACACCGCGGTGCTCGCGGCCGGGCAGAAGCGCCTCGAGCGTTTTGCCAACGTGTCGCTGCAGCAGGGCGACATGCATCATCTGCCGTTCGCGAATCACACGTTCGACCAGGTGTTCCTGATGCACGCCTTGAGCTACACGGAGCGTCCGGGCGCCGTTATAGCCGAGGCGGCGCGGGTGCTCAGATCGGGTGGCGAGCTGGTGCTCACCACGCTCACGACCCACACCCACGAGGCCACGGTCGCCGCGTTCGACCATCTGAACCTGGGCTTCGAGCCGGCTGCGCTAGCCGCGTGGGCAGATGAGTTCCGGCTGGATACGCAATTCTCCAGCGTGACCTCGCGCGAGGCGCGCCCCCCCTATTTCGAAGTCGTCACACTACTGGCCCGCGCCCGGTGATCTGGCGCACGCGTCGCATCAAGCTGCTGGTGGCGGCGGCATGGCTGGCCGTGCTTGCTGCAGGCCTGGGTTATGCCTGGCTGAACGACATTTCCGCCGGCCAGATCGTCGGCCGGCTGTATAGCGCCGCCGAAAACAATCCCTGGGCGCCGGTCATCTATGTGCTGCTGTATGCCCTGCGGCCGCTGACCCTGTTGCCGGCCATGTGGCTGACCATCGCCTCCGGCAGCCTGTTCGGTTTTCTCCCCGGCGTCATGCTGACCATCATCGGCGAAAACACGTCGGCTGCCACGGCATACTGGATCGCCCGCTTCTTCGGTGACCCTGCCGACCCCGATCAGACTGCCGTCGAGGAAGTTTCGCGCTTCCGGCGACGCCTGCGCGAGCAGGCACTGCCCACCGTCATCGTGCTGCGCGCCGCCTATCTGCCTTTTGATCCGGTCAACTTCGGCTGCGGGTTTCTGCGCGTGCCCTGGTGGCCCTATTTCATCGGGACCTTCATCGGCATCCTGCCGCCGATGATTACCTACGTGAGCTTCGGCGCGTCCGTGGATTTCCTCGCGCTGGCGACCCGCAGCGACAGCTTCAGTCCCGCGCTGCTGTTCGATCGTGGACAGCTGCTGATCTCGGTCATCCTGCTGCTGGTGAGCGGGGTCATTGCCTATGCGGCGCATCGCCGCCGCCAGACCCTGAGCCGACGAAGCTAGCGATTCTTGGCACGAGTTCGTCGGCCCGGGTGTACAGGCACATGTGCGAGCCGCCCGGCACCCAGTGCAGTTCCCCGTGCGGCAGACGCGAGGCCACGATCTTCACGTTGACCGGCCTGACGAGGCTGTCGCGCTCGCCGGCAATCAGCAGCGTGGGCATATTCAGCCGATGCAGCCAGTGAATGCTCGTCCAGCCATTGAGCGCCGTGAATTGCCAGCCGGCAAGTTTCGCGTCGACTGAAGGCAACCGTCGAAGCTGCGATCGCCTGGCGTTGCGGCCCGGCCCCGTCCGGTACAGCCCCGGACTGAGAAATTCGAACAGACCGTCGAGCTTGCCCGGCAGCATGAACGCCCCCGCCGTGGTGTTCGCAAGGATCAGATGCGACACCCTGTCGGGATGGCGCCGAGCGAATTCCTGTGCCAGCGCACCGCCCCAGGAGTGGCCCAGCACCGGCAGCCGCGCCACGCCAACATGATCCAGCAGGCGGGCCAGCACGCCCGCCATGCGTCGAAGGCGAGGCCATGTGCCGACCACAGCCGGCCAGGCACCCCGCCATTCCGGTGACAGGCAGGCCAATCCGGCACGGCTCATGAAAGGCTCAAGATGGCCAGCGATGTCGGCGGGCATGCCGATACCATTCAGACAGAGGATGGGCCGGCCGGCGTCTGCCTGAAGATAGGGCAGCATCCGACGGCCGATCGGACAGGAATGCTTGTTCATTGAAGAGGCAACTGAAACGGGAATAAGTCGCGTTGACGCATGCAGCAGGCGCGGCTAGTCTGGCGTCCGATTGGGGATTCTACAGAAATGAAATATACCGCGAGCCTGTTTGCCAACCTGCTGCTGGTCTGGTTGCTGCTCTCCGGCCATTACACCGTACTGATTACCGGCCTGGGACTGCTGTCCTGCGCCCTGGTGTGCTGGCTGGGTCTGCGCATGGGGCTGGTGGATGCCGAAAGCCAGCCGCTGCGGCTGATCACGCGCCTGCCCCTGTACTGGCTGTGGCTGACCCGGGAGATGGCCCGCTCCAATCTGCGCGTGGTCACACGGATCATTGGCGGACCCGGCGCCATATCGCCGTCGCTCGTTAGCGTACCGGTAAGCGAAAAAACGGCCCTGTACCAGGCCATCTACGCCAATTCGATCACACTGACGCCCGGCACCGTGTCCGTGCGCGTTCAAGCCGACACCATTGACGTTCACGCGCTGGAGGACACGGCCGCAGAAGACCTCGAACAGGGCGAAATGCATCGCCGTATTCTGCAAATGAAACGCAGCAGCGAACGTGGCGCTGGATGATGTTTGCCGTTGCCATGTTTGCCGTCCTGGTGACGATGCTCCTGCTGCTCGTGCGGGCGCTGGTCGGCCCGAGCGTGTACGACCGCATCCTGGCCATCAATATATTCGGCACCAAGACCGTACTGTTCATTGCGGTGCTGGGATTTCTGTCGGGCCGACCGGAATTTCTGGATATCGCGCTCGTCTACGCGCTGATCAACTTCATCGGCACGGTTGCGGTGCTGAAATTCATGGAGTACGGCGATCTGGGCTGGGAAAGCGCTTCCGATCGCGAGGGTGACGTGTAATGGATGTGGCAGCGTACTATCTGAGCTGGCTGCTGCTGTCGGCCGGCGGACTGCTCGCGGTCATCGGCGGTATCGGCACGTTCCGCATGCCTGATCTGTACACGCGCATGCATGCCGCTTCCGTCACCGATACCGGCGGCATGCTGCTGATCATGGCCGGTCTGCTTGTCCAGGCAGGCTTGAGTCTGGTCAGCTTCAAGCTGCTGCTGATCGTGTTCTTCCTGCTGTTCACCAGCCCCGTGGCCACCCATGCTCTGGCGCGGGCCGCCCTGCACGAGGGCCATAAGCCACGACTGGGTCCGGGGGCCGGGCCTTGATTATCGAGGTCCTCAACACGCTGCTGCTGAGCATGCTCGTCGTCACCGCGCTGGGAATCGCGCGCATGCGCAGCCTGTTCCCGGTCGCCATGATGACCGGCCTGTTCAGTCTGCTGTCGGCGAGTCTGTTCGTGCTGCTGGACGCAGTGGATGTGGCGCTGACCGAGGCGGCGGTGGGCGCCGGCATCATCACCGTGCTGTTCCTGGGCACCTTTGCGCTGACTTCCGCAAAGGAAAAGACCGTGCTGCCCCGCCGGGCGCTACTGGGCCTGGGCGTGGTGTGCGTCACGGGCGCCATCCTCGTGTACGCCAGCCTGGACATGCCGCATTTCGGGGCGAGCGATACCCCCGTACACAACCATCCCATGCGCGAGCGTTTCGTCGAAACGAGCCAGGCGGAAGTGGGCATACCGAACATGGTCACGGCCGTGCTGGCCAGCTACCGCGGCTACGACACGCTGGGCGAAGTGTGCGTCATCTTCACGGCCGGGCTGGGCGTTGTGATGCTGCTGGGCGCCCGCAAGAAGGCTGCCCGATAATGAGACAGCATACGCTGCTGCGGGTCTGCACCCGCATGCTGGTCCCCTTGATCCTGATTTTTGCCCTGTACGTGCAATTCCACGGCGATTACGGGCCGGGCGGCGGCTTCCAGGCGGGCGTGATCTTTGCCGCCGGCATTGTCCTCTACGCGCTGGTTTTCGGCGTGGAAGCCGCCCGGCGGGCTGTCCCGGCCACCTGGCTGCGAATTCTGTCTGCCGGCGGGGTGCTGCTGTTCGCCGGTACCGGCGTGGTCAGCATGCTGGCCGGACACAACTTTCTCGACTATGACGCCCTCGCCGGTGATCCGGTCGCAGGCCAGCACATCGGCATCATTCTGGTGGAATTCGGCGTGGGCATGACCGTGACCGGCGTCATCCTGAGTTTCTTCTACGTATTCGCCGGCCGCGGCCGACGCGACTGATCCGCATGCAGACGTTTCTCGGCCTGTATAACTTCTGGGTGGTCATCGTGCTGATGATGATCGGCTTCTACATCGTCATCGCGCACGACAACCTTGTGAAGAAGATCATCGGTCTGAACATATTCCAGACCGCCGTGTTCATCCTCTACATCAGCGCGGGTAAGATTCAGGGCGGCACGGCCCCGATCCTCGGCGAGCCCGGTGCGGTGTATTCGCATCCGCTGCCGCACGTGCTCATTCTGACCGCCATTGTGGTGGGCGTGGCCACGACCGCGCTGGGCCTGGCCCTGATCGTTCGCATACACGAGGCTTACGGCAGCAACGAGGAAGACGATCTGCTGGTGCTGGATCGCCGCGAGGACTCGCCGTGACGGCGCAACTGCCCGCACTGCAGATTCTGCTGCCCATGCTGGCGTCCGCCCTCTGCGTGCTGTTGCGCTCACCTGCCGGCGCCTGGCTGTGCTTCACGCTGGCCACGTGGGCGAGCTTTGCAGTCAGTGTTCTGCTCGTGCTGGCCACACGCAGCGGCGCGATTCTCAGCTACGAGATGGGTGGCTGGGAACCCCCGTTCGGCATTGAGTTGCGCATCGACGCGCTGAACGCTTTCGTGCTGCTCATCGTCAGCGGTATGGCCGCGGTGATGGCGCCTTTTGCCCGAAGCAGCGTGCTGGCCGAAATCGAGCAGACGCGCGTCTACCTGTTTTACGCGCTGGTGCTGCTCTGCCTGACCGGCCTGCTGGGAATCAGCATTACGGGTGATGCGTTCAATCTGTTCGTCTTTCTCGAGATCTCCTCGCTGTCGTCCTACGCCATTATCGCCATGGGGCCCAATCGCCGCGCGCTGCTCGCGGCCTTCCAGTACCTGATCATGGGCACGGTCGGGGGAACCTTCATCCTCATCGGTATTGGCCTGATGTACATGCTCACCGGCACGCTCAATATGGCCGATCTGGCCGAGCGTCTGCCTGCCATGGCCGATTCCCGAACCGAAAAGGCCGCGCTGGGGTTCATCGTGGTCGGCGCGAGCATCAAGCTGGCGCTGTTCCCGCTGCACGCCTGGCTACCCAACGCCTATGCCTACGCGCCGTCGCTGGTCAGCGCCCTGCTGGCGGCCACCGCAACCAAGGTGGCGGCCTACGTGCTGATCCGGTTCATCTATACCGTCTTTCTTCCGGAACGGGCCTTCGACGGCCTGATGCTTTCGGAGCTTATGATGGCGCTCGCGGCCATCGCCATGATCGCGGGCTCGGTAGTGGCCATCTTCCAGCACAACGTCAAGCTGCTGCTGGCATGGTCGAGCATTGCGCAAATCGGCTACATCGTGCTCGGCGCCGCGCTGGTCACCACCGCGGGGCTGGCGGCCACGACGCTGCATCTGCTCAACCATGCGGTCGCCAAGGGCTGCCTGTTCCTGGCGCTGGGCGTCATCGTCTGGAAGACGGGCGGCGCACGATTGTCGGATCTGGCGGGCCTGGGGCGGACCCTGCCCTGGGTCGGCGCCGCATTCGTCATCGGCGCCCTGTCGCTCATTGGTGTGCCGTTCACCGGCGGCTTCATCACGAAGTGGTATCTGCTGGTGGCCGTGGCCGAACAGGAGCTATGGCTTCTGGCCGGGGCCGTTGTGCTCAGTTCGCTGCTGTCGATCATCTACATGGGGCGGGTGATTGAAACGCTTTATTTCCGCGCGCCGTCACAAGGCACGACGCGCAGCGAACCGGTGCCCGTTCTCATGCTGACCTCCGTCTGGCTGCTCGCCCTGCTCAACGTGGCCATCGGCAGCTACAGCGAGCCGTTTGCGGCGATTGCGCGTACGGCCGCCGGGCAATTGCTGGGTGGCACGCCGTGATGTCGCTGCTGTGGCTGCCGTTCCTGCCGCTGGCCGGCGCCCTGCTGGTGGTTATGGCGGGTCGCTTGCCGAACCTGCGAGAAGCGCTGAGCCTGGTCACCGCTGCGGTGCTGGCTGCGCTGACCTTCAGCTGGTATCCGGCCGTTACCGCCGGCGAAACGCCCACCGTCGTGCTTTTCGACTTTCTGGGCTCGGCGCAACTGGCGTTCTCGCTGGAGCCGCTGGGCCTGCTGTTTGCCTCGGTGGCCTCGGGTCTGTGGTTTGTAACCACGCTATATGCGGCCGGCTACATGCGGGGCAACAACGAGGCGCATCAGACGCGCTTCTTTACCTGTTTTGCCATTGCGATCTGCGGCGCAATGGGCGTGGCCCTGGCCGATAACCTGCTGACCCTCTTCCTGTTCTACGAGCTGTTGACGCTATCCACCTATCCGCTGGTCACGCACAAGGGTAATGCCGCTGCTCGGCGCGGCGGCCGCATCTATCTGGGTATTCTGCTGGGCACCTCCATCGGCCTGCTGTTGCCTGCCATCGTGCTCACCTGGGTGCTCACGGGCACGATGCGTTTCGAGCCTGGCGGCATTCTCGACGGGCAGGTCTCACAGGGCATGGCCACGCTGCTGTACCTGATGTTTGCCTTTGGTGTGGGCAAGGCCGCGCTCATGCCGTTTCACAAGTGGTTGCCGGCCGCCATGGTGGCGCCCACGCCGGTCTCCGCCCTGCTGCATGCCGTAGCGGTAGTCAAGGCGGGCGTGTTCAGCATTCTGAAGATTACCGTGTACATCTTCGGTCTGGATTTCGCGGCGCAGGGCGATATCACGCGGCCGGTGATGTGGGTGGCCGCCTTCACCTTGATCGCGGCATCGCTGATTGCCTTGACGCGTGACAATCTCAAGGAGCGCCTGGCCTATTCCACGGTGAGCCAGCTGGCCTACATCACACTGGGCGCGGCACTGGCCACAAGCATGAGCGTGATGGGCGGCGCCATGCACATCCTGATGCACGCCTTCGGCAAGATCACCCTGTTCTTCTGCGCCGGAGCGATCTACACCGCGGCGCACAAGACGCTGGTCAGCGAGCTGGACGGGCTGGGCCGGGCCATGCCGTTCACCTTTGGCGCCTTCCTGATCGCGTCGCTGTCGATCATCGGCCTGCCGCCGCTGGGCGGCAGCTGGAGCAAGTGGTATCTGATGCTCGGCGCGCTGGATGCCGAACAGGCCATCATGATGGCGGTCTTCATGATCAGTTCCCTGCTGAACATCGCCTATCTTCTGCCGATTCCGGCGCGGGCTTTCCTGTTCAAGCCGCCGGCCGGGTCGCCGATCGGCCTGCGCGAGGCGCCGCTGGCGAGCGTCGTACCGCTGTGCCTCACGGCGACCGGCTGCTTCTGTCTGTTCTTTTTGCCCGGGCCGCTGATGGCGCTGCTTTCACCCTGGAATGACTCATGAGTGAAGACCGGAATTCCTCGGCGCACGCCTGGTCGGTGCGGCCGGCGCTGGTGAATCGCATCGTCTACACCCTGTACGCGCTGTGCGCTCTGAGCGTGGTACTGGATCTGTTTGTCCACCGCCACGAAAAATTCGCGTTCGCGGGCAGCTTCGGCTTTTACGCCGGATACGGCTTTGTGGCCTGCGTCGCGCTGGTACTCGCCGCCAAGGGGCTTCGGCGGCTGCTGATGCGCGACGAGAACTACTACGGCGAGGCGGACGACTGAAATGCTGGCCTGGCTCGCCAACCCCGCATGGCTGCTGATCGGCGCCGGTCTGCTTCTCCCGCTGTTGCCCTATCGCCTGCGTCAGGGCCTGCTTGTGCTGGCGCCCCTGCTGGCCGCCGGCTGGCTGTGGACCATGCCGCAGCCCACCGTGGTCACGGCAATGGCGCTGGGTTACGAGCTGACGCCGCTGCGCCTGGACGGTCTGGCTTTTGTGTTTGCGCTGATTTTCCTGATCGCAGCGATGCTGGCCGGCCTTTACATGCTGCACCTGCGCAGCCGCATGGAGCCCGCCTCGGCGCTGGTGTACGCGGGCGCCGCGGTGGCGGCCGTTCTGGCAGGGGATCTGATCACCCTGTTTGTCTACTGGGAACTGACCGCACTCGCCTCCGCGCTGATCATTCTGGCCAATGGTCCGCAGACCTATCGAGTCACTCTGCGTTACCTGCTGATCCAGGTGAGTTCGGGCCTGCTGCTGATGGCGGGGGCCATTGTGCACATCCGGGCGACCGGTTCGGCGGCATTCAACGAACTGGGTCTCGACGCAGCCGGCGGCTGGCTTATTTTCGCCGCCTTCGGCATCAAGGCGGCGTTTCCGCTGCTCCACAACTGGCTTCAGGACGCCTATCCCGCCGCCAGCCCCAGCGGCACGGTAGTGCTCTCTGCGTTCACGACCAAACTCGCCATCTACGCCCTGGCCCGCAGCTATGCCGGTACGGACATCCTGATTCCCATCGGCGCGGTCATGACGGCGTTCCCGATCTTCTACGCTGTCATCGAAAACGATCTGCGGCGTGTGCTCGCCTATAGCCTCAACAACCAGCTCGGCTTCATGGTGGTGGGCGTAGGCATCGGCAGCGAACTGGCGCTGAACGGCACGGCCGCGCATGCCTTCACGCATATTCTGTACAAGGCCCTGCTGTTCATGAGCATGGGCGCGGTGCTCTACCGCGTGGGCACGGTCAACGGCTCGCAGCTGGGTGGCCTGTACCGATCCATGCCCTACACGACGGTGTTCTGCATCATCGGCGCGGCATCCATTTCCGCCTTTCCGCTGTTCTCCGGTTTCGTGAGCAAATCGCTCATTCTCAGCGCCGTGGGATACGAGGGCGCCTGGCTGGTGTGGCTGGTGCTCATCTTCGCGTCGGCCGGGGTGTTTCACCATTCGGGCATCAAGATCCCGTTCTTCGCCTTCTTCGCGCACGATTCCGGAATCCGCTGTCAGGAGGCGCCGGGCAACATGCTGCTGGCCATGGGGCTGACCGCGGCCGCCTGCATTGGCATCGGCTGCGCGCCCGGTCTGCTCTACGGGCTGCTGCCCTACCCGGTGGACTACGCGCCCTACACCGGCAGCCATATTCTCAGCCAGATGCACCTGCTGCTGTTTTCGGCGCTGGCCTTCACCGTGCTGATGCGCACCGGCATCTATCCGCCCGAGCTGCGATCAACCAATCTCGACTTCGACTGGGTCTACCGGCGATGGGCGCCGGCCGTGATTGAACGCGGCATGTCCGGGCTGGCGGCCGCGCGGAATGGCCTGCACCAGTCTCTGAACCAGGCGGCGCGGCGCCATGTGCAGGGCCCGCGGGGCAAACGTGTGGAATCAATACTGGCGGGTCACGCCTGGACCACCGGAAGCATGGTTCTGGCCGTGACGCTGGTGCTGGTGCTCTACCTGCTCAGCTATTTCAGCTGAGGGTTGCTCAACCGGCCTGCTCCCGCCAGAGACTGCGGGCCCCGGCCTGCTCCAGCATATCCAGAAAGGCCTCGTGTGCCGCGGCTTCATCGGCACTGGCCCGGACAACCGGTGGCCGTCTGTCCAGTGTCACCCGGCTCGGCCCCGTGACGCCGTCGGCATCGGCTGACTCGTCACCGGCCGCGCTTTCCATGTCGATCATGATCTGACCGCCGGTCATGCCCAGATAGACTTCGGCCAGAAGCTGGGCGTCCAACAGCGCGCCGTGCAGGTCACGCTGGGAATTATCAATTTCGTAGCGTTTACACAGGGCATCCAGGCTGTTGCGCTGCCCGGGATGACGACGGCGCGCCTCGGCCAGGGTGTCGGTGACCGTACAAAGCGTTTCGATCGAATCTGCACCGCTGCGCCAGCGCTGGAACTCCGCGTCGAGAAACCCGACGTCAAACGCCGCGTTGTGAATGACCAGTTCCGCGCCCTTCAAGTAATCCAGCAGCTGCTCGGCCACATCCTCGAACAGGGGCTTGTCCTGCAGAAATTCGTTGGTGATGCCGTGAACGGCCACGGCGCCCGCATCCACTTCCCGCTTCGGGTTGATGAATAAATGCAGGTCATTGCCGGTCAAACGCCGACCCATGACCTCCACGCAGCCGACTTCAATGATCCGATGGCCTTCCTCGACCTCGAGACCGGTGGTTTCCGTGTCCAGAACAATCTGCCTCATCGGCTGCCCTCCAGTTCGTCAATGCCGCGGTTTGCCAGGCGGTCAGCGGCCTCGTTGCCGGCATCACCGCTGTGGCCCTTCACCCAGTGCCAGGTGACATCATGCTGCTGATTGGCCTGGTCCAGCCGCTGCCACAAATCGGCATTCTTCACCGCCTTTTTCTGCGCGGTTTTCCAGCCGTTGCGCTTCCAGTTGGCCATCCATTCATTGATGCCGTTGCGCACATAGGCCGAATCGGTAAACAGATCAACCGCGCAGCGCTGTTTGAGTGTTTCCAGCGCGACGATGGCGGCCATCAGCTCCATCCGGTTATTGGTGGTTCGACTTTCGCCTCCCGACAGTTCACGCAGCTGGCCGCGGTATTCCAGCCGGACACCCCAGCCACCGGGCCCCGGATTGCCGCGACAGGCGCCATCGGTATGAACAATCACGGATTTCATGCTGCGGGCCTCCTCACGCCCATCCGGCTGGTCGGTTCCGCCACGGTGGCACCGCGAGCCGGGCGCAGCGACTGACGCCGCTTCTGCTGCACCGGCGTGAGCGGGATAACGCGCTTGCGCGCCACGACCACGTAGGCCTGGGCCATCAGCGCCGGCAGGCGGCGCCAGTCGGGCGCGTCGATATCTAGGCCCGCCACCGGCAGATAGGGAAAACCGACACCGTAACGCCGTACGGCCACAAGATCGAAGTCCAGCAGGCTCATCCAGTCCACGATGCGTCCGAGCGAATAGTAGCGGCGGCTTCGCATCCCGGCACTCTGCCGCCGCGCGATGCGGCGCCGCAGCGCCCATAACGAAAAGGGATTGAATCCGGTGATAATCAGCCGTCCGCGATCGCACAATACACGATCGACCTCGCGCAGCAGCTGATGCGGTTGGGCCGCTGTTTCCAGGCTGTGCGGGAGGATAACGGCATCCAGACACTTGCTGGCCAGCGGCAGGTCCTGACCATTGAACAGGACCTGCGCCTCGCAGGGGGCGTCCGCCAAGGGCTCGGCGATTGACCATTGCCTGAGCGTGTTGCTGCTGGCCAGCAGCGCATCCCCGATCTGCCAGTCGCCAATCTTCATCATCCTAAAACCGCGCACCGCAGGCAGCAGCTGCTCGAGCTGAAAACTTTCCCGCTGATGCAGGAGCCGCCCGCGCGGGGTTTCCAGCCAGAACTTCAAGTCATCCATTGGGAGGTTTCATTCAGCCCGTCGGCCGCATCCGGTTCCGATTGATTTTGGCCAGGCGCATTGGCAACATTCTCTGCATGCCAACAGTCCATGCAATCCCGGCGTTCAGCGACAATTATATCTGGGCGCTGATCCCCGACAACGAAAACCGCGTTGTCATCGTCGATCCCGGCGACGCCGCGCCCGTGCAGTCCTTCCTGGCGGCTCGAGGGCTTGACCTGGGGGCCATCCTCATCACGCACCATCACCCCGATCATACCGGCGGCATCGGAGCCTTGACAGCCGAGTACGATGTGCCCGTCTACGGGCCGGCCCGTGAGCGCCAGGCCATCGCCGGCCTGACGGCGCGACTGGCGGATGGTGACCAGATCGATATCGACTGGCTTGGCTGCCGCTTCGATGTCATCGACGTGCCCGGCCACACCATCGGGCATATCGCGCTGGTTGGCGGCGGCATGCTGTTCAGTGGCGACACGCTGTTCCACGGTGGCTGCGGCAAGCTGTTCGAAGGCAGCGCCGGTCAGATGCGCGCCTCGCTGGAGCGTCTGCGGGCCCTGCCGGACGATACCAGCATCTACTGCGGCCACGAGTACACGCTGAAGAACCTGCAGTTTGCGGCCGCCGTCGAGCCGGAGAATGCTGATATTGCCGCGCGAATCGAGCAGGTTCAGGCGCTTCGCGATCGGCAACAGCCGAGCCTGCCGTCCATCATAGGGCTGGAAAAGCGGGTCAATCCCTTCATGCGCTGGGATGTGCCGGACATCCGGCGCGCGGCGCGCGAGCGCCACGGCAGCGACCTGGACGGGCCGGACGCCGTGTTTGCGGTCCTGCGCCAGTGGAAGGACGACTTCTAGGCGGACCCGACAGCGCCATTCCCCTGGCCTGATTTTTCGAGAGGCGCGATACTATGGCCCGCCGAGCCGGACCGGCAGCGCCCGTCCGGTGCTCTGCACGATATGACGCTTGTGGGGGAGTGTCCGTGTATCTACATGATTTTTCAGTCAATACATCGTCTTCAGGGCTACGATCGCGGCCTCCTGGCCGGTGGCGCCCGCTGTGGGGCATTATCGCCGCCAGTGCCGTGACGGCAGGCTGCCAGACGTCGGTCAGGCCGCCGGTCATCGAGGATCGCTCTGCCGCGCTTACCATTCGTCAGGGCCCCGCAGCGGCGGATTTCCAGACAGGAGAAGCCGCGGACAACGATGCGGTAATCGTGTTCGATCTGGAGCGCGAGCGCGAAGCCGCCTATTTCGACCTGTGGACCCGGCTGCGAGATAACCTGGCGCTACAGCCTCCGGAACAGGAGGCACGCGTGGATTACTGGGTTCAGTTCTTCGCCAGTCGCCCCAAGCACCTGAAAGACTCGGCCGAAAACGCGCGTCCCTTTCTGCATCATATTCTTGAGGAACTGAATCGCCGCGACATGCCGGCCGATCTGGCGCTCCTGCCGCTTGTGGAAAGCAGCTTTGACCCCTTCGCCGGCGGCGGCGAGAAGGCCAGCGGGCTCTGGCAGTTCATGCCGGTCACTGGACAGCGCTTCGGGCTGGGCTACGAACCCGGCTACCAGGCCCGGCGCGATATCGTCCGATCCACCGACGCGGCGCTCAATTACCTGGCCTGGTTGAACAAGCGCTACGACAGCTGGTTGCTGGCGCTGGCCGCCTACAATGCCGGTGAAGGCCGGGTGGATCGCGCCCTCGCCGACAATCGCGGGCGCGGCCTGCCGACCGATTTCTGGTCGCTGAAGCTGCCGCAGCAGACGGTGGACTACGTGCCCAAGCTGCTGGCCCTGGGCCGCCTGGTGGAAGCGCCAGACCGTTTCGGCATCCACTGGCCCCGCATCCCGAACCAGCCGGCGTTTCACGCCGTCGAGTTCCCGGCCAACACGAGGCTATCACTGGCGGCCAATTTGCTGAACGTGCCCGAAAAGGACCTGGGCTGGCTCAATCCGGCGCTGGAACGCGGGGCCACCCCGCACGACCGCAGCGCAACAGTGCTCGTGCCGGCCACCAAGGCCGAGGAAATGCTGGGTCGATTGCCGGAGCTGCAGGCACTGGCGCTTGCAAACCCGCTGCCCCCGCCGGTATTGGTGCGGACTACGGCGGTCAAGCCTGCGCGCAGCCCGCGGTCCTACACGATAAAGCAGGGGGATACGCTCTGGTCGCTGTCGCGACGCTTTGGCGTGACCGTGACGCAACTGCGCCAGTGGAACCGGCTGCCGCCAGGCAAGCCGCTCCGAATCGGCCAATCGCTGACGGTGACGCCGCCACCGCGTACCATTACCTATCGGGTTCGTACGGGCGACAGCCTATGGGCCATCGCGCGACGCCACGGCGTGCGGGTCTCCCAGCTGAAGACCTGGAACGACGTGTCGAGCAGCCGCCCCATCCAGCCCGGCCAGACGCTTAAAATTCACCTGGAATCAATATAGGAAAAGGGTTCATGGGATTTCTCGACGGCAAGAAGGCACTGATCATGGGTGTGGCGAGCGACCGATCGATCGCCTCGGGCATCACCGATGCCATGCATCGGGAAGGCGCCGAACTCGCGTTCACCTATCAGGGCGAGAAGCTCAAGCCCCGAGTGGAAAAAGTGGCTGCACAGGTCGGATCGGACATCGTGATGAACTGCGATGTCGGTCAGGACGCCGACATCGATGCCGTCATGGATACGCTGCAGTCGCGATGGGGCGGACTGGACATTATCGTCCACGCCATCGGCTTTGCGCCGCGCGAGGCGCTCAAGGGGGGCTATCTGGACAGCGTCACGCGGGAAGCGTCCAGCATCGCGCACGATATCAGCGCCTACAGCTTTGCCGCCGTCGCGCGGGCCGCCCGGCCGCTCATGGCCGGCCGGCAGGGGGCGCTTCTCACGCTGTCATACCTCGGGGCGGAACGCGCCGTGCCCGGCTACAACGTGATGGGCCCGGCCAAGGCCAGTCTGGAAGCCAATATGCGCTTCATTGCCGCGGATCTGGGGCCCGCCGGTACGCGCGTCAACGCGATCTCCGCCGGCCCCATCAAGACGCTCGCCGCAGCCGGCATAAGCGGCTTTCGCGACATGCTGGCGCATGCCTCGAGCGCATCCCCGCTGCGCAAGAACGTCAGCATCGAGGAAGTGGGCAATGCCGCCGCGTTCCTCTGCTCGGACCTGGCTTCGGGCATTACCGGCGACGTGCTGTACGTGGACGCGGGCTACAACATCATGGGCATGTCGATCCCGGAGAAGGCGTAACGTGCCAGCTAGCCGGCGTCCTCTCCACGCTGACGCCCGAAATAAAGCAGCCCGCTCGCCAGGCCGATCGCCAGCAGGCCGCACATGACCGCAAATAGCGGCCACGGCCCGAAGGCGTAGATCACCGGGACCGCGATACCGGTGACAAGGCCGCCGCCGAAGAACGGTTCGAACACGAGCTGCTTGTAGCCAAAGGCTTCGTAGGCAGGCGATTTGTTTTCCGGATCCGCAATCTTCATGAGTATCAGCCCGGTGGCGGTCACACCCATGGATTGGCCCATGTCGCCGATGCCGCGCTCGAACCAGTAGCGCGGAATGATGCGTGGCGCCAGCCAGATGAACATCCCGATGTTCCAGGCGATGCCGAGCACGGCCAGCACCAGAAACGCCCCGATGTTCGCCGCAATGACCGTCAGCGACAGGCTGGCGATGGCTGCGGCGATCAGCAGATCGAGCGCGAAGCCCTGAATGCGCAGCATCATCTCGCGATCCAGTAGCCGGTGCCGGTCGAAACGCTGCAGCAGCTGCTGCACGATCAGCCCCCCGATCATGGCCAGCGGAAACAGCGGCACGGCGCCCAGCAGCTCCACGCCCTCGTCGCCGCCCCAGGTCAGGGCTTCAAACAACACCAGCAGCTTCTGTAGCGCGACGCCGACAAGAATGGCGAGCGCAATGAACGCGAAATGCAGGGTCAGCGGCTCGAGCGATTCGGGCCGCACGGTGAGATTGCCGGCGCTGCGCGGCCGTTCGGCCTCGGCAATGAGCCCGCGCTGCTGACTGACCGGTATTTCGCCCGGCCCCTGCTCGAGCACGGCGCTATGGCCGCGGCGAATGGCCCAGTTGATCAGCGCGATGCCGCACACGATGCCGGATATGACGCCGACGGTAGCCATGCCCACCGCCAGATCGGCGCCCTCCGGATAGCCAAGCTCCTCGAATACCGGCCGCATGCCGGCGGCGGTGCCGTGCCCGCCCTCGAAGCCGATTTCAATAAGCGCGCCCGCCATGAGCGGCAGCCCGAACACCGGCGCCAGAATCAGCACGGCCGCGAGTATGCCGACCACGTACTGCCCCGCTCCCAGACTCAGACCAAAGGCAAGCTGAGGGCCGGCCAGGTTCAACACGCGGCGAAATCGCGGCAGCGGCTCGCCCATGAGCAGCGTGGCGAAGACAACCGAAATGAGCAGACCAGGCAAGGCGGACCAGACGCCGAGAATGTCCGCCGGTATCAGGCCGCCGGCGCCGGGCGCCTGATCGCCCGCAAGCGTTCTCACCAGCAAGCCGGTCACGTCCGGCCCCATCAGCAGACCGATCACTCCACCAATGATCGATGCCGGCAGAAACAGCTTTTGTGCAGGAACGAAATTCAGGCGTACAAGCTTGCCCGCATACAACAGGACGCCCAGTAGCAGCAGCGCCAGCCCGATCCCTTGCGCGCTCATCGGCAGGCCCGCTAGTTGACGCGGTCCTCCATGATCTCCACTTCAAAGTTGTTGCGCAGATAGGCCATGAACGCGGCGTATTCGCTGCCTGCCCGACGGCTGCGCAGGCCCTCCACCAGCGTCGGGTTGTTGCTCAGTACCTCGTCGGGCTCGGCCTCTTCCACGGCAAGCAGCTTGACCACAGATTCACCGCGCGCACCCATATCCGCCAGTGTCACGCCGTCCGGACTGTCTGCCGCGGATTCGGGCAACCCGAAGGCGCCCGACAATACCGCTGCGGGGACACTGTCGCTGCTGCGCGTCACCCACTCGGCCTCCTTTACATCCGCGCGGGTGTCCTGACCCGCTTCCAGGACGGTCTGACCTCCCTTGATGCGCTCAAGCGCCTGTTCGGCTGCGGCCTGGGCCTGTTCGGCGGCCTGCTCGGCCCGAAGATCCGCGCGCACGGACTCGCGCACATCTTCAAGCGACTGCTGGCGGGCCTGCTGATGTTCCTTGACGCGCAAAACGACCTGCCGCTCACCGCCGAGCTGAACAGGAGTACTGTTCAGGCCATCCTTGAGCACGGAGTCGGAAAACGCCGCGCGCCGCACCGCGTCGTAGCGCCCCAGCCCCTCGGCATTGCTCGAGCGCGTAATCCAGCCCGTTTCCTTGATCTCGAGCCCGAGTTCGTCACTGATCGGCTGCAGTGAATTGGGCGCCTCGAAACTCAGGCTATCGAGCTTTTCGGCCAGCTGGCGGTAGCGCTCGTCCCGCTCCTGCGACTGATACAGGTCAAGCAGCTCGGTCTGTACATCCTCGCCGGAAAAGGGCTTGACCGTGGAAGGATCGATTTCCTGAAGACTGATGATGTGCCAGCCGAAGTCGGTCTTGACCGGCTGCGACACGGCGCCCTCTTCCATGCCGAAGAGCTTCTCTTCGAATGCGGGGACCATGGAGCCGCGCGTGACCCAGTCCAGCGCGCCGCCCTTTTCGGCGGTTGTCTGATCGTCCGACTCGCGTCGCGCCAGGTCGGCGAAATCGGCGCCGGCGTCGAGCTGCTGTTTCAGAGCGAGTATCTTCTCGCGCGCCGCGTCAGCGTCGGTGTCTTCATCAATGCGCACGAGGATGTGTCGCGCGCGCCGACGCTCGGGACTGGCAAAACGGGTGTCCTTCTCCTGCTCGTAGAGCGCCCTGAGGTATTCCTCATCGGGCTTTTCTGCGTCTTCCAGCGCGTTACGATCCAGCTCGATGTAGGCCAGTCTCGCGCGCTCCGGCTGCATGTACTGGCCGCGATGTTCCGCAAAGTATTGCTCTATCTGGTCATCTGCGAGTTCGATGTCGTCCACATACGCTTCGGGGTCGAAGTGCAGATAGGCCACCTGCCGGCGCTGATTCTCCAGCCGATACTGAAGCCGCGCCTCGGGCGGCGCAACGAATGCGCTTTCGAGCACCGAGCCACGCACCTGCTCCAGCTGCAGATCACCCCGGATCCCGGCTTCGTACTGCACCGGACTGATGCGCGCCTGCGAAAGCATGGCGGTATAGCGGTCGGGCGCAAATTTTCCGTCCACCTGGAAGCGGCGATCGTCCGCCAGTTCCTTGAGAAGACGACTGTCCGGCGTGCGAAACCCTTCCTCGCGGGCGAACTGATTGAGCATCTCGCGCTCTATCAGGCCCTGCAGCACTTCCCGCTTGAACGACTGGGGCTTGATGAGCTCGTGATCGAAGTTCTCGCCCATCAGACGCTGCAGCCGCTGATAGCGCATGTCGTACTCGCGGTCGAGCTCGTATTTCGTGATCTCGGCGCCGCCTACCGTCGCCACGACGGGGTTGGGAGAATCGGTGAAATAGGAGCCGATGCCCCAGACGCCAAAGACAACAGTGATCAGCGCGACCACGGCGTAGGCCAGCGGACCGCTGGCGTTGTCACGAATTCTCTGCAACATCCTGATTCATCCCCATGGCCGGTTCCGGCGGCCGGCTACTCACACGTTGACGGCAAAAAAAAGGGCGCGGTAAACGCGCCCTGATCTGGTCTGACGAACCCGGCCCGCAATACCTGCGAGCGGCTCGATGATGTAATGGCGGAGCGGACGGGACTCGAACCCGCGACCCCCGGCGTGACAGGCCGGTATTCTAACCAACTGAACTACCGCTCCGCATTGAAAATGGTGGGTGCTGACGGGATCGAACCGCCGACATTCGCCTTGTAAGGGCGACGCTCTACCAGCTGAGCTAAGCACCCTGCCGGGGCGCCTGGCCCCCGCTGGAGGCGCGCTAGTTTACGGCATCCTTGAGTGCCTTACCAGCCTTGAAACCGGGCGTTTTGCCGGCCGGAATCGTGATGGACTGGCCGGTCTTGGGGTTGCGGCCCTGACGGGCTGCGCGACTGCGAACAGAGAACACGCCAAAGCCCACCAGGGAAACCTTGTCGTCCTTCTTGAGTGCATCGGTGATCGAATCAACCACTGCGTCCACGGCGTCCGTCGCTTCGGACTTGGACAGGTTGGCCTTGTCGGCTACGGCGTCGATCAGTTCGGATTTATTCATAACGTGCGAATCCCCTCTTGTGGATTTGGCTTTGGCCTATGCTAAATGCTTACAACATCCCCTGAAGGCCTGAATGAGCGGCCCGGACGACGAAGACGGGGAGTGTCCCGAGTGCCTAACAGTGCTTGCCGGTGCCTGAGCGTTGAAGCTGCGGTGAACCCGGCGAGGCGCTTTTATACCAAGGGCTTTGCGAACCCGTCAACAGGCTGTAACCCGGGCCTCAGGCCCCGACGCGACGCCCGCAAAGCGCGCTGTTTTACCGTAATGTGACGCGCGCCGCAAGCCGTGATACCCAGGAAATAGCTTGGCCGGTGACGGTTTGAGGACAATAGGCACCAGCCGGGCGCTCCCGCGCCCGGCAGACCACCTGCAATCCGCCGCCCCTAGTGGGCCCGAACCTCCGCCCCGTCACGCTTTTCGGTCGCGAGATCGGTCTCGGGAAGTGGCTCCGGCATGCGCGACAGCGCAATCTCCAGCACCTCGTCAATGCGCTTGACGGCGCGGATTTCGAGCTTGGACTTGATGTTGGCCGGAATTTCCTCGAGGTCCTTGACGTTCTCGTCGGGAATCACGACGGTAGCGATGCCGCCGCGATGGGCCGCGAGCAGCTTCTCCTTCAGTCCGCCAATCGGCAGCACATCACCGCGCAGGGTGATCTCGCCGGTCATGGCGACATCGGCGCGCACGGGAATATCCGTGAGTGCCGACACCAGCGCGGTACACATGCCGATACCGGCCGATGGACCGTCCTTGGGCGTGGCGCCCTCGGGTACGTGCACGTGCAGGTCGTAACGGCTCATGAAGTCGGCCGGGATACCCAGCTTGGCGGCGCGGCTTCTGACCACCGTCAGGGCGGCCTGAATGGACTCCTGCATAACATCGCCCAGACTGCCCGTATGCAGCGGCTTGCCCTTGCCCGGCACGGCCGCGGACTCAATCGTTAGCAGCTCGCCGCCGACTTCGGTCCAGGCCAGACCGGTCACCTGCCCCACGCGGTCGACTTCCTCGGCCCGGCCGTAGCGGTACTTGGGCACGCCCAGGTATTTGTCGAGGTTCTTGGTGGAAATCTGCTTCTGCTTGTCGTCCGGATGACTGATCAGCTCCTTCACGACCTTGCGGCAGACCTTGCTGATATCGCGCTCGAGATTGCGAACGCCGGCCTCCCGCGTATAGCGGCGAATGATCTCCCGCAGCGCGTTCTCCGACAGCTGCATCTCGTCCGGCTCCAGGCCGGATTCCTCCATCTTCTTGGGCAGCAGATATTGCTGCGCAATGTTGACCTTTTCGTCCTCGGTATAGCCCGACAGTCGAATGACCTCCATGCGATCCAGCAGCGGCGGCGGAATATTCAGCGTGTTGGCCGTACACACGAACATCACCTGTGACAGGTCGTAATCCACCTCGAGGTAGTGATCGGCAAAGCTGTTGTTCTGCTCCGGATCGAGCACTTCGAGCAGCGCGGAGGCCGGATCGCCCCGGAAGTCCATCGCCATCTTGTCGACTTCGTCGAGCAGAAACAGCGGGTTACGCACGCCCACCTTGGCCATGTTCTGGATGATCTTGCCCGGCAGCGAACCGATGTAGGTGCGCCGGTGGCCGCGAATCTCGGCCTCGTCCCGCACGCCGCCCAGGCTCATGCGCACGAACTTCCGGTTGGTTGCCCGCGCGATTGATCGACCCAGCGAGGTCTTGCCCACGCCGGGCGGACCGACCAGACAGAGAATGGGGCCCTTGATCTTCCTGACCCGCTGCTGCACCGCCA
Organism: Salinisphaeraceae bacterium; assembly: GCA_002683405.1. Taxonomy (GTDB): domain Bacteria; phylum Pseudomonadota; class Gammaproteobacteria; order Nevskiales; family Salinisphaeraceae. Next base: position 7,252 of record NYTH01000017.1, on the reverse strand, counting down.
GATTCTCGATAATCCGCTCTTTCACGCGCTCCAGACCGTAGTGGTCGGCATCAAGAATGCCCTCGGCCTCGCCCAGGTCGATGCGGCTTTTGCTGCGCTTCTTCCACGGCACGTCGACCAGCCAGTCCAGGTAGTTGCGCACCACCGTGGCTTCGGCCGACATCGGCGACATCATCTTCAGCTTGTTGAATTCGGTCAGCGCCTTGCGCTTGACCTCCTTCGGCATGCCGGCCTTCTCTATTTTCTTTTCCAGGTCCTCGAGATCGTTCGGCGCATCGTCCAGATCGCCCAGCTCCTTCTGAATGGCCTTCATCTGCTCATTCAGATAGTACTCGCGCTGAGACTTCTCCATCTGCTGCTTCACGCGGCCGCGAATGCGCTTTTCAATCTGCAGCACCTCGATTTCAGCCTCGACCTTGGCGAGCACGTGCTCCAGGCGCGCGCCGGGATCGTCGATTTCCAGGACGTCCTGTTTCTCGTCGAGCTTCAGATTCAGATGGGCAGCGATCGTATCCGCCAGGCGCCCGGGCGAGTCCATGCTCGACAGGGAGGGCAACAGTTCGGCCGGCACCTTCTTGTTGAGCTTCACGTAGGTCTCGAACACCGACAGCGTCGAGCGCACCAGCGCATCAAGCTCGCTGTTCGAGTCGTCGTCATTCTCTTCATCGAGCTGACGGTAATCGGCGATCAACGCATTGTCGTCTACCATGAGGGATTCGATACGCGCGCGCTCGCCACCTTCCACCAGCACCTTGACGGTACCGTCCGGCAGCTTGAGCAGTTGCAGAATGCTGGCCAGCGTGCCGACTTCGTAGATGTCCGCCTCGCCCGGGTCGTCGACATCCGCAGCGCGCTGCGCCACCAGCAGGATGCGCTTGTCGTCCGCCATGGCAGCTTCCAGGGCGTTGATGGACTTTTCGCGCCCCACGAAGAGCGGAATTGCCATATGCGGGAAGACGACCACGTCCCGGAGTGGCAGAACGTAAGCACGAGAGTTGGAATCTGACATCATCTGCTGCCTCTTGTTGGCGCCTGCCTAGGTTATCGGCGAGCGCCCGGTATTAGTGATGACCTGCCCCGGTCGAGCCGACGAGCGTCGGAAACTGCTCGGGAGCCCCGGGCAGGCGTCGACCGGCGGCTCCAGAAGAGCCACCGGAATTCGACGTCCTGTAGAGAAGCTGCGGCCGGTGACGGCCGAAATCAAGCGGAGGGTCGGCTGGTATCCCCTGCGGCGCGGGATTTCTCGGCGTTTTCGTACACGATGTAAGGCTGTGCGTCGCCGCGCACCACCGCATCATCCACAACCACCTTGGCGACGTTTTCCATGGAGGGCAGGTCGTACATCACCTCGAGCAGGATCGACTCGAGAATCGTCCGTAGGCCACGCGCCCCGGTACGACGCTCCATGGCCTTGTGGGCAATGGCCTTGAGCGCATCATCGCGAATCTCGAGTTCGCAGCCTTCCATTTCAAACAGCTTGCTGTACTGCTTGGTGAGGGCATTTTTCGGCTCCTGGAGAATCGCCACCAGCGCGGTTTCGTCCAGTTCCTCGAGCGTGGCGACCACCGGCAGGCGACCCACGAATTCGGGAATCAGCCCGTACTTGATGAGGTCTTCGGGCTCGACGCCGGCCAGCACGGCGCCCAGATCTTTCGTTTGATCCGGACTCTTGACCTCGGCCGAGAAACCGATACCGGACTTGCCGGCCCGATTGGCAATGACCTTTTCCAGCCCGGCAAATGCGCCGCCGCAGATGAAAAGGATGCCGCCGGTATCCACCTGCAGGAATTCCTGCTGGGGATGCTTGCGCCCGCCCTGCGGCGGCACGGACGCAGTGGTGCCCTCGATGAGCTTGAGCAGGGCCTGCTGGACACCTTCGCCGGACACATCCCGCGTGATCGACGGGTTTTCGGACTTGCGGGAAATCTTGTCGATTTCGTCGATGTAAACAATACCGCGCTGCGCCTTCTCGACTTCGTAGTCGCACTTCTGCAGCAGTTTCTGAATGATGTTCTCGACGTCTTCGCCCACATAGCCGGCCTCGGTCAGCGTGGTGGCGTCCGCTATGGCAAAGGGCACGTCCAGCAAGCGCGCCAGCGTCTCGGCCAGCAGCGTCTTGCCGCAGCCAGTCGGACCAATCAGCAGAATGTTCGATTTCTGCAGTTCGATGCCGTCATCCGCAGCGGCGGCATTGAGACGCTTGTAGTGGTTGTAAACGGCCACCGCCAGCACCTTCTTGGCCGACTCCTGCCCGATGACGTAATCGTTGAGCACCTGCCGAATTTCCTGCGGCGTGGGCAGCCCCTTGCGCGCCGGCTTGCTGGCCAGCTCCTCGCGCATGATGTCGTTGCACAATTCCACGCACTCATCGCAGATGAATACGGAGGGACCTGCAATCAGTTTGCGGACCTCATGCTCGCTCTTTCCGCAGAAAGAGCAGTAAAGCGTGCGACCGTTGCTGCTGTTGCCATTCCCTCGACTGTCATCAGACATTGGCTGTTGCCTCTTTCATTTACGACTGCTCATCGGATATTACATCAACGTTTCGGCCGTTGTATGCCCAGCAATATCCGTTCCCTGCCCGGCCTGCGCCGGCGCGGCGACGCACCAAACGGGCAGTAACTTTCGACCGATCAGCTACTTGTCCGCCTTTTCCTCGGCCAGCGCGGCGCGGCTGGTCAGCACCTTGTCGACCACACCATATTCCACGGAGGCGTCGGCCGTCATGAAATAGTCACGCTCGGTATCGGTCTTGATCTTGTCCAGGGGCTGCCCGGTGTGACGGGACAGGATTTCATTGAGCCGTTCACGCGCATGCAGTATTTCACGGGCGTGAATCTCGATATCGGTGGCCTGGCCCTGGAAACCGCCCAGCGGCTGATGAATCATCACTCGCGAATGCGGCAGACAATAGCGCTTGCCGGATGCGCCGCCGGCCAGCAGCACGGCGCCCATGCTGGCCGCCTGCCCCAGGCACATCGTGGCCACGTCCGGCTTGATGAACTGCATGGTGTCGTAGATCGACATGCCCGACGAAATGACGCCGCCCGGCGAGTTGATGTAGAGCTGGATGTCCTTGTCCGGATTGTCCGACTCGAGGAACAGCAACTGGGCAACGATCAGGTTGGCCATGTGGTCGTCAATCGGGCCGACGACAAATACCACGCGCTCCTTGAGCAGGCGCGAGTAGATGTCAAAGGCGCGCTCACCGCGGGCCGTCTGTTCCACCACCATGGGGACCAGGCCAATATTGCTCGGCGGCATGTTTTCGCGTTCGGACATAGCGGATTGAATTCCTGTGGCTGTCTGCAAGATTTGACCGGAGATGACTACTGCTGCCCGTCCGACAGCAATTCGTCCAGCGACATTGTCTTGTCACTGATAGTGGCGGCGCCGAGCAGGCTTTCAACCACCTGGTTCTCCATGACCATCGCCTCGATGCCCTGCATCATCTGCGGATTGGACTGATAGTACTGCTTCACTTGCTCGGTTTCGGCACCGTACTGTGCCGCGAGTTCCGCGAGCTTCTCGTCGACCTTTTCCCGGTCGAGCTCGATTTCGCGCTGCGATATGACTTCGGCGATCAGCAAGCCAAGCGCCACCCGCTTTTCAGCGGGCTCACGCATCTGCTCTTCCGGGAAAAGCTGCGCCAGGGCCTCGCTGTTCTCCCGAAACTGCTCGGGCATGCGCGACAAGGCTTCCTGCCGCATGCGCTGCATCTCCTGCGCCACGATGGACTTGGGCACCTCGATCGGATTTGCCGCCAGCACCGCATCCATCACCTGGGTCTTCTCCCGGTTACTGATCTGGTTATCGGCTTCGCTGCGCAGCGATTCAGCCAGCTTCTCCCTCAGCTCGGCTTCGTTGGGCTCTTCCATGCCCAGCGACTTTAGAAATTCATCGTCCAGCTCCGGCAACTGCGGCTCCGATACCGACTTGATGGTGACCGAGAACTGCGCCGTCTTGCCGGCCAGATCAACCGACTGGTATTCCTCGGGGAAGGTGACATCGCTCTCGAAGCTCTCGCCGGCCGTGCGACCCTTCAGGGCACTTTCAAGGTCTGGCAGGAACCGACCCTCGCCGACAACCACCTCGACATCACTCGCCGTGCCGCCTTCGAAGGCTTCGCCGTCGATCTTTCCTTCGTAGTCGATGACCAGCTTGTCCTCATCGCGCGCTTCGCGCTCCACCGGCTCGAATGTCTTGCGCTGTTCGCGCAGCCGCACGATGGCGGCGTCCACATCGCTGTCGGTTACCTCCACGACCGGCCGCTCGACCTTGATATCGTCAAGCCCCTGCAGCTCGATTTCCGGGTACACGTCAAAGGTAGCGGTGTACGCCAGGCCGGCGCCAGGCTCCATGCTGTCCACCGACACGTCCGGCCGCCCGGCAGGCTTGAGGTCCACCTGACTGATGGCCTGCGGAATGGTGCTTTGCACCAGCTCGCCGGCCACTTCCTGCCGCGCGCCATCACCGTAACGCTGATACAGAACCTTCTTCGGCACCTTGCCCGGGCGGAAACCCGGAATCTTGGCGTGCTGACCGACCCGACGAATCTTTTCCTCGATGGCCTGATCGACCTGTTCAGCAGGAATCTGGACCTTCAGCGTGCGTTCCAGACCATTCGATTCTGCGATGGATACTTCCATTAGTGACCTCTAGGTGAGCTGCGACATCCCGGCCGGCGGGCCGGAAAATCCGCGCATTCTATATGGGAATGACGGTCCATCCCAATTCCGCTGGCCGGACAACCCCGGCAACGCTGTCGGCGGCGAATGCCACACCAGGCAAGATAGCCCAAACGAGTCCATGAGCCGGACCGTCAAGCGGAGGGAAAAGCGACTCAGTCGCGGTGTTGCTGAAGGGCGCTATAGCGTTTCACCTCCCGGCCGAATGCCGGACAACCAATGCCAATGGGGCGCCTGCGAAGGTAATGAGCTGATAGCTGGCTTTGGCGTAAAAGGCAGGCCGCTCTGCCAGTTTTTTTAGACAGCCATCTTCCGTTTTACTCCCGGTCCGCCTACTGCGTGGGAATTCAACCGATCTAGCAGGAGGGATTTCCCGCTTGATTGTGGGAGTTGGAACGGCGTGCGAGGCCGGAATGGCTCTTTCGCGAGGCAGCCATTGGCCTTTTTCCTCCCGGTCCGCGTATCGCGCACGCGTAGGCAGGTTGCTGGAGGAGGAATTTCCCGCTTGATTGTGGGCGTAGAAAGTCGCGGCAAGGCCATTGGGCCGAATTGTAGTCGACCTTGTTCCGTTTTCCTCCCGGTCGGCGTGCCGCGCGGGAGTTCGACGAATCTCGGAGGAGAGATTTCCCGCTTGATTGTGGGCGTTGGAACGGCGTGCGAGGCCGGTATGGCTCTTTCGAGAGGCAGCCATTGGCCGTTTTCCTCCCGGTCCGCGTATCGCGCACGCGTAGGCAGGTTGCTGGAGGAGGGATTTCCCGCTTGATTGTGGGCGTTGGAACGGCGTGCGAGGCCCGCTACGGCTCTTTCACAAAAACAGCCATCTTCCGTTTTACTCCTGGTCCGCGTACTGCGCACGCGTAGGCAGGTTGCTGGAGGAGGGATTTCCCGCTTGATTGTGGGCGTAGAAAACTTGCTGGTGGGCGGGAAATGGTGGGCCGTGAAGGAATCGAACCCGAGCGCAAGCGAGCACGACGCAGTCGTACCGGCAGTCATTAGCCGTCGGGCGTTAGAGAGAATGGGGAGAGATGGTGGGCCGTGAAGGAATCGAACCTTCAACCTTGGGATTAAGAGTCCCCTGCTCTGCCAATTGAGCTAACGGCCCTTTGTATATGATGAACATCGGGCTCCTGCCCGAATTCACCTGCGCTATTTGCGAAATGAATTCGCAACCGCTTACGCGCTTCGCGCGTTCGGCCATCCATGACCGAAAAGTTCTTCTTGCGCTCGGCGGTGAACATCGGGCTCCTGCCCGAGTTCACCTGCGCTTTTTGCGAAATGAATTCGCAAACGCTTAAGCGCTTTGCGCATTCGGTCGTGACCGACCGATGGAGTCTTTCAGACTCCGTCAAACGCAGCACCGGCCAAAATTCGATGCCGCTGACTATGGGGTGGACGATGGGACTCGAACCCACGACGACCGGAATCACAATCCGGGGCTCTACCAACTGAGCTACGCCCACCATTGATACCGCTACCGGACGGCCCCGCCGCCCTCACGAGCGGCGCATCCTGCCACAAGTTCGCGAATTCGGCCATACCAGACCCGCGAACCGGCACGGCTACTGACTGGCGCGCCTGACAGGATTCGAACCTGTGACCCACGGCTTAGAAGGCCGTTGCTCTATCCGACTGAGCTACAGGCGCCTGATCGGCTTTGAATTGTATGCGTTTCGACAGCCGGCACGCCAATTTGCGGTGACTCGCGACTGACACGTCCACCCGCCCGGTGTCGCACCGCGGCCGCGCTCATCCTTTACCCCGTCAAGCTTCGCAGGCGACCCGTGCGGCGCTCGCTGGCATATCACCCGCGCTCAATGAAAAGCCGTCGGCGCTTTAGTGCCAGGTCGCGGTAGGCATGGTCCGGCCGGGCGACAGCGTTTTGAGGAGCTATATCCAGCCTTGTGGTTGCGACGGCTTGAGGTTTTTCGCGAATAGCCCTGGCCCTTGTTGTCCCGGTCCGCGTATTGCGTTGGCGAACAAGCGATGATGAAGGAAATTCCGGCTTGGATTGTTGGCGGACGAACGGCGTGAGTGGCGCATTAGCGCTTTCCACAGGCGGCCATTTCCCGTTTTCCGCCCGGTCCGCGTACGGCGCTGGCGACGGGGCGCTGAAGGAGGAGGAAATTCCGGCCTGATTGCTGGCGGAGGATCTCGCGGTGTGGCGCATTGACGCTTTCCACAGGCAAACATTTTCCGTTTTCCTCCCGGTCTGCGTACGGCGTCGGCGACGATGCGGTGATGGAGGAGGAAATTCCGGCTTGATTGCTGGAGGACGAACTGCGTGGGTGGCGCATTAGCTCTTTCCACAGGCAACCATTGTCCGTTTTCCTCCCGGTCCGCGTACGGCGTTGGCGACGATGAGGTGATGGAGGAGGAAATTCCGGCTTGGCTGTTGGAGTAGGAACTGCGGCGGTGGGCCGGAATTGGTCGGGGTAGCAGGATTTGAACCTGCGACCTTCTGCTCCCAAAGCAGACGCGCTACCAAGCTGCGCTATATTCCGTTTTTAAAATTATATCATAAGATGCTTATTACACAAAAGAAAAAGTAAAAAAAAGCATATTCT
>NYTH01000016.1 GCA_002683405.1 Salinisphaeraceae bacterium | reverse complement strand
GCGAAGGACATGAGATTCGAATATTCGATTTCGACGAAGCGATCCGCGTATTCGAAGCTGACGCAGGCGTTGCAGAACACGGCGTTGTTGTGTCCGCGGACGCTCAGGCACTGCAGGAACTTGTCGGGGGCAGGCTCCACCAGTACGCCGTGCCAGTTCCGGTAGAGGTCGAGATGGCAGGTGTTTGATTTGTCCACGCCGTCGTTGGCGCCCAGCTCCACGTAGTAGCCGCCATCAAAATCGCAGTAGGGCCCAGCAGCCGGTCGAGCCCGTGCAGGCCGAAATACTTGCGCCGGCCCAGCCGGTTTGCCCAGCCAAGGCCGAGTGCGCGATTGCGGCGGCGCTGCGCGGCCCATCGGCGCCGGGTTTTTCGAAACATGCCCATCGTATCTGTCCATGCGAATCACCGCGGCGGGCAAATGGAGGCAGCCGGCCCGAGGTGGTTCAGCGGGTAGTGTGTGCGAAGTCGCGAAGATTCGTCATGCGCGCCCGGCCGGAAGCGTATGCCGACCGCACCGGGCCTGCAAACGGTCCGGCTCAAGGGCCGGGTTCAGCCCTTGTCCAGATGCATGGCGAGCTTTTCCAGCAGCTGTTCGGGGTCGAACGGTTTGACCAGGTGATCGGCAAAGCCGACTTCCCGCGAATTTTCCAGGTCCTGTTCCTTGGCCCAGCCGGACTGGGCCAGGAAGACGCAGTGGTCGCCACCGGGCAGGCCTTTGAGATGCTTGCAGAGCTGAAAGCCGTCCATGTCGGGCATGCCGATGTCGAGCAGGGCGATATCGGGCGCGAAGCGTTCGAAAACCGTAATGGCGTCGCCGGCGCTGGTGGCGGTTTCGCAGTCGTAGCCTTCGTCGATAAGCAGCAGCGAATAGGCCGCGACGATGTCTTCAACATCATCCACGATAAGGACCTTGCCGCGGCCCTGGCCGGGCACGCGGGTGGATGCCGGCTCGCTGGGCGGCTGCGCCGACTCTTCCAGCTCGGCGTGCGGCAGCAATACCTTGAACTGCGCGCCGCGGCCCAGACCCTCGCTCCAGGCGGATATGCTGCCGCCGTGCTGCTGAACAAGCCGCTCGGCCAGCGTGAGGCCCACGCCCAGACCGCCCTGGGTACGGGGGGAGGCCGCGTCGATCTGAGTGAACATGGTGAAGACCATGTCCACCTTTTCGGGTTCTATGCCCACGCCGTTGTCGATGACGGCCACGGCCACGCCGTCCTGCTCGTCACGGACCTGCAAATGGATACGGCCGCCGGGGTCGGTGTATTTCACGGCGTTGTTCAGCAGGTTGAAGAACACCTGCGACAAACGGGTGGCATCGCCATTCACGTACAGCGGCTCGTCGGGCATGTCGGTGCTGAAATGGTGCTGCTTCTGCTCGACCAGGGTGGTGACGTTGGAGACAACCTCGCTCAGCACCTGCTGGATGGGCAGCACCTGCAGGTTCAGGTGCACCTTGCCGCGGGTGACGCGCGAGGCGTCCATAAGATCGTCGATCATCAGCGTGAGGCTGCCCATCTGGCGCTCCATGCGGTCGATGATCTCGTGCATGTTGGGCTGCTCGGCGCGTTTCTTGAGCACCGAAATGCCGGTGCTAATCGGCGCCAGCGGATTGCGCAGTTCGTGCGCCAGCGTGGCCAGAAACTCGTTGCGGTAGCGGTCCTGCTTTTCCAGGTCGCTGAGGTTGCGTCGCATCTTGCGCTGCGTTTCCAGCGCGTAGGCCATGAAAACGCGGTTGAAGCGGTCGGCCATGTCCAGATCGGCCTGGTCCCACTCCTTGCTGCGGCCGGTGACTTCGCGGTGATGCACCTCGAAGGACGCGCGGGGCATCAGGCGGTCCTTCTTGGACCCGGCGGCCGTATCCTCCTGCGGCACGCCGGCCCACTTCTGCTTGATGCGGCGCTCGCGGCGGAACCAGGCCGTGAAGTGCTCGCCTTCCTCCAGCAGCGGGATGATGAGCATGCCCTTGATCTCGCCAAAGCGGTGCCCGTAGGCGGTGACGTCATGCAGCTCGGCGCTCTTGAAGGGGCTCGCCATGGTGGCCGCGGACGCCCGGTAGACCTGCCGGACCAGATCGATATCGGGCGTGGCGCCGATCGTCACGATTTGCGGATGGGAATAGAAGACGAACCCATCGGCGTCGAGAATGCGAAGCACCTCGGCCTCGTTTTCGCGAAACACGTCGCTGATGGGGTGGTCGGCGGAAATTTCGGCCAGCATGCGGTTGACCGCCTGGTCGGCCGCCTGCTTCTTCTTGAAGAAGATTTCCTCTTCCTTGGCGTACAGATGCCAGCTGAAAAGCTGGCTGATCTTTTCGCATTCCAGCCGCACGTTCTGCGGCAGATAGCGCGGCTCGCGATGGTGGCAGGAAATCAGCCCCCACAGCTTGTCGTGCGTGACCAGCGACATCGACATGGAAGCGCGCAAGCCCTGGTTGCGAATGTACTGCTGGTGAATCGGCGACAGGCTGCGGATGACCGAGTGCGTCAGGTCCAGCGGCTCGCGGCCGGTGTCCTGCATGGTGGGCAGCAGGCGGGAAGGGGGGAGTTCCACGTCCGGCGTAAGCCGAACCCAGTTCTTCTTGTACAGCTCGCGCGCCTGCGGCGGTATGTCCGACGCGGGATAGAACAGGTCGAGATAGGACTCCACCTCGTCGCACTTGGCTTCGGCGATAACCTGGCCCGAGTCGTCCTCGTTGAACTTGTACAGCACCACCCGATCCATGCCGGTCACATAGCGGATGGTGTCGACAATTTCCTGGGCCACCTCGTCGATGGTGGTCCACAGCTTGAACTTCGGCGCCACCGTAATGGCGTAAAGCTTCAGGTAGTGCTGTGCGGAAAAGACCTCGCGATAGGAGCTGGCCGGCTCGAGTTCGACCACGAAGCGGCCGTCGCTGTCGTAGACCACGGCCAGAAATTCCTCGCGGCCTTCGGCAAATACCCGCTCCGGGCGGAACTGGACGCGCACCGGCAGGCGCGTGCCCTTCGTGCGGGCGCGCTGATAGGTTTCTTCCAGAAAGTCATAGCCGGTGCTGTCCGGGTCGAGCAGTTCGAAGAAGTTTTCGCCCACCACATCGGCGCCGTCGCGCAGCAGCGTTTCGATGTTCTCGCTGACGATTTCGATACGGGCCGAGCTGCAGTCCAGGGCAAACAGGTAGCCGTAGCCCTGGATTGACTCGGGAATATGAATGGGCTCGTCTTCACAGCGCTCGAAGTCGAGCTTGTCGATGTCCAGCATGGTCAAACTATCTTCTTGTTTTCAATGTGGCGGTGCAGGGCATTGAACATGGCCTCGGCGGCCTGCACCACGGCGGCTGTGCGGCGCTCGTCCACACGGCGGATTTCGGTTTTCACGAAGGGCGACCACAGGCGCCGGCCATGCTCGGCAAGCACGCGCAGGTGGCTCTGGCCACCGGCGCGGCGCTCGGCAGCATTGAGCATGTAGCGCGCGCCGTGACTCGACCCCAGCAGCAGATAGAAATAGGCGATTTCGTCGAACTGCCGGGGTGATTGTGGCGGCGCCTGTTCGCCGGCATCGGTGGCCAGGGCGAGGCGGTATTCCGACAGGCAGTCGTGGTAGTCACCGGGGAGTTCACGGCTGGCGGGCTGGGCGGCGCACCAGAATTCCTGCAGGGCCAGAAGCAGCTGCCGGTAGCGTGCGGGCGCCAGCTGGCCGCCTGCGTAGGCGCGCATGGTCGGATGATTTTCCAGCCGCTCGTGCGCGGCAAGCGTGGATTGCTTCAGATGATTTCTGAGGCCGTGCATAGCCGAAAGTCCCAGGCAATAGGCATGCTCACGCTTTGCTGCGCGATGCATGTGCCCCCCGGCGGGCCCTAGTGTAGCGTGCCGACTTTCACGCCGGAAGCCCTGCCCGGGGCGTCAGCCGGCGCCTGGCGGCGGGTTTGCGCCACCGCGCAACGCGGCGGCAATCACGCAACCCTCAGGCGGTTTCGAAGCCCTTGTAGTTCTCCGCGGCCACCTCGTCGCAAATGCGCTTGTACTCGTTGGCGCCGCCAATGTAGCCCAGCACGGAATGCGCTTTGCCGCCCACATTGCTGCCCATCCACCAGGATTTGGTGGCGGGGATGAGCGTCATGTTGGCCACTTCATCCACGTGGTCGGCCCATTCCACTTCCGCTGCCGGCTCCGGCTCGATACGGGTCAGGCCCTGGCGCGTCAGGTGACGAATGCAGTCGGTCACCCACTCCACCTGCATGCCGCCGCAGGTGGGGTAGTTGCAGAAGGCCGTGGTGGGCGCGGTCGGCCCGGTCACCATGAACAGGTTGGGAAAACCGGCCGACTGGATACCCAGATAAGCCAGCGGGCGCTGCGCCCACTTGGCGTTCAACGAGGCGCCGTCCCGGCCGCGGATATCAATGCGCGAATAGCTGCCGGTTACGGCGTCGAAGCCGGTGGCCAGCACAATGTAATCGAATTTGTGCTCGCCGCTGGCGGTGCGAATGCCCTGTTCGGTAAAGGCCTGCATGGGGTCTTCGTTCACGTCGATGAGCGTGACGTTGTCCTGGTTGTAGACCTCGAAATAGCCGTTTTCCAGCGGCACGCGGCGGCTGCCGTACGGGTAGTCCGGCATCAGCTTTTCGGCCGTGGCGGGGTCGTCCACGCGGGCGCGTATTTTTTCGCGCACGAATTCGGCGACCGGCGCATTCGCGGCTTCGCTGGCCAGGATGTCGTGGTAGTTGCCCACCCAGAAACTCAGCGAGCCGTCCGCCCAGAGCTCTTCCAGGTAGGCGCGGCGCTCGCTGTCGCTCACGTCCAGCGCGGATTGCGGGTTCAGGTGGTACTCGAAGCCGCTGAAGGTTTCGTGCGTGAGCGCATGCGTGGCGTCGGCCTGGTCGCGGCGCGTCTGCCAGTCCGTTTCGTCCAGGGCCGGGTTGCGAATGGGGATGGCGTAGTTGGGCGTGCGCTGGAATACCGTAAGCGACGCCACTTCGCCGGCAATCGACTGGATTACCTGGATGCCCGTGGCGCCGGTGCCGATCACGCCGACCCGCTTGCCGCGAAAATCCACGCCGCCGTGGGGCCAGCGGCAGGTGTGCAGGAATTTCGGCCGGGCCTTGTCCTGGCCGGGCAGGTCGGGCACCAGCGGCTCGGTAAGCACGCCGATGGCGGAAATGAAGAAGCGCGTAACCAGGATTTCGCCGGCGTCGGTTTCGATGCGCCAGCGATCACGGTCTTCATCGTAGTGCGCCGACACGACCCGGGTGTCGAACTGGATGTGATCCCGCAGATCGAAGCGGTCCGCCACGTAGTTCAGGTAGGCCAGAGCCTCGGACTGCGGCGGGAAACGCTGGCTCCACTGCCATTCTTCCAGCAGTTCGCGGGAAAAGAAGTACTGGTAGCTGCTGCTGGGCGAGTCGCAGCGGGCGCCGGGGTAGCGGTTCCAGTACCAGGTACCGCCCACATCGCCGCCGGCTTCAAACGACTGGACCGACAGCCCCAGTTCGCGCATGCGATACAGCAGGTGCAGCCCCGCAAAGCCTGCGCCCACGATCACGACATCCACAGTTCGGGCATCGGCCCCGGAATTGGCTGACGACATGACGACTCCTCCTTCTCGCTGATTTTCGGCGGCTGTACCGCTCTGATGGCCTTTACTGTAGCTCGTTTTAACCGCATATGGCGGTCCGGGCACGCGTATCGGGACGGCGGGGCGGCCGTGGGTCGACGGAGGCAGGCGGGCGGTACGCGATGCGCCGCCGCCCTGGCGGAGGCAGCCTGGCGGGGCGTCGTCGGCGAGTGGCCCGCTATGGATTCCGCCAGCGGCGGGGCAGATTGCGGCCACAATATCTGCTACACATTCGGCAAGGTTTGACCCGGAAGGCGCGCCCGATGATTGGATTGCTGGACACTTATGCGCAGGTTTACGCGCTGATCATTGCGGGGCTGACGGCGGTCGTGTTCGGTCTGCCGCTTTTTCTGGCGCCGCTGGGCTGGGCGCGCGCTTTCCGCTGGCGCATTCCCGAGCACACCGATCTGGCGATCTACTGCGGCCGCTGCCTGGGAGGCTTCGTGCTGATTCTGGATCTGTTCCTGCTGCGCGCCGGGCTGACCGGCACGGGGCTGGTGTTCGCCTTCCAGTTTCTGCTGGCGGCCGGGCTGTTCATGCTGGTGGCGCACGTCTGGGGCGCCCTGCTGCGGATTCAGCCCTGGACCGAGAACCTGGAAATACTCATGTACATCGCGCTGATTCTCGGCACGCTGCTGTTCTATCCGGCGTCGGACCCGGTGGTCACGCGGTTCTGAGGCGTCCAGCCGGTCTCCTGTCGGCCGGGGCGTGCGTTCTGCCCGGGACGCCGGGCGGCGTCAGTTGATATTCTGGCGGTCCGGCACATTCTTGCCACGCGCGCATCAGGAACAGTTGATATGGCGACAAGGTCTTCCGCAGCAGCATCGCTGGCGGACCTGCCGCGTCCGCACGAGCGGCACACCCCGGCCCAGTTGCGTGAACGCATAGACGCACTCGGCGAGACTCCCGACGCCTGCGTGGTCTGCGGGGCGGACGAGCTGCGCAAGCTGCTTTTCCGGGACGGGAAGTGGTTCTGGATGTGCAAAGCCTGCGAGTTCGTCTGGGTGCACGACATCTACCCCGAATTCGTTGACCTGAGTCCGGATACGCCGCCGCCGGCCTTCAAGCAGGCGCCCGGCGCGAAAGACCGCGCCGATTTCGAGCAAACGCTCCGGCGCATCGAGTCGGTTCGTCAGCGAAACCGGCTGCTGGAACTGGGCTGCGCGTCAGGTCTGTTCATGCAGGCGGCGCGCGAGGCCGGCTGGCAGCCGACCGGTATCGAGATCGAGCCACAGGTCGCGCAGGCCACGCGCGACCAGCGCGGGCTGGACGTGCGGACCGGCGAGATATTCGACGCCCACCTGGAAGATGGCGAATTTGACGTGGTCTATTCCAATGAGGTGATCGAGCACGTGGTGGAGCCGCTGGCGTTGATGCGTGAAGTACACCGCGTGCTGCGGCCGGGCGGTATGGCCCTCATGCGGACCGGGAACGCGCGCAGCTGGGTGGCCCGCCTGCGCGGCGCCGACTGGAACTACTACCGCTTCGCGCCGGCCAATCACATCCGCTACTGGTCGCCCCGTGCCGGCAGGGCGCTGGCGAAAAGCTGCGGGCTAGAGCTTGTCGCGGCGCCCACGCGCGGCTTCGCCTTCCGAGAGTCCCGCGAAGTGCGTGGTCGCTGGTACCGGCCCCTGCTGACTCTGGCGCAGGCGCCCCTGTCGCCGCTCGCCGGCTGGGTCGGCGCCGGTCATCGCATGACCCTGATCCTGCGGCGACCGCACGGCGACTGACGCGCATCGTAACCAGGCCGGTCGCGGCGGGCGGCTCAGTGCCCATTAACCCGCGCCACCGCTAGAACGACGCCGTGGTCGACAGCAGCAGCGTACGCGGCACACCGCGGCTCAAGGAGCCGCGCGCGGCGGACGACCAGTAGTCGTCGGCCAGCAGATTACGCACGTCGAGGCGGAAGATTACCGGTGTTTCGGCGATCGTGGTCTGATGACGCGCGCCCAGATCAACCCGAGTCCAGTCCGGGATACTCTGCTGGTTGGCCGCGTCCACGAACTGATCTTCCGTATGGATCACGCGTGCGGTGAGCGATGCGCCTTGCAAGGCGCCCGGCAGGTCGTACTCGCCGTACAGGTTGAGCTGGATGTCGGGCACGCCCACGGCGTCGTTGCCGTCGTTGACGCCACCTTCCGTGCTGGTCTGCTCGGCGTCGAACAGGGCCATGCCACCGAGCAGGCGCAACTGCTCGACCACTTCGCCGAATACGTTGAGTTCCAGGCCGCGGTTCCGGATTTCGCCGTTCTGACTCAGGATCTGCGTATCCGGGTCCGTGACCTCCTGGGGTTGCTTGATCTCGAATAGCGTGGCGCCGGCGCCGAACCCGCCGAAGTCGGCTTTTACGCCGGTCTCGATCTGCTCGGTGACGAAGGCGTCCAGCTGTTCGCCGGCGTTGGCGTTGACGCCGGGCACGATGGTGCCGGGAGCAAGGCCTTCGGAATAGCTGGCGTAGATGGACCAGGGCTCGCTGGGCTTGAACACGATGCCGCCGGCGGGGCTGAGTTCGTTGTCTTTGGTGCGTTCTCCGCCGCCGCCTGACGTGATTGTCTCAAGCTCCTGATAGCGCAGCCCACCGGTCAACTGCAGTCGATCATCCCAGAGCCTGACGATATCGGAGACGCCGACGCTGTCGAAGGTGATCTCGCCGCTTTTCTGCAGCGCGGGATCGGGCAGCGGGTCGGGCTCGGCAAAGCCGGCGGGGTCGTACAGGTTGGAGTCGTACATCGCGAAGCCGAACGCGCTGGCGTTGAAGCGCTCCTGCTCGAGCCGATTGGCAACGATCGTCAGTTCGTGCTCGAGCGCGCCGGTGCCGAAAAAGCCGGTCACGCCAGCCTCGGCGGTATCGGCGTCGAATCGAAAACCGCTGTCGAGCAGCGTATTGACGGTATTGCCGGCGCTGTCCTGAAGCCGCGGCAGTGACGACAGACGATCCTCCTCCGAGCGCGAGGTGCCGTAGCGCAGGCGCGCCGTCCAGTTGCTGTCCAGGTCGTATTCGACGCCGAGTAGCGCGAAGCGATTTTCATTGTCGGTGTACTCGAAAGCCTGAGCGGGATTGGTTTTCGAGTCGGGGGCGTCGGGCACGGCGAAGTCGTTGCCGGCCAGAGATACCAGCTGCTGCGGCGCGTCGACCGTCTGGTCGCGATAAAACAGATCGGCCGTGGCGCGCAGCGGTCCTCCGCGGTCGTATTCAAGCGCCAGGCTGGCCAGGCCGAGTTCGCGGCTGGTGTCGTCCAGCGCCAGATCGCCGTCGCGATAGACGCCGTTGAAGCGTGCGCCAAATGCGCCGTCCGAGCCGAAGCGGCGGGACACATCGATGTGCGGGCCAGCGTGGCCGTCCGATTCATAGTCCAGCGTCAGATTGGTCAGCGGCTCACGGGTGGGACTCTTGAGCTCCAGGTTGATGACGCCGGCGATCTGGCCGGTAGACGGCACGCCGTTGGCGAATGTGTTCGGGCCCTTGAATACTTCGACCCGGTCAAACGCCTCGACCGGCATCTGGCGCGCGTCGGAAAGACCGTACAGCCCGTCCACGGCAAGCGCGGTCGTGAAGATGGGGAAGCCACGAATCTGGAACTGATCGCTGTTGGAAGAACGCCCGACGAGATTACGCACGGACGGATCGTTTTCCACCACATCGGCCACGCTCTTGGCCTGCTGATTGTCGATGGCGGTCTCGGCGAACGAGGTGATGCTGAACGGCGTGTCGCGGATCAAGCGCTCGCCCAGCAGCCCCGCGCGGCCGCGGTCGGAGACCAGCGGCGCCACCACGGCAATCGGCGCGAGTTGACTCTCGCCAGTTTCCGCCCGCACCAGCGTCAACGTGCCATCGCCCAGCCTATAGTCATACCCGCTGCCCGCCAGCAGTTGCGTCAGGCCGGCCCGGGTCGTATACGGCCCGTTGAGGCCCGCACTGCTTTGCCCTTCCAGCGTGCCCGGCTCCACCACGAGCTGCAGGCCCGAGGCCGCGGCGAATTCGGCCAGCACGTCGCCGAGGCTGCCGGGGCCGATGGCGTAGTCGCGCTGCTGCGCCGCCGGCTGTTCCTGGACAGCTTGTTCTTGGGCCTGGGCGCCGGCGCCGGGCACGATGACCAGGGCGCAAGCGACGAGCAGTAGGGTCATCCCGTAGGCGAAGGGACCGTGACGTAGCGACGTCGGGCGGGGCGCGGTGGAGAGACCGGATTTCATATCGATTCCTGATGGCGTCAAACGTGGCGGGCGAAATCGCCCTGTTCACTTCACACACCGAACGAGAATCGAAAAGTGATCATCTACTTGGAAAATTTTCTTGCCTGCGTTCCGGTTGCGGCAGGCCCGGAGTCAGCCGAACCCGTCGGCAAGGAGATGCCGACCTACCCGTGTTTGACCGTAGGGCGGCAATCCCTTGCCGCCATCCTGCCTTATGGCGGTAATATGCGAATCAAATCGCCTCGAAGCGCCGCACCGCGACGCGGTCTGCACCGCGCCGGTGGGCGGCGGCCAGGTCATAGGCCGTTTGCATTGCCAGCCAGGTTTCCGGGGTGCTGCCGAATGCCTTGGACAGGCGAATGGCCATGTCCACCGACACGCCGGCACGCTCGTTGACCAAATCCGACAAAGCCTGCCGCGTCACGCCGAGCCCCTCGGCCGCCGCGGTCACGGTCAGCCCCAGCGGTTCCAGGCATTGCCGGCGGATGATGCCGCCCGGATGTCGCGGTTGTGCCATGCTCATAACCAACCCTTAATGATAGTCCTGGTAATCCACATCGAAGGCATCGCCGCCTTCAAATCGAAACGTCACCCGCCAGTTGCCGGATACACTCACCGCATGGTGGCCTCGCAATTTCCCCTTGAGCAGATGCAGGCGCAAACCGGGCAGGTTCATGCCCTCCGGGACATTGGCCGCATCGAGCAAGGTGAGGATATCTTGCAGTTTCTCGCGGTGCTCCGGATCAACCCGCTTAGTAGTCCGCCCCTCGTACAACGCCTTGAGGCCACGATGGCGAAATGATCGAATCACGTCATCATTGTCGTGTGACAGGCGACACTAGTCAAGACTGGCTGAGTTTCGAGCGTAATCAAGACTCGTTATGTTCCAGGATGCCTACCGCTGTACGAAAAATCCCAATATGTAACGGAGGTGAATTTATGACGACGGCGAAACAGGAAAATGAGCAACTGCTGGCTTTGCAGCCCGATGATTCGACATTGGAGGAATTGATCCGCGAACTGGCGATTGAATTAATGATTCAAAGGGGAATCGCGGATGCAGAGGCGGGCCGAATCATCTCGAACCAGGAGATGCGCCAGAGAATCAATCATTGGCGGAAATAAGGTGGGCACTCGAAGCTGAACGATGGCTTCGGGACCCGCTGATGAAACCCCGCCCGGCCCCACGCCGCGTTATCAAGCAAGCTCCAATAGCTTGTCGCTGATCCACTGATTCAGGCTCTTGCCTTCCCGCTGTGCGCCCAGGTAGGCGCGGCGGTGCAATTCGGGCGGCAGGCGCAGCATGCGCCGGCCGGTGAACGGCTTGTCCGGTTTTTCGCCGCGCTGGGCACAGAAACCCAGGTAGTCGTCCACCGAGTCCCCGAACCGCTTTTCGATCTCCTCCACGGTCTTGCCCTGGAAGGTGATGACGTCTTGTTCCCGGTATCGATGAGCTATGTATTTTGCGATAAGCGCATCGATCAGATGCGTCAACGAATGTCCTTGTTGCAAGCCGGCATTAGTGTCGCGGCAGGATCGTTACCCAATACGCCGACACGCGGCTGATACGGATCGGCAGCTTGTCTTCCAGCAGCGCCAGCGCGGCGTCGGTGTCGGTCAGTGACAGGGCGCCGGAGACTTCAAGGTGGGCCACGGCGGGGTCGCAGCGCAGGATACCGTGGTGGTGGCGGCCGAGTTCGGCAAGCACATCGGCCAGGCGCATGCGCTTGGCCACGAGCATGCCGCGGGTCCAGAGTGCGTCGCTGTTCTCGGCCGGCGCCAGGGGGCCGATCCGGGCTGCGCTGAATTCAGTTTGCTGGCCGGCCCGCAGGCGTTGCGTTGTGCCGCCGAGGGACTCGATTTCGACCTGCTTGTCGAACACGGCGGCTTGGTAGCGGCCGCCGGACAATGCCCGCACGCTGAAGCGTGTGCCCAGGGCCTTGACCACGCCGGCCCGCGTATCGACTTGCAGCGGGCGGTGCTTGTCGGCGGCGGACGGATGGGTGGCGACCAGAATCTCGCCGGCCGCCAGATGGATGCGGCGGGCGCCTTCGTCAAATCGCAGGTTGACCGCACTGGCCGTGTTCAGCACCAGCTCACTGCCGTCGGGCAGCGTGAGGGTTTGCTGCTCGCCGGCGGCGGTGGCGTAGTCGGCCGTCCAGGGCTGCCAGGCTTTGCTGCGCCAGGCCACCCAGCCGGCGGGCGCGGCAATAGCGGCCATGGTCAGCAGCTTGAGGGCGCGGCGCCGCTGGGCGTTTTCCAGTTTGCCCAGGGCTTTCTGGCCGATGCCGGCGGGGAGCTCTTCGAAGGTCTGGTAGACCGCCTGCGCGCGTGTCCAGGCCTCGGCATGAGCCCGGCTCTGGCCCAGCCAGCGCTCGAAGGCACGACGTTGCGCCGGGCCAGGCTCGTCGTACTTGAAGACCATTGCCCATTCGGCAGCCTCTTCGAGCAGGATGGTTGCCGGATCGTAAACAGCGGCCATACGGTCAGCCCTGCTCGACGATAACCATACAGGCCACCAGCGCCTTGCGGATATGCCGGCGAACGGTGATCACCGGGGTGTCGGTGCGCTGCGATATCTGTTGCAGCGTGCAGCCTCCGAGCTGGGCCAGCAGAAACATCCGGCGGGTCTTGGCCGGCATACGGCAGAGCATGGCGTCGATGCGGACCAGCGTTTCGATGATGACCAGACGCGCTTCCTCGGAGGGCGCCTGCGCATCCGGCACCTGCGCCAGGGCCTCCAGATAGGCACGCTCCACATCCTGACGCCGCCAGCGATCGATCATCAGACCCTTGGCGATGTGAGTGAGCAGGGCGCGCGGCTCGCGGCCGAACTGATTATTCGGCTTGCCGCGCGTGATCAGCCGCAGGAAGGTGTCGTGCGCCAGATCCTCGGCAGTGTGATGACAGTCCAGACGCCGGCGCAGCCAGCCGGTCAGCCATTGATGGTTGTCTTGGTACAGCGCAGGGCAAAGGCTGTGATCGGCGCTATACATGCAATCCCCCGGCGCGACGAACAATCGCAAAATCTAAATAACAATTATTCTCATTCTATAGAGGCGATTTCACGGTCGCAATTCCCGGTTTGCTCTGGGATTGGTCAAAGATGGGCAACCGATCCCGGCGGAGGCTTGCATCGCATGTAGGCAGGGTTGCCGAGTTCTGGAGGCACGCCCGCTGCAAAAACAAAAAACCCCGACAGCCGAACGCCGCCGGGGTTTTCCATGCCGCTTCTCGACGCGGGGTTTTTGCCGCGATCAGGCAGCTCTGTCTCGAAGCGTCCGCGCGGCAGCCACCATATTTTTCAGGGCAGGCGACACCTCGGCCCACTGTCGGGTCTTCAGGCCACAGTCGGGGTTTACCCAGAGCCGCTCCCCGGGAATGCGACGGGCCGCCTGGCTCATGAGTTTCACCACCTGATCGGGGTCCGGCACGTTGGGCGAGTGGATGTCGTAGACGCCGGGGCCGATCTCGTTGGGATAGGCAAAGCGGTCGAACACATCCAGCAGCTCCATGTTGGAGCGCGAGGTCTCGATGGTGATGACGTCGGCGTCCATGTGCGCGATGGCCTCGATGATGTCGTTGAACTCCGAGTAGCACATGTGGGTGTGTATCTGGGTTTCGTCGGCCACGCCGTTGGCGGTGACGCGGAAGGCTTCGACGGCCCAGTCCAGGTACTCCTGCCAGCGCGAGCGGCGCAGCGGCAGCCCCTCGCGCAGGGCGGCTTCGTCGATCTGGATGATGTTTACGCCGGCGGCCTCCAGGTCGAGCACCTCGCCGCGGATGGCCAGGGCCAGCTGCATGCAGGTTTCGGACTCCCGCTGGTCGTCGCGCACGAAGGACCAGTTGAGGATCGTCACCGGGCCGGTAAGCATGCCCTTCATGGGCTTGTCGGTCAGCGACTGCGCGTAGGTGATCCAGTCCACGGTCATTGCTTTGGGCCGCTTGATGTCGCCGAACAGGATGGGCGGCTTCACGCAGCGCGAGCCGTAGGACTGCACCCAGCCGTGCCGGGAGAAGACATAGCCCTCGAGCTGTTCGCCAAAGTATTCGACCATGTCGTTGCGCTCGGGCTCGCCGTGCACGAGGACGTCCAGGCCCAGCTTTTCCTGCTCGCGCACTGAATGCCGAATCTCCGCCTTCATGCGTTCGGCGTATTCTTCGGTGTTCATCCGGCCGCGCTTGTGCGCCAGACGGGCCTTGCGGATATCTTTCGTCTGCGGGAAGGAGCCGATGGTAGTGGTCGGGTAGAGCGGCAGCGCCAGATGGGCGCGCTGCTTTTTCGCCCGCTCGGCGTAGGGGCTGTGGCGCTTGCCCATATCCGGGGTAATCGCGGCCGCGGCCTGCTTCACCTCGGGGTTGTCCACACGGCGGGACGCACGGCGCGAGGCAACGGCTTCGGCGTTGGCCTCCAGATCGGCCCTGACCGCGTCGCGGCCGTCGTTCAGTGCGCGTGCCAGCACACGCAGTTCGTCCAGCTTCTGCAGGGCGAAGGCCAGCCAGTTTCTTATTTCGGGGTCGAGTTCGGTCTCGGTGTCCAGGTCCACGGGTACGTGCAGCAGCGAACAGCTCGGCGCCAGCCACAGGCGGTCGCCCAGCCGGTCGGCCAGCGGCTGCAGCCGGTCGGCCAGCTCGCTCAGGTCGGCCTTCCAGATGTTGCGCCCGGCGATGACGCCCAGGGACAGTACCCGATCTTCGCCCAGCGTATCGGCCAGTGATTCGATGTCGTCGTTGCCAAGCACGGTGTCCACGTGCAGGCCGGCCACGGGCAGCCCGGCGGCCAGCTCGGCGTTGTCGGCCAGCGGGCCGAAGTAGCTGGTCAGCAGAATCTTCAGCGGCGCGGCGCCCAGGGACTGATAGGCGGCTTCGAAGGCCTGTCGCCAGTCGGCGTCCAGGTCGGTGACCAGCGCCGGCTCGTCCATCTGGACCCAGTCGACGCCCTGTGCGGCAAGGGTGTCGAGCAGTTCGCGGTACACCGGCAGGATGCGGTCGAGCAGGTCCAGACGGTCGCTTTCGTCCCGGGATTTGCTCAGCCACAGATAGGTGACCGGGCCCACCAGCACCGGCTTGGGGGTGACGCCGGCCTGCTTGGCTTCAGCCAGCTGCGCCAGCAGTTCATCGGCATCCAGCGAGAACTGCGTATCGGCATCCACCTCCGGCACGATGTAGTGGTAGTTGGTATCGAACCACTTGGTCATTTCTCCGGCGCGCACGGCGTGGGCGTCGCTGTCGCCGGCCGAGCGCCCGCGGGCCACGCGGAAGTAGTTGTCCAGGCGGCTGCCGTCCAGCCGCGCCACGCGGTCGGGCAGGTGGCCCAGCAGGAAGCTGGTGTCCAGGAGATGATCGTAGAGGGAGAAGTCGCCCACCGGCACATAGTCCAGCGCGGCCTGATGCTGCCAGTTGGCGGCGCGCAGATCACGGGCGACGGCCAGCAGGTCGTTCGCGCCGGCTTCGCCTTTCCAGTAGGCCTCCACGGCAAATTTGAGTTCGCGGCGGGGTCCGATTCGGGGAAATCCGAGGTTGTGCGTCTGCGCCATGCGCGTGTCTCCGGTGTTGGGGTGGAATACCGGGCGAGACTGTATGGCGCTCAATCAATGAATAAAAATGGTAATTTATAATTGATAGATGAATATGTGACATGTAAGCCTGGACCGATGCCATGATCGAGCGAATTCACCTCGATATTCTTCGCCGGATCGAACAGGAAGGCTCGCTGACGGCGGCCGCCACAAGCCTGCACCTGACGCAGTCGGCGGTCAGCCACAGCATGCGTCGGCTGGAGCAGCGCATCGGCACCCGGCTCTGGACGCGCGAGGGCCGCGGCATTCGGCTGACCCCCGCGGGCGACTATCTGCTGGCCGCCGCCAACCGGCTGCTGCCGCAGCTGGAAAGGCTGGACGAAAAACTTGGCGGATTCGCCCGCGGCGAGGAAGGCGCTCTGCGTATCGGTATGGAATGTCATCCCTGCTACCGGTGGCTGCTCAAGGTGGTCGACCCCTACCTGTCGCAGTGGCCGGGCATTGATATCGACGTGATCCAGCAGTTTCAGTTCGGCGGCATGGCCGCGCTGTACAACCACGAGATCGACATGCTGGTCACGCCCGACCCGCTGGCGCGCAAGGGCGTGGTCTTCGAGCCCGTGTTCGACTACGAGCAGGTGCTGGCCGTGGCCCGCGATCCCCCGCTGGCCGGGCGCGACGAGGTGGCCGCCGCCGATCTGGCCGGCGAGGCGCTGCTGTCCTACCCCGTGGAGCCGTCTCGCCTGGACATCTTCACCCACCTGCTTGGCCCGGCGGGCGTGCAGCCGCGCCGGCACAAGACCATCGAGTCCACCGACATCATGCTGCAGATGGTGGCCGCCGGACGGGGCGTGGCGGCGCTCCCGCGGTGGCTCGTGGATGAATACGCCGGCGAATTGCCGCTTGCCGCCATCCGGCTGGGTGCCGCCGGTATCGACAAGCAGATTCATCTGGGGGTGCGAAGCGCCGAGCGCCGCAGTCGTCATATCGATGCCTTCATGCGGCTTGCGGGCGATGTGAGGTAGCGGCGGATCGACCGCAAGGTTGTGCTGGCGGGAGCAGGGCTGAGCGGCGACGATTAAGGATACGATTGCGAATCTTTCTCATTCAGATTATTCTGGGCGGCAGGTTTTCACCGCTGCACGAGCCGGCCGATCCCATGCTTGTTTCCGCGCAACCCGGACTGGATGAACTCTACGGCGACCACAGCTCCTGGCTGCGGCGTTTGCTGTACCGGCGCTCGGGCTGTACGGAGACGGCGGCCGACCTGACGCAGGATGTTTTCGTGCGGCTGCTGGGCAAGCCCGTGCTGCCCTCCATGAACGAACCCCGCGCCTACCTCGCCCGGATAGCGCACGGCCTGCTGATTGACCATCGGCGGCGCCGCGCGCTGGAGCAGGCCTGGCTGGAAGCGCTGGCGCTCGAGCCGGAGGCCAGTGCACCGCCGGCCGAAGAGCAGGTCCTGATCCTGGACGCACTGGCCCGCATCGATGCGCTGCTCGACGGTCTCAAGCCGCGGGCCCGACAGGTCTTCCTGCTGTCCCGGCTGGACGGCTGCAGCCATCCCGCGATTGCGCGCCGGTTGAAGGTGTCGCTGAGCACCGTCGAAAAGGATATGGCGCGGGCGCTGCGTCATTGCTACGAAGTGCTGCTGGGCTGATGCGTATGCGGGCGAGTTCGGTCGCGAACGATATCCCCGAGTCCGTTCTGGACAGGGCGTTTCACTGGGCGGTGGTGCTCGGTTCGGGCACCGCGGTCAGGGCTGATCACGACGCGCTTGAGCACTGGCTGGAGCAGAGCGAGGCCAACCGGTCCGCGTGGCGTCGCGTTCAGGCGGTGGAGCAGGAATTTTCGATGGCCCGGACCGGGTCGCGGGCAGCCTCCAGTGCGCTGCAGCGGACGGCACGAGGCAGGCGCATGCGTTCGCGCGCGGCCGTGGGGAGCGCCATCGGTGTTGTTCTTCTGCTCGCGGGCCTGCTCAGCCTGCTGCTGCCGGCATCAACGGGGCGCTACGAGCGACAGCTGGTGGCCGTTGATCAGCCCCGCCTGATCCGCCTCGCTGGCGGCACGAGCCTGCACCTGGATGCCGCCACCACCGTAAGCGTTTCGGTACAGGCCGGCCGGCCGCATCTGATGCTGCGAGACGGCCGGATTCTGGTGGATTCATCTGCCGCGAGTGTAGACCGCAAGCCGGTTATCGATGCCGCGAATACCCGTTTCCGGGCGCTGGGCACGCGCTTCGAGATCAGCCGGGAAAAGCGATCGGTCGGATTGTCTGTCCTGCACGGCCGGGTGGCCATCGAGGCAGACGAGGCGGGTGGTCAACAGGTTGCGGCGGCCGGTGAGCGCTGGCGCATCCGGTCCGGGCGCATCGAGCGGCTGGCGGACGACGGGCTCACGCCGGGCGCCTGGGTGGACGGCGTGATAGAAGCCGACAACGCTCGTCTGGGCGATGTGCTGGACGCCATCGGTCGCCAGCGAAGCGGTTGGTTGCGGTATGACGCGACAGCCGCGGCGCTGCGGGTAACGGGTGTTTTCCATCTATCGGACACCGACGCCGCGCTGCGCGCGCTGGAGCAATCGCTGCCGGTACGGGTCGATCGCATGAGCGGCTGGTGGGTCACCGTGCACGCGAAGTAGCGCAGCGTCTGAAAAAAATTTACGGGGTTGCCCCGGCTCGTTCGGCATACAGGCAAACAGACCTGATCCATTTGCCAAACGGGGGGAACCATGTTTCCGGATTGTCTATCGCGAAGCGCCCAATGGGCCGCTGCCCTTCTGATGCTGGCCTGTTCGCAGGCGCAGGCCGCGCCCACCGAACCGGCCGTGGGGCTGGAAGCGCCCACGGTGGAGGCAACCGACGAGCAGACCGTACGCCCCTATAACCTGCCGGCCGGTGATCTGGCCGAGTCGCTGCGGGCGCTGGCCCGCCAGGCCGGGCTGACGCTATCGGTTGCGCCGGATCTGGTGGCCGATCGGTCTGCGCCGGCGGTGGTGGGCGTCATGAGCACCGAACAGGCTCTGCAACGTCTGGTGGCGGGCCAGGGGCTGAACGGCCGCATTGATACGGCCAGTATCATAATCACGCGCGCCGGCGGGGACGGCGGGCAGGCCGAATCGGCACCGCAGCTGGCCGTGGGGGCGCCGCCGCGTGGCGAGCGACTTCGCACGCTCAACGTCACGTCCACCACCGCGTCCGGCACGGCCAAGGACCTGGCCAGCGCGCCAGCGAGTGTGTCGGTCATTACGCAGGACGACCTGGCCGGCACCTCCTACCGTGATCTGACCGATGCGCTGCAGGCCGTGCCGGGTGTTTACGTGGACGACGGCGCCGCCGGGCGCGGCGGCAACCAGGAAATTTCCATCCGCGGCTGGGACCCCGAGTACACCAAGATTCTGGTGGACGGCATTCCCCAGGGCTCGCGCCAGGGCTACTACAACGGCAATGGCAGCGGATCGGAGTACGGCTGGCTGCCGCCCGCCGCCGCCATCGAGCGTATCGAGGTGATTCGCGGACCCATGTCGTCGCTGTATGGCTCCGATGCCATGGGCGGCGTGATCAACGTGATCACGCGACCGGTACCGGCAGAGTGGGGCGGTTCTGTGAACGTGGACCGCGTCATTCAGGACGACTCGCGCAGCGGTGACACCAACAACGCGCAGTACTACCTGAGCGGGCCGCTGGTGGAGGACCGGCTGTCCCTGACGTTCTACGGCGGACGCTATGACCGCGAGGAAGACGAAATCGAGGGCGCCTACCAGGATTACACGCGGCAGAACAACACGCTGCAGATGGCCTGGACCCCCAACCAGGCTCATCAGCTTGAAGTGGAGGCCGGCTATTCCAGCCAGGATTCCACGGGGACTGACGCGCGCACCGGTGACGAATTCATTCTCGAGCGCAATCGGCAGCATCAGTCCGTTTCGCACCGCCTCGACTGGGGCGGCGGTATGCGGACCACCAGCTACGTGCAGCACGAGCTCATGGACAACAAATCGCAGAACGCGACCTACGAGCGCTACTCGGCCGATACGTCCACCGTGGTGCCGCTGGGTCGGCAGGTCGTTACGCTGGGGGCGCATTTCCGGCAGCAGGAAACCCGCAATCCCAGCCGCGCGCTGGGCAAGTCCGATCTCAAGCGCTACGACATGGCGCTGTTTGGCGAGCACGAGTGGTTCATCGGCGAAGCCTTCGCGTTGACGACCGGCCTTCGCTATGTGGATGACGAGAACTACGGCAGCGAGTTCGTGCCGCGGCTGTACGGCGTCTACGGTTTCACGCCGCAATTCACGCTCAAGGGCGGCGTGAGCGCCGGCTATCGAACGCCGGATCTGAAGGAAGGGGATTCGGCGTGGCTGGAAGGCGGCGGCGGCCCGAGCCTGCCGGGCGGACGCGATGTGGGCAATTCCGAACTCAAGCCCGAAGAGAGCCTTGCCTATGAAATGGGCGCGTACTGGACCGGCTTCAATGGGGTGAATGCCAGCCTGACCGCCTACCACACCGATTACGACAACAAGATCGAGAAGCCGATCATTTGCGACCGCACGCCGGACGGCAACGGCGGATTCCTCTACAACTGCCCGTTCCAGGGCGAGCTCTACCAGGCCCTGTACCAGTACATGAATGTCGACGAGGCCGAGTTGCAGGGCGTTGAAGCATCCATGGGTTTCCCCGTGGGGCCGAGATTGCGGGTGGATACAAGCTACACCTTTACCGACAGCGAACAGCTGACGGGCGACAACGCGGGTGAGCCGCTCAACAACCAGCCGCGACACCGGGCCAACGTCTCGCTGACCTGGCAGGCCAACGCCGCCACCCGGCTGTGGTCACGCGCGCGCTACAAGGGCAACACGCGCTATTTCGGCCGCGGCGGACCGGACGACGGTACCGCGCCCAGCTATACGGTCGTGGACGGCGGCGCGCGCTTCGCGGCCACCGAGTATCTGAGCCTTTATGGCGGCGTGTACAACATCTTCGATGAAAATCTGACCACCGTGGAATACGGCCGCATCATCGACGGCCGCCGCTACAGTCTTGGCACCACGCTGACGTTTTGAGCGGTATCGAGCACCAACCCGCGGCCGCTGTGCCGCGGCGCAGGCCGGCTGGCCCGCGCGCCTGGCTTTTTCCGCCGCGCGCGGTCTGGCTGCGCCGCCTGCATCAATGGCACTGGGTGAGTTCTGCCGTCTGCCTGGCCGGTCTGCTGCTGTTCTCGTTTACCGGCTTCACCCTGAACCACGCCGGGTCGATCACGGCGACGCCGGCGATCACTACACTAGAGGCCGAACTGCCGCCTTCGGTCCGGTCGGCGGTCGATCGCCTCCCCGAAACCGGCCAGCAGGCCCTGCCGGCCGCGCTGCGTGTGTGGCTGGCGGACCACTGGTCGCTGCCCATCAGCCAGGCGGAAGCGGATATTTCGGCCAGCGAGGTCTATCTCGCGCTGCCCGAGCCGGGCGGCGATGCGTGGCTGGCGGTTGACCGGACGACCGGGTCGGTGATCTACGAGCACACCGATCGAGGCTGGATTGCCTGGCTCAACGATCTGCACAAGGGGCGTAATACCGGCCCGGCGTGGCGGATGTTCATCGATGTGTTCGCCTTTGCGGCGCTGGTGTTCGCGGGGACCGGGCTGGTGCTGCTCTATCTGCATGCCCGGCATCGGCCGGCGACCTGGCCGGTCACGCTCGCCGGATTGATCCTGCCCTGGCTTCTGCTCGTGTTTTTCGTGCACTGATGACCGCGACCGTTTCAGCAATGTCTTCATGAGGTCTGTCTTGTTCAATCACCGCACGCGCTTCATTGCGCTCGGCCTGGCGCTGTGCGCGCAGGTCGCTATCGCCGCACCCGCCGCCAGGCTGGGGATAGAAATCCCCCGGCTTGGCGTAGCCGAATACCACCCGCCGTACGTGGCTGCCTGGATCGAGGGCGACGGCCATCGCGTGGCCGCCAACCTGGCGGTGTGGTACCAGCTCGACCACAAGGGCGGCGAAGGCGAAAAGTGGCTGAAGGACCTGCGCCAGTGGTGGCGTCGCAGTGGCCGCGGCTTGGAGATGCCGGTGGACGGACTGTCCGGGGCGACGCGCCGGCCGGGCCAGCACACCCTGGTGTTCAGCGCCGAAGACAACGCCTTGAGCGATCTGTCGCCCGGCGATTACCAGCTCGTGGTCGAGGCCGCTCGGGAAGTTGGCGGGCGGGAAGTGCTGCGCATCGATTTCCAATGGCCCCCGCAGCAGGCAGCGACCCTGAGCGCCCGCGGCGAGCGGGAACTGGGCGACATCACTTTCGAACTCATCCCCTGAATCAAACAAAGAGGTTACTCATGACGCTCCTCAGAAACCGACTGCTGCTCGTGCTTTCGCTACTTGCGGGGTTTGCGCCGGGCCTGGCGCAGGCGCACAAGTTCTGGCTGCTCCCGTCGTCCACCGTGCTCTCCGGCGAAGGTGACTGGGTCACCGTGGACGCGGCGCGTTCCAACGACCCGTTCATTTTCAATCACAACCGCATGGGCCTGGACGGCCTGCAAATACGCGCGCCGGACGGCAGGACGGTCGCGCCCGAAAATTTGCAGGAGATGGAAATTCGCAGCGTGTTCGACGTGCAGATCAACCAGCCCGGCAGCTGGAAAATCGCCGTGGTGGATGACGGGCTGTTTGCCCGTTACGAGCGCAACGGTGAATCGCATCGCTGGCGCGGGACTGCGGCGGCCTTCAAGAGCGAAGTGCCGGCGGATGCAGACAAGCTGCGCGTGTCCGAGCGGATCAGCCGCGCCGAGGTTTTCGTGACCAGCGGCGCGCCCAGTCGCGAGGCGCTCGAACCGACTGGCCGTGGACTGGAGCTCGTGCCGCAAACGCACTTCAACGATCTCTACGCCGGCGAAACGGCCCGCTTCACGCTGCTGCTCGACGGCAAGCCCGCCAGCGGCGTGGACGTGGAGATCATTCCCGGCGGCGGTCGGTATCGCGACGCGTTGAACAGCATGAAGCTGCGCAGCGGCGATAAGGGCCTGATTGAGATCACCTGGCCGCGGGCCGGCATGTACTACCTTGAGGCCAGCGTCAGCGACCAGCAAACCAGCAGCGAAGCAGCTTCGCAGCGTCGGCTCACCTATGTGGCGACGCTGGAGGTGCTGCCCCTTTAATAAACAGTTCACTCAATACGCGAAGTCCTTTCGCGCCTTGTTCGAAGTTTCAGGGGCGCCGCATTGGCCGGCGCATGTCCGGCCAATGCTTTCGCGCCCTTACGGTCGCGGGCGGGCCATCCGCTACGCGGGCTCGCGTTGCTCGGGCCTGCATTATTGATCCGAACAAATTTGTCTATTTAATGCACGGCTCAATAATTACGCGAAGCCCTGTCATTTCGTGCCGGTGGTGCGGCGCATCAGCTTCAGGTCGCGGCTGTTGACTGCCTGCGATGCTGCTCATTGACTGGTCTGCGGGGCCCACTACGCGGGCCCCGCTCGATAGCCGGGCTAGGCGAACGTCTCGTCGGCGCTGATCTTGTCCTGCACGATCTGCGGGCAGCTGAAGCGCTCGCCGTAGGCGGCTTCCAGTTCCGCGCAGCGGTCGGCAAATCGCTGCAGGCCGTAGGTGTTGATGAACTGCAGGTAGCCGCCGGTATGCGCGGGGGCGCCAATGCCCATGATCGAGCCGATGTTGCCGTCGGCCACGGTGCGCAGCACGCCCGTCTGCAGGCACTTGAGCGTTTCGATGACCTGGCGGAACAGCAGCCGGTCCTTGATGTCCTGGTCGGGAATGTTGTGGTCTGCCTTGTGGAACCTGTCCAGCAGGCCCGGCCAGAGGGTCTTGCCGGCTTCGTTGTAGTCGAAGTAGCCGCCGTTGTGGTGGCGGCCGCCGCGACCGTTCTGCACCACCAGGAAGTCGATCATCTCGCGCATGATGCTGCCGTCGCCCCATTGGTCGGTGACGCCCATCTCGGCCCAGGTCTCGTTGGCCTTGCGGGTGAGCTCCTGGCTGACTTCGTCGTGCACGGTGAGCGGGCCGACCGGAAAGCCGACGGCCTTGCCGAGGTTGTCCACCCGCAGGGGGTGCAGGCCTTCGTGCACCAGACGGGCGCCCTCGTCCAGATAGGTGCCGAAGGTGCGCGAGGTGAAAAAGCCCAGCGAGTCGTTGACGACAATCGGGGTCTTCTTGATCTGCTGGGTGTAGTCGAAGGCCAGGGCGAGGGTTTCGTCGCTGGTCTTATCGCCGCGGATGATTTCCACCAGCGGCATCTTGTCCACCGGCGAGAAGAAGTGAATGCCGATGAAGTTGTCGGGCTTTTCGCTGGCTTCGGCCAGCTGCGTGATCGGCAGGGTGGAGGTGTTCGAGCCCCATACGCCGCCGTCGGCCAGTTGCGATTCGGTTTCCCGCAGAATCTTGTTCTTCAGCTCGATGTTCTCGAAAACGGCCTCGATGATCAGGTCGCAGCCGGCCAGGTCGTCGTTGCTGGCGGTGGGGTGGATGCGGTCCAGCAGCGCCTGCTTCTTGTCCTCGGTGCTGCGCCCGCGCTTGATGGCCTTGTCGAGCAGCGTCTCGGAATAGGCCTTGCCCTTTTCGGCGGCCTCGACGGAGATGTCTTTCAGTACCACGTCCATGCCGGCCTTCGCGGACACGTAGGCAATACCCTGGCCCATCATGCCGGCGCCGAGAATGCCGAGTTTTTTGACCTGTTTGCGGGGCACGTCCTTGGGCCTACTGGCGCCGCTGTTGATCCTGTTGAGCTGGAAGAAGAACGTGGTGATCATGTTCTTGGCTTCCGGCGTGAGCGCCAGCTTGGTCAGGCCCCGGCTTTCCACGGTGAGCGCGGTGTCGAAGTCCAGGCGCGCCGCGTTGACGGCCACGTCGAGAATTTCCACCGGCGCGGGCATCAGGCCGCGGGTCTTCTGCGACAGCATGGTCGGCGCGCCGACCATGAACTGCGCCAGCTTGGGGCTGGACGCGTTGCCGCCGGGAATTTTGTGGCCCTTCTGGTCCCAGGGCTGGGTGTGTTCGTCCGGGTTGTCCTTCAGCCAGGCCTTGGCGGCCGGTACCAGCTCGTCGGCCGAGTCCACGGTGGCGTGAATCAGGCCGGCGCTCAGCGCCTGGTCGGGGGAGACCTTCTTGCCTTCCAGCAGGAACGGCGAGGCCGCTTCCAGCCCGAGCAGATTGACCATGCGGACCACGCCGCCGCCGCCGGGCAGCAGGCCGAGCGAGACTTCCGGCAGCCCGATCTGGACGGAACGATCGTCCCAGGCGATGCGATGGTTGCAGGCCAGGCAGATTTCAAAGCCGCCGCCCAGCGCCGCGCCGTTGATGGCGGCCACCACGGGCACGGGCAGTTTTTCCAGCCGGCGCAGCTGGCTCTTGATCTGCTCGGCGCTCTGGAAAAATCGCTCCGCGTCCTCCGGCCCGACGGCCAGCAGCGAGTTCAGATCGCCGCCGGCGAAAAACACCTTCTTGGCCGAGGCCAGAACCACGCCCTTCAGGCCTTCCTCGGCCTCGAGTTTGCTCACCGCGTCGCCCATGAGCTGCTCGTACTCGTCGTTCATGGCGTTGACCGGGCCGGACATGTTCATCGTCACGGTGACGATGCCGTCGGCGTCTTTGTCGTACTCGAATGTGCCTGTCATGACTTGCTACCTGTTCCTTGATACTGCTTGCGATGCGGGCGCGCGCTGGCGCCCGGGTCGGCCTGGCTCAGACCCGCTCGATGATGGTGGAAATGCCCATGCCGCCGCCCACGCAGAGGGAGATCATTCCGGTCTGCAGGTCGCGGCGCTCCAGCTCGTCCAGCACGGTGCCAATGAGCATGGCGCCGGTGGCGCCCAGCGGGTGACCCATGGCGATGGCGCCGCCGTTGACGTTGGTGACCGCGTGGTCGAGATCCAGGTCCTTCATGTAGCGCAGGGCCACCGAGGCGAAGGCCTCGTTGATTTCCCAGAGGTCGATGTCCTTCTTGTCCATGCCGGCTGCCCTCAGCGCCTTCTTCGCGGACGGGCCGGGGCCGGTGAGCATGATGATGGGGTCGGTGGAGAGCACCGCGGTGGCGACCACGCGAGCGCGCGGCCTCATGCCCTGATCCTTGCCGGCCTGCTCGCTGCCGATGAGCACGGCGCTGCTGCCGTCCACGATGCCCGAGGAGTTGGCGGCGGTGTGCACGTGGTTCACGCGGCCGAGCTGCGGGTATTTGCGAATGATGATGTCGTCGAAGCCGTAGCCGCCGATCTGCTCGAAGGAAGGCTTCAGGTTGGCCAGGCCCTCGACGGTGCTGTCGGGCTTGATGAAATCGTCGCGCTCCAGAATGGTCAGGCCGTTGGCGTCGCGCACCGGGATAACGGAGCGATCGAACCAGCCGTTGTCGCGCGCCTGTGCGGCGCGACGCTGCGACTCCACGGCGAAGGTATCCACGTCGGTACGGCTGTAGCCTTCGATGGTGGCAATGGTGTCCGCGCCAATGCCCTGAGGCACGAACCCGGTCTTGACCATGAACTGCGGGTCGCCCGCCATGGCGCCGCCGTCGCTGCCCATGGGCACGCGCGACATGCATTCAACGCCACCGGCCACCACCAGATGCTCCCAGCCCGACGCGACTTTCTGCGCCGCCGTGTTCACGGCCTCCAGGCCCGAAGCGCAGAAGCGGTTGAGCTGCACACCGGCAACCGACTCGCTCCAGCCGGCGTTCTGCACGATCATCTTGGCGACGTCCGTGCCCTGTTCGCCCACCGGTGACACGCAGCCGAAGACCACGTCGTCCACCTGGCTGGTATCCAGGTTGTGCCGCGTCTGCAGTTCCCGCAGCAGCCCGGCGCCCAGATCAATGGGCTTCACCTCATGCAGAGTGCCGTCCTTCTTGCCCTTGCTGCGGGGCGTGCGAATCGCGTCAAAGATGTAGGCGGTATGGCTCATGGGGTAACTCCTGGCGAGAATCCATTGCGGACCGGTTCAAGGCCGGACGATTTTCGAGGCCCGACATTCTGTTGCCATGCAACATGGCTGACAATGACCTGACCCGTAAAAAATAGACATTAGATGACACTGCGCGAACAATAGGGCCATGCAGGACATCACGATTGCCATGCCTTTTGTCCGTCTCGGGCTGCAGGGTGCCACGCAGGCCGGCTACGACACGGACCGCCTGCTGAAGTCGGCCGGCATCGCGCCGTCGTTGCTCTGCCTTCCCCGCGCCCGGGTCCCGGCGCAGCACTTTGTCGAGCTGGTGCGTGTGCTGCAGCGGGAAATGGCCGACGAGGCCATGGGGCTGCTCGCGCGGCCGCAGAAACTCGGCACCTTCGCGCTGATTACCCGCGCGCTGCTGCAGGAGCCGGATCTGTATCAGGCGCTCACCCGATATGCCGATTATTACAACTGGTTCGACAACGGCCTGGTGACCGGGGTGCACGAATCAGACGGGGAAATCGTCGTGACGCTAACGCGCAGCCATGGCCATGCGGTGCTGAACCACTACATCATCGAATCGGCCGCCATGACGCTGCATCGTTTTCTGAGCTGGCTGTGCCGCAGCCGTATCGAGCTGAATGCCGTTCGTCTGGATTACCCCGAGCCGCGCTGGTCGGAGGAATATCACAGTCTGTTTTTTGGCTCGCCCGTGGGATTCGATGCGCCGGTCACCGAACTGCGATTTTCCGAGCGCTACGCCACGCTCAAGCCGCAGCGCACGCTCGCCAGCCTGAACGCCTATATCAATCGGGCGCCCGCCGACATGTTCCGGCCGCTGTTCACCAAGCTGTTCAGTCATCAGGTGCGCAGCCGCATCATTCAGCAGCTGCAGCACGGGGCCGGCCTGCCGGAGATGGAGCAGGTGGCCGCCGACCTGGCGCTGCACTCCCAGACGCTGCGGCGGCGTCTGGCGGGGGAGGAAACCACCTATCTGCGTCTGCGGACGCAGGCCCGACGCGACTACGCGCTCTGGCTGCTGAGCAACGAATCCGGCCTGAGCGTGGCGGAGGTGGCCGATCGGGTAGGCTTTACCGAATCCAGCGCCTTCATACGGGCCTTCAAGGGCTGGAGCGGAATGACGCCGGTGGCCTACCGCAAACTTTAGTTTACAAGCCGCCGGTCTGCTCTCGCGCGCTGGCCGCGGGTTGAGCCGGACGGTATGGTTCGCGGCGCGCGTCTTCGAACGCGCCGCATGAGCAGAATGATTCAGCCAGGTGGCTGTTGAGAAACGTTAGGGAGTGTTGTGTGGAATACGAAAACCTGATTGTCCGCAGAGAAGAGAAAGTGGCCGTGCTGTCGCTGAACCGCCCGAAGTCGCTCAACGCGTTGTCGCCGGAACTGATCAAGGAGCTCACTGCCGCGTTCAATGCCGCGGCGACGGATCCGGACATCGGCGCCATTCTGCTGACCGGAGAAGGGCGCGCTTTTTCCTCCGGCGCCGACCTGAGCGGCGACCCGAACGATCTGCCGCGGGGAAGCGACGGCCAGCTTGACCTGGGGCTGGCGCTGGAAGATCTGTACAACCCCTTCGTTCAGGCCATGCGCGACACGCCGAAGCCCGTTGTGGCCGCCGTCAACGGCGTGGCGGCCGGCGCCGCCGCCGGCTTTGCCATGGCGGCCGATCTGACCATCGCCGCGCGATCGGCCTATTTTCTGCAGGCATTCGTGAACATCGGGCTCATGCCGGATGCCGGCTGCACCTACACGCTCGGTCAGGCCGTCGGGCCCCAGCGGGCCATGGGCATGGCAATGCTGGGCGAGCGGATTTCCGCCGAGCAGGCGCGCGACTGGGGCCTGATCTGGGACGTGGTCGAGGACGAGGCGCTGCCCGAAGCCGGCCTGGCGCTGGCTACGCGGCTGTCGAAAGGCCCGCTGAAGGCGCTGGGGCACATCAAGCAGGCCATTCACACCGGCCAGTCCGGCACGCTCGACGGGCAGCTCCAGCTCGAACGCGAGCTGCAGTGCGCTTGCGGCCGCACGGATGACTTTGTCGAAGGCGCCAAGGCTTTCGTGGAGAAACGCCGGCCGCATTTCAACGGCCGCTAGCGGCTCGCTTCAGCGTCGTTACACAGTGTGTTGGCGCGGCGCTATGTAGGGAAGCGGATGCAAGGCCAGCTGTCTGCGTGACGCTTTCCAAGCTGGCCAACAACAAGCGCTACAACGTGGAAATCGATACCGCCGACAAGTTGTGCGAATACTTTGAGTGCGGGGTAGGAGAGGTGGCCGAACACGTGCCAGCGGTGAATGAGACCGACGGTCAAAAGTGAGCCGTTTGGAAGATTGGCTGCTTGGTCGTGGTCTCAATTTGGTCTCAAAACCGGATTACGAGCGAATGCGCGGACCTGGTGCGCGACCGGTACGCATTGGTTTTTTGTGCTGCGGCAGGCCGCCGTAGCAGCGTTCGAAAGCGCTTTCGCCCTTGGATTTCAATTAATTATCGAATTGCCCTTGCGTGTCCGAAATCCCATCTCTATAATGCGCCGCTCATCGGGTGCGGGGTGGAGCAGTCTGGCAGCTCGTCGCTCATAACCCGAACTGTGTAGTAACTGTATATCGGTTTTCTGCAGCGTTAATCGTGATTAGAGTATATAAATAAAGGCTTTTCTGCGAAGTTGACTATCCCGGCTAGGCCCGATTAAAGCCAGTTATGAAATGCAAAATGAGGCGCGAAAAGTCCGGTAATAAATGACCGTCGGGCAGACATGAACGCGTCAGAATCGGTCCAGGATAGCGTTTTATTCGAGCTCTCGCCGCCGCTGCCCAAGAATGGTAAGCGTGGGATAGGCGCGTTCCTGCAAGACATCCTCACAGACGTCCCAATCGACCTTCGTAGCAGGCAACAGGCTCGCGCATTGCTACTGTGCGCTATCAACTCTCAACTGGCATCTCGTGTATTGACCGACACCAAAACCGGCGTATTGCCCCTTCAACCGGTACGGTTTCGAAGAACACTCCTACCGCATCCGGCGGCGTATTCAGCCCCATCTGCTCACTTGGGCAGTTCCGGCATCACTGCCGATTCAGCCATTACCGCAGACTCGGGAATTCCTGGAGTCGTTGCCTGACTCCGTTATCTCAACGGTGTTGGATTGGGCGCCACCCGTAGTCGGCCCCCCAGACAAGAATGGCCGATATCTCGTGGTTGCGAACCATATCCCGGCGATGCTGGCATTTCACAGATTGCTGGGTCGGCCCATTCGCGTGCGTGAGTTGGCGCAATCGACAACATTGACACGGTCATTCGCTGAAATCTGCGCAGGAGTGGAGGCTGTGATGGGACCGGTTTTTGCTCTGAATCGACACCGTATCGTGCTGGCTGCCGGCCGCTTACCGGAATCACCCTGGTTCTCAGATTATTGCCGGTCCTGGAGCGCGGAAGTAGCCAGCCGGTATAGGAGGCGCTCGCAGTGCTGAACGAGCTGCAAGTGGAGCTCGGGCCTGATATTGATCTCGAGGAGTTAATTGATGCGTTGTACATACTGCGGGTCCCAAGATCGCTGACCGCCATTATCCCCATTTGTCGGGAGTTCCGAGACTGGCGGGAGCGGTTCCCTGCATTGGCAACCCTTGATGGAGTGGCACGGTACCGTCAACGCCTGAAGCTGCTTGATCGGATCGCGGACCTGGATGCTGTAAGCGAAGTGCTTACCGGTGAGGTTTTGGGCCGCAGTCGCGGCAGCGTACTCACCCCGCTGCGTCCATACACAGGGGACAGTGTGATCGGCGAGCTATTGCTGATTCGGTCCCGTGCTGAGGCCTACTCGCGACAATTTCATCATCTGTGCGCCTGGCTGATTTGGCAGGTTCAGCGGTTTCACGTCCGTACCATTCGACGAGAATCGTACAAGCGGTATCTGCTTGAGGAGGGACCCAGGCTGCTGGAGCAAGGACACGGCAGCCGGATCTACAACGCTTATCTGGCACTAAGAAATCTCGCTGAAGAGGCTAACAGGGAGAAACTTGCGTCCTTGCATGGCATGCGTTTGACCCTAAGCCATCAGCGAAGTTTGGAACTCACCTTGCTATCGCGGCTTGCCCGACTGTCTGATGGCACCGAATCGCGCCGGTTGAAGCGACACGCGGCGGAAAAATTGGGTTTCGACGAGTCGCGACTGGGCGACGAAATCAATGCTCTAGAGGCAGTCATGCCGCCGGCTTTGTCGTTGTTGCTCACAACTGTGTGGGGCGATGAACTCAACCTGCGGGCCGGGGTTCGTAAATCGGGTGGTGGTGGGGGAGGTACGAGACGCGTAGTCCGTCCAGAAATTCGACGTGGCCGGCATCTCACGGAAATGCTGCTACGCGTGGACGATGATGACCTGCACGCGGGTACGGTCGTAGATTTTTACGCACGCGACGATGACGCCGACTTCGGAGTGGATGATCGCTCCGAGGTAGACGATGACCCCGAGGAAGAGGAGCAGAAAGAGCCGTTATTTTCCCTTTTCCTTGCCGACGGGGCCGAGCCCATTAAAGGGTACTACGGCGCCAAAGCCATGCAGGCGGCGATTGAGTATCAAAATGCGCAGTTGCCGTGGGCGAGATCTACGCTTTCGAGGCAGGCGTTGGATGTCGTGCTGGCAGCAATTTCGCAACCAGAAGAAGCAGACGAAACCCCTACCGGGAAACAGGCTCGGTTGGCGATCGGCCTGAGCCTACTCACCGGGCGAAGCCTCGAGGAAACGGCGTTGCCAGAAATTGGCGGCGAGACCACCGAGGCGACCAAGACTTCGCCGATCATTATTAGTAAGAATCCCCATCGACTTCATGTCTATTGCGGTCGTCCGGTATTGCGGGCAGAAGCAACCCCTCCCCCGGTTTGTTATCCCTCCGCATATTCGATCTCATTGCCTCTGCCAACAGAGTGGTCGGCGCTTATCGATTGGGTCGCGCATCATCCAGCCCACAAGCTCGCCGAAGTCGTCCGTAGCGCCCGCCGCCTTCTACGCTCCTTCCCTTTCGAATTACGGATTACGGAAAAAGGGTTGCGTTACGCGTTCATCCGAGCCCTGGCCGAAATCACGCGCGGCGATCTGGGTGCTCAGAAGGCCATCACCGACGGCACCGAGGCCAATACGCAAAACGTCATCCACTATGCGTCGTACTCGGCGCGCGAGTTGGCGACATGGTGGAAGAAGGCAGCTGAAATCGTACTGGGTTCCTCTCTACCGACCGAGCCAATCCAACAGAAAGATCAGACGGAAAACGCACGCGTCGGGACGCAACACGCTTTCGAGCTAACGGCCCTTTCCGAGTACATCGCAGACATCAAGCAACGCATAAGAAACGCTGAAGGTGCCGGCGACTGGGTTCGCGCTTACAACCTGCTGACCCTGTATCTGGTGTATTGGCTCGGCTTGGGGACTGCCGGGCGTAAAACGCGATCACCCGTACCTCGCATCATCCTGGCTGGAAGCTGGGTATTGGTCTCGGATAAGCATAGAAGTGATGGATCAACTGACAGACTCATACCGTTGACCGACGGACTGCTAAGGCAGATTGATATCTACCTCTCTCTGGCCAGCGAGCTAGCCGTCTTGCTACCTGAACTGGATCCGTTAGTTCAGACGGAGGCGGGTACCAGTATTCGACTGCAGTACATTCAGCACGACGGCACTGTCGTGCCTTATCAACCGAAATATCAGGAGAGCGACGAGCAGCTCACCGCGCTACCCGCCAATTTCGGCAGAAAACTCTTTCGCTCCGAAACAACCCACATGCCCGGCCGTTATCGCGATGCCGAGCTGGGACATTTTGCTCGAGGCCGGCACGCCTGGCACATCGTCAGTAGCCTGGACTCACGTGATTTCAGGTCGCAAATGTTGAGTCGGCAAACACAACTGGAAGACGAACTGGGTTTTGAATTGCTAGCCGTGGGCGGTAACTGGCAGCGGAGCAGAAGGCCCCCGCGGATGCCGGCGAAGTCAGTGCGGACGGCTAACACAGTAAAGTGCCCTGAAGAAAAACCTATTCCCGACATCGAGCCCTACCTGGAGGCCGCGAGCCCGGCGCACTATGAACGGTTGATGGATCAATCTCGGCCCTGCGAGCCGGGCGTGGCGTTGGAACTGGTGCGAAAACTCGCGGCCGCGCACAGCAAATCGTCACCCGAGCAGTTGGTCCGGCTGGCAAAATCGGCCTGTGAATTCATTCGTACTCAGCGAAAAATTCCCCTTTTCGCCGAGCGCCCTCGGCCGCTATTTGCAAACCGGTTTGTGCTGAACACCGCGGGATTGCAAACACTCGATTACCTCCAAGTGCACGTGCTGGAGGCATTTCAAAAGGATCTCGAAATTCTGCCGACGAGGCTGAATCTCTTCGGTGAAAAAGACGCCGTGGTAGCCGCCCGCACTCGAACGGAGTTAGGACGCCTATTAATGATCGGTATCTGGCGGTTGGGATTAACGCGTTGGTCCCTGCTGGATGCCTGGCTGAAGGCGCTCCACGCCGGCATGGAAATATTGGCAGTAGGCCAAGCGCGTTATCAGATTCTACAGGTCACCAGCGAACTGTCCCGCGAGCCCATGCAGCGCACGGTGTGTCTGGATGCGTTTTCGAGCAGCTACCTCACCATAGAGAAATCGTCCATTCAGAACGATCTGCTGCCGGGCATCTATGGGCAAACGCCTGGAGTGAATCAGGTATCACGTCGCGCCCGGGCCGAAGCGGCAATCAACAGTTATCTCAAGTCGATAGGGGCAGGGCAGCACCGAGTCACTCTATCGGCCATGACCGAAGCAGCCGCGCAGCGCATCATGAGTGAATCGGCGCCCGTCGTCGCGGCCTATGCTCGCGGTGAATTGATGACCGAGGACCTAGGCGATCCCGACTTGCGTCGGCTGGCTGGTCTGAATCCCGTTCGCAGGGCAGGGCGCAGCGCTAGTAGCGAACTCCCAGCATTTAAAGAGTATGAGCTAGAAGACGGCGATATTCCTGATGACATTGTCGCCTATGGCGCACCTTTCCTCCGGGCATTGATCGGCCCGCTTTATGACGATATCCAGCAATGGCAGGGAGCGATTGCCGCCCAGCCAGTTGAGACACCGGCCGAACGGCTGTTGCAGGCTTTCGCCCTCTGGCTGCTGCCCCGCCAGAAAGCGGCGGACGAGGAGTCTTGGGAGGTTTACGGCAGACGCTATCTCAGGAACCGTTTGCGGGTCGTGGCCACGATGTTGCTGGGATATACCTCCAGTGGACCGTATTGGTCCTATATCGACGAGAGCGTCATTGCTGCATTGGCGGAGATCAGCCGCGAGCATTTCCCCGACCGACTGCAACACGGGGCATGGTTTCAATTTCACGCGTTTCTCACTGACAAAAGCGCCGACCACGCCGGGTTCGCAGTGGGGCCGCTCGGTCCGCCACCGGTCAGAGCGGTCTCCGCCAAAATCATGTGCGAAGACGAAATTGAGCAACTGCTGGATTTACTACTTTCCGCAAGATCGGGTATCGGCAACGCGGCGCTTCGCATATCGGCCCGCCGTCACATTGAGTTGATGGCTACGTTCGGGTTGCGGCGAGGTGAAAGCAGTGCACTGCGCAGCTTGGATTACCAGCGCAATATGATTCGCGTGCAAGCGTACGGCGACCACACGCTAAAAACTGCGTGGGCTGAGCGGACATTGCCATTGGCGTTTGCCGAGCCCGAAACCCGAGCGTGGATGCGTCAGGCTAGTAACCAAAAATATGGTCTGCTCATCGATCCCGACGAGTCAACGGCC
This sequence comes from Salinisphaeraceae bacterium, assembly GCA_002683405.1. Taxonomy (GTDB): domain Bacteria; phylum Pseudomonadota; class Gammaproteobacteria; order Nevskiales; family Salinisphaeraceae. The sequence continues at coordinate 4,957 of NYTH01000016.1, read as the reverse complement.
GCGAATCCTGACAATTTTTACGACGCGGTAAATCGGCTGATAAAGAAAGTGACGGGTGACGATAGTCTCTCATCCCACCATCTGCGTCACGCACTTGCGAGCCGGCTGACCGCGACGCTACTGCACGATGCTGGAAACCTAGAGCAGATCAGCGATGAGTTTCCATGGGTTGAGCGCTTGCCGCTCAGTGGCGACCGCATTGCTGCACTACTGGGGTCCGAGGGCAATGCCGGGCAAGGGTTGCAGGCCGTGTCCGGTCTGATCGGACACTCGCATGCCACAACGACGATCCGTTATTACGTACATATTCTCTGCCTCGCGTTGTTTGGCGCACTGCGTGGCCTGGATAAGCTCAACATGAGTCGCAGTTTTGAGCGGCGCTTCATGAGTCTGGCCACGATGCAGCGGTGGTCGAGATCGGCCCGGGAAACGGCCGAGGCGATTGAGCCTGACCAGCGCCGACAAGAAATCAACCGCGCCCTGCGCGACATGATTGAACTGAAGTTAGAAGATGCCGGGATCAGCCGCGATGAAACGCCCAATGACCCGCTGCTATTGGCAGAAGACTCTACGGAAGGCTCAACAGATGAACGAATTTCATTCGATCACCTGGAATTGATTGATCGCTCGTTAAGAGATGGTCGACCCTTGCTGGGAACGGATGCGATAGACGGCTCGCGCTATGGTTTATCGCAACTGGCGTCGTTGAAGTCCGGCAAGCGTGGCGCAGCCGCGCTGCGCCACGATTTGGCCGAAATTAGCGACGGTGTATGGCTGCCGCCGCCGCTGGCAGCCGGTACGGCAACACAGGCAGCGGCCACGCTATGTGATTGGTTGTCCAGCCTGCGGCACGAACAGCCAGACGATTTTCGCTGGCTGCTGGAGAAATGGACGTTGGCCAGCAGTCGTGATCGAGGCTACATTCGACTGGACGATACAGGCGAGCAGCTGAGAATCCAGGCCATGGCTAACGACGACCAGGTCACTATCGAGCTGGCCACGCCAAAAACTGCGGCAGACAAGCGTGTGCGGATAAAATGTATCGACCCATCCTCAAGCAAGGTGATTGTTCGCGACACCATTGCGGTCAGATGGGTCATGAGCCATGTTGCCGCCATTCAGCTGGCGGCTGAAGAGGTGTCAACATCACTCGCTTGACTTCTTCTTCTGCGCTTTCTCGTTCGCCTTCTTTACATACTCTCGAACCTCGTCAACAAGCTCCTCTCGCACGTACAGCGAGATTTTTCTCAGACCCGCCTCAATCTGCTTTTCCTTGAATCGCGCTTGCCGTTCTGCTGCGCCCGACGGCTCCGGTTTACGGGTTTTGAGCACGCCGTGAATATTGGTGGTCTGGCCGTTCTCGGTCTCGATGTAGCCGGCGAGTTCGTGTTCAAGAAAAGCCAGCTTGGTTGTGTCGCTCTCCCTTGAGTTTGTCGCCTGGGCCTCTGGAGCCGGCACATTGCCTGTGCAATCGGTACCGGCTTTGGGCCCGGCGGCGTTAGCGCTAACGTTAGCGCTAACGTTTTCATCCTTGAAATTTTCAGGGTCGTCAGCGGTGCCCTCGAACAAGTCACGGTCGTTTTTCGCCTGTATCTTACCCTTCATAGTTGTCTCCAGTTTAGATTGCTGCCAGAGACACTGGTTAGGCGTCAGACATAAATAGCGATATGGAGCTAACTCTCGGATAACATTAATTAATTGCGCTGCAAGCAGCGGTAGTTTTAATGGGAAATTTCGCGATACTCGAAGCGACAGTCAACATGCCTTCACCGACGATAGATTTTCATAGTATTCGACCCCACCACGGAAGCCAGCAAACAGGTTTTGAGGAAATGGTGTGCCAGCTTGCCGCCCTAGAGGCGGCTGATGATGCCCCGTTTCACAGAAAAGGCGCGGGTGCGGATGCCGGGCTCGAATGCTACCGAGTGGAAGCCGATGGGTCTGAGACTGGCTGGCAAGCGAAGTATTTTTTCAAGTTCGGGAGCAATGAAGCTGCACAGCTGACCAAATCACTCAACCAGGCAGTCGCGCATCATCCCGCGCTTTCACGCTTTATTGTCAGCCTGCCCTTTAATCTATCTGACGGGCGCGTCAGGAATAGCACTTCTCAGAAAGATCGATGGAAACGCTGGCTAAGAGCACGCGCCAAGGCAATGTCTCCGCGTAACGTAGAGATCGAATTGTGGGACGAAACGCAGCTGATAGAACGACTATCACGGAATGAGCCGCGGTACGTTGGACGGCTACACTATTGGTTTGATTTGCTGCAATTCACGCCTGATTGGTTTCGAACGAGGTTCAAGATCACGCGTCAGGCGCTGGGTAATCGTTACACCCCTGAACTGAATATCGAGCTGCCAATTCGGCGAGGATTACTCGCGATCGCTCGTGATCCGAGCTTCATCGAAGGTTTGACCCGTTTCGCCGACGATATCGACGAGGCGCGGCATCGCGTGACACACAGGCTGGCGAAGTTGCTGGCCGAAACTCCTACGGCAGCAGCTGGCGCGGACCTCGATGCTCGGTTACGTACGGTAAGCAGATTGGTCCGAAATGCATCGATTGGTCCGGCCGATCCCGTACCTTTCGAGACGTGGATACAGGCTCTCGATAAGGTGAACGCGGCCTTGGGCACCTGCTCGGCGGCGATCTGGGGCTTGCGCCGAGAGAAAGACAAAAACCGCGAGGAGGTACAGCATGTACAGTTTTTCTTGGAGCAACTCTACGAAGTGATCGCGAGGGTATCCCACGGAATCAAGCGGCCGGGCAGCCAAATGGCGAACGAGCAGCGACTGCTTGTGACGGGCGAGGCGGGGTCGGGCAAATCGCATCTGCTCGCTGACGTGGCGGACCGTCACATAGACAGAGGATTTCCTGCGGTCCTGGTCCTCGGGGGCAGCTTTGCTGAGGGCGAGCCTTGGCGGCAAACCGCGGATCAACTTGGCCTGAGCAATACAACGCCGGATGAACTGCTCGGCGCGCTCGATGCCGCTGGCGAGGCAGCGGGAACCCGCGCACTCGTCATGATAGATGCGATCAATGAACGCGGGGGCATCGCGTTATGGGCCGACCGCCTCATGGCTTTCCTCGCCACGGCTGACCGCTTTCCGCATGTGGCCGTGATTTTATCCTGTCGCACGACGTTTCTGCCTTATATCATCCGCGAAATTGATGAGAAAGCACTCCCTCGCTTAGCCCACCCAGGCTTCGCTGGCAGGGCCGCGCAAGCCGCGCAGCGCTATCTCGATGCTCGCGGCATCGTGCGAATGGCGGCACCCAATTTCTCTCCTGAATTTGAAAACCCGCTTTTTTTGAGGACTTGTTGTGATGCGCTTCAGCGCCGTGGCGAGCAGGAGCTTCCCAAAGGGCTAGAAGGTGTATCCGGAGTCTTTGATTTTTATTTTCGAGCAGTCGCTGAGGCAATAACCGCGCGTTTGGGCCTGTACCCACGTCTACGGATTGTTGAAAACGCCCTCGAAGATCTCACTCAGGCGATGATCGAGGCGCGAAGCGGTTCTCTGCCAATCGCAGAGGTCATTGCGCTATTCGAAAAGCTGCACCCATCACAAAATCAGGCCGAGCAGAGTCTTTTCTTCCAACTGGAGAACGAGGGTGTGATTTCAGTCGAACCGGTGCTTGAAGGATCGTCGCTGGTAGAGCTGGTCCGATTTACCTTCGAGCGCTTGAGCGATCATTGCATCGCGCAGGCGCTGCTCGATGCGGAAATTATCAACAACGATCCTGGACCTGCCTTCGCGCAGTCCGGACCGCTTCGCGAGTATGTGGCTGGACCAGAAGCGCATCCCTTTGCTGGCATTGCTGAGGCTTTCGCCGTGCAGTTGCCTGAACGCTTCGATATGGAGCTTCTCGATCTCATTGAAGACTCCACCGTTATCTATGATTTGTTGCCGGCCTTCAGGAGCAGCTTGTTGTGGCGCCGTCAGGTTGCTTTTCGCCAACGCACCATGGATTTGCTCGAAGAACATGCTGACGATCTCGACGGCGATCCGTGGCTCGACACACTGATCGCGATTGCAACCGAGCCGAGCAATGCCTTCAACGCAGACTATCTCGACCGCTGGTTACGACCAATGTCGATGCCGGAGAGGGACAAACTGTGGTCGATCAGGGCGACCTACTTGGCCGCCAATGAGGGCAATGCGATCAATACGCTAATTCAATGGGTGTTGGCTAATGGCCTCAATGCCATCGAGCCTAGTCGTGCTTGGTTGGTAGCAATCACCCTCGCGTGGCTCACCAGCCTCAGTCACCGAATTGTCCGCGATATGGCGACCAAGGCGCTCGCAGTGCTCCTGGTGAACCGGCGGGAACTGGGTAGCGATATCATCAATCACTTTGCTGGCATTAACGATCCCTATGTCCTAGATCGTGTCTTAGCAGCCGCCTATGGAGGCGCGACTCGTCGTGGTGATGACGAGGGCCTCACAGCATTGGCCGAGGCTGCTTACTCAGCGGTTTTCGCCAACGACCCTATTCAGCCTCATGCGTTGATTCGCGATCACGCTCGGGGTATCACCGAGCTGGCGGCGTATCGCCGCGTGTTGCCGACAAGCATATCGCTAGATCGGGCCCGGCCACCTTACTCGGCGGGGCCGCCGATAGAAGCAATCAGCGACGACATGCTGGCTGGCTTTGTCCAGGACTACTCTGGATCGCTTTTTCCTGATGACATCATGAGTTCCGCGCTTAAGGATGGGGACTTCGCGCGGTATGAGATCGATCCACTCGTACAGCAGTTTCTGAAACTACCCCGCGATGAAGTAGGGCGTTCGGACGAGGCGCGCTACCACGAATGGCGAGTGCGGACTATAACTGGGCGTGGTGATCGTGAGTCGGCATTTGAGTGGACTGCCCACGGTTTGGAGGACACGACCGAGCCTCAAAATGAGGCCTGCTCAAAGGCCTCAGGACTGACGCCGCCCAGATGCGAATGGCG
>NYTH01000015.1 GCA_002683405.1 Salinisphaeraceae bacterium | reverse complement strand
GCTTGTACTCGGGACTGAAATTTCTTCGCTTGGACATAGACACTCCTTTGGGCCATTGTGACCTCTTTCGTAAGTGTCCGTGCTAACGGGACCGAACCCATCGGCGCCATTCACGCCTTTGAGTTTGCCTCTTTAGGGTCGCTGCCTGTAGCGAAGGCGCTAAAGCGAAACGAAAGAGGTTGTCTTCGCGAAACGGTGACCTGAACATCCTGAAGGGGCTGGCTTTCTGATATGCGTTTGAGAATGTAGTGTGAAAACCCGGGCAGCAGCTTGTCGGCAACAACGTGATCAATACGGCGAGCGCCTGATTCAGGCGCGGCGCATTCGGTCAGCACGGCTTTAGCGATCCCGGCGCTGAACCTCAGCCGGTATCCGTGGTGAGTCTGGTAGCGGACAGCGAGGCGTTTGAGCTTCAGTTTCACGACCCTGACCAGCTGTTCGTCGTCAAGCGGAAGAAACGGAATAACCTGGACTCGGCCGAGAAACGCCGGCTTGAATTGCCGGTTAAGCGATGGCCGGATCATTTCGACCCACTGCTCGAATGGGTCGCTATTTCTCGTAGTTGCACCAGACAACGCTGCGCTCATAAGTTCTCCTGACCCGGTATTGCTGGTTAATATCAACAGGCAGTTCCTAAAGTTGATCCTGCGACCCTCTCCGTCATCCAGGACTCCCTTGTCGAAGACCTGATAGAACAATTCCAGAACGTCCGGGTGGGCTTTTTCTATTTCATCAAGCAGCACGACGCTGTAGGGATTGCGGCGCACCGCTTCGGTCAGAATGCCGCCCTGGCCATAACCGACATAGCCGGGGGGAGATCCCTTCAGCCCTGCAACGGTGTGCGATTCCTGGAATTCGCTCATATTGAGGGTAATCAGACGGCTTTCGCCGCCATACAGGGCTTCCGCCAGGGCGAGGGCGGTTTCGGTTTTTCCGACGCCCGATGGGCCGGCGAAAAGAAAGACGCCGGTCGGCTTTCCGGGGTCTTCGAGCCCGGCCTTTGATGTACGGATACGTTGCGCGACGGCCTTGAGCGCCTGGGGCTGGCCTAGGATACGCTCTTCCAGCTGCGACTCGAGTTGCAGTGTGGCGTCAATCTCGTCGGTAAGCATTCTCCCGAGCGGTATGCCGGTCCATTGAGACACCACCGAGGCAACCACCTGCGCGCTGACCTCCAGCGGGATGAGCGCGTCTTTCGCTTGCAGCAGACCCAGTTCGGCCCGCAACTTGTCCGCGTCGGCAGACGCATTGACGGCTGGCCCGTGGGCTGAATCACGGCCGGCAAGAAGCGCTTGCACGATCGCCTGCTCTTGGCGGTAGCGGGATTCGAGTGCCGCCAGTTCGTCTTTGAGAGCGCGGTGCGTTTTCTCCAGATTCAGCATAGGGGTATCGCCTGACACGGGGTTACCGGCGTCGGCGGCGACCTGCGTTATTTCCAGCTCGATTCGCTGGATCGCTCTGGAGAGATCGTCCATGCGGGCCGGTGTCGCCGTTTGCGCGAGGGCCACCTGAGCGCAAGCGGTATCAAGCAGACTGACGGCTTTGTCTGGCAATTGCTTGCCGGTGATGTATCGGCTCGACAGGCGCACCGCCTCGCGTACCGCTTCATCGAGTATGTTCACGCCGAAATGCTCGCGCATCGGGTGGACCATGGCGCGGAGCATGTGCGTTGCCATGTCTTCGTCAGGCTCGTCGACCTGCACCACCTGAAAGCGTCTGGCCAGCGCCGCGTCCTTTTCGAAGTAGCGTTTGTATTCCGCCCAGGTGGTTGCCGCAATTGTCCGCAGCTCGCCGCGCGCGAGTGCCGGTTTGAGTATGTTGGCGGCGTCGCCCTGACCGGCCGCAGCGCCAGCGCCAATCAGGCCATGTGCTTCATCGATGAACAGGATAATCGGCCGGGCATGATTGCGTATCTCCTCGATCAACGCGTTCAGACGACTTTCGAACTCACCCTTCACGCCAGCGCCCGCCTGGAGCAGGGTGAGGTCGAGCCGGCGCAGGCTGACATTCTGCAGGGCGGGGGGGACGTCGCTGGCGCAGATTCGCCGAGCCAGGCCCTCGACGACCGCCGTCTTTCCCACACCGGCTTCGCCCGTGAGAATGGGATTGTTCTGGCGTCTGCGCATCAACACGTCCAGCAGCTGGCGTATCTCGGTCTCGCGCCCAATCACCGGATCGATTCGCCCGGCGGCCGCCTCGGCCGTCAGGTCAAACGTGTACCTGTCCAGCGATGGCGAGGCTTTTTCCCCGGTCTGGGTTCGGCCGGCGGTACTGGTCTGGCGGCCGGATTCAGAGGTGTAGGCTTCGGTTTCCATCGACTCGGCCAGCAACTCGCTGGCGCGATGCCTGAGTTGGTGGGTATCGAAACATTCGAACTGCCTCGACATGCCGATGGCCATCTGGCGCAGGCTCGAGTCCGTAAGCAGGGCCGTCAACAGATGCGCGCCGCGGATAGTGGTCTGGGGACTCTCAAGCGACGCAATCAGCCAGGATCGCTCCAGCAGCTGCGCCAATGCCTGCGAGAACACCGGCGTCCGGTGGTGGCCCGGGGCATGCGCCGCCAATTGGGCCGAAAGGTCAGCAGCCAGCACGGCCGGGTCGACGCCAAAAGCACGGCAGAGCAAGGGCAGGTCCGTGCCCTCCTGGTCGCCCATGGCCAGCCAGAAATGCTCGAGTTCGATCTCCAGGTGGCCGCGGGCCACCGTGGAGTTGGCCGCCGATTCGGTCGCGATCCGGCAGGTCCGGTTCAGTTTTCCGATCAGCGTCCGGAGTTGATTTGTCATGCGGCTTCCCGGTTGTCGAGAGGCGAAGGGTGAACCCGGAATACGGCATCATCCCGGTCGATTGCGCTGGGCCGTGTCTGCAGAAAGCTGTCTCGCCCCAGCCCATGCCCATGGCGGTCCCCCAGCGTGATGCCGGTCACGGACGTGTGCTCCAGGATCGGTACGAGCTGAAAAAGCGGCGCTTCGCCCGCGAGCTTGAGCACGAGCTCCTGCAGGCACAGATAACCTGCCGCTCCCGGCGTGAATCTGGCGAAATCGTCGGCGGTCAGCGGCCCGATACGAACCCGCAACTGCAGGTCACATTGCAGGACGCGTTCACCCAGCACCGCGGATGTTCCAAGGCGCGCGGCCGCCGCATTCAAACGGCTGCGATGCGCGCAGGGAATCTCGTACCACTGCGGAATGAATTGCTCGATGAAGACGGGCACGCTGAAGTGTTGAGACAGCACGGCCTCCATGGCGCTGGCTGACCGTGTCCTGCGCCAGAATGTTGCGGCGTAGTAGGCGAACTGCTCCTCGGCCGGCGCGTTTGACGCCGACTGCCGTGCGTGCCGAGGGACGAAGGAGGCCTGTCCCGCAAGACAGAGCAGGTGCTGCGTGATGGGCGAATCCTGTTCCAGCTCATACCGGAGCATTGGTTTGTATTTCGCCCATGCCTGGAAGAGTTGCTGCCCGCTGCGTTGCGTGAAAATGTCGAGAAATGCTGCAGGCGCCTCGCTGTCTTCTCCGCGCGGCGTCTGTCGGATCGCCTCGGTATAGAAGTACGGCAGACTGCCGTGGTTGCCCAGCAGGCCAAAGAAGCCGGGCGTGATTTCCACGCGGTCAGGTCCGTCGGGACAAACGCCCGCGCCCAGGGATGCGGTTTCGGGCCAGACACGGCCGCCGGCGCTGAACTTCGCGCTTTCCACTTCGCTGGGCGCGAAACACAAGCGGGTGCTGGTGGTAAAGCGAATCGGGTCGGCGTTGGCCTGAATGGCCGTTGTGCCGCGTGTCAGGAAATATCGGCGTAGCAGCCGGACCGTCTGGAAGAATCCGTACCGGAACGGCTGCGCCGCCATGCGGCGAATCAGGCTAGAACCGTATGTCCGCTGCGCGGGGGGCATTCGAGAATCACTTGCTGAGGATTGTCGGTGGCGACGGTCAGCTGGATGAAGCTGTTCGCGGGCGCGTAATGACCAAGCAATCTGGCGATGACCTGTACGAAGACGTGGACGCTGGCGCCGACAAACTGGTCGGTATCCAGGGTGAGCGTCACCCCGGTGCCGCGAGCCAGCGCGCGGTATTTGCCATGAGACACCCAGGCCGTAGTGTGAGCCGACGTGAGTTCACGTATGCCATCCACGGGTTTGTGGGTGCCGTTATCACCGTCACTGCGGTAGAGCGCCAGCAGCTCACGCAAGCCACTCGCGCCGGCGGCGATCACGCCGCTATGGTCGCTTGCCAAATGCGCAATGAGCTTCCAGCGGGCGTCGCCACCCGTGGCGAGTCGGCGTGTGGGGGTGGGTTTGCGCAGGAAATCCACAGGCCCGGACCAGTCCGTGCCCTCGGCGGTCAAATCACCGCCGAGCCGCCCGATGGGCAGCGCTTGCGGCAGATCCCGGTTGCTGCACCGGATATCCACGCTCAGCGTGTCGTGCACCGGCACATCCGGCTGGAAATCGGCATCGACCAGCGTCAGCTCGGCCTCATGGCCGGGGCTGCTGGCCCTGATACGCGGGTCACGCTTGAGTGACCAGAAGAAACCGTCGGCCTGAAGGCTTTCGCCGCTTCGAAGGGCGTGGAAATGACGAAACTCCCGGACGCTTTCAGCCTGTTCGGCCTGACGGACCCGCCAGACGCGATTGACCGAGAGCAACTCGTAGCCTGCCGGGTGACGGCTGTTGGCAATCACCGGGTATGCCGCCCGGCGATGGTCCAGGCGAATGGGTTCGCTCCGCTGACTGAAACGGTTGATGATCGGTGTGCAGTGCGTCCTGAACTGGCCGGCCGACAGGGCAGACAGCAGGCGCGCCGAAGTCGAATCCGGCGGGATATTCTTCAGAATCAGGTGCAGGCATAGACTGCGGGTGTCGGCCGGCAGGGTGGCCCGGATGGCGGGCCAGTCCAGGTCGATGAAATGGAATTTCTCGGGGAAGGCGAAATACTCCATGACCAGGCTGTAGGCCGGATTGCTCTGATCGGGGCAGTCAATGAGCCGCTCCTGCGCCTCATACCCGACGCCGTGGACCGGGTTACCGGTCAAAGGCCGCCAGGTGCTGGCGTTACCGCTTTGCACAAAGGCCTGCGATAGGTGAAGCAGCAGCGTGTCCAGGATGACCGAGGCGAATGACGGCTCGGCGTCGACGAACAATCGGAACCGGTCCAGATCGAGTTGATCCAGCGTCGCTTCTTCCCCCTCAGCCACGATTTCCAGCGTAATCTGCGCCGTACTGTCCGGCGCGCTGATCACCGACACCGGCGTCTGAATAGGCGAAGCAAAGCTGGCCCGTGACAGGGACAGGGGAGCGGCGTCGACGTTGTAGGCTGTCTCGAACTGGCAGCTCACGTTTTCCACCGGGCTCGAGCGCAGCGGGGTACCTCGCGGTATCCGACGCACCCGGGCGGTGGCGCTGCTCCCGGACGACCTGAAACAGGCAATGGAGCAGGCGGGAAAAGGCTGCAGGAAATGCGGGTAGAGCAACTCCAGCAGCGACTCCGTGAATTCGGGGTAATCATCGTCCAGCTTGCGCTGAATCCGTGCGCTCATCAGGGCGAACGACTGAATCAGCCTTTCCACATGGGGGTCGCGACTCTGGTCGGGGGCCACTCGGAGTTGCGAGGCGATTCTAGGGTAGCGCGCCGCGAAGTCCTGTGATGCCTCACGCAGATAGCGCAATTCCTGCTCGTAATGGGGCAGCAGATCTTCCATGATGATCAGGCGGCGCGGGACTCGCTGCGCGTGACCGAGTACGCCATGCGGGCCGGCTCGAACAGGGCGTCGAAGCTGACGCTCTCACTCAGGGGCGGAACCACGAGCAGCGCGCTGATGCAGAAGTGCAGGCGGTTGGGCGTGGTGCGGTCGGTTTCCAGGAGCGCCTCGACTGCTGCAAGCCTCGGTTCGTGAATGCTTACGGCCGCCTCCAGCGCCCTGCATATCCGGTTGCGATCCGGGCTGCTGGTCAGGCTCATCCAGGAAAAGTCTCTCAGCCCGTAGTTGATCACCGATTGCCGGCACTCGGGGTAGTCCTCGAGCACTTCGCTGCGCAGGGCCAGACGGGTGTTCAACAGATTCTCGAGGTCGCAGGCGACCGATCGCTTCAGGTGTTCCAGACGGCGCAGAGGCGAATCCGAGCTGCGCGTATGCCCGGCCGTGTCCGGACTGATCAGCCGATCGAGGAACGATGAAGTGGGGCCGTGCATGAATACTGCGAACGGTTGAGCCGACGGGCCCGTCGCCGAGCCCGTCGACTGCCGTTACTCAGGACGCGAAGGTCTTGTCGTTCTTGGTCAGGCTCCACGCGCCCTGCGAACTGCCGCCAGCGCCACCGCCGATCTTCTGCTGCGTGTATTGCCACTGTATGGCGGCGTACTTGAGCGACAGCGTCTCGGTGGGAATGCCTTCGGCTTCCACCGACGGGGCGACGTCGGAAATGATGGCGTCCTTGAGCTGTATGTCGAGGTATTTCACGCGGCGCCCGTCGCCGTCGGCGCGATAGAACTCTACGGTCACCTTGGCAAAGGTCACGCCACCCGAGCAGCACTGGTAGAGCTGAGGGCTGACCACATCGAGGTCCTTGGTGAACACCATGTCCTCATGTTCACAGCGCTCGGCGGTATGCCCGCCGGAACTGGAGGCGGTCGCCGATTTGGGCTGCAGGATTCGGTGGTGCCAGGTATGCGCCTCGATCCAGTCGGCGTGGTCCTTGTCCTGCGATTCGCCCTTGATGCCCGGGCGGTCGAACTTGATGTAAATGTCTTTCATGGCTGCTCTCAATCATGGGTGGTGGTGGTGCGACCCGGTCAGGAATCAGGACGCTCTTGCCGACGCCGGCAATTCAGCGACGAGCCGGAGCGAAACCGATAACTCGTCCAGTTGGTAGTGCGGGCGCAGGAACGCGACGGCGCGATAGGCGCCCGGCTTGCCCGGCACCTCGGATACGCGAATCGAGGCCTCCCGAAGCGGAAACTGGGCCTTGGCTTCCTGCGTGGCGTTGTCGTCCAGCAGGACGTACTGCGTAATCCAGTCGTTCAGGAACGTCTCGACGCTGCTTGCGGCGGCAAAGCTGCCAACCTTGTCCCGCATCATCGCCTTCAGGTAATGCGAGATGCGGGATACCGCGAAGATGTACTGAAGCTGGGACGACAGCATGGCGTTGGCGTTGGCTGCCTCGCTGTTGTACTTGCCCGGCTTCTGAACCGACTGCGTGCCGAAGAAGGCGGCGTAGTCGGCGTTCTTGCAGTGCACCAGCGGAATCAGTCCGAGATCGCTCAGCTCCTTCTCGCGACGATCGGTAATGGAAATCTCCGTGGGGCATTTCAGCGCGATTTCGCCATCGTCCGTCTTGAAGCTGTGGGTCGGCAGGTCTTCGACCAGTCCGCCGCCTTCAACGCCGCGAATCGCCGCACACCAGCCGAAGGACTCGAACGCGGCCGTCAGCCGCGCGCCAAAGGCGTAGGCGCTGTTGCACCACAGGTAACGCCCGTGGTCACTCCCGTCGACATCCTCCACAAAATTGAAGCCCTCGACGGCCGTGCCGTCCTTGGGGTCGTACGGCAGCCGCCCCAGAAAGCGCGGGAGGGTCAGGCCGATATAGCGGGCGTCCTCGGACTGGCGCAGTGAATTCCACTTGGCGTACTCGACCGTATCAAACACCTTGCTCAGGTCGCGTGGCCGGCCGAGATCGGTGAACGTATCGAAGCCGAACAGTTCCGGCGAGGCGGCGGCAATGAAGGGGGCGTGAGCGGCCGCCGCCACGTGCGACATCTGTTCAAGGAACTGCATGTCGGCCGGCTGGCGCGTGATTTCAAAGTCGCCAATCAGCGCCGCGAAGGGCGCGCCGCCGAACGTGCCGAACTCTTCTTCGTAGATTTTCTTGAACAGGGCGCTCTGGTCAAAGTCCACCGCACTCCGGAAATCGCGGTTGAGTTCGTCGCGGGTCACTGAAAGCAGCTTGATCTTGAGCAGCGATGACGTGGAGGTCTGCGCGCACAGGTAGTGCAGCCCGCGCCAGGCGCTTTCCAGCTGCTGAAAGCCCGGGGCGTGCAGAATTTCGTTGAGCTGCGCGGAAATGAGTTCGTCCATTTCCGCCACGCGGGCATCCAGCGTGGCGCCGAGGTTGTCGGACACCACAACGGTACCGTCCAGTACCTGCTGCATGAGCTCGTTGAGGATGTCGCGCGCGTGCACATGCTCGTCCTCCGATCGCGCGATTCGGCTCTCCTCGATAATCCGGTCCAGTAGGTTTTCCGAGCTGTCGTTTGCGTATTCTGTGGATGCAGTCGTAGCTTGAGTCGCGTCCATTGGGGTCTCCCTGATCAGGCGTCGTCGCGATCATCGCGACGGCTGTCGAGCTGATCGCTGTTGTTCAAGGCGTCGGCAAGCGCGTCTTCCAGCTTGTCGTTGCTGACCAGCTTGTTGCGAAGCTCCGCCAGCCGTCGGCGCGCCTCGACCAGCCGCCGCAGCGGCTCGAACTGCTCGGCGACGGATTCCGGCCGAAAGTCATCCATGCTGTTGAAGGCCAGCTCTACATGCACTTCGCCTTCCTCGTCGGTCAGCCGGTTGGGCACGTTGAAGCGGGCACGCGGCGCGAGGCCCCGCATGACATCGTCGAAGTTGTCCATGTCGCAGTTGACGAATTTCCTGTCGCGCAGCTTTGGCTGCGGCTTGTCCGACTGCCCGCGCAGGTCAGACAGCGCGCCCAGCACGAACGGCAGCTCCTTCTGCTCGATGGCGTCGCCTTTCTCTATGTCGTAGGTCAACTGCACGCGCGGCGGGCGCACTTTCTCCAGGCGCTTTTGAATACTGTTGCTCTTGGCCATATCGATGTCCTAGTGCGGAAGAGACTGCAGAGTCTCGAATGGATTGAAAGGACTTCCGTCACCGTCGTCGGTCGTAGACTCGCTGCGGCGTTGCGGCGACGGTGAACGCGCTACCCGATCGCCGCGGCGGGCGGCCGGCGGTCGGCTACGGGAGCGAGGCTCGGCGGGGATCATGATGCTGGGCTCGCTGCGCGGCACGAGGCGTTCGCTGTGCAGAAGTCGCGTCAGGTTCGTGCTGAGAAGCTCGGCTTCCTCGCGAACCGAGCCCTGCAGCCTTGCCTGCTTCTGCAGCAGGGCCAGCTGCGCGTTGGCAATACGCAAGGCACTGACCGCGGCAATGCTGCGCGCACTGTGGTGATTGTTGCGGCGGGCCAGGACCTCGTGCGAGGCCGCCAATGCGGCGTTGAAATCGCCTGTTTCAAAATGAACCTGGGCCAGTCGCAACCAGGGTTCGAGGGCGGCCGGATCCGAAACGGCGGCCTGCTCCAGCAGGGTGACGGTGCGGACCGTATCGCCCGACTGATAGGCGAAGCCGGCTTCACGGACGAGCGCGTCACTGCTATCGGTGGATTGGCCTGCTTCGGCCAGTTCGCCCTCGCCACGGGTGGCGCAGCCGGTCAGGCCGAACAGGGTTCCGGCAGTCAGGAAGACCGCCAGGCACAGGGGTGCTGCTCTCAAGTCGCTCATGTTGTCACTCATTCCGGTGAGCCGGAATTGAGCCCGTGGTGCGTAAGCTCGTGGCGGTATCTATAAAACATTCGAACAGCGGGCACAAACTTTTTTGCTGCCGTCCGTCGGGCGCCTGCGCCGCTCCATTCGCGCGGCGGACCCGTATTAGGGCTGACCTTTCCGCGCGCCGGAGGGTGGTGGGCCGGCATCGATTCCGCCTGCGGCGCATCGCGTCTCGCGGCCAGAAAGCGCCGTGATTCAAGGGCATAACGCCGGTTGGTCGTCCCACTGCGCGACCTGTCTCGTGGAACGTCAGGTCGATCGGCGCCAGGTCAGCGTCAGGCTGCTCGTCACCGCCTGGTCGGATCCGGCACTTGCCCGGGCTCGACGCCGCAGGGCTATACTCGAATCCGTAATGCCGCCGCAGCGGGGCTGCGGACATGGGCACCACACCATGACGAGCAGGTTCGACAATGAGCAAGCACAGGCGCGTTCTCTGGGGCGAGGGGCTGTTTCTGCGGCCGCAGCATTTTCAGTCGCAGGATGCATATCATGATGCGCGACTGCGGGGCGCCCGCGCCGATCTGCATCCGCACTACTGGGGCCTGCGCGCGCTTGAGGTTGACGAAGACGCGCTGGGGCACGGCGTGCTGCGGGTCAGCCGGCTGGCCGGCGTTTTCCCGGATGGCGAAGACTACGAAGCGCCTGGCCCGGACAGCCTGCCCGGAGCGCTGGAGCTGGACTGCTTTCCGGACCAGTCCGAAAGCATGCTGGTGTATGCGGCACTGCCGCGACTCCGGCTGCAGGCCAGCAACCTCGCCGACGCGCCGGCCGCCGGCCCGCCCGTGTCCCGCTACCGCGGTATCGACGCGCGCAGTGTGGACTGCCTGAGCGACGCCGAACCGGCCGACATCCAGTATCTCGAAAAACAGTGTCTGCTTCTTTCGGAGTTGGTGCCGCGAGGTGAATTCGACTGTCTGCCAATTGCGCGCGTCAAGCGGGCGGCGGCTGGCGGCTTTCTGCTGGATCCCGATTTTCTGCCGCCGCTGTTGCACGTCGCGGCATCGCCGCGGCTGCTCCGGGCCCTTCGGCAGGTGCTCGACGCGTTACAGGTCAAGGCCGACGCGCTGCAGGGACAGCAGCGCTTCTCGGAGGCAGGCAGCACCGATTTTCGCGCCCGGGACGCGGCCGCCTACTGGCTGCTGCATACGGTCAACACCAGCTTTGCCCGGCTGACGCATTTGCTGGCCCATCCCGACCTGCCGCCGGAGCGGCTGTTTCAGGGGCTGCTCGAGACCGCGGCGGGCCTGATGGCCTTCTCGTCGTCGCAGAGCCTGAGGGATCTGCCGGTTTATGATCACGGTCAGCCGGAAGCGGCCATCCGAACTGTCATGTCGATGATTCGCGCCAGCCTGGGGGCAGTCATATCGGACCGGCACATCGGTATTCCGCTCGCGGAACGCGCACCCGGCTTCCACAACGGACGGCTGGAGTCCGACGCCATCGACGAAAAAACCGCGTTCTACCTGTCTGTTTCGGCGCCCATGCCGGCCGCCGATCTGGTTGCTGCCGTGCCGCAGCGCTTCAAGGTGGGCGCTCCCGACGATGTGCAGGCCTGCGTGATGTCGGCCCTGCCCGCGGTGCCGTTGGCCTACCTGCCCAAGGCGCCGACCGCTATTCCCGTGCGTCCGGGCCACTTCTATTTCGAGCTGGAGCGCAGCGGCCCGCTGTTTGATCGAATGATCAAGTCGCGATCGGTGACGATTTACGTGCCAAAAGCGGTAAACGACGTCGAAATGGAACTGCTTGCGGTGACGGCATGAACGCGGCTCGGCTGGAACGGGCAGGACGGGAAATGCTGCGGCAACCATCGCTGACCGATTGTCTGTGCGAGGGATTTCGTCTGGTCGTCAGGCTGCGCGAGAGCTGGCAGGTGGAAGACGCCATGTCGCTGCGCCCTGTGGTGCGCGTCATTCTGGATCAGTTCGAAGCCGACGCCGGTCGGGCCGGGGCTGACGCGGAAGATATACGGCTGGCGCGCTACGCCTACTGCGCGCTGCTGGACGAAACCGTGCTGGCATCCGGCCTGCCGGGCCGCGACGAATGGGCCCTGCAGCCCCTGCAGCTCGAATGGTTTGACGACCAGTTGGCCGGTGAGCACTTCTTCGAGCAACTCGACCGGCTGCGACGCCAGGGCGCCGAGCGACTGGATGTGCTGGAAGTGATGCATGTCTGCCTGCTGCTGGGGTTCCAGGGCCGGTATCGGCTGGGGGATGTCCGCGGCTGGCAGGATGAGTGCGCGCGACTGGGTGAGGATATCGGTTCGCTGCGCGGTCATCCGCGCGGCTTTGCGCCCCACGCGGCGCCGCCCGACCGGGTGGCCAACGCGTTACGCAGCCGCACGCCGATCTGGGCCATCGCCTCGATAGCGGCTTTAATGGCCCTGGGGACCTACAAGTTTCTGGAGACGCGGCTGACGGCGCAGACCCGGCAGGTGGTTGCGCTGGAAACACCGGTCATTCAGACGCCGGCGGAACATGCCCATCTGCGCATCACGCTGCCCTAGGGCGGTCATTGTCAACACGCCCTAGGCGCGCGGCTACAGGTTCTGGCGTTTGCTGAGTTCGCGCCAGAGGGCCTGGAATTGCCTTGCACCGGCGGAGCGGGGCGCGAAACAGCTGACCGGGGCCTGCTGCTCTCCCATGCGCTCGACGTCGCTGGTATAGGAAATAAAGACCGACAGGCGGTTGTCCAGGACGGGCGCGTCGGTTTCCAGGATCTGCTTGTGCAGGTTCTTTCGGCGATCGGCCAGACTCAGCAATGGGCGAATGGCCCCGGGGTCGAAATCGTTGCGCTCGGCAAACGCGCGAACCTGTTCCAGCGCGCGTAAGGACAGCGTAGTGGGCACGGTGGGCACGATCATCAGGTCGGCGGCCTTCAGGATCGATTCGGCCAGCCGCGACATGCTGGGTGGGCAATCCAGCAGAAGCAGCGAATAGTCTTCGCCGAAAGGCTCGATCATGCGACGCAACACGCGATCCGGTTTGCTGTCGCCGTCGAGCAGCCGGTCCATGTGCCGCATGCTGCTGTGGGCAGTAATCACATCCAGCCGATCGTAGGCGGTGTGACTGACAAAGCGGCCCAGCGGCGCCTTGCCCTTGAGCAGTTTCTTGGCCCGGGGTGCGTCGTCTGCGTCCGCGCGCAGATACCAGCTGGCGGCTGCCTGCGGGTCCAGATCCCAAAGCAGCACATAGTGGCCGGCACGCGCCGCTTCCCAGGCAAGATTGACGGCGGTGGTGGTCTTGCCCACCCCACCTTTGAGGCTGTAAACGGCCCAGGTCTGCATGAATGACTGCTCTGCCCGTGTTGCGTTTCGGAGTGTGGCGCAGGCGGATCAAGAATTCATGACCACCGGCGCGGCGTCTTACTAGTAGCGTTCGAGCAACCGTTCCAGATCGGTCCGTATGGCCTCCAGCGCGTCGGCGAGGCTGACTGCCTGACTGCCCGCGACACTGTTGACGATAACGGCAAATGCCCCCCAGCCGCCGTCCTGCAGCCGCAGATAGCCGCTCAGGCTGCGCACGTTGACCGGTTCGGTGAGCGTGCCGGTCTTGGCCATCAGGCGGTTTCGCCAATCCTCGCTGCCGTACTTGAGCATGCGGCCGGTCGTGTGCCGCGGGACCGGCATGCCGCCCAGAAACGCGGGGAAGTCGGCCGGCTGTTCATACATGAAGGCGAGCAGGGCGACGAGGTCTCGCGCGGATAAGCGATTGCTCGTCGACAGGCCGCTGCCGCTGTCCATGATCAGCGGGCCGCTCGGGCGCGATGCGTTTTCGTTCCAGCCGCGCGGCTGAATATTGGCTGTGCGCGCCAGCGTCTGCAATGTCTGCGCCGCGCGGGGCAGGGTCAGCGGGGGCGAAGCGCCGGCATAGGCGGCCAGATCAAGCGTGAGCACATCGGCAATGAAGTTGTTGCTGTATCCCAGCAGGTCGCGGACCTGAGCCGCCAGCGCCGGGCTTTCCACGCTGACCAGCTCGCGGATATCGGCGGGGAGCGTGGAGGAGCGAATGGCGCGTTTGCCCGATACGGCGATGCCCGCATCGATCAGGAGTGCTTCAAGCAGCCGCGCGGTGTACCGGTTGGGATAGGCCACCGAGCGCTGCAGGCGATAGGGCCCCGTACCCGCAGGCAGGCTGCCGGACAGCCGCAGCGTGCTCTGGCCATCCTCGGTTTCACGCAGCACGCGGTACAGGCCGCGGCTGCCGGGTCGGCCCGTCTGGATGGCGCCGTCAAGATCATAGCCGCGCAGCCCTGGTGGGAGCAGGCTGGTGGTGGCGGCTTCGCCCGGCCGGTTGGACGGCCGGATTTCCACCTCCAGCGTGCTGTAGTTCACGCCGGCGGCGGACAGCGGCGAGTCGTAGGCGTGATCGCTGGACTGCTGTGCCTGGCAGCGATCCACGATGGAGCAGGGTACGCTGCCGAACAGACTTTCGTTGATGACCACGCGCCCGCCAATGCGCTCCACGCCCTGGTCGCGCAGCCGGGTAACCAGTGTCCAGAGTTGAGCCGTGCTCAGCCCCGGATCGCCCGAACCGGCCAGCACCAGATCACCCAGCAGGACGCCATCCACAATGTCGCCGCGGGACATCAGGCGCGTCACGAAACGGTGATCCGGCCCGAATTGACGCAGTGCCGCGGCCGCGGTGTACAGCTTGGTCACGGAGGCGGGACTGAGCCGAGTGTCCGGCGACAGGGCGGCCAGCAGGCGGTTGTTGTCGAGATCCACTACGAGAGCGGTGACCTGGGCGCGTCCCTCGCGCGCCAGGGTTTCGAGACTGTCCAGCGGCAGCGGCGGCCCCTGGGCGTGCCCGACCGGGCTGGCCGCCACCAGGAGGCCGGCCAGCAGGCCCTTCACAAGCCGGTGCAATCGCGGGGGTAACACTCGCATGGCGGCGCATGGTACGGCCTCACCGATGGCGAAGCGAGTGGCGGCAGGCGGGTATACTCCGCCGCCATGAAATTCCAGCTACTGCGGCAATCCGGCGACGCACGGCTCGGCCGGCTCGAGTTGATGCACGGCGCCGTGGAGACGCCGGTGTTCATGCCCGTGGGCACTTACGGCACCGTCAAGGCCATGACGCCGGAGGAGCTGTGGGATATCGGTGCCCGGATCATTCTGGGGAATACCTTCCACCTCATGCTGCGGCCCGGCGCGCAGCGTATCGAGCAACTTGGTGGACTGCAGCGCTTCATGAACTGGCGCGGCCCGATTCTGACCGACTCCGGCGGATTTCAGGTGTGGAGCCTCGCCGAGATGCGGCAACTCACCGAGACGGGGGTCAGATTCCGCTCGCCCGTTGACGGTGCGGCCTGTGAACTCACGCCCGAGTCGGCCGTCGAGATTCAGCGTGAGCTGGGTTCGGACATCGTCATGGCGCTGGACGAATGCACGGACTATCCGGTGAGCCACGCCCAGGCGGCCGAGTCCATGGCCCTGTCGATGCGCTGGGCGGCGCGCTGCAAGACGGCGCATGCGGGCAACCCCAACGCGCTGTTCGGCATCAATCAGGGGGGCGTGTATCCCGACCTGCGGGCCGACTCCATGCGGCAGCTGGCGGATATCGGATTCGACGGCTACGCCGTGGGCGGCGTGTCGGTGGGTGAGCCCAAGGCCGATCGCGCGCGCATTTTCGAAGCCGCGCTCCCGCACGCGCCGACCCTTGCGCCGCGCTATCTGATGGGCGTGGGTACACCGGCGGATATCGTGAACGCAGTGGGCTATGGCGTCGACATGTTCGATTGCGTCATGCCCACGCGTAACGCCAGGAACGGCTACCTGTTCACCAGTCAGGGCGTGGTGAAGATCAAGAACGCCATTCACCGCGATGCCGACGAGCCGCTCGACCCGGCTTGCGCCTGCTACACCTGCCGCAGCTACAGCCGGGCGTATCTGCATCATCTGTACCGCTGCGGCGAGATTCTGGCCGCCCGTCTGCACACCTGGCACAACCTGTATTTCTATCTCGACCTGATGCGCCGCATTCGCGAGGCGATTGCGGAAGACCGATTTGACCGCTTCCAGCGCGATTTCCAGCAGTCCGCCCTGGGCGAATCCTTCTGACCGCGCTCCGTGTTGCGGTGGCCGTGCTGGTTGCGCCATCGGCTGGCTGGCATAATGCGCGGCCCTTGAACCGCGGCGCGGGCGCGCCGCCGTCATTCAGGGCAGCCTTCAGGCCAGCGCCTTGCTTACGGGGTGGCGCCGGCGTTTCATTCAGAGGATTTGCCAATGGATTTCTTCATTTCTCCTGCGCACGCACAGCAGGCGGCGCCGCAGGGCGCGGGCATCATGCCCACGCTCATCATGCTGGGCCTGTTCTTTCTGTTCATGTACTTCATGATCATCCGCCCGCAGATGAAGCGGCAGAAGGAGCACAAGCAGCTCATCGAGAGCATCGAGAAAGGCAACGAGGTCGTGACCCAGGGCGGTCTGGGCGGCAAGGTTCGGGAAGTCGGCGAGAACTTTTTACTGCTTGAAGTTTCCGAGAACGTGAACGTCACCGTCCAGAAGAGCTCGATATCCAGCGTGGTGCCCAAGGGTACGCTGGGTTCGCTCTAGATCATCCACGCAGATTGCCGGGTCCCATGAATCGATATCCGCTCTGGAAATACCTGCTGGTCGCCGCAGTCCTGCTGATCGGCGGCCTATACGCCCTGCCCAACCTGTTTCCCGAGCAGCCTGCGGTGCAGGTCTCGCGCGAGCAGGGCGGCACCATGAGCGAATCGCTCAGTGGCCGCGTGGAAAGCATACTCAGCGGCGCGGGAATTACCCTGGACGGTGTGAGTTTCGAGGAGGGCCGCCTGCTGGCGCGCCTGGAATCCTCTTCCGCGCAGCTCAAGGCGGCTGACCTGCTCAAGCGGGAGCTGGGTAACGACTATATCGTCGCGCTGAACCTGGCGCCCAGCACGCCCGGGTGGCTGCGCGCTCTGAACGCCCGGCCCATGTCGCTCGGCCTGGATCTGCGGGGCGGCGTGCACTTCCTGCTTGAGGTCGATATGCAGGAGGTCTTCGACAAGACCTATGACCGCTACGCGAAGGATCTGCCCCGCCTGCTGCGCGACGAGACGGTGCGCTACAGCCGGGCCTTCCGCGAGGGCGACAGCGTGCGGCTGCTGTTCCCCAACGAATCGTCGATGGATGAAGCGCTCGATCTGCTGCGCGGTGAGTTCACCTCGGAACTGCAGTTTTCCAGCGTCCCGGATGAGCCGCTGCTGATTGAGGCGACGCTGCGCGAGCAGGAGATCACGCGCATTCAGGACCTGGCGCTGGAGCAGAATCTCACGACCCTGCGCAATCGCGTGAACGAACTGGGCGTCGCCGAGCCGCTGGTACAGCGCCAGGGCGCCGACCGAATCGTCGTGGAACTGCCGGGCGTGCAGGACACCGCCGAGGCCAAGCGCCTGCTGGGCAAGACGGCCACGCTGGAATATCGGCTGGTCGCCAAGGATCAGAGCGCCCAGGATGCCGCCCGCACTGGCGTTGCGCCGGCCGGGACCGACCTGTTCTACAGTCGGGACGGCGAACCGGTGCTGCTGGTCGAGGACATCATTGCCTCGGGTGATCAGCTGGTCGACGCCTCCGCCGGTTTTGACCAGCAGAGTGGATCGCCCGCCGTGTTCGTGACGCTGGACGGCGCGGCCGCCAAGAAGATGTTCGACACCACCTCGCGGCACGTGGGCGACCCCATGGCGGTGCTGTTTGTCGAGAACAAGATCGAAACCCGCTACGAGGACGGCGAGGAAATCCGCGAGAAGCGCAAGATCCAGGAAGTGATCAGCGTGGCGACCATTCGCGGCGTGTTCGGCAAGCGTTTCCAGACCACGGGCCTGTCGAGCAACGAGGCGCACGACCTGGCGCTTCTGCTGCGCGCGGGTGCGCTGAAAGCGCCGGTGGAAATCGTCGAGGAGCGCACGGTCGGCCCCAGCCTGGGCGCGGACAATATCCGTCAGGGCCGCACGGCCGTCATCGCCGGTTTTCTGTTCGTGATCGTCTTCATGGCCATCTACTACCGCGTGTTCGGCCTGTTCGCCGATGTAGCGCTGCTGACCAATCTGGTGCTTATCGTGGCCGCGCTGTCGCTGCTGCAGGCGACGCTGACGCTCCCCGGCATTGCCGGCATTGTGCTGACGGTCGGCATGGCGGTGGATGCCAATGTGCTCATTTTCGAGCGTATCCGCGAAGAGCTGGACGCCGGCAATTCACCGCAATCCGCCATCGCCGCCGGCTATGACAAGGCGTTCACGTCCATCGCAGATGCCAATGTGACCACGCTGATCGCGGCGCTGGTGCTGTTCGGCTTTGGCACCGGCCCCATCAAGGGGTTTGCCGTGACGCTGTCGATCGGCATTGTCACCTCCATGTTCACCGCAATAATCGGTACGCGGGCGCTGGCCAACCTGGTGTACGGACGTCAGCGTCGTCTGCAAACACTGCCGGTCTAGGCCGCGGTTCGGAGCCCTCCATGAGACTGATCAAGTCCGATACGCATTTCAATTTCACCGGCCAGACCACGCTGGCCGCGGTGTTTTCCGCCATTCTCATCATTGTTTCCCTGGCGTCTGTCGCTATTCAGCAGCTTGAGCTGGGCATCGACTTCACCGGCGGCGTGGTGGTCGAGATCGGCTATCCCGAGGCCGTCGATCTGGAGCAGGTGCGCAGCACCATGGCCAGCGCCGGCTACCCGGACGCCATCGTTCAGAACTTCGGGACAACGCGGGATGTGCTGATTCGCCTGGTCCCGAAGCAGGCAGAGACCGGTGAGCTGGATTCGGCCGACATCAGCTCCAATCTGCTCGAGAGCATTCAGGCCGAATCGCCCGGCGCCGAGATGCGTCGCGTGGAGTTCGTGGGCCCGCAGATTGGCGAGGAGCTTACGGAGAAGGGCGGTTTGGCGCTGCTGTTCGCCCTGTTCGGCATTCTCATCTACGTGATATTCCGCTTCCACTGGAAGCTGGCGCTTGGCTCGGTGGCGGCGCTCGCGCACGACGTGATCATTACGGTTGGCGTGTTTTCGCTGCTGCGCATCGAATTCGATCTGACCGTGCTCGCAGCGCTGCTGGCGGTGATCGGTTATTCGCTGAACGACACGATCGTGGTGTTTGACCGCATTCGCGAGAATTTCCGCCGCATGCGCAAGGCGGGGCCGCGCGAGGTCGTGAACGAATCCATCAACCAGATGCTGGCGCGCACCATCATGACGTCCGGCACGACCCTGCTGACGCTCATCGCGCTGTTCACCCTGGGCGGTGAAGTCATCCACGCCTTTGCCACGGCGCTGATTATCGGCGTGGTCGTAGGCACCTACTCGTCGATTTACGTGGCCTCAGCGCTGGCGCTGCGTCTGGATATCACCAAGGAAGACCTCTTCCCGCCGAAGGAAGAGGAGGCCGAACAGCATATGTAGTAGCCCCGACGTCCGGCCAGGGTTCTCGCTTCAGCGACCCAGCAGCCGGCCGATCGGGCGCATGCTGTCCACGTGATCGCAGGCGATTTTCAGCGCGGCGATGAGCGGAATAGCCACGATGACCCCGGCGATGCCCCACAGCCAGCCCCAGAAGAACAGCGACATGTAGATGGCGAGCGGATTCATGGCGAAACGCTTGCCGTGAATCGCCGGGGTGATGAAATTGCCCTCGATGGCGGTGATGAGCATGAACACCAGCGGCGCGATCGACGCATAGGCGAGCGACGTAAAGGTCGCGAAGGAAATGGCCGTGATAATCAGGAACGCCACCGCGGCACCCAGGTAGGGCGCGAAATTCAGCAGGCCCGCCACGGCACCCCAGAGAAACGGATCGGGCAGGCCGATGGCCCATAACGCCAGGCTGACCGTCACGCCCAGCGCCGTGTTGATCATGATGATGGTGACCAGATAGCGGTTGATGTCGTCCTGCATGTGGCGCACCAGGCTCACGGCCTGGCGGCGGCCAATCTGCCGGCGAATCATCGCCAGCAGCTTGCGGATCATCAGGCCCCCGGTCGCCAGCATGAAATACAGCAGGATCAGCATGACGGCCAGAGTGCCCGCGAAGGCCTGCAGGCTGCCGATGAACCGCTCACCCAGCCCCGGCTCCTTGAGCACCACCGTGGTGGTCCGCGTAGTCTCCTTCTTCTCGTTGACGGCCGATTCCGCCACCTTGATGATCTGTTCGGTCTGCTGGGTGACGTTCTCCACCTTCTCGCGGATAACGCTGGTCCGTGATTTCAGGTCTTCCATGGTCTGCGGCATGGAATCCAGCCACTGCTTGGCCGGTTCCACCGCGGCATAGCCGCCCGCCCCGAGCCCGCCGATAATGACGAACAGCACCAGTGCCGCGCCCAGCGGGCGAGGAATCCACAGCCGCCGCAGCCGGTTGACCAGGGGGCCGAGCAGCATGTTCAGACTGAGCGCCAGCACGATCGGAATGAAGAAATTGCGCGCGAAATAAAGCGTGTAGAGAAACATCAGCACGAGGATCGCGCTGGTGACGACCGACCGGACCTCCATGGGCTGGCGGGCACCGGTCGATTCGGTCCGCTCGGAGCGGGGCTGGTCGTGCTGCGAAGTGTCGGACATCAGTGGGTCCTAGCGCTTGGCCAGTATGGGCGCCAGCGCCTCGTACACCTTGGGCGTGCCGGCCAGCACGCTGCCCTGGTCCAGCGCCGCGCCGCCGTCGGGCGCCGTGGCCAGGCCGCCGGCCTCGCGCACGATGAGCAGGCCCGCCGCCATATCCCAGGGCGAAAGCCCCCGTTCCCAGAAGGCGTCCAGTCGGCCGCAGGCGACATAGGCCAGATCCAGCGCGGCGGACCCGGCGCGTCTGAGGTCGCCGGTCTTCTCGAGCACCGCGGTGAACTCGCCGATGTGACGATCCAGCGGGTGCGACCGCTGGTAGGCAAAGCCCGTGGCCACCAGCGCGCCGCGCAGGTGGTGGGCGCCCGACACGCGGATACGCCGGCCGTCGAGCATGGCCCCGCTGCCGCGGCTGGCGGTGAACAACTCTTCCTTGAACGGATCGTAGATAACGGCGTGCTCCAGTTCACCCTTGATTTCACAGGCGATCGACACGCAGAAATGCGGAAAGCCATGAATGAAATTGGTGGTGCCGTCGATGGGGTCGATAATCCACTGCGTCTGTTCGTTGCCCTGACGACCGGACTCCTCGGCCAGAAAACCGTGCCGCGGATAAGCGCGGCGTATGACGTCGATGATGGCCTGCTCGGCCGCCACGTCCACCTGCGTCACGAAGTCGTTCTCGCCCTTGGCGCGAACCTGGCCCAGGTCGCCCTGGCGATAGCTCTGCATGATGATGCGGCCGGCCGCACGCGCGGCGCGCACGGCGATATTGACGAAAGGTTGCATGAAGAAAAGCCGGGCAGGATCGAAACGGCCGCGTAGAATATCAGAGCCTTTGAACACCCACGCATCCGTAGTGCCCCACAGCTATCGTGACCGAGACTGATTCTTCAACCGCCCCACCTGATCCCGGCTCCGAAGCAGCCCCGATATCCGGCATAGCCGTGGTGCTGGTCGAGCCGCAGCATCCCGGCAATGTGGGCGCGGCCGCGCGGGCCATGCTCACCATGGGGCTGACGGATCTGCGCCTGGTCGCTCCGGCGGACTGGCTTGATCCCGGCGCCCATCCCCAGGCGCACAGCGAGGCCTGGGCGAGGGCATCGGGCGCCCTGTCGGTCATCGAGGGTGCGCGTTGTTACCCCGATCTGGCCGCCGCCATTGCCGACTGCGGCTGGGCGGTCGGCACCAGCGCACGCAGTCGGCGCTTCGACTGGCCGCTGATGACGCCCCGACAGGCCGCGCATGAGCTGACCCGTCTGGCGCCGGAGCAGACCGTGGCGGCAGTCTTCGGCCGTGAGCGCAGCGGCCTGAGCAACGCCGAACTGGACCTGTGCAGTGCCCACCTGCACATACCGGCCAACCCCGACTATTCATCGCTTAACCTTGCCGCCGCGGTGCAGGTGGTGTGCTACGAAATTCGCATGGCGCGGCTGGATCAGGGCGAAGCACCTGAATCCTCCGGGCGGCTGCTGGCCACCAGTGACGAACTGGAAGGGTTCTATGGTCATCTCAAGGAGGTGCTGACCGCCGCCGGGTTTCTCGATCCGGGTCAACCCAAGATGCTCATGCGCCGCCTGCGCCGCCTTTTCAATCGCAGCGCGCTCCAGCCCACCGAAATCCACATTCTGCGCGGCATTCTCAAGGCGCTTGATCCGCGCCGGCGAAACGATCACTGAAAGCGCTGGCCTGGCCGCCGGCCGCGGCGTAAAATCCCGACTTGAATAGTCGGGTTTGCGCCACGATGCTTTGTGCATGCGCCCGCCAAGCCGGGTAACCAAGGGGCACGCGATGTTTGAACGCTTCAAGGAAGACATACAGGCCATCCGGGATCGTGATCCCGCACTGCGCGGCACCTGGGAGGCGGTTACCGCCTATCCCGGGCTGCACGCCATCTGGATCCACCGTTTGGCTCACGGTCTGTGGAACCGCCGGCTTTACTGGCTCGGGCGAATGTTTTCGCATTTCGGCCGCTGGGTGACCGGCATCGAAATCCACCCGGGTGCACAGCTGGGGCGGCGCTTCTTCATCGATCATGGTCTGGGCGTGGTCATTGGCGAGACCACCGTCATCGGAAACGACTGCACCATTTACCAGGGCGTGACGCTGGGCGGCACCAGCTGGAGTCCGGGCAAGCGTCATCCCACGCTCGAAGATGATGTGGTCGTGGGCGCCGGAGCCAAGGTGCTGGGCCCGTTCACGGTGGGCAAGGGCGCGCGGATCGGTTCCAACGCCGTGGTCGTCAAGGAAGTGCCGGCCGGCTGCACGGCCGTCGGCGTGCCGGCCAAGCTGGTCAAATGCGGCGAGGCCAATGCGCAGGTGAGCGATCGCGCCGAACTCGCCCAGCGCATCGGTTTCGACCTGTACGGGGTGACGGCAGAAATGCCTGACCCGGTGACCCGCGGCATCGAAGCCATGCTGGACCATGTTCGTGAACTGGAGAAGCAGCAGGCCGAACTGCGCGCGCTGGCCGAGCGGCTGGAAAAGCAGATCGAGGCGACCAGCGTCGCCGCAGATCGCCCGACCGGCACGGGCTAGACCGGCATGCGGCTGACCACCCGCGGACGCTATGCGGTGACGGCCATGCTCGATCTGGCCCTGCACAGCGAACAGGGCCCGGTTTGCGTGAACGCCATCGCCCGGCGTCAGGACATTTCGGCGGCGTATCTCGAGCGTCTGTTTCGCGCGCTGCGGGATCGCGGTCTGGTCTGTAGCACGCGCGGGGCGCGCGGCGGCTATGAGCTGTGCCGCTGCGCGGGCGAAATCTCGGTAGCGGACATCATGGCGGCCGTGGACGAGCCGCTGGACGCCACGCGCTGCGCGTCGGCACGCAACCGTCTGACCTGTGAACTGTGGTCCGGACTCACGCAACATGTCCGGGACTATCTGGAAAACGTGACGCTGGCGCAGCTATGTCGGGGTGACAGCCCGCCCGGTACGGCTGCGGGAGTATCAAAATCATGAGTATCTATCTTGATCACAACGCCACCACGCGCATGGATGAAGCCGTGCTCGAGGCGATGCTGCCCTATCTGCGGGAAGACTTTGGCAATGCCTCAAGTCTTTATCAGGCGGGCCGTCAGGCGCGCGCCGCCATTGATCATGCGCGCGAGCAGGTGGCTGCGCTGGTTGGCGCGCATCCGGCCGAAGTTGTCTTCACTGGCGGCGGCACCGAGGCGAACAATCTGGCGGTAAAGGGGCTCGCCGGGCTGGCGCAGCCGGGCCGCGTGCTGATCAGCGCGGTCGAGCATCCGGCCATTCTCGAACCGGCCCGGGCGCTCCCGCCGCCTTGGGCGGTGACCGAACTCGACGTCGATGCAAACGGCTGCGTACAGACCGCCGCGCTGGAGAATGCGCTGGAGTCGGGTGACGTGCGGCTGGTGGCCTGCATGCTGGCCAACAACGAGACCGGCGTCATCCAGGACGTTGCGCGGCTGGCGCGGCTGGCGCAGGCCGCCGGCGCGCGTTTCCACTGCGATGCCGTGCAGGCGGCCGGCAAGATTCCGGTCGACTACCACGCGCTGGGCGTCGACACGCTGAGCCTGTCGGCCCACAAGCTGTATGGACCCAAGGGCGTGGGCGCGCTGCTGCGGCGCAAGCATCTCGACCTCCAGCCCCAGCTGCACGGGGGTGGACACGAACAGGGCCTGCGCGGCGGCACCGAGAATACGGCCGCCATCGTCGGCTTTGGCCAGGCGGCCGAAATGGCCGGCCGGGCGCTGGAAGAGCGCAGCGCCCGGCTGCAAGCCCTGCGCGACGAGCTGCAGGCGGGCCTGATGGCCATGCCCGGCGTGCGGGTGTTTGCCGCCGACGCCGAGCGCATCCCCAACACGCTCCAGTTCACCCTGCCGGGCTATGACGGCGAAGGCCTGCTCATGGCGCTCGACCGTCAGGGCATCGCCGTGTCGTCCGGGTCGGCCTGTGCCGCCGGCTCCGGCGAGCCCAGTCACGTGTTGACCGCCATGGGCGTCGACCCGGTTGAAGCAAAAGGGGCGGTGCGGGTGAGTCTGGGCAAGGACAACAGCCAGGCGGACGTGCAGACCCTGCTGCAGGCGTTGCAGCAGCTGTCGGGCCGGGCAGCCATGCCCAGCATCAACCCGGCGGTCATGGGCGGTTGAACGGCGCATGACTCACGCCGCCGAGGTTGTCTATCTCGATCACGCCGCCAGCACACCGCTCGATCCGGCCGTGCGGGAGGCCATGCTGCGGGTGATGACGGAGCTGCCCGGCAATCCTTCATCGGTTGCCCACGAGCCGGGGCGGCGCGCGGCCGCCGCGGTGGAGCAGGCGCGTGAGCAGGTCGCCGCGGTGATCGGCAGCCGGCCGGATGAGCTGATCTGGACCTCCGGCGCCACGGAAGCCAACAATCTGGCCATCGAAGGCGCGGCGCGGGCCTGGTCACGCAGGACAGGTCGGCCCGGGCACATGATCAGCGTCTGCACCGAGCATCGCGCCGTACTGGACCCTCTGCGATCGCTCGAGGCGCGGGGATGGCAGATCACGCGCCTGCCGGTCGACTCGGCCGGTCTGATCAGCACGGATAGCCTGCTTGCGGCGCTCGGGCCGGATACCGCGCTGGTCAGCGTGATGCAGGTCAATAATGAAACAGGCGTAATTCAGGACGTTGCCGGTGTGGCCAGGGCCCTGCGCCAGGCGGAGCACGGCGCGTTGCTGCACGTCGACGCAGCACAGGCGGCCGGCCGCCTGCCGATTGATGTGCGAGCGCTGGACGTCGATCTGCTGTCATTGTCCGGCCACAAGCTGTACGGGCCGCAGGGTGTGGGCGCGCTGTTCCGGCGGCGCCAGCCGCTGGCCCCGCTGGCCCCGTTGCTGACCGGCGGGGGGCAGGAAGGCGGTCTACGAGCCGGCACCCTCGCCACGCATCAGATTGTCGGCTTCGGTGTGGCGGTGGCGCGGGCCGAAGCGCGGCGAGCCGACCACTGGGCCGAGTTGAGTGCGCCAATGACGGCGTTGATTGACCGCCTGCTGACGTTGCCCGAAGTCTATCTGAACGGCGCACAGGCGCCGCGCGTGCCGCATATCGCCAGCTTCAGCGTGGGCGGCGTGCATCCGGAAGCCCTGCTGGCGGCGGTCTGCGGGGGCGACGAGCCACTGGCCGTGTCGGCCGGATCGGCCTGCGCGTCGGCACAGGGCGGTTCATCCCATACGCTGCGGGCCATGGGCCGCACGCCGGCGCTGGCCGCCGCGGCGCTGCGCGTCTCGCCCGGCCAGCAGACCACGGTAGCCATGCTGGAGCGGGCCGCAGACAAGATGGTCGGCGAAATTCAGCGACTGCGGGCGCTGGCCCCCGCGCGGCAAGCGGTATGAGCCTGTGGTCGAACGCCATCGAGCAGCGCTTCCGCCATCCATCGCACGCCGGACCGCTCGACGCGCCCGGCCTGTTATCGGGCCGGGCCTGCGCGAACGGGCTGGAATTAAGCCTTGACCTGGCTGTCGAAGGCGGGACGATCCGGCAGGCGGCGTTTCGGGCGCTGGGCTGTCCGGCCACGATTGCGGTGGCTGACTGGCTAGCCGAGCAGCTTGCCGGGGTGCCGTTGGACCGGGCCCGTGACGTGAATTGGCCGGCCTGCGAGCAAGCCCTGGAGCTGCCCGCGAGCCGGCGCAGCTGCCTGCTGCTGGCGCAGGACGCGCTGGAGGCCGCGATAGGCGGATTCCACGGCGCGCGGCAAAGCCTGTAACATATTTGAATAAGTTTCTGAAAGCGAAAGGATAAGCATCATGTCTGTCGAGATGACGCAAGCCGCTGCAGAACGCATCAAGTCGCAACTGGCCAAGCGCGGCGAGGGCGTGGGCCTGCGCGTGGGTCTGCGCAAATCCGGGTGTAGCGGCTACATGTACACCATGGACTATGCCGATGAAGTTTCGCAGCAGGACGAGGTTTTCGAGGCGCACGGCGCCAAGATCGTGATTGATCGCCAGTTCATGGACGTGCTGGACGGCACGCGAGTGGACTTTCGCAGCGAGGGCCTGAACCGCATGTTTCGCTTCGACAACCCCCGGGCGGTCAACGAATGCGGCTGCGGTGAATCGTTTACGGTCTGACGCGCTGAGGTCACCGGTAGACTCTCCGTATCGGTCTGCCCGGGCGGGCCGGATCGGCGCTTCATTGCTGCGGACGGTCCGAGACCGTTAAAATTCGCGCCGCCGCGCGCGGCATGCCTGCCGACGCGCGGCTTTTCCTTTTGTATTTTCAGGTTTCAGGTCCGACCGGAGCGACAATATGGCCGTTGAGCGAACTTTATCCATCATCAAGCCCGATGCCGTGGCGAAGAATGTTATTGGTGACATCTACCGGCGCTTCGAACAGGGCGGACTGCAGATCATTGCGGCCCGGATGGTGCATCTCTCGACGGATGAGGCAGGCGAGTTCTACGCCGTGCACAAGGAACGGCCGTTCTTCAACGATCTGGTCGGTTTCATGACGTCGGGACCGGTCATGGTTCAGGTGCTCGAGGGTGACAACGCCATTGCCCGCAATCGAGAGCTGATGGGCGCGACCAATCCGAAGGATGCCGAGCCCGGCACCATCCGCGCGGATTTCGCCGAATCAATTGACGCCAACGCCGTTCACGGCTCGGATGCGCCCGAAACCGCCGAGCAGGAAATCAATTTCTTCTTCGGTCAGCAGGGGCTGTGCCCGCGCTAGGCGCGGCATGGCCACAGGCATGACAGACGCGGGGAAAGTCAATCTGTTCGGTCTGGACCGCGAGGGTCTGGCCGGCTGGTTTGCCGAACAGGGCGAACCCGCTTTTCGCGCGCGTCAGCTCATGCAGTGGATCTACCGCCGCGGCGAAACGGACTTTGCCGCCATGACCGACATGAGCAAGGCGCTGCGCGAGAAGTTGCAGCGTCTGGCCGTAGTCGAGCCACCGGTGGTCGTGGGGGAGCAGCTGTCTGCCGACGGTACCTACAAGTGGCTGCTGGCGCCTGCAGGCCAGCCGGATACGCGCAACGCGGTGGAAACCGTGTTCATACCGGAGGCCGATCGCGGCACGCTGTGCGTGTCTTCTCAGGTCGGCTGTGCGCTGGACTGCAGCTTCTGCGCCACCGGGAAGCAGGGTCTGAACCGGAACCTCGACACGGCCGAGATCATCGGCCAGATGTGGCTGGCCGAACGGCAGCTGCGTAGCAAGGACGGTGGTCAGGGTCGCGTGATTTCCAACGTGGTCTTCATGGGCATGGGCGAGCCGCTCGCCAATTACCGCAACCTGGTACCGGCCATCCGCCTGCTGCTGGACGATCTGGGTTTTGGCCTGTCCAAGCGCCGCGTCACGGTATCGACCTCCGGTCTGGTGCCGTTCATGGACCGTCTGCACGCCGAGGTGGATGTAGCGCTGGCGGTGTCGCTCCATGCGCCGGTGGATGGGCTGCGTGACGAACTGGTTCCGATCAATCGCAAGTACCCGCTGGTCGAACTCATGGCCGCCTGCGATCGCTATACCGCGGGCAAGGACCGGCGGGCCCATGTCGTGTACGAGTATGTGCTGCTCGACGGCGTCAACGACGGGCCCGAGCAGGCGCGTGAACTCGCCGGGCTGCTCAGGAACCGTTCGGCCAAGGTCAATCTGATTCCCTTCAATCCCTATCCGGGGGCGCTGTACCGGCGCCCGGAGGAAGGTCGTATTCGCGCCTTCCAGGACCGGCTGCACCACGCCGGCATCCGGACCACGGTTCGGCGTACCCGTGGCGACGATATCGACGCCGCCTGCGGGCAGCTGGTAGGGCGGGTACAGGACCGCCAGAAGCGGCATTTCCGGGATATCCCGATCAAGCAGGAGGCGCCCCGGCGCGAGGCGCAACCGTGAAACCGGCTGCTATCGGAATGCTATGGCTGCTGCTCATCCTGGGCGGCTGCGCGGGTGGCTCCAGCAAGCCCCCGGTCGACAACGCCCGGGCGGCGGATGCCAACGCCGCGCTGGGCATGGATTTTCTCCGGCGCGGCGACTATCAGCGAGCGCTGGAGGCACTGCTCAAGGCGCATCGTTTTGATCGCGATCACGTGCAGGCGAACTGGGGTCTGGGCCTGAGCTACAGTGCCCTGGCGGAGCCGGATCAGGCGCGTGATTACTTCGAGAAGGCCGTCCGGCTCGCGCCGCGACCGGATATTCTCAATTCCTACGGGGCCTTTCTGTGCGAGCAGGGCGACGTGGCCGAGGCGGTCACGCAGTTCGAGCGAGCCGCGGATCATCCGCGCTACACCCGGCCAGCCCTGCCGCTGACCAACGCCGGGCTGTGCCTTTTCCAGGCCAACCGACTGGACGATGCCGACCTGTTTTACCGCCGCGCTCTGGCCGCCGAACCGCGTTATGTAGCGGCCATTGGCCGGCTCGCGGAACTGCGTTACGCCCAGGGACAATACGCCGAGGCCCAGTCGCTGTTCCAGCGGGCGGACGGCCAGGGCGAACTGTCGGGCGAGCTGCTGCTGCAGGCGGCCCGCACCGAGCTCGCGCTGGACCACCACGGCCCGGCGCTGAACTACCTGCGGCGATACAACCTGGCCCATCCGGGCCGTGAGAGAACGCTGGGTCAGATCAGCCGGCCGGGTGAACGCTAGATGGCAGGCACGGACAGCGATCAGGACAGGCTCAACCAGCGCGCGGCGCGGGACTACAGCCCGGCCGCGCCGGAGCCCGAGCCTGCCCGCCCGCCGGGCAAGCCGCCTGGCCAGATGCTGCGCGAGGGGCGTGAGGCCGCCGGCTGGAGTATCGACGACTTGTCGGCCGAAACCATGATCCAGCCGCATATTCTGGACGGTCTGGAGGCCGACAACTACGCCCAGCTGGGTCAGCCGGTGTTCGTGCGCGGCTACTACCGGAAGTGTGCGCGCATGCTGGGGTTGTCGGAGGAGGCCATCAGTCAGGCCTATTCGCAGGCGTCTGGCGTCAGCCCGGATGCCCGGCCCCAGGTCACGGCCGACGTGACGATGAAGACCAGCAACGCGCTGCAAACCGAACTGTTGCGCTACGCGCCCACCGCGGCGCTGGTGGTGCTGGTGGTGGCCATCATTTTTATCTGGCAGCAGTTCGCCGGCGGGCCGGACGAGAACGCGAGCCCGTCGAGCGGCAACGACGCGACGGCCGGCGTGGAGCGTCTCGATACAGACGACCAGACGCCCGAGCCGCCGGGCGGCAATCCGAAGCTCTCGGCCGGCGGCTCGCCGGTCAATCCCAATCGGCCGGGCGCGCGGGTCGATACGGCTGGCAGCATTGCGGCTGGCCGCCGGTCCGGCGAGGCCACAGCGCAACCCGCCGAGCCTGCCGCCAATGCGGCTGCGCCGCCGGTGGTCGAGGAAGAGGCGCCCTTGCTGCGCCTGGCGTTCTCCGAGCGATCCTGGGTGAAGATCAGGGATGCCAACGGCCGCGCGCTGCTCAACGGCATCATGGATGCCGAAACCGAACGCGTCATCGATGAGGGAGAGCCGCCGTTTTCGGTGGTGCTGGGTTACGCGCCCGGCGTGGACATTTTCTTCCGGGGTCGGTCGGTGTCGATGGCGCGCTACACCAATAGCGACAACACGGCCCGGCTGACCGTCGGCGAAGACGGTACGCCATGATCCCGGCCCTCGCGCAGGAGCGTTTGCCATGAGCGGCGCAGTGCAGTCCATACGCGGCATCCATGACATCCTGCCCGCGGATGCGGCGCTCTGGTTCACGCTGGAGGCTGCCGCCACCGAGGTGTTCGCGGCCTACGGCTACCAGCAGATCCGCCTGCCCATTCTCGAGCGCACCGAACTGTTCAAGCGCGCGGTGGGCGAGGTCACCGACATCGTCGAGAAGGAGATGTACAGCTTCGAGGATCGTGGCGGCGATTCCATCGCGCTGCGCCCCGAAGGCACCGCCGGTTGCGTGAGGGCGGGTATTGAACACGGCCTGCTGCACAACCAGATCCAGCGGCTGTGGTACCACGGTCCCATGTTCCGATACGAGCGGCCGCAGAAGGGCCGCTATCGCCAGTTTCACCAGTTCGGTGTTGAGACCTTCGGTGTGGCGGGCCCTGCGGTCGAGATCGAACTGATCGCCATGTCGGCGCGTCTGTGGCGCAAACTCGGCATTTCCGGCCTGAGCCTGCAGCTCAATTCGCTGGGTACGCTGGAAGAGCGGCAGGCTTACCGACAAACGCTGGTGGACTATTTTTCCGATCACCGGGATCGGCTGGACGATGACAGCCTGCGGCGACTGGACAGCAATCCGCTGCGTATCCTCGACAGCAAGAATCCGGCTCTGGCGGACCTTATCGGTCAGGCCCCGGAACTGCTCGAGCACCTGGGCAGCGAATCGGCCGATCATTTCGCCGAAGTGCGGGCCGGGCTCGAGACGCTGGGTATTGCCTACCAGCTGAATTCCCGGCTGGTGCGCGGTCTGGATTACTACACCCGGACCGTGTTCGAATGGCGCACCGATCAGCTTGGCGCCCAGGACGCAGTCTGCTCGGGCGGTCGTTTTGATGGCCTGGTCGACTGGCTGGGCGGGCGACCAACGCCGGCGGTCGGCTTTGCCATGGGGGTGGAACGCCTCCTGGCGCTGATGCAGATTCTCGACTGCCCGCTACGCCGGCTGGAGCCGGCGGTCTACGTGGTCACTCAGGGTGACAAGGCGGCCAGGCTGGCCGTGTCGCTCTGCGAGGAACTGCGCGACCGGGTACCCCGGCTGCGTCTCATGAAAGACGTGGGCGGCGGCAGCTTCAAAAGCCAGTTCAAGCGCGCCGACAAGTCCGGGGCGCATCTTGCGCTGGTACTGGGCGATGCCGAAGCGGATAGCGGACAGGTACAGATCAAACCGCTCCGGTCGGATGCGGCGCAACAGACCATTGCCGTGAAAGAGCTGGCCGCCTGGCTCGAGACCCACGTACCGCCCACCCACTGAATCAACGGCTAGAACGAAAAGCGAATCGAAAATGGCAGACAGCTTCAACGAAGACGACGACCTCCGGCGCCTCAAGGACTGGTGGAAACAAAATGGCACCGCGCTGGTGCTGGGCGTAGGCGCGGGCGTTGTGGCCATTGCCGGCTGGCAGTGGTGGCAGGCGCGCGTGGAGAACCAGGCCTACTCCGGCGCGACCGCGTACCAGGCGTTCTCGGAATCGCTCGAGTCGGGTGCGGCGCAGGCCGATACCGTCGAGATGCTCGAGACCATTCGCGATGAATTCGGCGCCACGCCGTATCCTGCACGGGCCAGTCTCGACCTGGCCAATCATTACGTGGAACAGCGTCAGCTCGACAAGGCCGCCAGTTTGTTGGCCTGGGTGGCGGCCAACGCGAACGCCGAACCGCTGAGGCTGCTGGCACGAGGGCGTCAGGCCCGTGTGCTCTGGGCTCAGGGCGAGGACGAAGCGGCACTGAAGCTGCTCAGCACCGATGTGCCGCCGGCCTATACCTCGCTGTTTCGCGAGATTGAGGGTGATATACAGCTCTCGGCGGGGCGCCTCGATCAGGCCCGGCAGGCCTATGCCGTGGCGCTCGACGCCCTGCCCGAAGGGGCCGACGCGGCGCCGCTGCGGACCAAGCTCGAAAGCGCGGGCGGTCGGGTGCCGAGCGCGCCGAACAACAATCAGGAGGTTTCATGAGCCACAGCCGTTTTCTGCCGGCTTTCGCCCTGATCTGCCTCGGCATGGGCGCGCTGTCCGGCTGCGGCGGCGGCAGCAAGGTCGTCAACGAGCCTGCCGAACTGCAGTCGCTCGATGATCAGCAGCTGGAAGTGGACACGATCTGGACCACCGACACGGGCGACGGCGCGGGCGACTACGTCACCGGCTACTCGATGGCCTTTGATGGTCGGCATCTGTACACCGCCAGTCGTGATGGCGTCGTCGTGGCGCTGGACCGCGAAAGCGGTGAGCGCGTCTGGCGCGCCAAGACCGGCACCCGCGTGATTTCCGGCCCTGCGGTGGGCGACAACGAGGTAATCGTCGGTACCCGTGACGGCCAGATTCTTGCCCTCTCAAGCGAAGACGGCAGCGAGTTGTGGCGGGCCGATACCTCGGGCGAAGTGCTGGCGCCGCCGGCCATCGGCGAGGGACGTGTCGTCGCCTACAGTCAGGATGGCCGGCTCGCCGGCTTCGAGCTGGCGACCGGTGACCGCCGCTGGACCACGCAGCGCAGCGTGCCGCCGCTGACCCTGCGCGGCAATGCCAGTCCGGTCATCTACCGCGATATGGTTATCGCCGGCATGGACAACGGCCGCGTCATTGCCCTGGATCTGGTGAACGGCGAGCTGCGCTGGGAGCAGCGCGTGGCGGCCCCCAGCGGCCGCTCGGAGCTTGAGCGGGCCGTGGATATTGACGCCGAGCTGTTGCTGGTCGAAGACGAACTCTATGCCGGCAGTCAGGGCGGCAGCCTGGCATCGCTGGCCACTTCGACCGGGCGCGTGCGCTGGAAGCGCGACATCAATACCCGCAGTGGTTTCGCGTTTGACCGGAATCAGGTCTTCACCACCGATGTGGTATCGACGGTCTGGGGCATGGACCGCGACAGCGGCGCCGTGACCTGGCAGAACGACACGCTTGCCTACCGCAACCTTTCCGCGCCAGCCATGTGGAAGGGCTATGTCGTGGTGGGGGACTATGAGGGCTATCTGCACTGGCTGATTCCGGAAGACGGTACCGTCGTTGCGCGCAGCCGGCCGCTGGGCGACGCCATCCGGATTGCGCCGGTGGTGCTGAACGGTCGCATTTACGTGCTTTCCAGCGAGGGCGATGTCGCCGCCGTGGAGGCCAGCTTCCCCGAGCGGGAAGTGGATCGAGACGCCTCGAAAGACGAAAGCGAAATTGATTACGGGAGCGAGTTCGAGCTCGAGCCCTTCTGAACGCCATGACGGGCAGACTGCCGGTACTGGTCATCGTGGGGCGCCCGAACGTTGGCAAGTCCACGCTGTTCAATCGGCTGACCCGCAGCCGTGATGCGCTGGTGGCCGACCAGCCGGGCGTCACGCGCGATCGCCACTACGGATTTGCCCGCGTGATGGACCGGGATCTGATTGTGGTTGATACCGGCGGCCTGGGCGTGGAGGACGAAAACGTCGATCGCCTGGCCGCCCGACAGACTCAGCTCGCCATAGACGAGGCGGACGCGGTGCTGTTCGTGGTGGATGGCCGCGCCGGTCTGCTGCCGGGTGATACGGTAGTTGCCGGCCGCCTGCGCGGGCTGGCGGCGCCGGTTCATGTGCTGGTGAACAAGGCCGAGGGACAGCCGGCCGAGCAGGCGGCGGCCGAATTTCACGAGCTCGGTCTGGGCGAGCCCCGGGCCATTTCCGCCGAGCACGGGGACCGGGTATCGGCCGCGCTCGAGGTCATCATCGATCGGTTACCCTCGCCAAGCGTGTCGGACCAGGGCGATGCCGCGACGGCTACAGGGCCGAGCGATTCAATCCACCTGGCAGTACTGGGCCGTCCGAACGCGGGCAAGTCAACGCTCATCAACCGCCTGCTTGGCGAAGAGCGCATGCTGGCGCTGGATCAGCCCGGTACCACCCGCGACGCGATTGCGGCCGATTTCGAGCGCGACGGACAGGCGTTTCGCATTGTCGACACGGCCGGCGTCCGGCGCCGCGCCCGCGTGCACGACGCGCTTGAGAAATTCAGCGTCATCAAGGCGCTGCAGGCGGTCGAGGCGGCTCAGGTGACGCTGCTCGTGATTGACGCGCAAAGCGGGATCGGGGCCCAGGACGCGCGGCTGCTGCGAGCGGCGCTGGAGCGGGGCCGCGGCGTGGTCATTGCCATTAACAAGTGGGATGGTCTGTCGGACGAGGACAGACGCTTCATCAAGACCGAACTGTCCGTGACGCTGAATTTCGCGGACTATCTGCCGCTGTGTTTCATCTCCGCGCTACACGGGTCGGGCCTGGGAGAACTGCTGGATACGATACGGCAGGTGCACGCGGCGTGTTTCGCGACGCTGTCGACGCCGGCACTCAGCCGTGCACTCGAAGCGGCCGTACAGGCACACGCGCCGCCGGCCGTGCACGGCCGGCGGATCAAGTTGCGCTATGCCCATCAGGGCGGCCGCAATCCACCCCGGATCGTTATTCACGGCAACCAGACCGATCGTCTGGGGCACGAATACAAGCGCTATCTGACGAATCGCTTCCGTCAGGCGTTCGCACTGCAGGGCACACCCGTCGAACTGGTCTTTCGCAGTGGCGAGAATCCCTACGAGCATCGCGCGGGCAAAAAAAACCCGCGCTAGAGGCGCGGGTCGGAATTTCTCGGCTCGGCAGGCCGGATCAGCGTTTGCTGGCTTGTAGCGGGGCCTGGCGGAGCTGGATCAGATAGTCCTGCGAATCGGGCAGGAAGGTCGGCTTCTTGCCATCGATGTAGAACTGCCACACCTCGACGTGCAGCTTGCCTTCGCCCGGCACGCGCTTCCAGCCCACCACAAGCCCGTTGTTGGTGTGCACGTAGTGCAGGCGCCGGATCTGCATCCAGATGCGGGCGTCGTCCACGTTTTCAAACTGGCGGGTGGCCTCTTCGAACTTGACCCGGGTAATGCCCTTGTGCGGTTTGAAGTTGGTCGGGGTACCCTCGAAATGCACGCCCTTGGCGCCATAGACCGGCTCGGGCCGGGCCTGGGTCACGACGAACCGTGTGGTGCCGTCCCAGCTCAGAGTGCGCAGCAGGCCGGGGCCTGCCTCGACCGAAATCTTGCCTTCCGGCGTGGTTGCGCTTACGCGGCTGCCGTCGTTCAGCACCACGTCGGTGCCGGATGGCACGGGCGGGGCGTCCGGCTTTTCCAGACTGGGTTTGGAAATTGTCGTTCTGACAACCTTGCGTTCAGTGGTGGCGCAACCCGAAATGAGCAGCAGCGAAGCCAGCGCGGCCACGACGCCTGCTCGCATGGAGCCCGCGAACCAGTCCCTTGATTCTGATACGTACATTCTGTGTCACCCACGGTGGCGGCCGGGCGGCCGCATGGTCTATTGCCTGAGGTATCGGCTGACAGGGCCTCGAACTTTAGGCGTCAGTCCGTTTCATTTCCGGCGGCTAGGGTATTGCGTTCCCGGCCGGCATTCAATCACTTCCGCGTCCAGTTCACCGCGGCCAAGCCGCAGCCGTATGCGATCGCCCGGTCGAGCCTGTTCGGCGCTGCGGAGTATCCGGTCCTGATCGGTTTGCGCTATGGCGTAGCCGCGCTCAAGCGTGGCAAGGGGGCTTACCGTGTGCAGTTGTCGAAGCAGGGCGCCGTGGCGTTGAGCGGCCTGATCACGGGTCTGCCGCATAGCGCTGGCCAGTCGGATTTGCAGCTGGTCGAGCGTCGCGGCGGCCCGGTCGCGCCGCCGTTTCGGGCTGGCCTGGTCCAGCCGGCGGATCAAAGCGGACAAGTGCCACTGTTGCTGTGTCAGCCGGCCGCGTACGGCGCGGGTCAGCCGACTCTCGCGCTCGTCGAGCTGCTGCATGAAGGCGGCCAGCCGTTTTTGCGGCTGCATGGCCCGCAGGCGTCTTTCCAGGGTCTGGAGTTCCTGCCGGCAGCTGGTCAGATGGGTGCTGTGGGCGCGAGACAGCCGCAGGCGCAGGTCGCGCACGCGTGCAGCCAGCGCCTGCTGGTCGGGGCACACGAGTTCGGCCGCGGCACTGGGGGTTGGCGCGCGCAGGTCGGCGGCAAAGTCGGCGATGGTCACGTCGGTCTCGTGGCCGACGCCGGCCACCACGGGCAGGCGGCAGGCAACCAGCGCACGCGCGAGCTTTTCGTCGTTGAAACACCACAAGTCTTCGATGGCTCCGCCGCCCCGAACGAGCAGCAGCACGTCGCATTCGGCGCGGCGGTCGGCGGTTTCGAGCGCTCGCCGGATGGCGGCGGCGGCGGTATCGCCCTGAACAGGCACCGGATAAAGCACGACGCGGGCCATGGGAAAGCGCCGTCGCAACACGCTTACGACGTCACGCAGGGCTGCGCCGGTGGGAGAAGTAATCACGCCGATGCGGCGCGGCGCCGCGGGCAGCGGCTGTTTCAGCGCGTCGCTGAACAAGCCTTCGTCGCCGAGCTTCTGCTTGAGCGCGTCAAAGGCCCGCTGCAGCGCCCCGGCGCCGGCCGCTTCCATGTGCTCGGCCACGAGCTGGTATTCCCCGCGGGGCGCATACAGCCCGACCCGCGCGCGAATCATGACCTGATCGCCGTCGGCTGGCTTGAGGCGCAGCAGCCGGTTGCGATTGGCAAACATGGCGCAGCGCACCTGTGACTGTTCATCCTTGAGCGTGAAATACCAGTGCCCGGAGCGCGGGCGCGCCAGGTTGGAGATTTCGCCTTCCACCCAGAGCAGCGGAAAGCTCTGGTCGAGCAGACCGCGCACGGCCGCGTTCAACTGGCTGACGCTGTAGACGTTGTCCGGTGCTGTGCTCAAGAGCGTTCTTCGGATGGCAGGCAGGGCGACGGCCTTTGCCGTGCGTATGATTCGGGCAAGCCATGGCTTATAATCGGCCGCCTCACATGTTGGACTCTCACCGGCGCCTGTCAGGCGTTACCGGGGCCAACCAGCACCCGACAATAGGCCTATGCGGATAAGCGAGCAAGCCCTGACCTTCGACGACGTGCTGCTGCAGCCGGCGTACTCCGACGTGCTGCCCCGCGACGTCGACCTGTCGACCCGGATCACCCGGCAGATCACGCTGAATATTCCCCTTGTGGCCGCCGCGATGGATACCGTCACGGAAGCCCGGCTCGCCATTGCCCTGGCTCAGGAAGGCGGAATCGGTGTCGTGCACAAGAGCATGACCGCCGAGCAGCAGGCCGCGCACGTGCGGGCGGTCAAGAAATTCGAGTCCGGCGTCATCTCCGATCCGATTACCGTCCGCCCCGAGGCGACCATCCGTGAAGTGCTGGAACTCACGCGGGCACGGCATATTTCCGGCGTGCCGGTGGTGGACGGCGAGAAGCCCATCGGGATCGTGACCAGCCGCGACCTGCGGTTCGAAACGCATTTCGACGCGCCGGTGACGTCCATCATGACGCCCCGGGATCGTCTGGTGACCGTCCGCGAGGGCGCGGACCGCGATGAGGTCCAGCAGCTGCTCCACAAGCACCGCATCGAAAAAGTGTTGGTGGTGGACGACGATTTCCGCCTGCGCGGCATGATCACCGTCAAGGACATCCAGAAATCCTCCGACTACCCCAACGCCTGCAAGGACGATTCCGGGAGCCTGCGCGTCGGCGCGGCCGTGGGCACCAGCGCCGACACCGAAGAACGCGTCGAGGCGCTCGTCGAGGCCGGCGTTGACCTCATCGTCGTGGATACCGCGCACGGCCACTCGCGCGGCGTGATCGACCGCGTCCGCTCGATCAAGCAGCGCTTCGGTGATCTACAGGTCATCGGCGGCAATGTGGGCACGGCCGAAGGCGCGCTGGCTCTGGCCGAGGCCGGCGCGGATGCCGTAAAGGTGGGGATTGGTCCGGGTTCCATCTGCACGACGCGCATCGTGGCCGGCATTGGCGTGCCGCAGATATCGGCGGTGGCCAACGTGGCCGAGGCGCTCCGGGCCCAGGGCATACCTTTGATTGCCGATGGCGGCATCCGTTTTTCCGGCGACCTGGCCAAGGCCGTGGCCGCCGGTGCGAGCGCGGTCATGCTGGGCGGCATGTTCGCCGGCACCGACGAGGCGCCCGGCGATATCGAGCTGTACCAGGGGCGGTCGTACAAATCCTATCGCGGTATGGGATCCATCGGCGCGATGGGCGGCGACCAGGGCTCGGCAGACCGCTATTTCCAGGACCCGAACGAGGAAATCCGCAAGCTCGTACCCGAAGGTATCGAGGGGCGGGTGCCCTACAAGGGTCCGCTGGGCAATATCGTGCATCAGCTGGTCGGCGGACTGAGAGCGTCCATGGGCTACACCGGTTGTCGCACCATCGAGGAAATGCGCACCCGGCCCACGTTTGTGCAGATCACCGCCGCCGGCATCCGGGAATCCCACGTGCACGACGTCTCCATCGTCAAGGAAGCCCCCAACTATCGCGTCGACTGACTCAGCCGGTGAAGCGCTGGGGCAGGGTGTGAGGTGCCGCACGTGACCCGAAGCAGGCGCTTCACCCTCCACACCTGACCCAGACAATGGATATTCACCAAGAACGTATTCTCATCCTCGATTTCGGCTCGCAGTACACGCAGCTGATCGCCCGGCGTGTACGCGAAGCGGACGTGTACTGCGAAATCTATGCCTGGGATGTTGATGCGCAGGCCATTCGGGATTTTGCTCCCAGGGGCGTCATCCTCTCCGGCGGGCCCGAGTCGGTGACGGTCGACAACGGGCCCCGCGTGGAGGCGTGTGTGTTCGAGCTGGGCGTGCCCGTGCTGGGCATCTGCTACGGCATGCAGACGATGGCGGCCCAGCTGGGCGGCCAGGTCGAATCGTCCCGGACCCGTGAATTCGGCTACGCCAGCGTGCGGGCGCGGGGCCACTCGGCGCTGCTCACCGGAATCGAGGACCACGTCAACGAACACGGTCACGGTCTTCTGGACGTTTGGATGAGCCATGGCGACCGCGTCAGCGTCCTGCCCGAGGGATTCTCGGTCATCGCGGAAACCGGAAATGCGCCGCTGGCCGGCATGGCCGATGAAAGCCGGCAGTTTTATGGGCTGCAGTTTCACCCCGAGGTGACGCACACCTCGCAGGGCGCGCGGATTCTCGCCCGCTTCGTTGGCCAGATCTGCGCCTGCAGCGGTGCCTGGAAGGCTGACGAGATTATCGATGACGCCATCCGGCGCGTGCAGGAGCAGGTGGGCGACGGGCGCGTGCTGCTGGGCCTGTCCGGCGGGGTCGACTCCTC
The DNA here is from genome assembly GCA_002683405.1 of Salinisphaeraceae bacterium. GTDB lineage: Bacteria > Pseudomonadota > Gammaproteobacteria > Nevskiales > Salinisphaeraceae. The sequence continues at coordinate 69,102 of NYTH01000015.1, read as the reverse complement.
GGTCACGGCGGTGCTGCTGCACCGGGCGCTGGGCGATCGACTGGTGTGTGTGTTCGTCGACAACGGCCTGCTGCGCCACAAGGAGGCCGAACAGGTCATGGCCACCTTCAGCCAGCATATGGGCGTGAACGTCGTGATGGTGGACGCCGAGGCGCGATTCCTCGCCCGTCTGGCGGGCGTCACCGACCCGGAGGTCAAGCGCAAGGCCATCGGCAACACGTTCATCGATGTATTCGAGGAAAAGGCTGCCGAGCTGGAAGGCATCGAGTGGCTGGCGCAGGGCACGATCTACCCGGACGTCATCGAATCCGCGGGCGCGAAGACCGGCAAGGCCCAGGTCATCAAATCTCACCACAACGTGGGCGGGCTGCCGGAAAACATGAACCTGAAACTGGTCGAGCCCCTGCGGGAGCTTTTCAAGGACGAGGTGCGGGAAATCGGCCTGAAACTGGGCCTGCCCCGCGACATGATCATGCGGCATCCCTTCCCCGGGCCCGGGCTGGGTGTGCGAATTCTCGGCGAAGTCAGCAAGGCCTACGCCGACAAGCTCCGGGAAGCCGACGACATCTTCATCCGCGCGCTGCGCAGCGCCGGCCTGTACGACACGGTCAGTCAGGCTTTCGCGGTATATCTGCCGGTGTCTTCAGTGGGCGTCATGGGCGACGGTCGCCGATACGACCACGTCATCGCGCTGCGAGCCGTGGAAACAGTCGACTTCATGACCGCGCGCTGGGCGCACCTGCCCTACGACTTTCTCGACGAAGTCTCGCGCCGCATCATCAACGAGGTCGACGGCATTTCCCGCGTGGTCTACGACATTTCAGGCAAGCCCCCCGCAACCATCGAGTGGGAGTGACGCGGGCCGGCCCGGGACGCGGCATAATTGATCGGGGATATTGGCGTTTTTCAAGGCCGCCGGCACGGCGCTAAGTGGAACGCGTGAATCCAGTACGAGGCACGGAATGATCCAGGCGGACAGCTACGCTTCCTATCAGAAAAGCCCCTACCGCAGTGTCAAGCACAGCACCTACTTTGATACCTACGATCATCTGTTCGGCCCCTATCGCAACCGGCCGATCACCTTCGTGGAAATCGGCGTGCTGGGCGGCGGTTCGCTTTTCATGTGGCGTGATTTTCTGGGTCCCGACGCGCGGATTATCGGTGTCGACCTGAACCCCAACGCCAGAAAATGGGAAGCGCACGGGTTCGAGATTTTCATCGGCAGTCAGTCGGACGAGGCGTTCTGGGCCGGCTTCAAGCGCAAGGTCGGGCCCATGGACGTTGTGCTGGATGACGGCGGACATACCTACGAGCAGCAGATTCTGACAACGGAATGCCTGCTCGATGGTCTCGCTGATGGGGGAATTCTGGTGGTAGAGGACACGCATACCTCCTACATGCAGGGCTTTGGCGCGCCGCGGTTTTCGTTCATGGCCTACGTCAAGCAGGTGATGGACGGCATCAATTACCGCTTCGGCCAATTCTCCGATGAGCGGGCCGAGACACGGGTCTGGAGCGTCGAAATCATGGAATCGATGGTCGCTTTCAGGGTCAATCACCAGGCAACCGCTCTGAAATCCGAGCCGACCGACAACCAGGGGCAGGATGACCAGGCCACTGACTTCCGGTATGAGGGCAACATCGCGCTCAAGCGGCATACCCGTATCGAGAGAAAGCTTCGCCATCTGGACCGCATTCCGCTGGTCAGAAGGCTCTCTGCTTTCATCAAACGGTGGTCCGCCGAGAAACGCTTCAAGTCGACCCGGTTTTTCTGGAAGTAGCGCGGGCCGCGACCGTCTGACCGGCGGTGAGGGATTCGATGACGGGTAGGCAGCTCGAGACAGATGACGATGAGTGGATGCAGCGGGCTCTCGCCCTGGCTCGCGACGCCGCTTGCGCAGGTGAAGTGCCGGTCGGCGCCCTGATCGTTCGCGAGGGCAGGGTGGTGAGCGAAGGCTGGAATCGCCCCGTGGCGCAGCACGACCCCACGGCACATGCGGAAATCGTGGCCTTGCGCGCCGCCGGCGAATCGCTGGGCAACTACCGTCTGGTCGGTTGCGATCTGTACGTGACGCTCGAGCCATGCCTCATGTGCGCAGGCGCGATGATTCATGCCCGCATCAACCGGCTCGTGTTCGGCGCCTTCGATCCGCGAGCCGGGGCGGCCGGTTCGATTGTGGATGCGTTTTCGCTGCCCCAGCTCAATCATCGCGTGCGCGTGTGCGGCGGCGTGCGCCAGGCGGAATGCGGCGATCTGCTGCGCGGCTTCTTCCGGGCGCGCCGCTAGCCTCGCTATTTAGCCGCGAACGGCGTTGCGCTACAGTGCCGCCGCTATGAGCGATAGAAAACAATGGCGTATTGCCGTGCTGCCCGGCGACGGAATCGGCCCGGAAGTGATGGCGCAGGCCTGTCGAGCGCTGGATGCGCTGGAAAAGTCGTGCGGGCTGACGGTTGAGCGGGTGGAATATGACTGGCCGTCGCACGCCTACCACGAGCGGCACGGCCGAAGCGCGCCGGAAGGCTATCTGGACACGCTGGCAGGCTTTGACGCCATTTTACTGGGCGCGCTCGGGGATCCGGGCCCCACCAGCAACCCCGGCCGCTATCTGCTGTCGGACGCCGATTCACTGGCGCCCCTGCTCGAGATTCGCAAGGGCTTTGATCAGTGGGCCTGCGAGCGTCCCTGCAGGCCGCTACCGGGTGCCCCGCGCTACCTGGCGGACAGCCGTGCGGAGGATATCGACATGCTTGTCATCCGCGAAAACAGCGAGGGCGAGTACGTGGGGCAGGGCGGCCGGCTGGCGGCCGGTACCTCGCGGGAGATTGTCACGCAGACATCGGTGTTCACCCGGGCGGGCACCGAGCGCATCTTCCGGCACGCCTTTCTGCAGGCCCAGCGCCGGGCGCGATTGCGTCGCGAGGCGGGGCAGCCCCGCAGTTTCCGCAAGGCTGACGGCAGCGAGGCGCCCGCGCAGGTGTGTCTGGTAACCAAGCGCAACGCACTCAAGTTCTGGGGCGAGATGTACACCGAGGTGTTCGAGCAGATTGCGGCCGACTACCCGGAGGTCGCGGTGCATCATGAACTGGTTGACGCCGCCTGCATGAAGTTCGTGACCTCGCCCTGGGCCTTCGATGTGGTGGTGGCCAGCAACCTGCACGGAGACATACTCACCGACCTGGCCGCGGTGCTGAACGGCGGCATGGGCGTGGCGCCCTCCTGCAATCTCAACCCCGCTGATCGGCGCAAGCCGCCCATGTTTGAACCCACCCACGGCAGCGCGCCGGACATCGCCGGCCAGAATCTGGCCGGACCGACCGCGATGCTGCTGACCACCGCCATGATGCTGGACTGGATGGCGGTGGAGGATCCGGCAGCGGGCGACGCGGCCCGGCGCCTGCGGGACGCCGTGGCGGCTGATCTGGCCGAGCAGGGTGGCCAGCGCCGGACCACGGCCGACACCGGCGATGCGGTCCTGGCGCGCCTGGGCTGAGGCTATTCGTCTTCGTCGCGGTATGCGGCAAGGCTGGCGGCGCAGCCCGTTTCGCTGTTTTCGAACCGCCCGCGAAGCGTGCCTTCGAACGGGCTTTGCTTGCCTGCCAGGGTCTGGAGCATCGTAATGCCGGCCCGGCTGAGGACGGCCGTGGGCGCCAGCTCGGCTTCGGCGCTGGCCAGCGGCCCGGTAATGTGAATGGGTAACTGCAGCCGGGTTACGCTGGCGTCGCGGTAGTCGGGAATCAGCAGCACATCAACCGTCTCCCGGGCCAGATCGAGACCGCCTTCACCGACGATCAGCACGGTGCGGGTGTCGAGCACCATCTGCTCCAGAGCCGCCTGACCGTCCTCGGCGACCAGCCGCAGCGCCATGCAGCGCACGGGCGTGCTGCCCTCCGCTTCGGAAAACGGCCCCATCAGACGCCCCAGGTCGGTGGTCAGCAGCTGCAGCCAGGCGTTGCTGATGCGCCCTTCCGACATGATCAGATGCAGCCGGCCGTCGCTTGTGCTGGCGATGCTGCGCAGATCGTTCCCGACCCCCTGCAGCAGAAACCGCAAATCCAGATGTCCGGGGCTGGCCTTGCTGCCCTTCAGCCAGTCAAGCTCCTGGCTCAGATTCAGATCCTCCAGTTCGCCGCTGACGCGCAGGCTGGCCAGACCGTCGACCGATTCGAGCGCCAGTCGCGTATGCAGGTCGGCGGCGCCGAGCCGGGCGTCAAGCGGATCGATCAACAGCCGGCCGTCGATCAACCGCGTGCGGCCGTTGACGCCTTCGAAGGACAGGCCGTTCAGGGTGAGTCGGTCGATTTGCCAGGTCACATCGCTTTCGACCACGTCCAGCCACTCGGTGGACAGCGGGGTAGCCGGTATGAGTCGGTCATCGCCACTGTCGCTGTCGTCAGAGGTGGACAGTGCCAGCAGCGGTGAGCGCCACTGACCGGTCACCCGCGGCGGGGACCGGGTGGTCTGCACATCGAATTCGCCGCTGAATTCGTGCTCGTTGATGGTGGCGGCGAATTCGATCTGGTACTGGTCGCTGCGCTCGAAAACGTGGGGGCTTGTGGTTGATGTCCACCGGATATCAATGGGCCTTCCGCCGGCCTTGCCCCGCAACCGCAGCTCCCGATCGTCTGCGCCGAGCGAACTGAGCGAATCCACCTGTAGCCCGCCCTGGCCGCCACGAGCCGGTTCGATGCTGAAATTCCGGATTTCGGCATTGTCGATGGTGGACAGCCGGAAGAAACGCTGCGACGGCGCGTCGCTGCCGCGGGATTTCTCGCGGGGCCAATTTCGGCCGTATTCGGGGTGCGTCTCCAGCCAGATCTGGCCGTTGTCTGCCGTGAGGATGTCCAGCGCGATACGACCGCGCAGCAGCGGCCACAGGGCGGGCGCAACGCCGATATGCTCGATCCGCGCGAAGAAGGGTTTCTCCGCCCAGTCCGTATTGGCGATCTGCAGGCCGGTCAGGACCAGGCGCGGAGGCATACCCCACTCGATTTCAATGGGCGCATCCAGCGTGACGGACCGCCCCAGACTCTCGCTGGCTCGCTCGGTGAGCGTTTCGGAGAAACGGGCCGACTGCAAGAACATAAGTACCGCGGTCAGTAACGCGGCACAGAACGCGAGGACCAGTAGGGTGGCGAGCAGGGTTTTGCGCATCATTCATCCGGGCCACGCGTGGTACGCACGGCGGGAAAAGTCGTGGAAAAAGCAGGTCGTGAAAGGCTGCCAGTCTAACAGTGCCGCGAATTGAAGCGGCTTACCGGCCCCCTGTAGACTGCCACGCCTACGAATTCACCAGGAGTCCGTGAAATGACCCAGAACGCGCCAGGCCGTCTGTCCCCGCTGCTGCAGCAGGCCACCCATGTCCGCGTCGAGCGGGGTGAGGGCTGCTACCTGTTCGACAGCGACGGCAAGCAGTATCTGGATTTCACCTCCGGTATAGGCGTGACCAGCACCGGGCATTGCCATCCTCGAGTGGTGGCCGCCGCGCAGGAGCAGATCGCGAAGGTTATCCATGCGCAGTACACCACGGTCATGCACGAGCCGCTGCTTCGGCTCACCGAGCGGCTGGGCGAGAAAATGCCGGGCGACATCGATACGCTCTTTTATGCCAGCGCCGGCACGGAAGTGGCGGAAGCCGGGATTCGCCTGGCGCGGCAGGCCACCGGCCGCCAGAATCTGATCGTGTTTCACGGCGGCTTTCACGGCCGCACGATGGGCGCGCTCTCGCTGACGACCTCGAGTGTGGGCCTGCGCAACGGCCTGCAGCCCATGATGGGCGGCGTCGTGGTTGCTCCGTTCCCCAATGCGTTTCGCTACGGCTGGGACGAGGGGGCCTGCACCGAATTCTGTCTGGACGAACTCGACTACATCTTCAAGACCTACAGTCATCCCGACGAAACGGCTGCCATGCTGGTCGAACCGGTCCAGGGTGAGGGCGGCTACGTGCCGGCGACACCGGGTTTCCTGGAGGGCCTTCGCGAGCGGGCCGACAAGCACGGCATCCTGCTGGTCATGGACGAAGTGCAGGCCGGCTACGGGCGGACCGGCCGGTTCTGGGGCCACCAGCATTACGACGTGGTCCCTGATGTCATCATGACCGCCAAGGGGCTTGCGAGCGGTTTCCCGTTGTCGGGGCTGGCGGCGTCGAACGAATTGATGTCGAAGGGCTTCATGGGCTCGCAGGGTGGCACCTACGGCGGCAACGCCGTGGCCTGTGCCGCGGCGCTGGCGACGCTTGACGTGATCGAGGAAGAAAACCTGGTGGAGCGCGCCGAGCACACCGGCGGTGATCTCATGGCCAAGCTGGAGACCCTGCAGCAGAACCACCCCTGCATGGGCGACGTGCGCGGCAAGGGGCTCATGCTGGGTGTCGAGATCGTGGATGACGATTTCAACGCGGACGGCGGTCGCGCGGGGCGGATTCTTGCGGAATGCGAAAATCGCGGGCTGCTCATGCTCCGCTGCGGCGCCGACAAGAACGTGGTGCGCTGGCTACCGCCGCTGGTGGTCGATTTCGAGCACATCGAAGAGGCGGTGGGCATCTTCGCCGCGGCGCTGGACGCCACGGCGGCCTGAATCGAACCGAATCGACCGTCGCCGTACCCCGCAGGCTCGCGATTTGAGCCTGCGGCGCCGGTAGCCTAGGCGGATGACCCGCCACGCCGCCGCGCAATCCGCACCGTCAAATTCGGACCTGATCACAACCGGGCTGGGTCGAGCCCACTGGCAGCGCTTGCGTCGGATGTACCGCTCCGCCGGCTGGCCCTGTGAGGACAACATCGAGCTCGATCTGCTGGCGGCCGGCCTGCTCGAGCGCGTGAAGGCCGGCAGCCGGCCGGTGCATCTGCGGCTTACTGATCCGGGTATTGAAGCGCTGTCGCGATGGCTGGACGGCAATCGGCGTCGCCGCGATCCTCACGAAGATCTGGTCCTGCAGACTGCCGAGTGGCTGTCGCAACAGGGGCGGATCTGCTTTTGCGGACTGGCTCTGCGCGCCAGGCCGAGTGAGCGCTGGCTTCGCCTGCGACCGGATATCTTCAGCCTGCGACGGACCACCCGGCCAGCGTATCTGGAACCGGCGGTTTACGAGATCAAGGTCAAGCGCAGCGATCTGCTGGCCGATCTGAATCGGCCGGACAAGCGGGGCGGCTATCTGCTCACCGCCAGCCGCTGCTACTACGTGCTGGGGGAGGGCGTCGGCGGCTGCGCGGATATACCCGACGAATGCGGCGTCATTGTGGCGAGTCCGGCCGGCCTGTCCGTGGTTCGGCCGGCGCCGGTGGAACCGCGTGATCTGCCCTTTTCAACCTGGATGGCGCTGGCACAGGCGCATCCCTACCAGCCGCTGGGATCGCCGGTCGCCGAGCTTTCGCCCGTCTGAGCGGCGCTAATTGACGGTTTCGTAGAAGTAGTAGAAGTGGCGCAGCAGGTCGGCCGTGGTGCGCAGGCCGAGCTTCTTGATCATGTTGGCACGATGCGATTCCACCGTGCGGGCGCTGATGTTCATGGATTCGGCCGCCTGGCGGCTCGACAGTCCCGACGCGATCAGACGCAGTACTTCTTCCTCGCGACCGGAAATGAGCGCCGTTACGTTGTCGCTGGCGCGCCGCATGGCCTGCCGCCCGCTGGCCAGGCGCGACAGGCTCATCGCGATGCCGATATAGGACTCCAGCTCCTGCCATTCACCCGGCTGCCGGATGAAGGCAAGCGCGCCGGCCCGCATGGCGGACTTGGCGTCTTCGGCAGATGCATGGCGATACGTGCAGATCGTCGGCGGGAAGGGCGCCGGTCCCGCCCGTTCGGCCAACAGGTCGAGCAGCGCCTGCCGCCCGAAGGCGTGATAGTCCACGATCAGACAGCCCGGCGTGCCGTCTGCGTCGGTCTGCCGTCCACCGGATTCCGTGTCGTAGACGCAGACCGTCTGCTGCCGCTCTCGCGCAAAGCTGTGCAGGTCGCGACGAAAGCGGGAACCACCATGCAGCAGGTGAATGGTGCCGGCGCAGGGCCGGTGATCGGGAGCACTGTGCAGGTCGCGGTTCATGAGCGCCCCAGGTGCAGCCGGCCCGGCTGCGGGAACCAGCTGATGTCGATGTTCTCGTAGCGATTGATGAACGACGCAAACTCCACCAGCCGCGTCTCGTCCAGAATCGTGAGACGACGGTTGCTCCATTTGGCGAAACCCTTTTCGCGCAGCACTGATGCAGCCTTGCTGACCGAGACGTTGGTCAGGCCCGTCGCGTCGGCCACGTCGCTTTGCGTCAGGGGGAAGTAGTGCCCGTTTTCGGTGTCGTGGTCGGTGAGCCGCAGACGCGAGATCACCGTGAACAGGAAGTGCCCCACGCGAGTGACCGCGTCCATGCGGCCCAGCGCGCGCAGCCGGTCAAGAAAGACGGCCTGGTCGATGAGCGCAAAGGTGAACATCAGACCCGTCAGCGCCGGAGATTCCGAAAAGATCGGGTCCAGCCCGTCCTTGGGGAACGGGCAGACCACCGCATCGGTCGCGGCAGCCAGATCATGGGTGGCGTGCGCGAAGGGCGTGTCGTAAATACCGACGATGTCGCCGGGCACAAATACCTGCAGCACCTGACGGCGACCGTCCGGGAGTATGGTGAACGAATACAGCCAGCCCTCGGACAGCACGAACAGGTCGTCATAGGCCTGGCCGCCTTCCCGCAGATGCGTGCCGGCCGATACGGCCGTGGACGATTTCTCCAGATCCTGCAGCAGGTCGCGGTCGTGCTGCGACAACTCGACATAGTGGCTGAGTTTCTTGATCAGGCAGCTCGAAGACGACATGAAGAGGTCCAGAATCGGAAAAAAAGCGGTGGTTCAGGTTCGCGCGCACCCTAATGGCAACGTTCCGGCAGGGTCATTAAAACAGTTTAATAATGCTGGTTCGCGCCGCGCGCCATCACGAGTTCAGGCGGGGTCGGGAGATACGGGTAGTCGGGGCGCCGCTGCATTACCGCCCGTCGGGGTGGTTTTCCCGACAGGGCGCTGTGCGAGGCTCCGGCGGGGACTTGGGCAAGCAATAAATCAGGCCGCTGCGTTCCCGCAGGGTCGGTGCGAGGTGGAGACATCATGGACAACCTGTATGTGGCCGGTGTCGGCATGACGGCGTTCGGCCTGATGCCGGATCGCAGCATCAAGTCCATGGTGGCGGATGCCGTGGGACAGGCGCTCGACGATGCCGGGGCAGCGGCGGGGCGGGTTGGCGCAGCGGTTTTTGCCAATGTGGGCCAGGGCATCCTCGAAGGGCAGGCCACCACGCCGGGTCAGATGGCGCTACGGCCGCTCGGTTTCGAGGCCGTTCCGATCACCAATGTTGAAAACGCCTGCGCGTCGGCGTCCACGGCGTTCTACATTGCGGCCACGCAGATTCTGGCCGGCCAGGCGGACATCGCGCTGGCGGTAGGCGTGGAGAAACTCTCGACCGAAGACACCGCCGCCCGGGACCGCATTTTCAACGGCGCCATGGACGTGCACGACCGGCAGGCCGTCATGGCCGGGCTGGCCCGCATGGCCGAGGGTATCGAGGCGCCGGCCGTGAGCGGCCACCGCTCCGTGTTCATGGATATCTACGGCTACTGGGCCCGGGCCCACATGCGCGATTTCGGCAGTACCCAGCGCCAGTTGGCTGCCATTGCCTCGAAGAATCATCGGCATGCGGGCATGAATCCGCTATGCCAGTTTCAGAAGCAGTTCACGGTGGATGAAGTGCTGGCCGGGCGCGCCCTGAGCTACCCGCTGACCGTCCCCATGTGCTCACCCTATTCGGACGGGGCCGCCGCCGCCGTGCTATGCAGCCGCGCCGGGCTGGATGCGCTGAAGCAGGCGAACGATCCGGTCCGGGTGCACGCCATCGCGCAGTGTGCGGGCGTCAACCGCGATCCGCGCGACTGGGACCGTCACATCACGCGTATCGCGGCCGATCAGGCCTATCGGCAGGCCGGACTGACGCCGGCGCAGATGACGCTGGCCGAGGTGCATGACGCGACCGCCTTTGGCGAGCTGCTCAACACGGAAAACCTGCGGCTGTGCGAGCGCGCGGACGGCGGGCCGGCCGCCGAACGCGGCGAAACCGAATTGGGTGGCCGGGTGCCGGTCAATGTCTCCGGCGGGCTGGAGTCCAGAGGCCATCCAATCGGCGCCACGGGGCTGGCGCAGATTCACGAGCTGACGCTGCAGCTGCGAGGCCAGGCGGGGGCGCGTCAGGTGGCGGACCCGCGTTATGCCATTGCCGAGAACGGCGGCGGGCTTTACGGCGTCGAGGAAGCCACGGCCGTGGTTTCAATCCTGGGACGCATGCACTGAATCAAATCCACCAGTTACGGGAAGCAACATGGCACTGATCGATTATCTGGACCGCGGCACGCTCCGAAATCCCCAGGGCGAATGCCTGGTATCGGCTGATGGCGAGGCCATGCGTTTTGCCGAGGTCCGGGAGCTGAGCTGCCGGATCGCCAACAAGCTCATCAGTCTGGGTTTTGCCCCGGGTGAAGTCGGGAGCGTGCTGGCCTTCAACGACTGCACCGCCTTTGCCTGCACCTTCGGCCTGTCGCGCGCCGGCCTGGCCTGGCTCCCGGCCAATCCCCGCAACAGCGAGGACGACAGCCAGTATCTGTTCGATTTCATGGATTGCCGGGTGCTGTTCTTCCAGTCGGGGTTCGCGCCGCTCATCCGCAGCCTGAAACCCCAGCTGCCTGGCGTGCGTGAGTACGTTTGCCTGGATGAGCCGCTGGACGACATGCCGTCGCTGACGCAGTGGCTCGAGGGGGCAGAGGCAACCGATCCCGACCTGCCGCGCTCGCCCGACGACGTGGTGATCCTGTTCCCCACGGGCGGCACGACCGGCCGATCCAAGGGCGTTCAGATGACCGGCCGGGTCATTCACAATTTTGTGGCCGCCTACTGCACCACCATGTGCTACGACCAGGCGGAACAGCCGGTCAACATGGCGGCGGCGCCGCTGACGCACGCCGCGGGCATCATCAGCTACGCCACCATGCTGCGCGGCGGGCGCACCATCATCCTGCCCAAACCCGACGTCGGTCTGATGCTCGACATCATCGAGCGCCAGCAGGTGACTGAATTCTTTCTGCCGCCCACGGTGATCTACCGGATGCTGGAGCATCCGGACGTGGAGTCACGTGACTATCGCTCGCTCAAGTACTTCGTCTACGCCGCCGCGCCGATGTCCGTGGAGAAGCTCAAGCGTGCGCTCAGCGTGTTCGGACCCTGCATGACGCAAATGTACGGGCAGGCCGAATGTCCGGCCTTGATTGCCTTCTTCTCGCCGCAGGAGCACATGCCCGGCGGGCAACCCGCGCCGGACAGCCGGCTTGCTGCCTGCGGGTTTCCTACCCCGTTCCTGGAGGTGCGCATCCTCGATGAGGACGGGGCTGAAGTCCCTGCGGGAGAAAAGGGCGAAATCTGCGTGCGGGGCGACATGGTCATGGCGGGGTACTACAAGCAGCCCGACAAGACGGCCGAGACCATTGTGGACGGCTGGCTTCACACCGGCGATATCGGCGTCCAGGATGCCGACGGCTGGCTGCGCATCGTCGATCGCAAGAAGGACATGATCATCACCGGCGGGCTGAACGTGTACCCGCAGGAGGTCGAGCAGGTGATCTGGGGCCACGCCGCCGTGGAGGATTGCGCCGTCATCGGCGTGCCGCACGAGGACTGGGGGGAGCAGGTGGTCGCCGTGGTCGAACTTGCCCCTGGTGGATCGGTGGAGGCCGACGAGCTGATCACGCTCTGCAAACAGGCGCTGGGCAGCGTCAAGTCGCCAAAATCCGTAGAATTCCGAAGCCTGCCCCGCAGCCCCAACGGCAAGGTGCTCAAGCGCGACCTGCGGGACGAATACTGGGCGGGGCAGGACAAGAAAATCTGAACGCCTGCCGCCGGCCGCGAACAGCGGCCGCTGCGGTATGCACACACAGGAGGCAGAGGCCGTGAGTGAATCGAACCGGCAGTGGATACTGAAAAAACGTCCGGAAGGCGCCGTTCGCGACAGCGATATTGTTTTGGAAACCGGCGCCATCCCGAAGCCGGCCGAGGGCGAGATCGTGATTCGCACCCTCTGGCTCTCGCTTGATCCGGCCAATCGCGCCTGGATGAACGAGACGCCCACGTACATGGATCCCGTGCCCGTGGGCGGGCCTATGTACGGCCTGGCGATGGGCGAAGTGGTCGAGTCGGCAAGCGACCGCTTCAGCCCCGGTGACCGGGTTGTCGGGCTGGGTCGCTGGGCGGAGTACGCGGCGGTGCCCGCGGATGCGTTCCAGCCGCTGCCCGACATGCCGGGCATTCCCGGCCGGGATGTCTTCGGCGTGTTTTATCTCGTCGGCCCGACCGCCTATTTCGGCATTCACGACATCTGCGAACCCCGCGCGGGCGAGACGGTGGTCGTTTCGGGCGCAGCGGGCGCCGTCGGGTCCATTGCCGGCCAGCTGGCCAAGGCGGCGGGTGCCCGGGTCATCGGCATTGCCGGTGGCGAGCAGAAGTGCGGCTGGGTCACCGACAATTACGGCATGGATGGCGCCATCGACTACAAGAACGAGGACGTGGGTGAGCGTCTGGATGCGCTCTGCCCGGAGGGCGTGGACTGCTTCTTCGACAACGTCGGCGGCAGTATTCTGGATGAGGTGCTGGGCCGAATGAACAATTTCGGCCGGGTGGCGCAATGCGGGGCCATCTCCATGTACAACGCGGATGCGCCGCAGCCCGGGCCCTATAACTATCTGAACATCGTGGTTCGCCGAATCAAGATTCAGGGTTTCATCGTGCTCGACCACATCGACCGTTACCCCGAGGCTTACGAGCACATGGCCGGGCTGCGCAGCCAGGGCAAGCTGAACTGGAAGCTTGAGGAGGACGAGGGCATAGAGAGCCTGCTGTCCGCTTTCCGCAAGCTGTTCTCGGGCGAGAATGCCGGCAAGATGATGGTCCGGGTGGCCGCCTGACACACCCAACCGGGGTGGGGCGCTTCGGGCGACGCGTCGGCCTAGGGTCGGCGTGTTTTCAAACCCGTAGACCGATCAACAAGGACGAGGCATGAGCGAAGAATTCTTCCGCGTGGAAGCGGACCAGGGGCTGGTGACGATGACGTTGTGCCGCCCCGACCGCGCCAATTCGATTCACATTCCCTTTGCGGCCGCGTTTCACAGGCAGATGGCGGACTTCGCTGGCGACGAGAGCGTGCGGGCGGTGGTCATCAAGGGCGAAGGCAAGATCTGGTGCGCCGGCGGCGATCTGGGATATTTCGCCTCATCGGGTGATGCCCTGCCCGAGGCGCTGCGCGAGCTGATCAAGGAATTTCACGCCGGCCTGCACGTGATGGCCACGATGAACGCCCCGGTCATCGCTGCGGTGGATGGGGCGGCGTCCGGCGCCGGCTTGTCGCTACTGGCCGCCGCCGACATGGCCTATGCCACCGAACAGTCCCGGTTTTCGATGGCCTACACCGCGGCGGGTCTGACGCCAGATGGTGGCGCCACCTACTTTTTGCCCCGGCTGGTCGGCTGGCGCCGCGCCCGGGAGCTGATGCTCACCAATCGGTCGCTCTCTGCGCCGGAAGCGGCGGACTGGGGTCTGCTCAACGACTGCGTGGCCGACGCGCAGGCGCTGGAGGAAACTGTCGCGACCGTGGCCGGCAGGCTGGCGCAGGGGCCGACGCAGGCCTTCGGGCGAGTCAAGCGTCTGCTCGAGCAAAGCACTGGCCGGGATCGGTCTGAACAGCTCCAGTCGGAGAGCGACAACATCTGTGCCGTGGGCGGCGGCGCCGATGGTCGGGAAGGCATAAGCGCGTTTCTTGAGAAGCGCAAGCCGGTCTTTTCCGGGCGCCCGTAACCGGGTCGGCGATAACCCGGCAGCAGTCAATAAGTCGAGGAGCAGGAATTACATGAGCGCATTGTCGGATTTTCTCGAAGGCAAGCGGGGGCCGCTGGTCTGGATCGAGCCGGCCGGTTACGCCGCCAAGGCGTTTGCCGGCGGCGACGCCGACTGGATGGCCGATACCTCGTCGGTGGTCGCCAATCTGTCTCAGGCCAACGCGGCGCTGAAATCGGCCGTGCTGACCGTCGATCTGTCCGCCCTGCTGCTGGGGGATGCGCTGACGCCGGATGCCGATGATCCGCTCTCGGCTGCCGAGGATCTGCTTGAGTCCGATGCGGTCATCCGGTCGGCACAGGACATCGCCAAGGCCGCCGAGCACACGCTGGGCGGTCGGGTTGATCTGGTGCTGGGGCTGCCGTCTCCCGCTACGCTTTTGCGGCGCTGCGGCGCCGCCGGCGACGAGCCACTGGGCTTTGACGACATGGACGACGCGGGCGCTGCGCTGGCCAATTTTCTGCGGCAGTTCTCCGAACAGAAATTCAGCGGGATCATGCTTCGCAGCGAGGCCAGTGAAGCCGAGGCCGAGGACGAGCTCGACACCCTCGGCGCCATTGTGTCCACGGCACGGCATTATCGCTGGCACAGCATGCTGCGTGTCGACGGGGGCATGGCACCGTCCACCGCAGCCGAGGCGTCGGTGGATCTGCTGCTGTTGCCGCAGCTGCCGCCTGGCGCCTTCGCCAACGGTTTCAGCGACGGCGGCACGCGGCTGGGTGGCGGCCTGTCCGCTGCATTCTGGCAGGGGGAGGATTTCTCCGAGCTGGGGTCGGACGCACTGCTCTACGGTGATGCTCCCGGCGACATCGAGCCGGAAGCGGTACTGGCGCGGGCGGCCACACTGCCGCGTTGATCACTCGCTGACGGCGGGCTCGTCCAGTTCGACCTTGCGTGCCTCCAGATACCAGGTCTTCATGCGGCCCTTGCCGCGTACCCGGAGGCTGCCGCGGGGCTTGAACTCGAAGGCATGCTGCAGGCGCTCGTAGGCGGCTTGCGATACCTGGATGCGCCCCGGGACCGATTGCGACTGCATGCGTGAGGCGGTGTTCACGGTGTCGCCCCAGACGTCATAGCTGAATTTCCTCGAGCCGATCACCCCCGCCACGACTTCGCCGCTGTGAATGCCGATACGCAGGTCCAGGTTGCGACCGGTCTTGCGGTTGATAGTTTCGATGGCCTCCATCATCTGCAGCGCAGCCTCGGCCACCGCCGCGGCGTGCCCGCGACGGGGCTCGGGCAGCCCGCCTGCCAGCATGTACTCGTCACCGATGGTCTTTATCTTCTCCAGGCCCAGGCGCTCGGTCAGCAGGTCAAAGCGGGAGAAGATCTGGTTGAGCAGGTCGACCACTTCCCGCGGCGAGAGTTTTTCGGCCAGGCGAGTGAACCCGACGATATCGGCGAACAGCAGCGTCACGTTGGAAAAGCCTTGCGCCACGGTTTCCGGTCCGTCCTTGAGCTGCTCGGCGATGCGGGCGGGCAGGATGTTGGCCAGCAGATCCTCGGAAAGCCGGTACTGCCGCTGCAGTTCGGTCTCCGTGCGGCGGATTTCGCCGTAGAACAGCGACAGCACGGCGCCCAGCAGGGCGAAACTGCCGATGGCATTCAACGTGAAGACAATGGCGCTGAAGCGCTCCGCTTCGGGCAACGTGAGATAGGGTGTACCGAAGGACAGCTGAATCCAGATGTAGCTGCCGATCCAGATGCTGGCGGCCAGAAGAAACAGCCAGCGCTCTTCGCGGCTGTAGAGCAGGAAAGCCACCGTCCAGAGCACGAAGAAGTACAGCTGCGCGCCTACGCCGTTGCCCAGCATCCAGGCGGCCATGACGATCAGGGCCGCCGGCACGAAAATCGAGGCCGCCCGCGCGGCGGTATGCCAGTAGCGCTTGTTGAGCCAAAGCACCAGCGCAAAGCCCGCCATCTCCAGCGGAATGAAAAGAATCAGCGGCCACAGTACCCGCGGCGAGTAGGTCGCCGCCGCCAGCGTGTAGAACAGCGAAATCAGGATGCCTAGCAAAGCGCCCTGGTTAACCAGGATGACGCGGCGCCGCGCAGGGTAGTCCATGCTGTTGCGGGTGCCGCGCAGCACCTGGCGGCGCCAGAAGGCGCGAATATCGGGCATGATCACCAGCATCGGCGCCTCCTCAGCCAGCCACGATCCAGATCATCAGCCAGACCGCCTTGCAGCCCAGGTGGAGCAACTGGTCGACGTGAAAGCCGTAGCGGCCATCGGACTTGCCGTAATCGATAAGCCAGTGCGCCAATGTTTCGGCAATGCCCAGGCCGACCATGCCGGTAGTCAGCGCCACCGCGCCGCCGTGCACAAGCGCGTGCGCAGTCAACAGGTGAATCCAGATGTGGCGGGGATGCCGGCAGCTGTTCTCTGGCGGCGGCTCGCGATGATTCTTGTGCCGCACCATCCAGTCGGTCTGGAGGGCAAAGTCGCCCAGCGCGTGCCCCACCAGCAGAAAAAAGAACACCCCAAGAACCGTTTGTTCGACCATGACGCCTGTCCGCGGTTTCCAAGGTGACGTATTCTGCGGTAAAGCCAGTTGCAACGTCATGGGGGACGGGCCAAATGAAAGCCTCTGGCCGGCAGCGTCGCGAGTGTAGACATGCCTGATGCGGTTGTGACCGTTCGCTGTGAAGCCTGTCGGCACGACAATCCCGGTGATGCGCGCTTCTGCAATCAGTGCGGCGTGAGCCTGGGCGGCGGCGCGCCGCGACCGGCGCAGATGGTCTATACGCCGGCGCACCTGCGGAATCATCTGCGCCAGCGCACGGCGGTCACGCAGGGCGAGCACAAACAGGTCACCGTGCTGTTTGCCGATGTGGTGGGCTCAACCCGACTGGCCGAACGGGCCGGCGCCGAGCATTGGCACGCCATCCTCGACGGGCTATTCAGGATTCTGACCGCCGAGGTGCATCGGGCCGGTGGCACGGTCAATCAATACACCGGCGATGGCATCATGGCCCTGTTCGGTGCGCCGCTGGCACTGGAGGAACACGCGCGCCGCGCGGCCGCGGCGGCTCTGGCCATCCGCGATGCCGTTCGCCGCTACGCCGAGGATCTGCAGCCGCAAAGCGGCCTGACGCTTTCGCTGCGCATCGGCCTGAATTCCGGCGGTGTTGTGGTGGGCGCCATCGGCGATGATTTGCGCATGGACTACACCGCTCAGGGCCATACGGTAAACCTGGCCGCCCGAATGGAAGCCATGGCCGAACCGGGCAGCGTCTATCTGACCGATCACACGGCCGCCTGGCTGGACGGGTATTTCCTGATGCGCGAACTGGGCCCGATGCGACTGGAGGGCGTGGCGCAGCCGCAGGCCGTCTTCGAGCTGACCGGGCAGCATGCCCTGAGCGATCGGCTGCAGTGGGCCGAGCGGCGAGGGCTCTCGCCGTTTACCGGGCGCGACCACGAGCTTGAACAGCTCGCCGATCATTTGTCTTGCCTGCGGCAAGGCCGGCGTGGACGATTGGTCGTCTTGGAGGGCGAGGCCGGTATCGGCAAGAGCCGGCTGTGCCGCCGATTTACGGAGCTCGCGCGGCGCGACGGCGCGCGCACCATTCACGTGACCTGTCCACCCTTTGAACAGGCGCTCGCCTACGGTCCGGTGCAGCAGCTTG
The DNA here is from genome assembly GCA_002683405.1 of Salinisphaeraceae bacterium. GTDB lineage: Bacteria > Pseudomonadota > Gammaproteobacteria > Nevskiales > Salinisphaeraceae. Next base: position 51,578 of record NYTH01000015.1, on the reverse strand, counting down.
TGCGCGGCTTTTTCGATATCGACCGGGATGATCCGCCGGCGCGTGCCCGGCGCAAGATTACCGATGCGCTGTCATCGGAAGGCCACACCCAGCCGGGCGTAGCGCCGCTGCTGCACGAGTTTCTGGGTTTGCAAGCGGCCGATTCGGACGCGCCCTCGGTGGCGCCCGAGGACCGGATGGCCCGCCTGCTGGCGCTGTGCAGTCAGGTGCTCGTGCATCGGCATGCCGCAGCCGTGATCGTGGTGGATGACCTGCAGTGGGCGGATGCCCAGAGCGGAATGTTCTTCCGGCATCTTTCGGAACGGGGACTTCAGGCCCCGCTGCTGCTGATCTACAACCACCGCCCCGACGCGACGCTGGTCTGGGCGTCCCGCGCGGCAGACGACGTGATTCGTCTTTCGGCTCTCGGCGATGACGACTGTCGCCAGCTGGCCACCCGGCTGCTGGGCCCGGCACCCGCTCTGCAGGCCCTGGGCGAGCGCATCGTGAAGCGGGCCGCCGGCAACCCGCTCTATGTAGAGGAATGTATTCGCGACCTGGAAAGCCGGGGCCTGCTCGCCGGGCCCATCGGCGCGAGAGACCTGCGGGACGGCGACGTGCCGGATACATTGCCGCCCTCCATTCAGGCCCTGCTGGCAGCGCGCATCGACCGTCTCGATCCGGCGCCGCGCGGCGTGCTGTATGTGGCGTCGGTGCTGGGTATGGAGCCCGACAGCCGGATGCTCTCGGCGCTGGCCCCGGAAACGGAACACTGTCTGGCGGCGCTGCTTGACGGTGGTTTTCTGCAACGCGCTCGCCCGGGCCGGCTGCAGTTCGTGCATCCACTGCTGCGGGAGGTCGCCTATGACGGTCAGCTGGAAAGCGCCCGGCGCGCGCTGCATCTGCAGGCTGCCGTCTGGCTTGAAGAAACGATAGCGGACAGACAGCTCATGGCAGATGAAGCCGCGCAGATTGCCCGGCACAATGGGCTGGCGGGGCGGCCGGAGATCGCTGCGGCCTGGTCGATCGAGGCGGGTCTGCTGGCCGGTCAGCAGGATTTGCGCGTCTCGCTGGAGTGTTACCGCCGGGCACGCGAATGGGCCGATGCGGCGGCGCACGCCGCCTCGGCAACCGCCCACAGGATCCGGGCCCGGGCCGGCATCAACCGTGTGGCCGCACTGATTGGTGTCGAGCCGGACGAGGTCGATCAGGCCTGGCAGGTCGCCGAGGCGCTCTGTGCCGATCATGCGCGGCCCAACGAGTACGCCGAGCTGCTGCTCTCGCGCGCGTCGGTGCTGCTCAATCGCGGCCACACCGACCAGGCGCTGATGCGGGTAAGGCAGGCCATCGCCACCGCGACGGGGCCCGAAGGCCGGGCCTTGCTGGGCCGGTTTCGCCTGCCGCTACTCAACGTGTTCTTCGTCGCGGGCGCGCTGCAGTCCGGTCTGGACGCGCTGGAGCAGCTCAGCCCCGAAGCCTGGAGCCGTGGCCCGCTGACGCAGGAAAATTTCCTGTCGCGCGCGCTGCGTGCCATGTTCCTTGCCGCCCGGGGTGATCTGCGCACCGCCCGCCGTGATATGGCCGATGCGCTCACCGTGGCCCGCCGGGAGGAGCAGCGCAGCAGCTGGATTCATTCGAACCGGGTCGATCTGGCCTACCTCGCCCGCGATCCCGACGGCGCCGCGGACGATGCGCGCGTGGCGATTGAGGAAGCCGAAGCCTTCGGCAGCCCGCTGTTTCTTGCGCTGGCCTGGCGGGCGCAGGCCTCCGCCTGTTATCTGCGGGGTGATTTCGAGCAGGCGCTCGACGCGCTTGACCGGGGCGATGCATATGCGACCCCCGGTCGCCAGGGCCACCCCTTCGCCCCACTGCTGCAGGCCTTGCGCGCAGCCGTGCTGCTGAAGGCCGGGCGCAAGGACAGCGCGTTGATGCACGCCAGGCAGGCTGTCGAGCAGGCCGACGCGATGGCCGCCGACCTCTGGGCCCTGCGCGCCCGACTGGTGCTTGCGGACTGCCTGCTGGCGACGGAAACGGACGCGGCGCAACTGATCACGCTGCAGAAGTCCATTACGACTTTGCTGACGCGTACCGGCGCCCGATTCTTTATCGCCCCGATGCACCTGCTTCGAGCCGAGTACCATATGCAGGCGGGGGATCGCGCCGCCGCGCGCACGGCGTTCGCACAGGCAGCGTCGCTGTTTGAACAGTTCGGCGCGCCGGCGCGGGCACGGCTGGCTCTGGAACAGGCGGAAAAACTGGATACTGCATGAACAAGATCATCACCCTGGCTACCGTTGTGGCGGGCATGCTCGTCAGCGCCCACGCGCCGGCGAAGCCGCGCACGGCCGAGGAGGTTCGGACCTGTTCGCGGGCCAATCTGCCGGAATCCACCATGGTGCAGAACGTCGAGATGCGGGCCGTGGACGTGGACGGCAACAGTCAGCGCATCCGCAGTCGCTTCTTCCTCAAGCGCTATTCGGCGGACGAAACGCGGGCCACATTGCAGGTGCGCGCCCCGCTGGAGCTGGAGGGCGTGAGCTATCTCATGATCGACAGGAAGAATCACGACGCGCTGCATCTGTATTTGCCCACGGTGGGCCGCACGCGGCGTATCTCCGGCAAGCAGGCCTCCAGCGGCATGCTCAACACCGACTTCAGCTATGAGGACATCAAGCAGCTGCGGGCTGTGTCTGCCGGCGGTGAGGTCACGCTGCTGGACAACGCCGAGATGGACGGTCGCGCCGTGCATCGGCTGGAGCTGCGGCCGGGCGAGAATGACGACAGCGGCTATGACCGCATCGTGTTTGCCGTGGATCAGCAGACCTGCGTGGCGCTCGAGGCCGAGTTCTACGAGCCGGGTGCGCGGCATGTGAAGACGCTGGCCGCCAGGGTGGATTCCCTGCAGGAAATCGAAGGGCGCTGGATGGCGCGTGAACTGCGAATGGACGATCACGTGCGCAATACCCACACCCTGATGACCCTGCTGGATGTGGAATACGACGAGGGCGTCTCGAACGCCATATTCAACCGGGCGAGTTTCTATCTCGCGGCCACGGTAGGCTGGCTGCTGCCGCAGTACTGAAACGGCGTCAGCACCGCGACAGATGGGGCAGTATCTCGCGCAATGGATTGACTCGCGGCCGGTGGTCGTGCTGGTGACCTGGTGCCTGCTGGGCGCGCTGGCCACCCTGGCGCTGTACGACTGGGCCGAAGGTCAGTGGCGGCTGAGCATCAATCCGTCGGTGCAGGCCCTGCTACCGGTGTCCGGCCAGGCGCGCGATAACCTGGACCGCGTCAATCGTCATTTCGGGGAGACCGAGGCGATCATCGTGGCGTTGTATCCGGACGAGCTGTTCGGCGCTGCGAGCCTTCAGGCGATCGGGCAGATCACGCAGGCGCTTCAGACATTGCCGGGCGTGGCGCGCGTCTGGTCACTGGATACGGCTCCCGTGCTGGCCGCGCGCGATGACGAGCTGAACATGACGCCCTTCACGCAGGCCGCGCTCGAGCCCGGCGCGCTCAAGCGTGCTGCGCTGGACAACCCGCTTTATCGCGACAGCCTGGTCACTCGTCAGGGTGACGCCACCACGATCGTGGTCTATCTGAGCAAAGCGAACGAGGCCGGCGGCCTGCTGCTGTCGCAGGTGCGTGAAATCGTGGCGGACAAGGCGCCCGGCATGGCGGCGCGGTATGCCGGCCCGCCGGTGCTCAAGGCGGCCACGTCGGACGCGCTGGTGCGCGAACTGCGGCGCGTGATTCCGGCCATCTTCGTTTTTATCGCGCTATTCCTGGCAGTCGGCTTCCGCAGCGTACGGGGCCTGGTGATTCCCATGGCGACGCTGGGCCTGGCGCTGTGGCTCATGCTGGCCTTCATCGTGCTGACCGGGCGGAAGCTGAATCTGATTACCGCCATGGTGCCACCGGTGGTCATCACGATCGGGCTCGCCTACAGCCTGCACATGGTCAACAGCATCCTGCGCCATGCCGACCACGACCGGCCGGTGCGCAACGCTATCGGGGAAGTGGCCGTGCCGCTTCTGATCACCGCCATGACCACCGCAGCGGGGTTTCTGGCGCTCGCCTTGTCACCGCTGACCGCCGTGCGCGATTTCGCCTGGCTCGCCGCGGTTGGCATTGTGCTCACGGCGCTGCTGTCGCTGACGCTGCTGCCGGCCCTGTTCAGCCTGTCCGGCTGCCGCGCGCTCAAGCGCCCGCCCGGTCGGCGGCAGTTCATGCGGCTGGCGGTCCGGCTGGGGCATTTCAACGCCCGCTATCGGCAGACCATACTGGCCGCCGGCGCAATTGTCTGCGTGATTGCTCTGCTGGGCATGCCGGGCATTACGGCCAACACCGACTATATTCGCGGCTTTGCCGCCGACGCGCCGGTGCGGGTGGATCACGAAACGATCAATCGCGATTTTTCGGGCGCGACGCCGCTGTCCATCATGCTGGAAACCAGCGACTCCGGCGGCTTCGCCCAGCCGGACAAGCTGCGTCGCCTGGCCGATCTGCAGGCGCGGCTGGCCGAGCATCCCGACGTGGGTTACAGCCGATCCGTGGCGGACATGGTCAAGGTGCTCAATCGCGCGCTGCATGATGGCGAGGCGGCGCACTATCGCATCCCCGACACGGAAACCGCCGTGCGCCAGACCCTGCTGTTCGGCAGCACGGATGCGCTGTCGACCTTCGTGGACCGCGGCTTTGGCAAGGCGCATATCCTGCTCAACGCTCGAGTGAGCGACAGCGCCAGCATCGCAAGCCTGGTGGATGCGGTGGAATCGGAACTGGCAGGGCTGGATCCGGAGATGAGCGGCCGGGTCACGGGGACGCCCGTGCTGGTCAGCGATGCGGTGGACGCGATTACCGGGGGCCAGTTCCTGACCGTGGGCGTCGCGCTGGCGGTGGTGTTCCTGCTGCTGTGGGGGCTGTTCACATCGGCCCGCAGCGGTGCGCTGGCGCTGGTGCCAAACGTCATTCCGGTGCTGGTGTATTTCGGCGTGCTGGGCTATTCGGGTATTCCGCTCAACCCGACCACCAGCCTGGTCGCCTGCATCGTGCTGGGGATTGCGGTGGACGACACGCTCTACTACTTCGCCCGCTTCAACCAGGATGCGCGGCGGCTGGCCAGCGAAAGCCGCGCCACCGTGAGCGCGCTGCGCAGCGTGCTTCGGCCGGTGACCTACAGCTCTGCGGCGCTCATAGCCGGCTTCATCGCGCTGAGCTTCAGCAGCCTGCAGAACCAGGCCCAGTTCGGCGCGTTGGCCGCATTCACGCTGGGAATTGCGTGGATCATCGACGTCACCTTCACGCCGGCGCTGGCGGCGGGCGTGCGGATCGTCACGCTTTGGGACGTGTTGCGCCTGGACCTGGGTGAGCGGCCACAGGCGTCGATTCCACTGTTCGAGGACATGAGCCTGCGTCGGGCACGCCTGTTCGCGCTCATTGCGAACCTGGAGCCGGTGCGGGCGGGAGAGTGCGTACTGCGTGAGGGTGAGCAGGGCAGCGAGATGTATGTCGTGATCGACGGCGAACTGCGTGTCTGGGTGGATCGCGAGGGTCAGGCGATAGAGCTGGCGCGCCTGCAGCGCGGCGCCGTGCTCGGTGAAGTGGGCCATTTTTCCAGCCGTCGCACCGCCAATGTCGAGGCCGTGACCGACGGCCGCCTGCTGCGCTTTGGCGCGCGTGATCTCGAACGCCTGCGCAAGCGAAGCCCCCGCACGGCGGCCCTGGCGTTTCGCAACCTGAATCGCATTCAGGCGCAGCGCCTGGCGCAGGTGACCGAACGTTTGCGGCATTAGCCCGGATATTCACGAGGGCGATTGGCGCGGGCGTGTAAACAACTGATACGCCTCCGAAATAAGCAGTTTTAGGAGCATTTTGGTCGGTACAGTGTGGATTCCGCGCCAATCTATCGCAGCGCTTTGCGCCGTGTGGATTACGGGGGCGCGGCGTATCGCTTGGCCTTCGCTAAAACCCTAGCTGGCGCTAGGCTTTACGCTCCAGGCCGGCGCGCTACTTGCTGCGAATTCGCAATTCACTCGCGATCCCCCATGAAATATCCGGGCTAGCGCTGTCCTAAATCGGGAAAGCAAACTGTTAAGATTGACGCCGGATGACGGGCTGATCGTGGCGGCGGTCGGCATGCAGGAGAGGAGAACCCCATTGCCTGATTTCCAGAGGCGAATCCGTTCGACAGCCTCGGTGCTGCTGCTCGCAAGCAGTTGTGCCTGGCCGCTGACAGCGGTGGCGCAGAGCGACGTCCAGAAAAGTCTGGATACGGCGTCCGATACGGTGCAGTCGTCGGCGCGATCACAGCAGAAGATCGACCAGTTGTCCGAGCAGACGCGCGAGATGCTGGAGAACTACCGGCAGGCCATTCGCAAGACACAGCAGCTTCAGGTCTACAACCGCGAGCTCGAGCGGATCGTCTCGGAGCAGCGTGGCCGGCGCGACCGGCTGGCCGCGCGTATTGAGGACGTGGGCGGTCTGGGCGAGGAAATCGAGCCGCTGACGCTGCGCATGATCGACGGACTGGCGCGCTTCATCGAAGCCGATCTGCCTTTTCGCGCCGGCGAGCGCCAGGCGCGAATCGACGACCTGCGCCAGACCATGAGCGACCCCGAGACCTCGCTGGCCGAAAAATATCGGAAGGTGCTGGAGGCCTATCAGGCCGAGGCTGAATACGGCCGCACCATGGGCACTTATCGCGGCGAAATTCCGCGGACAAGCGGCGAAGGCAGCCGTCTGGTCGAATTCCTGCGCGTGGGTCGGGTCATGCTGTTTTATCTGACGCCGGACGAGGCCGAAGCCGGTTACTGGGATCGCGAAGCCGGCGAATGGCGCGTGCTCGATGGTGATTACCGCGACGCGATCCGGCGCGGCATCCGCGTCGCCCGCGACGTGGCGGCGCCGCAGCTCGTCGAGATTGCCGTGCCGGCGCCGCGCGTGGCGGACGACGGTGAGCAGCCATGAAGGCCTGGGTAACGGCGCTACTGCTGACGACGAGCCTGACGGCCCAGGCCGCCCCCGACCTGGACGCCCTGCTGGGCGAGATACGCCAGACGCAGAAACAGCAGCAGCAGGTGAATACCGAGCGGGAGCGGCGCTTCGTCAATAATCGGAACGAGCAGGCGGAACTGCTCCGCAAGGCCCGCGCCGAACTCGGCGTACAGGAAAAGCGCAGCCAGTCGCTGCAGGGCGAATTCGATGCCCTGCAGAAGGAACTGACGACACTGTCGAATCGGCTCAACGAGGAGGCGGGTGATCTCAATCAGCTGGTGGCCGTAGTTCGCCAGGCAGCGGGTGATCTGCAGGCCGTGGCGGACGACTCCATCATTTCGGCCGAGTTTCCGGCGCGTGTCGGCCGGTTGTCCGAACTGGCCGCGGGTGACCAGATTCCGACCGCCACCGAACTTGAGGACATGTGGTACCTGCTGCAGCAGGAAATGACCGAGACCGGCAAGGTCAGCCGCTTTGAAGCCGATGTCATCGGTGTTGAAGGTAACGCCGAGTCCAGGCCGGTGGCGCGGGTAGGCCCCTTCACGGCCGTCGTGGGGGCGGACTATCTGCAATACCTGCCCGGCGCGGGGCTGAAGGTGCTGGCGCGCCAGCCGGGCGCCGGTGTTCGTGCGCAAGCCGAAGCCTTCCATGAGGCCGAGCAGGGCCTGCAGCGCCTGGCCATCGATCCGACCCGCGGCTCGGTGCTCGAGCTGCTGGTTGAAAAGCCCGGCCTGATTGAGCGGGTCAGGCAGGGCGGGGGAGTCGGCGCCGTCATCATCGGCCTGGGGCTGCTGGGCGTGGTGCTGGCGCTGCTGCAGCTGGTGCGTCTGGTGATCACCGGTGCACGGGTGCGGGCCCAGCTGAAATCGCTGTCCGACCCCAGGCCCGGTAATCCCCTGGGCCGCGTGCTGCAGTCGGCCCGTGAGGCGAACACCGAAGACGCCGAGACACTCGAGCTGATGCTCGACGAGGCCGTGCTACGCGAGGTACCCCGTCTGCAGCGCGGCCAGGGGCTGGTCAAGCTGCTGGCGGCCGTCGCGCCACTGCTGGGTCTGCTGGGCACGGTGGTCGGCATGATTGCGACCTTCCAGGCCATTACGCTGTTCGGCACGGGAGACCCGAAGCTCATGGCGGGCGGCATTTCGCAGGCGCTGGTGACCACGGTACTCGGGCTGATCGCGGCCATTCCCCTGCTGTTTGCCCACAGTCTGCTGGTGGCCCGCAGCCGCGGGCTGATTCAGGTGCTGGACGAACAGAGCGCCGGTCTGCTGGCGCGCTATCTGGAAACACCGGATGCGGGGCGTGATCAGCATGAATGAGAGCCTGCAGCCGCTGCTGGGCTGGCTGGCGTTGCTGCCGCCGCTGCCGGAGTGGTTCGCCGGTTTCATCGACACCGGCGGGCCGACGCTGTGGGCCATCCTGGCGGTCACGCTGCTGTTGTGGACCCTGATTCTCGAGCGGTTGTTCTTCTTCCGGTTCATCGCGCCGCGGCGCAACCGGCGACGCGAAACCGAATGGCAGTCGCGCAGTGATCATCAATCCTGGCGGGCGCAGGCCATTCGCCGGCTGCTCATCTCGCAGTCCCGCGTGGAGCTGCGCGCCGGTCTGCCGGCCATCCAGATGCTGGTGGCAATCTGCCCGCTGCTGGGTCTGCTCGGGACCGTGACCGGCATGGTTGCTGTATTCGACGTGGTTGCGCTCAAGGGCACGTCCGATGCGCGCGCCATGGCGGCCGGCGTCTCCCAGGCCACCGTACCCACCATGGCCGGCATGGTGGTGGCGCTGTCGGGTCTGTATTTCGCGAGCCGTTTTCCCCGTCTCGCCAACCGGGAAGCGCGGCGTCTGGCCGACCGCCTGCCCTATGGCCGACAGGCGGCCGGGAGGCTCGGTTCATGAGGCGCCGCCGGAGTATCGACGCGGACGAGAGCGAGGAGAGCGAGATCAACATGACGCCGATGCTGGACATCGTCTTCATCATGCTGATCTTCTTCATCGTGACGACGTCTTTCGTCAAGGAGTCTGGCATTACGGTGGATCAGCCCACGGCGGCCACGACCGAGCAGCGCGAATCCAACAATATCCTTATCGGCCTGAACCCGGCGGGTGAAGTCTGGATCGACCGGCGCGCGGTTGACGTGCGCGCCGTGCGCGCCACCGTCGAGCGGCTGAAGGCGGAAACACCGGATGCGGCCGTGATCATCCAGGCCGACGAACAGGCCCCCAGCGGTCTGCTGGTGCGCGTGATGGATCAGGTCCGGCTGGCGGGCATTGACGACATGGCCATCGCCGCGAAGCCGGAGTGATGTTTTTTCTGGCCTCGTTCACTGACCGGCCGACCCGGGGCGCGGGAGAGCGTCGCTGATGCGCTTCGGCCTGTCGCTGGGCGCTGCGCTGCTGGTCGCACTGGGGCTGTTCTGGCTCATGCAGTGGCTGGTGGCCCCGCCCGATCGCGAGGATGAGCAGAAGAAGGACAAGCCGGCCGTCAAGATCATGCGGCTGGACAAGCCGCCGGCGCCGCAGACTGACCCCGCGCAGACCACCGCTGGTGGCGGCGGCAGCCCGGCCCCGCGTGATCCGCCCCCGGTGCCCGGTCTCGACCGGCCCAGCGGCATCCCCGTGCCGGCGCCGCGGGCGGATTCCGACTATGCCCTGCCGGATATCGAGTTCGACGCGCGCGTGTCGGCCTCGGGCGCCCTGGGCAAGAGTTTTGGCGGCTTTGGCTCGGGCGGATCGGGTGGCGGCTCTGGCGGCGGCAGCGGCGGAGGCTACGGCCGCGGCGAGGGCTCGGGCAGCGGCGGGCCCGATCTCGTGCCGCTATCCACGGCCCGGCCACAGATTCCGCGCGAGGCCTGCGAGCGCAACGTGGAAGGTTATGCGGTGGCGAATTTCAATGTGACCGACCGTGGCCGGGTCACCAACATTCGCATCATCGATGCCAAACCCCGCGGGCTGTTTGAACAGCCCATGATCGAGAGCCTGCAGCACTGGCTTTATCAGAAGAACGACAAGGGCAAGGCCTTTGGCGTGTCCTGGAAGTTCGAATTCGAGCTCAAGGACTGCAAGCTGAACTGGGACTGATGCGGCTTCTTTTCCTCACACTGCTGCTGCTTGCCGCTAGCCCCGTGCTGGCGCAGCAGTACCGCACACAGGTGCAGGAGGTGCCCGCCAGCGAGGCCGAGCAGAAAACTGCAGCCGACCTGGAGCGCGAACTGCAGAACATGCCGGGCGACAGCTACGCCCGCGCGCTGACGCTGCGCCATCTCGCCAGCGAGGCGGCCAGTAGCGGCGACACGGGCAAGGCCAGAAACTATCTGCAGCAGGCGCTGGATACCGATGCGTTGTCCGGCGCGGCCAACGAGGAAATTCGCGCCACCCTCGGCCGGCTGTACGCAGCCGACGGCCAGCACCGCAAGGTCGTGGACGTCATGGCGCCCCTGCTGCGGGGTGGTGGCAAGCCCGACGGGATCGACGGCGAGGCCTGGCTGGCGCTGGGCAACGCCTACGCGCAGCTGGGGCAGTGGGACAAGGCCGTGCGCCCGCTACAGTACGCCTCGGTGCCCGGGAGCCGGGGCGAGGCGCTCTATCGCCTCCAGCTGGCCGTGTTCATGAAGTCCGGCAACTACGACAAGGCCGCCGGCGTGCTGCGAAAGCTGCTGGAGCTCGATCCTGGTGACCCGGGCTATCTGCTGCAACTGGCTGCCATCGAAACCCGCGCCGGCAACGACGCCCGAGCGGCCGCCACGCTGCAGGTGGCCGAACGGCTGGGCCTGCTGAATTCTTCCGACCGACGGCTGCAACTTATCCGCGCCTACATGGAGGCCGGCGTGCCGTACGTGGCTGCGGAGCGCCTCGAGGGCTGGATGTCGTCCGGCCAGATCCCCGCTGCGGCCGACAATTACCAGCTGCTGGCGGCCGCCTGGTCGGAAGCCGAGGAATTCGGTCAGGCGCTGGCACCGCTCAAGCAGGCAGCCAATCTGACCGGCAGCGCCGAACTGTTCAGCCAGCTCGGCCAGCTGCATATGGATCTGGCGAACTGGGACAAGGCCGTGGAGGCCTTTCAGGCGGCATTGAATCGTGGCGGGATTGGCAGCCGTACCGGCGAGTTGTACATGTCCAAGGCGCTGGCGCACTACCAGCTGTCGCAGGATGCCGAAGCCCGTGGCGCGTTCTCGAAGGCGCGCGGCTATTCCAAAGTGGCGAGTCTTGCGGGTCAGTGGCTCGAGTTCCTGGACGCGCGTCCGGAAGGATTCGCGCCCGTGGAAATTGCCGGTCTCGCCGGGATGGCTGGCGCCAGCGACGATCGCGGTCTGGCCGGCGGCGGTCAATCCGGTGGTATTCCGGATGCGGCAAACGGCGAGAGCGGGGCGCAGCAGACGTCGGCAACCGGCGAGACGGCGCCGGTCGCGCTGCCGGAGGGTGTGCCGGATGCCGGCGACCATCTCACCCCGGTGGGCGCCGTGCTGGCCGGCAACGCCAGCGGCAGCATTCCTCCCTGGCGCGGCGGGCTGGCGGCAGACCGATCTGCCGGGCCGGGAAGCAATCCCCATGGCGCGGACTCGCCCGCGTTCACCATCACGCGGGATAACCTGGACGCCCATCGCGACCAGCTCTCGGCAGGGCATCTGGCCCTGTTCCGGCGCTATCCCGATTACCGCATGCCGGTCTATCCCACGCGTCGCAGCGCGGCATTTCCCGACGCGATCTACCGCGCCAGCCTGGCGAATCAGTCGCGGGCCCGTCTGCTCGATCCCGATTCGCTCACCGGGGCGCGGCTGGGCGTGCCGTTCAGACGGCCCAATACCGGCGTGGAGGCCATGTGGAACCATCGCTTGCGGTATCGCGGCAGCGACTTCGAATCGCGTTCCAGGAAGGCCGTGGTCGCGCCAAACGGCGATGTTCGCCTGTACAACAGCGTGGAAGAGGTGTTGTTTGGCTACGGCAACCTGAACCGACCGGCCGACATCGATGACAACATCATCGCCCTGTATCTGGCTTATCTGAATGTCGATGGCCGGCCAACCGGGACGGCGCTGGTGCACGAGACCATGAACAAGCGGGAAGGCGAGCGGCGCATCTGGTTTGGCGTACCCGGCACGCAGCGGCTGTTCCGTATTCCGCCGGTGGGCTACGACAACCCCATGCCGAATACGGAAAACCTGCAGTTCGTCGACCAGATCGACATGTACAACGGCTCGTTCGACCGCTATGTATGGCGGCTGGTGGGCCGCCGGGAAATGATCGTGCCCTACAACGGGTACAAGCTGCTTGATCCGTCGCTGACCTATTCGACGCTGCTGCAGGGGCGCTTCCCCGATCCGCAGGCCATGCGCTACGAGCGGCACCGGGTCTGGGTCATCGAGGCCACTGAACGCGGCGGCGCCGATCATCAGTTCGGTAAGCGGGTGTTCTATCTGGACGAGGACAGCTGGTCGATTCTCATGGTGGACAACTACGACGAGGCCGGCGAGCTGTGGCGCTTCCAGGAGGGTCATATCGCGCAGTACGCCGGGTCGCGTTTGAGCTTCACGGCGCCGGTGTTCATCTTCGATCTGCGCGATGGCCGCTACCTGGCCGAGCGTTTGACCAACGAGTCCGGACAGACGCGTTTTTCCACCGGCCAGTACGCGCCGGAGGATTTTCAGCCGGCCTCGATTCGTCGACGGCTTCGCTAAACGATGCCGATCGCCATGCCCGAGATCATCGCGCATCGGGGCGCCAGCCACGCCTGGCCTGAAAATACCATGGCGGCCTTTAACGCGGGACTGGCGGAAGGGGCGGACGGCCTGGAGCTGGACGTGCAGTTGTCCAGCGACGGCGTGGTGATGGTTTTTCACGACGAGCATCTGGGCAAGCTCGGTGAGCGCCGGGCCCGCATTGCGGACCGTACGGCGGCTGAGCTGCAGGCCCTGGATGCGGGAGGCTGGTTTTCCGCGCAGCACGCAGGGCTGCGTGTGCCGACGCTGGATGAGGTCCTGACTGCGTTTGCAGGCCGCACGCAGCTGTGCGTGGAGATCAAGCTCACTGAAGGCGCCGCCGTCGATCGGCACCGGCAGCTGTGCGAGCAGGTGGCGGCAAAACTGAACGGCGTTGACCGCGTCAGCCTGCTGTCCTTTCACGATGAAGCGCTGGCCTGGGCGGCCGATGCAGTGCCGGCGCTGCACTGCGTGCGCAATGTGGGCGGTCCGCGAGAGCTGCGTCGGCTCTCGCCCGGCATGGCGGGCATCCACGCACTGGACATCGGCATCAACCGCTTCGGGCTGCGGCACAAGGCGCGGCTGCAGGCCCCGGGTCTGCCGCTGCACGCCTATACCTGCGACAGCCGGGCGCAGCTGCGGCGGGCGCTGCGGCTGGGCGCCACCCGCCTGATTACCAATTTCCCGGCGCGCTCGCGTGAGCGCGTTCAGAGCCTGATTGACGACGTCAGCCCGGACGGAGACTGAGCGCTTGAATCGGCTCGAAATTCCCCAAAATTAAGCGCGCAAGGCAACCGTACAGGCCGGCGAGGACAATGGAATTCAGGGATTACTACAAGATACTCGGCGTGGAGCCGGACGCGGATCAGGACGAGATTCGCCGCGTCTATCGCAAACTCGCCCGCAAGTATCACCCGGACGTGTCAAAGGAGTCCGACGCAGAGTCCCGCTTCAAGGACATCAGCGAAGCGTATGAGGTGCTCAAGGACCCGGAGAAGCGCGCGGCCTTTGATCAGGTCCGGTCGAACCCGGGCGGATTCGGCGGCCCCGGTGGCAGCTGGCAGCCTCCGCCGGGTTTCGAACGGGGTTTCGGTTTCGGTGGCGGTGGTTTTACCCAGGGCGATGCCTCCCAGTTCAGCGACTTTTTCGAAACCCTGTTCGGCGGCCGCGGTGGCGGCTGGAACATGTCGACCCGCGGAGCCGATCAGCGCGCGGTGATACGCATTGATCTGGAGACGGCGTTCAAGGGCGGCACACGGCAGATCAAGGTCAGCGAAACGGGGCCGGATGGGCAGCCACGCCAGCGCAGTCTGAATGTGCGTATCCCGGCCGGTGTGGGCCAGGGCCAGCAGATTCGGCTGCGGGGGCAGGGCGGTGCGGGGCGTGGCGGCGCCGAGGCCGGCGATATCCTGCTGGAGGTGGCCATTACGCCGCACCCGGTGTTTTCGGTCGAGGGGCGTGATCTGCACATGACGCTTCCGATTGCGCCCTGGGAGGCGGCGCTGGGCGAGCGAATCGAACTGGATACGCCGAGCGGTCGGGTGGGGCTGCGCGTTCCGCCCGGCGCCGAGTCCGGCAAGCGCATGCGGCTGAAGGGCCGGGGACTGCCCGGTAAACAACCCGGTGACCTGTATGTCACCCTGCGCATGGCAACGCCGCCGGCCGACAGCGAGGCCGTGGAGGCGGCTTATCGCAATCTGGCGGAGGTCACCGGATTCGATCCGCGGGAGACAGGAGGCCGATCATGACCCGCAAGGCAACGCTGGCCGAATTGCTGGATGCCGACGAGGCGCTGCATCTGGCGGATCTGTGCCGCCTGTGCGGCGTCAGCGCCGAGTGGATCATGGAACTGGTGGACGACGGCATCGTCGAGCCGCTGGACCCGGCCGCGCGGGCTCCGCGCTTCAGCGGCGTGTGTGTCCGCCGCGTTCAGATCGTGCGTCGCCTGCAGCGTGATCTGGGCGTGAATCGCGCCGGTGCCGGTCTGGCGCTGGAGCTGCTGGAAGAGATCAGCGAGCTGCGGAGCCGACTGCGGATGCTGGAAGGGCAGTTTCCGGCGGAACATTAGACGGGCCCGGTCCGGACGGCTGCTACAATCGCCGTTCATTCCCAGCCCGGAGACACGCCGCATGGCTGACGACGACGGCCGCCGGAAGAAGCCGCTCAAGCTCAAGACCCGTTCGTTTGATCGCAACTTCGCCATGGCGCGCATGGGGCTGGTGGCCGGTACGAGCATGGCCGGGCACACCGTATCCAATCTTTTTCGCAGCAAGTCCTCGCGCGAGGAACGCAACCGCGAGTTCTATCGGGAACAGGCGGCCTATCTAGCCGATGAGCTGGGCCGGTTGAAAGGCAGCGTCATGAAGGTGGGTCAGATGCTGTCGGTCTACGGGCAGTATTTCATGCCGCCCGAGGCCATCGAAGTCCTGCGCAGCCTCCAGGACGACAGCCCGCCGGTGGCCTGGGAAGACCTGCAGCCGGTGCTCAAGGAGCGGCTGGGTCCGGAACGCCTCGCCGAACTGGACATCAATCCGGAGCCCCTGGCCGCCGCCTCGCTGGGCCAGGTGCATCGCGCCGTGCGCAAGTCGGATGGTCTCGAGCTGTGCGTCAAGATTCAGTATCCACAGCTGGCGGATGCCATCGACAGCGACATCCGGACCATGACGCACATCGTGCGCTTGAGCCGTCTCGCGCCCAAGGGCATCGACCTGTCGGCGGTGATGGAAGAAGTTCGCGAGATGATCTACCGCGAGGTGGACTACGTGCGCGAACTGAAGATGACCCAGGAGTACTGCAAGCGCCTGGAAGGCGACGATCGCTTCGTGGTGCCGCGCGTGTTTCCCGAGTACTCGACCAGCCAGGTCCTCGTCACGTCCTTCGAATCGGCGCTGCATGTTCAGTCCGACACGGTACAGGCGCTGTCGCAGGATCGGCGCAACCAGCTGGGTTACGCCGCGCTGGATCTGTTCTTCAACGAGTTCTTCAACTGGGCGCTGGTCCAGACCGACCCGCATTTCGGCAATTACAAGGTGCGCGTGAACGAGAACGGTCGGGACCAGCTCGTGCTGCTGGATTTTGGCGCCACGCGCGAGTTCGCGCCGCGTTTTCTGGGCGCCTACACGGATATCGTGCGCGGCGCGCTGATCCGGGATGTGGACATGCTCATCGAGGGCGCGGTCGGGATTCAGCTGTTGCGCGAACACTCGCCGGATCATGTGTTCGAGGCGTTCGCGCAGGTCGGCATGCTCATGATCGAGCCGTTTGCCGAAGATCCGCCTGACGAACTGCTGACCGATGACGGCGCCTACTGCTGGGGCGACTCAGACCTGCCCTGGCGGGTGTCGCGCGCCGTGTCCCGCGCCGCAATCTCCCGCTGGTTCCGGCTGCCCCCGCGTGAAATCGTGTTCCTGCACCGACGCATGGGCGGTGTATTCGTACTGCTCGCGGTGCTGAATGCGCAGCTGAAGGCCCGATCGTTGTTGGCCGGCTATATCGAGCAGGCCGCCGACTGACTCCAGGGTCCGTAGATATCCGGATTAATCCGACAAGTCATATTTCCTGATATATGAAATAATAGCGCCCGTGGTGGCAATCAAGCCAAGCTGTCGCGAATCCGAGCGCACGGCCGGCCCGGTATCCTCGCTGGTCGCCTGCCGGCATCAACTGTTCAGTTGGCGTTCACGGCCGGGTCGCTACAAGCTGTCCTATCTCTCCCAGGCCTACCAGGAGCATTTTTCATGTTGAACAGAGCAGCACTCATAGTCGGTGCAACCAGTCTTGCGCTGACGTTGTCGGCCCACGCCAAGGTCAGTTCCGATGAGGCCGCCAAGCTGGGCGGCGAGCTTACGCCCGTCGGCGCGGTGAAGTCGGGTAACAGCGACGGCAGCATTCCGGCCTGGGACCCGTGGAGCAAGCGCGGTGATCTGGAGGGCGAGGATCTGACCGCCGAGAACTTCCCGGACACCATCGGCAAGATCCTGGAAGAAAAGCCGAAGATGACCATCAGCAAGGACAACTACAAACAGCATGCCGACAAGCTGACCGAGGGTCACAAGGCGCTGTTCGAACTGTATCCGGACTACAAGATGGAGGTCTACAAGACCCATCGCAACGTGGGTTATCCGGAAGAGGTGTACAAGACCACCAAACAGAACGCCACTACGGCGCATCTGGACGGCTGTAACGATTGTCTGCGCGATGCCGAGTTCGGCTTCCCGTTTCCCATTCCCAAGAACGGCGCCGAGGCCATGTGGAATCATCGTCTGCGCTGGCGCGGCGAGACGGTCAAGCGCAACAACGATCAGGCCATCGTGCAGCAGAGCGGCTCCACGCAGATCACCAAGCTGATCGAGAACGTCAAGTTCCCCTACACGCTGCTGGACAAGGGCGAACGTCAGGCGATCAACAACAAAGACGACATCATGATCTACTACCAGTCGGAGACCGTCGCGCCGCCGCGCAACGCCGGTCAGTTCCTGCTGGCGTGGGAGCACGTGGGCTACCGCTCCGCCTGGCTGTACAACCCGGGTCTGCGTCGCGTGCGGCGCGCGCCCAACGTGCAGTACGATAACCCCTACGAGAACACCGACGGTCAGCAGTTCTATGACCAGGTGGACATGTATAACGGCGCCATGGATCGCTACGACTACAAGCTGGTCGGCAAGAAGGAAATGTACATTCCGTACAACAACTTCTCCATCAACGATCCCGACCGCAGCTACGAGGGCGAAGTGCTGGGCAAGGAGCACATGAACCAGGACCTCATGCGCTACGAGCTGCATCGCGTGTGGGTGGTGGATGCCACGCTACGGGACGGCACCAGCCATCAGTTCAAGCGTCGGACCTTCTACATTGACGAGGACGGCTGGAATATTGTCGCCGTGGACGCCTATGACAATCGTGATCAGCTCTGGAAGTTCCAGGAAGCCGCCAACGTGCTGTCGCCGGTCCTGCTGGTCGCGGGCGGCGTGCCGGAGATGATCTACGACCTGCAATCCGGTCTGTACTTCGCCACGGCCATGATCAACGAGGGCCAGCCCAACGACTTCTCGCAGGCCTACGACGATCAGTACTTTTCGCCGCAGTCTCTGAAGCGGCGTACCTCCCGCTAACGGGTCGAGTCTGGTCTGGCCGCTGCAGTCTTTCTGCAGCGGCCTTTTACTGTCAGGAAAGCCGAATGGCCAACGTCGAAACCTTTCAGTTTCCCCGCAACCGGGAGACCGTGCTGCGCATGTTCACGGATCGCGACTACTTCGTGCGCAAGTACGAGCGTATGGGCAGTCTCGACATCGAAGTTGTTGACCTGATCGATGAAGATGACCGATTTTCCATCCGCGTACTGCACGCCGCGCCGCAGAACGCGCCGTTTCCCGGCTTCATCAAGCGTGTCCTCGGCGACCGGCTGAATCTCGACCAGCGCGACAGCTGGCAGCCCGGTCTGGGCGAGGGGCGGATCGATATCGTCATTCGGGGCACGCCCGTGACGATTACGATCAACATGCGGCTGGAAGACAATGCGGACGGTTGTCTGTTCACGCTGGGCTACGACGTGGAGGCGCGGGTGCCGGTTGTGGGCGGCAAGGTCGCGGATTTCGTGCGGGCGGACGTGGCGCGGCGCATGCGGGACGATGTGGAAACCAGCACCGCCATGCTGGCGGATTATTGAGGCCTTGCCGCATGGTCGAACGCGACCGGAAGCCCGAATCGCCCGACGCCTCGAGCCGGCCGGGCTTCCTGCAGATGCTGGGCAGCGTGGCGGCGGCCTTTTTCGGTGTTCAGAGCCGCGCCAATCGCGAGCGTGATTTCCGGCACGGCAAACCGGTGCACTTCATCCTGATGGGCCTGGGCTTTACCGTCGCGTTCGTGCTGATACTGGTCGGGCTTGTGAAGCTGTTGTTGGCCAGCGCCTGATCAGTTGGCAGCGTCGAGCAGCTCGCGCAGCCGGTACAGCGTGTCCAGCGCCTCGCGCGGGGACAATGCGTCCGGATCGAGTGATTCCACGGCGGCGATGAGCGGATGCGGCTCGTCCGGCGGCGGGCTGACCGGACTTTCCAGGAGGGAGAGCTGGTTGCCGGCACCCCGGTCGGCCAGGCTTCGTGATTCCAGCTCGTTCAGATAGCCACGGGCGGCGCGCAGCACCGGTCTGGGGACGCCTGCCAGCGCAGCCACCTGCAGACCGAAACTCCGGGACGCCGGGCCGGATTTCAGCGCGTGCAGAAAAATGAGTTCCTCCCCCTGCGCGCTGCTGTATTCCGTGGCGTCGAAATGCATGTTGGCCACCCCGGGCAGGTCCTGGGCGACCCCCGTCAGCTCGAAATAATGGGTGGCAAACAGCGTGAAGGCGCGGTTGTCGCGGGCCAGCCGTTCCGCGCAGGCCCGCGCCAGGGCCAGGCCGTCGTAGGTGCTGGTGCCCCGGCCGATTTCATCCAGCAGCACCAGGCTGAGATCAGTGGCGTGGTGAAGAATATGTGCGGCCTCGGTCATTTCGACCATGAAGGTGCTCTGGCCGGAGGCGAGGTCATCGCCCGCGCCGATACGGGTGAATATGCGGTCCACCGGGCCGAGGGTCGCCGATTCGGCCGGTACATAGCTGCCCATGTAGGCCATGAGCACGATCAGCGCGTTCTGCCGCATATAGGTGGATTTGCCGCCCATGTTGGGCCCGGTGATCATGAGCATCCGCTGGGCATCATCCAGCGCCAGATCATTGGCGACAAAAGGCGCGGCCAGCACCTGCTCTACAACCAGATGCCGGCCGCCCGTGATTTCCAGGCCCGGCGCCTCGGTCAGTGACGGCGCGGTCAGGTTCAGTGTTTCCGCGCGTTCGGCCAGATTGGCCAGCACGTCAATGTCGGCCAGCGCCGCGGCAGTCTGCTGCAGGTCGGGCAGGGTGGCGGCGAGGGTATCGAGCAGGGCCGCGTAGAGCTGTTTCTCGCGGGCCAGGGCCTTGTCGCGGGCTGAGAGGACCTGATCCTCGAATCCCTTGAGCTCCTCGGTGATGTAGCGTTCGGTTGCCTTGAGCGTCTGGCGCCGGTTGTAGTCGGACGGCACCTTGTTCGCGTGCGTTCTGCCCACTTCGATGTAGTACCCGTGCACCCGGTTATAGCCGACTTTCAGGCTGTCGATGCCGCTGCGCTTGCGCTCGCGCTGTTCCAGGTCGGTCAGAAAGCCGTCCGCGTTTTCGGAGAGGTTACGCAGCCGCTGCAGTTCCGGGTCGTAATCGTCCCTGAGCACGCCGCCGTCACGCAGCCATTGCGGCGGCTCGTCCTTGACGGCGCGAGCCAGCAGTTCGGCCTCGCCGGCGTGGTCCTGCAGCTGTGCGTCAAGCTGCGAGAGCAGCGGGCTGTCGAGTTCGCCGAGCACGGCCTTGACGGCGGGCAGCCCCTCGAGCGCTGCGCGCAGGCCGGTCAGATCACGCGGCCGGGCGCTGCGCAGCGCGATACGGGTGAGAATGCGCTCCATGTCGGGCACGGTGTCGAGCGCTTGCTGCAACGTGTCGCCCGCGGTGCCCTGCAGGCTGCCGATCGCCTGATAGCGCTGTCGTACCACCGCCGCATCACGCGGTGGGCGGCCGGCCCAGCGGCGCAGGGCGCGGCTGCCCATGGCGGTGCGACAGCGATCAAGTATGCCCAGCAGGGTCAGCTCCTGCCGGCCCGATACGCTGTGCTCGATCTCGAGATTACGGCGGCTGGCCGCGTCGAGGATCAGCGCATCCTCCCGCTGCTCGGTGCGCAGGCCCGCGATATGTGGCAGGGCCTGTCGCTGGGTCTGTTCTGCGTAGGCCAGCAGCGCGTGGGCGGCGGCGATCGCCAGCGGCAGATCATCGCAGCCGTAGGCCGAGAGACTGTGCACCGCGAACCGATCCAGCAGATTGCGGCGCGCGGCGACGCTGTCGAACTCCCAGGGCGGACGGCGCTGCACGGCGATATTGTCGAACGCCAGGCCGGTCTCCCGGTCCTCGATGATCAGCTCGGCCGGCTGCAGTCGGGCGAGTTCGGATCGGAGCGCGTCCTCCGAATCAAGCTGCATGACCGCCAGGTCGCCGCGGGCCAGCTCCAGCGCGGCGACGCCGAATCCGGCCCGGCCCTGGCTGACGGCGACCAGCAGGTTGGAGCGCCGTTCCTCCAGCAGGGCTTCGTCGGTCACGGTGCCCGGCGTGACCACGCGCACCACCTCGCGCCGCACCGGGCCCTTGCTGGCCCCGGGGGCTTCCATCTGTTCACAGATCGCCACGGATTCGCCGCGCCGGATCAGGCGGGCGAGATACTGCTCGGCCGCGTGATAGGGCACGCCGGCCATGGGGATCGGCTCACCTGCCGATTCGCCGCGTCGGGTCAGCGTGATGTCCAGCAGGCCGGCTGCCCGCCGGGCGTCCTCGAAGAACAATTCGTAGAAATCGCCCATGCGATAGAACAGCAGCATGTCGGGGTACTCGGCCTTGATGGCCAGGTACTGCTGCATCATCGGAGTGTGGGCGGACTGTTTGTCGGCAGTCTTGCTCACGCCTGCTCTTCGTGTGGCTTGCGGTGGCCCGGAGCGCTGCACCCGGGACTACAGCCCCAGGCGAACGCCAAGACCGAAATAGTCGACTTCGTCGTAGAAGAACTGCCCGTTCGGCGACGGGCCGTTGAAGTACTCCAGGAAATAATGCACTTCCCGGTCGCCCGAGCGGGAGATGAGCGCCACCTGCAGGCTCTGCTGCAGCTCCCAGTCAAGTTCGGCCTGGCCCTGCAGATCGGCCGCAAAGGACAGCCCCAGATTGTCCAGCCAGGTGAAGTTGCGCCACTCCAGGCCGGCCTGGCCGAGCATTTCGTCCAGCTCCTCGGTGGAGCGGAAGATGTAGCCGGTTCCGCCATACACCCGCCACTGGTTCCAGTCATGGCTGACCAGCAGGTCGATGACGTCGTAGCTGATATCCAGGCGGTCGGGGAAGGTGATGCCGTTGTTGAAGATGTATTCGTCCGTGAGGTGCGAACTGGAATGGTAATAGCGCAGCCTCGTGGACCAGTCATCCCGCCGCCAGGTGAACGGCAGGCCGATCAGGTAGTCGACGTTGAACAGGTCCTTGTTCTTGGCGTCCATGTCCACGGCGGTGAATACGCCGCCCGTCAACCCGATCTGCCAGAGGCCGCCCGCCAGTTCGCCGCGGTAGAACTCGAAGGTCTCGCCAACGTGAAAATCCGCCGCGTTGAAATCGCGGTTTTCGCCGGAGTATTCCTGATAGCTGATCGCCAGCCGCGGCTCGCGCGGGTCGGCCTGCAGCGGACGGAACAGCGTGCTGTCGGGTAGCCAGCGGCTCCGATCGGACTTGCCAGCCGCGACGGCGCTGGCGTCCGGCTGGCCGCAGCGATCCTGCCAGACCACTTCGCTGATGCGCCCGGTGCGCGTCAGGCTGGCGGCCACGCGCTGGCGAATCTCGTCGCGCGGGCAGTGGCTGGACCGCACAAGCACGCTGGCCGGATTGTCGTGCGGCGCTGTTTCGAGCGCGAACTCGCTGAAGCGCGCGTCCAGTACACCCTGGGCGTAGCCGCTGAGGTAATCACCTTCTCCGGCCAGACAGCCCAGGCTGGTCAGGCTGGCCAGCAGGAAGGCGGTCAGCGCTTCGACTCTGGTGATTCTTTTCATCAGTGATCGCGTGCGCACGCAGGCGTCGTGCGTCGATTTGGAGTCCCCATTGATGGCGGCGAGCTTAGCACAGGCGCCGGCCGCTTCATTACAGGCCGAATCGCACGCCCAGACCGAGGTATTCAAGCTCGTCGAACAGGAACTGGCCGTTGAACGAATCCCCGCGGTAGTACTCGGCAAGAAAGCGTATTTCCTGCTGATTACGCGTGAGAATCAGGGCGGCCTGGTAGCTCTGGTTGAGCGTCCAGTCCTGGGCATCCCAGGCTTTCAGGTCGGCGCCCAGCGCCAGGTCGAGGCCCCATATGGCGCGCGGCTTGAGCCATTCGGTGCCGCCCTGGAGCATGCTGCGGTCAATCCCTTCGGTGGTGCGAATGATGTAGCCGCCGCCGCCATACAGTCGCAGCCGCTCGAAGTCGCGACTGACCAGCAGGTCGACCGCCTCGTAGCTGATATCCAGGCGCTCCCGGACGTTCTGATTGAGGATGAGTTCGTCACCCAGATGGGAGCTTATGTGGTAGATGCGGCCCCGCGCCGACCATTCGTTACGCCGATAGGAGACGGGGAGGGCGACCAGATAGTCGACGTTGAGCAGATCGTTGCTTTCGCGCTCCTGGTCGAAAATGGAGAACACACCGCCCTGAACGCCGATTTGCCAGGTGCCTTCGCCGAGCGGCCCTTCCACCAGCGAGACGGTTTCACCCGCGGTGACTTCGCCGACCACAAAATCGTCGTTGCCCAACTCGTAATACTGCAGCCCGAGCGCGAAGCGCGGCTCGCGAGGATCGGCCTGGAGCGGTCGGAATACGTCCGTTTCAGGCAGCAGGGTCCAGCCCTCGACATCCGCCGGGTCGGGTGCCGGTGCACTGACGGGCGCGGCGGCGATGGCGTCGTCGCAGGGAGGATCGAACTCAACGCCAACTATCGGTCCGGTCGCCGTCAGCCGTTCGCGGATTGACTGCTGCTGCTCGGCGTCCAGGCAGGCGCTGCTGGACACCACGATGCTGCCCGGCGGCTCCTGTTCACGCGCTTCCAGACCCAGCGCGGCGTGATCGGCATCCAGCAGCGCCTGGGCGTAGCCGCGCATGAATCCCGGCTCTTCCGCCTGGGCGGGGGACAGGCCTGTCAGCAGCAGGGCGGCGATCAAGAGGGCAAGCGGGCGCTTCATGCAGAAAATATCCTTTATCCAGACCGGCCCCGGGCGCGTAGTATACGGGAATGGATGACAGTGATTTGTACACACAGGCCCGCATTCTCGGTGATGCGCTGATCGAACGGCAGCACCGCGTGGCGGTGGCCGAGTCGTGCACGGGCGGCTGGGTCGGCAAGGTCATGACCGGCGTGCCCGGCAGCTCGCGCTGGTTCGACTGCGGGTTTGTCACGTACACCAACCGGGCCAAGCAGGCCCTGCTCGGCGTGCCGGATTCTGCGTTCGAGTCAGGGGGCGCGGTGAGCGCTGCGGTGGTGGAAGCCATGGCCGCAGGCGCGGTTCGGGCCAGTGACGCGCAGTGGGCGCTGGCCATCAGTGGTATTGCCGGGCCCGATGGCGGGACGCCCGACAAGCCGGTCGGCACGGTGTGGATCGCCTGGGCCGGGCCGCAATCGCTACTGGATTCGCAGCGCTTTGTCTTTGACGGCAGTCGCGACGAGGTCAGGCAGGCTTCGGTGGCGGCTGCGCTGGACGGTTTGCTGCAGCGGCTTGCCTGAGCCGAGTTCGCGCCAACGCGTTTTCTTTGCCTGCATGATGCCGAACCCCGTTGGTTCGGCGCTTTTGCGCGCCGCCGACAACTGTCTGTCCGATGGTCGCCGGGTGCCGCTGGCGAATTTGCATCTTACGCTGGCCTTCCTGGGTGATCAGTCTGTTGCCCGGGTCGATCAGCTGAAAGCGGGTGCGGCTGAACTGTCGGCCCGCGGCTGTCGGCTGAGGTTGGACACCGCCGGCTATTTTCGGCGGCCCCGCATCGCCTGGCTGGGTCCGAGCGAGACGCCAGACGCACTGCGTGCACTGGTTCGAATGCTGGACGGCTTGTGCTCCACGTTGAACATTCAAAAGCCGGATGAGCCGCGCTGGCGGCCCCATGTCACCGTTGCGCGGCATGCCGACGCCCCGGCGTGCCAGCCGTCGCGTCCGGTTATCTGGCAGGTTGCGGACTTTTCCCTGGTGCAAAGCCGGCTCACGGCCGAAGGTGTTCGCTACCGCGCGCTTGCTACCTGGCCGATGAGCAGCGCGGGCGTCTGAATCACACGGTCGAGTGTGGAATAATGCGCGGGTGCGATGGCGCCCGACGCGATCGCACCTAGAACACTTTTCGCACCACACGGCATTCAAGCAGACAGGCACTCATGAACGAAGACAGAAAGAAGGCGCTCGCCGCCGCGCTGACGCAGATCGAACGACAGTTCGGCAAGGGTTCGGTCATGCGCATGGGCGACGCCGAAGCCACCAGTATTGCGGCCATTTCATCCGGGTCACTGGCGCTGGATACGGCGCTGGGCATTGGCGGTTATCCACGCGGTCGCGTGGTCGAGATTTACGGGCCGGAATCGTCCGGCAAGACCACCCTGACGCTGCAGGCCATAGCGGCGGCGCAGGCGCAGGGCGGCACCGCGGCATTCATTGACGCCGAGCACGCGCTTGATCCGACCTACGCCGAGGCACTGGGCGTCAATGTGGACGACCTGCTTGTTTCCCAACCGGATACCGGCGAACAGGCGCTCGAGATCGCGGACATGCTGGTCCGGTCAGGTGCGGTGGACGTCGTGGTGGTCGACTCGGTCGCGGCGCTGACGCCCAAGGCGGAAATCGAGGGCGAGATGGGCGATTCGCACGTGGGTCTGCAGGCGCGTCTGATGAGTCAGGCGCTGCGCAAGCTCACCGCCAACATCAAGCGGTCGGGCACGCTGGTGATCTTCATCAACCAGATTCGCATGAAGATCGGCGTGATGTTCGGCAGCCCGGAAACCACGAGTGGCGGCAACGCGCTCAAGTTCTACGCGTCCGTCCGGCTGGATATCCGTCGTATCGGTTCGGTGAAGCGGGGCGATGAGGTCATTGGTAACGAAACCCGCGTGAAGGTAGTCAAGAACAAGCTGGCGCCACCGTTTCGCAAGGCCGAGTTCGAGATACTTTACGGAGAGGGAATCTCCCGTGAAGGCGAGATCATCGAGATGGGTGTCGCGCACAATATGATCGAAAAGGCCGGCTCCTGGTACAGCTATAACGGCGATCGCATCGGCCAGGGCAAGGACAACGTGCGTGGATTTCTCAAGGAAAATCCGGATATTGCGGCGAATATTGAAAGTGCTTTGAGAGATATTCTGCTGCCCAAGAAGAAATCGAAGGCCGAGGCGGCAAGCGAGGCCGAGGCCGAAGCCGAGTCGCCGGAGAGCTCCGGGAGCTAGCCCCGCCGATGAGGGCGGGCCGTCTTGTCGTCGGATGATGTCGAGTACGAGGCTGCGGTTCGCGCGGCGCGCGAGCAGGCCATCAAGTTGCTGGCGCGTCGTGAGCATGCGCCGATGGAGTTGAGCCGCAAGCTTGGTGAGCGTGGCCACGAATCGCAGGCCGTCGAACAGGCGCTGGCGCAGCTGGAGGCCGACAATCTGCTCAGCCCCGCGCGGTTCGCGGAAAGCTTCGTGCGCGCGCGCGTGGGCCGGGGCAAGGGTCCGTTGCTGATTCGCGCCGAACTGGGCGCCCGGCGCATTGCTCAGGAAATCGTGGAGCAGGCGCTGACAGAGGTGGGCGTGGATTGGGCCGAACTGGCCCGTGAGGCGCGTATCAAGCGCTTTGGTCGACCTGTGCCGACGGATTTCTCCGCGCAGCAGAAGCAGCGGCGCTTCCTGCAGCAGCGCGGTTTCGACGCCCGGCACATGCGGCTGGCGATGAGCGATCAGGACGATGAGTGACTCTGCCGTTGCCATGCGGTCGTGTAGCCGCCATGCGGTGGCTCCGGTACCATACGGCGATTATTCCTAAAGCCTTATCCGGGGAACCAAAGCAACCATGTCGAGCTCACAGTCGAGCACGAACGCGCTCAGGTCGCGTTTTCTCGAGTACTTTGCCAAACATGGGCATCAGAGCGTGGCCTCTTCCTCGCTCATACCCGGCACCGATCCGACGCTCCTGTTCACCAATGCGGGCATGGTGCCGTTCAAGGACGTCTTTCTGGGCCGTGAGCACCGCGACTATCAACGCGCGGCCAGCGCGCAGCGCTGCGTGCGGGCTGGCGGCAAGCACAACGACCTGGAAAACGTGGGCTACACGGCCCGGCATCACACCTTTTTCGAGATGCTCGGCAACTTCAGCTTCGGCGACTATTTCAAGCGCGAAGCTATTGGCTTTGCCTGGGAATTTCTGACGGTTGAACTGGGCCTGCAGGCCGACCGGCTCTGGATTACGGTGTTCGAGGACGACCAGGAGGCCGAGGACATCTGGCTGAAGGACATGGGCGTGTCCGAAACCCGGTTTTCGCGTATCGGCGCCAAGGACAACTTCTGGTCCATGGGCGATACCGGCCCCTGCGGCCCCTGCTCCGAGATTTTCTACGACCATGGCGATCACATTCCCGGTGGCCCGCCGGGCAGTCCGGACGAAGACGGAGACCGCTACGTCGAGGTCTGGAATCTGGTTTTCATGCAGTACAACCGCCAGCCCGACGGCACACTGGAGGACCTGCCCAGCCCGTCCGTGGATACGGGCATGGGGCTGGAGCGTATCGCCGCGGTCATGCAGGGCACGCACGACAATTACCGCACCGACCTGTTTGCCACGCTCATCCGGGCGGCTGCGCGCGCGACCGGGGCGGCCGATGAGCAGAGCAACTCGCTGAAAGTCATTGCCGACCATATTCGCGCCACGGCGTTTCTGATTGTGGATGGGGTGCTGCCGGGCAACGAGGGCCGCGGTTACGTGCTTCGGCGCATCATGCGGCGGGCCATACGGCACGGTCACAAGCTGGGCGCGCAGGGCAGTTTCATGCACGCGCTCGTCGATCCGCTGTGCGAGGAGATGGGCGAGGCCTATCCGGAACTGGCGAAGGCCCGTGATCATGTGCGGCGCGTGGTTGAACAGGAGGAAAGCCGCTTCGCCGAAACGCTGGCGCAGGGGATGCGCATTCTGGAAGACGCGATCAGCGGGCTTCACGGCAAGGTCATCCCCGGCGACATCGTCTTCAAGCTCTACGACACCTACGGCTTTCCCGCGGACCTGACGAACGACGTGGCCCGCGAGCGCGGCCTGGGGATCGACGAAAGCGGCTTTCAGCAGGCCATGGAGGCGCAGCGGGAGCGGGCGCGGGCCGCCAGCAGCTTTGCCGCAGACTACAGCAGCAATCTGGATATCGACGCCGGCAAGACGCACTTCAGCGGCTACGAACGCGTGGAAGACGAGGGCTGCGTGGTGGCGCTGGTAGCCACCAGCGGTGAGTCGGTGGATCGCCTTGACGAGGGTGTCGAGGGCATCGTCGTGCTCGACAACACGCCGTTCTACGCGGAATCAGGTGGCCAGCTGGGCGACACCGGACTGATCGAATCCGCGGCCGGGCGTTTCCGCGTCACCGATACGCGCAAGCAGGACGGTCGCTTCATGCACTACGGACGCGTGGAAGCGGGTGAAATGGCGGCGGGGCAGACCGTGCGCGCCGCCGTGGACGCCGCGCGCCGGACGGCCATCGAGCTGAACCATACCGGCACTCACCTGGTGCACGCCGCGCTGCGGGAGATTCTGGGCGCCCATGTGGGCCAGAAGGGGTCCATGGTGGCGCCCGACCGCTTGCGCTTCGACTTTTCCCACTACGAACCGGTCACGCCCGACCTGCTTGCCGATATCGAAAAGCGGGTCAACGAACAGGTACGGGCCGACATTCGCGGCGAGTTCTACGAACGCAGCTACGATGAGGCCATCGCGGAAGGCGCGCTGGCGTTTTTTGGCGAGAAGTACGGCGACGTGGTTCGCGTGGTGCGCTACGGCGACTACTCGGTGGAACTGTGCGGTGGCACGCATGTCGGGGCCAGCGGCGAAATCGGCCTGTTCCGGCTGACCGAAGAGCGCGGCGTGGCATCCGGCGTGCGTCGCATCGAGGCGCTGACGGGCGCGGCGGCTCTGGACAACGTGCACGAACTGGAAAGTCGATTGAGGCGCGCAGCGGACAGACTGAAGGCCGCGCCCAGTGAATTCGAAGACAAGCTCGAGCGTCTGCTGCAAAAGTCCGGTCGCCTGGAGAAACAGGTGGAGCAGTTGGGCAAGCAGATCGCCACGGCCAAGGGCGGCGGGCTGAGCGATGCGGCGGAAAGCGTCAACGGCGTGAAACTGGTGGCCAGGCGACTGGACAATGTTGATCGCAAAACGCTGCGCGAGTCGGTCGATGCGCTCAAGAACAAGCTGGGCTCGGCCGTGATCGTGCTGGCGTCGGTCGAAGACGGTAAGGTGGCCCTCATCGCTGGGGTGACCGACGATCACGCCGACGCCATGCCTGCCGGCGAACTCGTGAATCATGTGGCGAGTCAGGTAGGCGGCAAGGGCGGCGGGCGCAAGGACATGGCGCAGGCCGGCGGGACCGATCCGTCGTCACTGGATGCTGCGCTGGCCAGCGTTAAAGACTGGATATCGGCCCGCAGCCAGAGCGAGTCGGCTTGACCGACCTGCTCGCTCCTCTTCGCCGGCCCTGACGATCAGGCGCCCGGCCGCTGTCCTGAGATCGGACAGCGCTCATCCGCATTTACGAACGCAAGGAACAACATGGCTTTAATCGTGCAGAAATTCGGCGGCACCTCGGTGGGGTCCGTTGAAAAAATTCGCGGTGTGGCAGAAAAGATCAAGGGTTTCCGGGACCGCGGCGACAGCGTGGTGGTTGTCGTGTCCGCTATGGGCGGCGAAACCGATCGTCTGGTCGACCTCGCGGACCAGGTAGGCAAGAAACCGCCGCTACGCGAAATGGACGTGTTGCTCTCGACCGGGGAGCAGGTGACCATCTCGCTGCTGTCTATGGCGCTGCAGAAAATCGGCGTTGACGCCATTTCATTCACCGGCTGGCAGGTGCCCATCAAGTCGGACGGCGCGCACGGCAAGGCCCGTATCGAATCGATTGATGCCGAGCACCTACACGCTGAACTTGATGCCGGCAAGGTGGCCGTGGTGGCCGGGTTCCAGGGCATCAGCCCGAGCAACGACATCACGACGCTGGGCCGCGGTGGATCAGACACCACGGCCGTTGCGCTGGCGGCCGCGCTCAAGGCGGATGAGTGCCAGATCTATACCGATGTGGACGGCGTGTACACGACCGACCCGCGCGTTGTGGCCAACGCGCGCCGGCTCGATCAGATCACCTTCGAGGAAATGCTGGAAATGGCCAGCCTGGGGTCGAAGGTGCTGCAGATCAGGGCCGTGGAATTTGCCGGCAAATACGGCGTACCGCTGCGTGTGCTGCACAGCGTCGAACCCGGGCCGGGTACTTTGATCACTCTGGAGGAAGCCATGGAAAAGCCGATAGTTTCGGGCATTGCGTTCACGCACGACGAGGCGCAGCTGACGGTGCTGGGCGTCCCTGACCGGCCGGGTATCGCGTATGCGCTGCTGGGCCCGATCGGCGAGGCCAATATAGAGGTCGACATGATTCTGCAGAACGTGTCGGGTGATTCGAGCAGTGACTACACGCTGACCGATTTCACGTTTACCGTGCATCGGGCCGATTACGAGCGCGCGCGCGAACTGCTCGAGAAGGCGGCGAAGGAGCATGGCGCCCGCGAAGTGGCGGGGCGGACAGACATCAGCAAGGTATCGCTGGTGGGTGTGGGCATGCGTTCTCACGCCAACGTGGCGGCTCGCATGTTCAAGGCGCTCTCGGACGAGAACATCAACATCCGGATGATCTCCACGACCGAAATCAAGATTTCCATCGTGCTGGAAGAGAAGTACATGGAGCTCGCGGTGCGAGCGCTGCACAGCGCGTTCGACCTGGACAAGGAGCCCGAGGAAGTGGATAGCGAGCTCACGCCGCAGGCCGAACAGTAGCTATCGGATTCGCGGTGAAACGGGCGTTCCGGGCTAAGTTTTTGTGCCGGACAGTCGATACTCACTGGAGATAAATACAAAGATCCAGTGCCAGGCAGTCGAGCTATGTTGATTCTTACAAGGAGAGTAGGTGAGGCCGTGATGATCGGGGACGATGTCGCGGTCACGGTTCTCGGCGTAAAGGGAAACCAGGTGCGGCTGGGTGTGGCCGCGCCGCGCGACGTCGATGTTCATCGCGAAGAAATCTACAAGCGCATCTGTGAGGAATCCGAAACGGATTCAGGCGATGCCGCCACGGCCAAGGCGGCTCCCAGCCGTGTCAACGGTCACGCCCGCAAGTAGCGCTTTACCTCCAAAAGCTTCCTCGTTATCCTGTCGCCAACGTGAGCGCCGACGGGGCGCTTTTTGTTTGTCTGCCCTCGCGGCGATAGGCAGAGTTCCGTTGCCGCTGATGCTCCTGACGATCGTCGATGGCTAACTTAACGACGGCAGGTTCAGGCTCGATGATCAGGCAAGCAAGGCTCGGCCCGAATGTGAGCTGCGCTTGCGAAATCGCGCGGCGGTGGCTCGTGCTGGCAGGTTACAATGAGTTCTCTGCGGAGAGGTGGCCGAGTGGCTGACCGATTTGTCGGGAACAAATCGAGTGCGCTGCAAGCGCAGGCCGTCAGGCCCGATTCTCATGGATGAGACGAGCAAGGCGCGACCCGTCAATGAATCGCGCCCGGGAAAGCACGCGGCGGTGGCCCGTGCTGGCAGGTTACAATGAGGTTTCCGCGGAGAGGCGGCCGAGGCTGACCTATTTACCGGGAACAAATCGGGTGCGCTGCAAGCGCAGGCCGTCAGGCCCGAGTCTCATGGATGAGACGAGCAAGGCGCGACCCGCTAATGAATCGCGCCCGGGAAAGCACGCGGCGGTGGTTCTTGCTGGCAGGTTACAATGAGTTCTCTGCGGAGAGGTGGCCGAGTGGCTGAAGGCGCTCCCCTGCTAAGGGAGTAAGGGGTTTATAGCCTCTTCGAGGGTTCGAATCCCTCCCTCTCCGCCATATTCGTTCGCCGTTCCCACCCCTTTACCGTTATCCTTTGCGTCAGATCGCGGATGACCTTTCCCGGCCCTCCGGCCCCGCTGCGTGCGTGCCGTTTCGTCGCGGACGAATCGTCCAATTCCGTATCGCCCCGTTGTTACCGGTCTGCCGGCCCCCGGATGTGCCAAGCAGATTTTCAAACCTCGTTACACCGGTTCGCATCATGTTGGCTAGCCTGGGCGGCGCGGTCAGTCCGTAGGCCGGACGGAGCATGAACTTGCAGAGGCGGTTTTGTAGTGTCGCTCCTGGGCCGATGAAACCGCGCTGGTCAATGATTGACCACCCCGCAGGCGGACACCTTTGAATCACCTGCGAGGCCGAGTTATCAAGGGTTATCCACAGCCTTATTCAGAGGTTCTGTGGACAAGCGGGTTCCGCTCTTTTCTGGCGATTATTTCCAGCTCTCGTAGGGGATGCCGTGTTTCTCGACGTGGGCCTTGGCCTCAGGCGTAGCAGTCACGTACTGCTCTGCCTTTCCCAGATAAGGGCCTTCTTTCACAACCTGTGCCTGCACCGTCATGATTTCGATGGCTTCGGAGCAAGGGTTGCGAATCCAGACCTTCACCGTTCCGCCCGGCGCCAGTCCTAAAGTGACCCATCGGCGGTAATCCGTCTTCTGTCCGCCAAAGACGCAATCCACTTGGATGGGCTCTACCATCTTCTCTCTCGCCCAGGCCGGAAAATCGAAAAGCGCCTTGTAGGTTTGCGGCTCCACCAGGGACTGCCAGCGCACGTAAAGCCGCTTGGGCAGGTTCAGGCCGGTAAGTGCTCTGCCTGCTCCATACGGCGGTTTGCCGGATTCATTCAGCCAGCCCGCCGCATCGACATCGCCGAGATCGCCGAAAGAGATCGTCCCGCCGCCGGCGCGTGGCAGCAGGCGATTGTCGATATCAAGCACCTGCGAGTTTTCGATCCAGATCTCCATGTACGGCGGATGCGCAAAGCGCAGCTCCCAGGCCTGGTAGGGCAAGTCGTCCGGGATATTGACTTCGGGCGAGCAGCCCAGCACGTTGCGGTCGGCCGGCGGCGTATTCGCAGGCAGGCCATCACAGTGATCCGGCAGACCGCCGGCGCAGGCGGTTAGCGCCGCTAGGCCGAGCAGAAGGAGGTGAAGAAATCTGCGGTTAGATAGGGTGAGAGGCACGGGGCGGTGCAAGAAGATAGCTATTTCCAGCTCTCGTAGGGAATACCGTGTTTTTCGACATACAGTCGGGCGGGCTCAGATAGCGGCTTGTGTTTTCCGTCGGTTGTTGACGGCCCCTTCGGCTCAATATCGGCTTGTACGGTCATGACTTCGATGGCGTCGAGACAGACGCCGCGCAGCCAGACCTTT
Organism: Salinisphaeraceae bacterium; assembly: GCA_002683405.1. Taxonomy (GTDB): domain Bacteria; phylum Pseudomonadota; class Gammaproteobacteria; order Nevskiales; family Salinisphaeraceae. The sequence goes on along the minus strand of NYTH01000015.1, from coordinate 18,866 downwards.
ACCGTTCCCCCTGGCGCCAGACCCAGCGTGATGATGTCTCGATACTGTTGCTCTGTGGCTTTCTGTCCAGGACAGCGAGCTGCCTCCGCGATTACCATCTTCTCTCTCGCCCAGGCCGGAAAATTGAAAAGCGCCTTGTAGGTTTGTGGTTCCACCCGAGACTGCCAGCGAACATAAATCTTTTGCGGGACGTTTAGCCCGGTAAGGGCCCTCCCAGCCCCGTATGGCGGGTTGCCGGATGCATTCAGCCAGCCCGCCGCATCGACATCGCCGAGATCGCCGAAAGAGATCGTTCCGCCGCCGGCGCGTGGCAAAAGGCGATTGTCGATATCAAGTACCTGCGAGTTTTCGATCCAGATCTCCATGTACGGTGGATGCGCAAAGCGCAGCTCCCAGGCCTGGTAGGGCAAGTCGTCCGGGATACTGACTTCGGGCGAGCAGCCCAGCACGTTGCGGTCGGCCGGCGGCGTATTCGCAGGCAGGCCATCACAGTGAGCCGGCAGACCGCCGGCGCAGGCGGTTAGCGCCGCTAGGCCGAGCAGAAGGAGGTGAAGAAATCCGCGACTAAATCGGGTCGGGCGCATGCGGATGCACTATACGTTGGTAGTTTTCGGCGGGCTTCATGGCTGCGAGCGGCGCATACCACTTGATCGGCTGCCAATGGGCCGAGACGTGGATGTAGTTTTCGTAGAGGTGCTGTTGGTCTTCCATGGCGAGCTCGCTGTTGCCTGTTTGGGCCTCCTGCAGCAACTTCGGGTACATGACATTTAGTCTGGCAGGTAAAGCAAGTTCGATCTCAGTCCCTATCGCTTCGAACGGCACGCCCTGGTCCACCGCCAGTTCACGCATGATCCGTAGGTATACCAGCGCCAGTTCGCTTCGCACGTGGCGCTCGAGGAAACCCACGGCCTTGACCCGTTTTTGCGCGGCGCGCCTGGGTCGACCGCCGCGGGAGAGGTTGGTTTCCCAGACCCGAACACGGATGCCGGGCAGCCCAGCGAGTTGCGGGTGCGCTCGTTTCCAGGCGTCAACATCCCTTTGGGCGCGCTGAAAGGCGCCGCTGGTTTTGGGGTCGGTCGTCCGGCTCACGGTGGAGGTTCTGGGGCGCGTAATCCACAAGCGCTCGGCCTCTTCACGCAGGTAGCTCCCGCCAATGTCCGAGTGTGCGCCGGGCAGAACGATTTCCTCGTGGTCAGGCACGACCTGACTCAAGGCAAAGGCTTCGCGCTCTTCATCCGCGGCCCGCAGCTGTATGACCCGTTCGATCTGGCCGGGCGGCAGATACAGCCGCACGCCCGCGTTGCGGGCGTTGGCCGGGGAGACATCCAGGCTGAGTGGGTTGAGATCAACCACCGCGGGGACGGTATCGAGCAGGCCCACAAATTTCACCTGAAGCTGATCGCTATAGCGGCCGGAAAAGTTGTCGACAAAGCTTTTCGGACTGTCTCGCCAGAGCAGAGCCAGAATACCTTGTGGTCCCTTGATGACTTCGTTGGCGAAATGTCTTGCGGCGGCGGCACCCCGGCTGAAGCCGAAAATGTCGAATTCGACTCGTTGGATCTTCAGGTTGGCTGACGCATTGTTGGCGACCAGCAGCTTTAGTTGGCGATCGAGTTTCTCGGGAGGCTCGCTTGCCTTGGCGATAATCCCGGTACTGCCCATCCCCGTGGCCATGGCAAGCGGATCGTCGTCCTGACCCGTAGTGGTACCGATGCCTTCCACGTAGGTCTTGAGATGGACCACGTCGCTGGATTGGCTGATCGGCGTCTGAGCATCGTTGCGGTACAGCTCGAACAGCCGCCCGATATTGCTCACCGCATTACCGTAGCTCCCGCCCGGCTCCGGCACCTGCGTATCCATATCCCTGCACATCTGCGTGATGTCATCGACTTCCTCGCCTTCGTAGTCCGGCGCCCTTGGCCCGCAGGCCTCGGCGATGGCGTTTTCCATGTTGTTGCCGGTGCCGTCGAAAAACACGCCAATACGCAGGGTAATAATCTGTACTGCCGGCTCGGTCAGCTCTGCCTCCTGCGCATCGCTTCCCGCGGTGGCGGCCACGCGGGCGAGCGTGGGCGGGTCCGGTGTATCGACACGGGCCGCAGGGTTGAAGGCCGCTGGCGCCAACCGCAGGTCGGGCATGCTGCTGCCCAGACTGGCCAGCGGGCTGGCGCACTCGGTGACGCCGCCCGGCCCGACGAATACCTTCTGGCCGGCATGCACGGTCAGGGTGCCGGGGCAGCTGAAGCGCAGGTTTCCGTCACGCAGTGTCAGGGCGGCCCCGGCGCCATTTTTCAGCGTGATCGACTCGGGCGAGCCGGCCTCGACCCTGTCGGAATGGCTGCGCAGAGAGAGGGCGCGGCGGGCGGTCAGGCGGAGCGCATCGGTCTGGGCCTGCAGGTCACCATTGCCGCGGCCTGCGCGAATGGTCATGCCTCCCGTTTCGCCCGCACCTGACAGCCAGCTGATTGACTCATTCGCCTGCAGGCGCCACTGGCCGCCGGCCGAATGCTGCTGGCTGCCGCCGGCGATGATGGCACCGGCTTCGCCGCTGTGCAGCCAGAGGTTCTGTCCGGCGACCATGCTGATGCCGGCCCGCGAAGCGATCGTCAGAAGCGGGTCGGCCACGGCCGGTATGGCGGCTGCGTCGCCTGCTGGCCCCAGCGTGCCCTGGAGCGACCGAAGCAGGGCGGCCAGCGGGCTGTGTACCGTGTCTGCCGCTTGTTCCGCGTCGTCAATCACCAGCCTGGACAGTCCGTGGGCCTGCCTGCGGGCGGACAGTGCCTGGCAGGATTGCCGTGCGCTTTCGAGCAGTTGTGTTGCCGCGGTGACTTCGCCGGCAGGCTGCTCCTCGTCTGCCGGAAAGCTGCTGATCAGCACGCCGCGCTCGGCACGGACGGCGCCGTAGGCGTCGCTGCGCAGCTCGAAACCGGTGCCGCGAAAGCTGCCGCGATAATTGTCGGACTGGTGAACCAGGTGCCCGAGATTGAGCTCGCTGTTCGCGAAGCTGTTGGCCATCTGGACACGGTGCTGCTGATCGGTATCGTCGAAGACGAGCTGACTGAATCCCGCGCCGCCGAGTTCCCGCGACTTGAAGCCGGTCAGCGCAGCTGCGTTGCGATGTTCTTCGCGCCCTGCGGCGGCGCCGTGCCAGGCGGGCGTGGCGCCCGCCACCCGCGCACCTTGCCCGGCCGGGCGGCTGTCGTGCGCTGCCTGAAAGCCGGCGTCGTCGTCTTCTTTCGCATCGCCGCCCGGCGTGGGCGCGACGCCGCCGTTGCCCACGCCGTTATATGCAGCGCCCAGCACGACGGGATGGTCGGCATGGCCACCCAGGAAACCCACCAGAACTTCCTGGCCGACCCTGGGTATGAATTGCGCCCCGGAAGCGCTCATTTGCGTGCAGCGCAGCCAGCAGCTGTCCAGGTCGTCCGTTTCGCGGCCGCGTTGCCAGTGGAAGCGCACCCGTATGCGGCCCAGATCGTCCACATGCACTTCATCGGTGTCGACCAGGCTGCCGGCCGGTCCGGTGACGCGCGCGGTCTGCGTGCAGGCGCGGGCGGCCGGCGGAGGGTCCGGGCGCCACGGGCGGTCGACAGCTTGCGCCGTAAAACGATTTGCGTAGCCGGTTTCTCGGGCTCGATTCAGCAGCGCATCGTCATCCACCAGCGCTACCGGATCATCCGAACCAAGCAGCCGGTCAAAATCCGCGCGGGCCGAGTAGGGCAAATTGTTGATGCCGACGTGGCTGACGTGGGTCAGCAGATACTCGCTCGACTGGCCCTCTTCCGAAGGCAGCCCAGCTGCGTGACCGCCAAGCCGGAAGCGCTGTCCGCTGCACAGTGACCGAACGCCCGAGCGCCCTTTATGGTAGAGCCGGTCACGGGTCAGTTCTTCAAGACGTTGCCGGGCCCGCTGCTCCGCCAGAGCGGCTGTTGGCGTGTGCCGGTCGGCTTCGAATTCATAGAATTCGTCGGTATGGCGGTCCGACGCCGATGCCAGCTCGCTCTGGCCGGTCAATACGCGCCGGGGTCGATACCGGAAATGGGCCCGGCTGAGGCGGGCGGGCGTCAGCCGGGATCCGTTTGAAAAGGCGTAGACGGCGTCTTCTGCGCTGATGGCCGCATGCCGCTGAAACCGCAAGCCGCCGGTCGTTGCCGAGCAATAATCCTCGGGCAGCGCTTCGGGCCGGTCGAAGATGCGCAGGACGTGACCGGCCGGCGCCTCCGTGGTCGGGACCAGGCTGAACCCCAATCCCGCCTCCCCCAGCACACGGCCGAGAAAATCGAAATCGCTCTGCTCGTACTGAACGCAATAGCTGCGGGGCGGCTGCCGCTCCACGCCGGCATCGAATGACCAGACCGCCTCAGGCCGATAGCGCGCCAGCAGCTGATCCACGATCTGCGGCACGCTTCGGTCCTGAAATACGCGGTTGTGTCTCGAGTACTTCAGCTGCTCCAGCCACGGCACAAGACGCAGTCGATAGCGTGTCACGGCGTCATGGCTGCTGATGATGTCGAACTGCTGAAGCAGCCCGCCGCGGGCGCAGACGTGGCCGTCGGCCAATCGCGTATGGAGCGTGAGCGGCGCGCCGAGCAACTCGTCCAGCAGCGCCACGCCGGCCGGCGCCAGGCAGGTCACCGTCAGCCGACCGCTGGCAGAGAGGCCGTCTTCCCCCTGCCAGTGTTCAACCAGCAGCGGCGCAACGGCATCGGTGCCGGTCAGTCGGTATAAACGACGATGCCCCGGCCAGTCGCGCAGCAGACGGTCCCACGCCGGGAACGAAGGGAGGCCTTGCATATCAATTCAGGGAGTGTGGTGCGTTTGCAGTACGAATATGGCGCAAACGGCCGCCGTTGACCAGTGTGACCAGCCATCCGTTGCCGACCGGCCGCAGTGGTCCGAGCGCCCGGGATCAATGCCGGGTACACTCGACGCTTCAGTTTCCGGAACGCAAAGCACCACCATGCCGGATATCACGACCCTGTGCGCGCCCGTCGCGCCATCCTCTCCCGCCGGGGAGGATCTCTCCCTGTCGCCCGAATTCGATCAGATCGCCGAAGCGCGCCGCGCCGACGACCCAAGCCTGCCGCAGGGGGACTGGCAAACGCCGCTCAAGGCCGCCGACTGGGCCCGGGTCGAAAGCCTTTGCAGTGATCTGCTTTTGAGCCGAAGCAAGGATTTGCGGCTGGTGACCTGGCTGACGGAAGCCTGGCGTCACGACACCGGTCTCGACGGTATTGCCGAGGGTCTGGTGCTGCTGACGACGACCTGTGATCGCTACTGGGACGTGCTGCATCCGCTGCCGGAAGATGACGAGGACGACGTCCGGCTGTCCCACCTGGACCGCTTCCTGGCCATGGCGGGGGACGCTGTCCGCGTCGAGCCACTGACGCAGGGCCAGGGCGATGCCTGGAGCCTGCAGTCTCTGGAAGCCGCCCGGCATGCAAGCCGCCGGAACAGCGCGGCCGATGGTGACGAGGCGTCCGACGGCCGCGATCAGCTCAGGCACTATGCGGCGGCATTAAGGGCCACTCCGGCCGCCTTTCTGCACAATCTGCGCCGTCAGGCCGAGGCCGTATCGTCTGCGTTGACGGCCCTGGAACAGTGCCTGTCGGCCCGGATGCGGAATACGCCTCCAAGCTTCGCGCTGCTGCGTGAGCCTCTGGAGGCGCTGCAAAGCGCGATGGCTACTGCCGGCGCGCACTCAGCGCAGCAGTCGCCGCAGGCCGATGCCACCCGGTTCTCCGACATGCCTACCGGGGGCGGGCAAGGGCCGTCGATGCCGGCGTCGCGGATCGAGGCGGTGACGCAGCTCAAATACATCGCCGCGTATTTCCGCCAGAGCGAGCCGCATAACCCGGTGGGTTATCTGGCCGAGAAGGCTGCGGAGTGGGCGGACATGCCGCTGCATCAGTGGCTGCGCAAGGTCATGCACGATGAGGGCGAGCTGGCCCATCTGGAAGAAGTGCTCGGAGCCGCATCGCGGCCGGGCGGCGGCGAAAACGAGACTCTGTCTGGCGGCGAATAGGCTAGACTACGCTAGCGCAACCTGAACTCGATACGGCGATTCCGGGCCCGCCCGTCCGGCGTGTCATTGCTCGCTACGGGGCGCTGCTCCCCGGCACCCAGACTGATCAGGCGCCGCGCGGTAATGCCGGCCTCCGCCAGATAGGTCTTGACCGACTCGGCGCGCGCCGCGCTCAGCGCCAGGTTGGCCGCGCGGGTACCGCGGTTATCCGTATGTCCGACGATTTCGATTTCGCGGCCGGAGAGTTCGCGCAGCGTCGGCATCATTGCGTCAAGCACCTGCTGGCCGGCCGCAGTCAGTTCGGCGCTTGCGCTTCGAAATTCAACAACCCGGCCCTCGAGCTCCGCATCCAGCCGGGCCTGTCCCGGCTGCGCCACCGCAAGCTCGTGGTCGAGCCGGAATCCGCGATCCATTCGGCTCGCCAGTGTTTCAAGCAACGCCTGCCGGTCGCTCGGCCGAGGCACGATGCCCGAAAGTCGGGCCCGATCGGCCGTGACTCGCAGCTCGCCGTTGGAGATCTGCGTCATGCCCGGCACCAGCATGGCATCCAGCTGGTCCACCCATCCCGGTGTGGCGGTGACGTGCCCCACGGTGATCTCGTCGACCACACCGGTTTCGCCGTACAGCTGCCGGAGCCGCAGCATGACGCGCTGCTTGGTTGCCTTGTCCGGAACCACGCCGGTCACGACCACCATGTCGTCGGCCCGCGCCGGCGCTATCAGGCAGGCCGCTGCGGCCAGCAGAAAGATCGCCATGCGCAATTGGGTCTTTGCCCGCTGCCCATTACCCATATTTGTTCGCTCCCGGGCCGGTGGTCCAACCGTCCGCATGGCGGCTGTTGGCGTCCACCTGTAATGCGCTAATCGAAGGCAGCGCAGCCCGTGCGTTCGTCTCGCCGGTCGTCGGGCTGCTCAGCGCATCACGGAAAAGCCGGTCCGCCGATGGCTGGCTGGACAGGCGCAGGCAGGGTCGCACCCCGTGCAGGTCAATGGTCATGAGCAGGTGCTGCTCCAGCGCCAGGGGAGACAGAGCCGGTTGTGCCATCCACAGGCTGGCCAGGGCAAAGCGCTCAACGTGCGTTGCGGCCACCGGCAGACAGGTCTGATAGCTCGCGGGCGACTGGCGCATAAGCGGGTCGGCGGGTTCGGCGGATGACGCCGGCGGGTGACCGGCCAGTGCGAGCCAGCGCTCGATATTCTCTGCCGACGCCTGCCGCTGGATATCGCTGCGCAGTCGGTCGAAATCGGCCGGCGTCGTGCTGATCGCCACAGGGAGATCGGCGATTTGCCGTATCTGGGTTGGCGTGCGCGCGCTAAGGTGGGCCAGGGCCTGCTGACGCCATAACCACAAGCGTGACAGGGCCAGCGGCGCACAGGCAATGAAACGACTGATATCGCTAACCAGCAGCGCCGTGCCCAGCAGAAACGGAAAACGCCGCCCGCTGCGGTCACGGCTGGCCACCAGAACCCCGGCCAGCAGAAGCTGCGTCCGCTGATTGAACAGGGCGAAGCCGCGCAGGGGCGTAGCATCGTACAGCGTGTGCCATTCCGCCCGCGCCTGTAGCGCATTCATGCCGCGGCTCAGCCAGTAATCCACCTGGGCCAGCAGGCGCGGACTGTCCGATTCGCGCAGGAAATCACCGTGCGCCGGCAGCTTTCCCATGGCAATGAAGCTACCCGCAGTGCGACGGTCTTGCGGCATTAGTAGTGTCCCGCCATTCGGTCGTCGCTGCCGGCAATTTCGCGCGGTAGCTGCAGTGCGGCAATACTGCCGGCCGAGTTTCCGGATTGCGGATTGCTGATGATGCGCAGTTGCACCAGAACCTGCACGCCACCCTGTTCCCAAGCCAGTTCGAAGAGATTGTCGCCAAGCCGCCGGTGTTCCGACGATTCGATCAGCTTCTGCAGGCCGAAACGCCCCGGGCTGTCAATCAGCTCAATGCGTTCACCATCGAATCCGGTGGCGCTCAGGGTGACGCCCGGCGAGCCGGCCGGGTTTGGCCAAACAAAGTTGCTCCACTGGGGTGGCGTATTGCGGTAGACCAGCCGCTGGCCATCGATTTCCAGCGTGAACTCACGCGCCTCGGGGGCCGGCATCGGCAGTATCTGGAAGACGGTGGTCGAAGCGCCTTCCGTCCGGGTGTCAGGGACCCCCTGGGCGCCCAGCGACGATATCCAGCCGGCGAAATGACGTGTAAAAGCCGGCGTCAGGCTCAAGCCGATATCCGCCCAGGTTCGCGCCACTACGGTATCGCCGCGGCGAACCACGAACGGGGCCAGGCTTGTGTTGGCGAATCTGGCGATGGCGCCGGACGGCCCGTACACGGCGCTTATTTCGCCAGGCGACGCCTCGATGGATGCCGAGGGGCTGATCGGGTACTTGCCGGCCAGAACGCGATCGAATTTTTCGTATACCTGGTTTTTCCACTGCTGATTGAGTTCTCCCTCCACGGAAGGAATCAGCGCGGCGAACACCTGGATCAGCGGACGGAGCAACAGCGGTCGCAGCAGGTCGCGCTGGTCCGCCGCAAGTGCGGGCAGCAGCTCGGCGTCGACAAACTGCAGCGCGTCGGACAGTTCCGAGTCTTGGCCACTCAGGGTTTGCGTCATCAGCAGACTGCTACCGGGGCCGCGGTCGCCGGCCCGCTCGATCTGCTGCAGCCGACCAGCCACCGCGCGAATTCGCTGCAGATACTGCTCCAGCAGGCTCCCGGTCTCGGCGGGTTCGAGCAGACGGTCGATACCGGAGAACGCCTTGCTGATATCTTGGCTGGGCGAGGCATCGTCCTCACTCGCGCCCGTCGCGCCGACAGACCTCACGATATCGGGATCGGCGTAGTAGCTGGCGCGATTGAGCTGGTGAGGCGTGCGGCGCAGCACTACGCGCTTGAACCATTCAACCAGCGGATGGGCCGCGCCCGCTGACGCAGCATCAATCGGCGCCGACGAGACGGGATTCTTGTTGCTGTTCCAGTCGGTCTGACTCTTGATGCCTTGCAGCAACCGGCGCAGTGGAGACTCGCGCGGGCTGGCCTGATGCTCCATGGCGGCCAAGGCCTCATCGAAGCCCCCGTACTCGCGGGCACTCAGACCGCGCAGGAATGTCTGCCATTCGGCCCGGTATTCCTGTTGATAGCGCTGCAGCAGATAGCGTTCGAGGTCATCGGGTACGCCGGCGCCGGCCGTACCGGGTGCGGCGCTGCGACGCAGTACCCAGTCCTGTCCGAGCTCGGGGGCTTGCGCCGCGGCCTCGAAGGCGTCGGCGATGTAGACCGTCCAGGCGTCGCGGGAAAATGCACCCGAGATGGCGTGGCTTCCGGTGAACGCCAGCGTGTCGGCTTCACCGGTCTGGTCAAGCAGCGATTTGACCGTAATGGGCGGGAATCGCGTGGAGGCCCGCGCCTTGATTCGCGCGTACTGTCGGTCGCGGGCTGGCAGCCCCGCCATGACGGCGCCTAGCCTCTCGCGCACGTCGTCGACCAGCGACTGCCGCGGCTGGATTTCCGGCCAGTCAGGCCGTCCCGCGCGCGAAAGATGAAAGGCGATGACGCTCTCGGCGCTGCGCGCCAGCGACTCGCGCGACATACCGGCGCGATTCGCTTCCAGCCAGCCGCGCCAGAAGCGCGCCAGTTGATCGTAGAGGTGGGACACGTCGGCGCGCCGTCGGTCGGCCAGCATCAGGTAGGTCTTCAAGCCGTTGTAGGCCTGGGACATGGCCGCCGGCGCCGGCGTGCCAGGGCGCTCATCGGCGGAGCTGGCGCTGGACGTGGTGGGCGGCCCGGTCCATCCGCCGTCGTGGGTGGCCACGGCTGCCAGGTAGTCCTCCAGCGTCTGCTGCACTGGCGCAAGCATCACGACGCGGGCCCCGGCAAACCATTGCTCTATCAAAGCCTGCCGAAGCGGCGCGGTCTGATCCAGGCCGAGCCCGTGCGTCAGCGGGTGCCGCCGGTCCGGATTCTCGAGCTGCTCGATGCGCTGCTGCAGGATTGCCATGGCTTCGAATCGGGATTCCAGATCGACCTGGTTACCCTGCGCCGCACGGGCGCGGTCCATATCGGCCCGCACGGACAGCGCCAGCCGCTGATTGTGCAGATAGGACCACGTCCAGCCGCCAAACAGCAGACCCAGCGTCGCGAGGACCACGGCGAACGCTGCGTACCGGGCCCGCATGCGGCGCGGGTTGCTGTACTGCGCCACGAGTCCGGCGTCGGCGAATATGACGTTCCGGAACAGCCCACGAAGAAAATAGGGACGGGCTTTATGAGACGGCGTTTCGGCGGCAGCAGGCGGCCTCAGGGTGGCGCTGCCGGCGTCCAGGGCATGCGAACTCGCGTCGGACTGCGCCGCGTCCTGCGTGGCGCTGGTGAAGTAGAAGCCGCGGAAGACCGGCGGATGCTGAAACGGATTGTCTTCGAACAGCGTGGAAATAAAGGCCGCCAGCGGTGTTCTCAGCGCGGCAAATTCAATCGTGAAGCCGGCGCCGACTGCCGCATTGTCGTCGCCGGCACGCTGGCCCGCCCGCTGGCGCAGCCCGGACAGCAGCACATCGAACTGGGCGTTGAAGCGCTGTGCGGGATGCTCCGGGGCCGCCGGTGCGTAGGGCAGGGTGGCGCCCCAGATATCGTCTGCGTCGGCGGGCGCGAAGGTCTGGAAAAATGCGCGGAAGCCGGGCAGGCGGTCGGCCTTGGTGAAGATCAGGTAGACCGGCGCCGCTATTTCCAGGCGGTCGGTCGTTTCCTGAATTCGCTGTCGCAGCTGTCGCGCCAGCTCGGCGCCCGCCTGCTGGCCGTCTGCCAGCAGCTCCGGCAGGCTCACCACCACGATCAGGCCGTTGACCGGCGCCCGCGGCCGGGACTTGCGGAGCAGGTCGAGAAAGCCGAGCCATTCGCGGCGGTCTTCGCGGTACACCGAGAAACGGCCCGCTGTATCGATGAGAATGCCGTCCTGCGTGAAGAACCAGTCGCAGTGGCGCGTGCCGCCCACCCCCTGAACGGCGTGACCGGAATGCTCGTCCAGCGGGAAATCCAGTCCGGCTTCAAGAATGGCGCTGCTCTTGCCGGCCGCGGGGTGTCCCAGCACCAGATACCAGGGCAGACGGTATAGCGCTTCGCGTGAAGAGCCACCGCCAACACTGCGCAGGCTGCGAATGGCGCGCTGCAATCCCTTGCGCAGTTCGGCCATTTCGGCGCGGTGACTCAGGCGTGCCCGGCGTTCAGCCTCCCGGGCCTGATCCTGCATGAGCGAGTCGATCCGCCCGCCCTGACGTTTTGCGCGCCATCGTCGGCGCAGCCATATGAACAACGCGGTCAGCAGGCCGGCCAGGGCAAATGCGCTCAGCACCACAACAGCCGTCCACACGTTTCTGGCCGTGAGCAGCACGAAACTCACCAGGCAAATGACCCCGAGGACGGCCACGAACGCCGGACTCAGGAGAAACTGCTTGAGTGCTTTCATGCCGTGGGCTCGGCGGCCGCCTCATTCTGGCGGGAGGCCGCGGCGGGACTGGCCACCGCAGCCTGCAAAGCCGCCGGCCCGGCTGCGCCGAGCAGGGACAGCGTCTTGCGCCCCCGCTGCGCGGCGTGCGCTGCCAGGCCCAGCACTGCCAGCGTGGTGGCCGCTCCGGTGTGGCCGCAGGTGATCCCAAGATGCAGCGCGGGCGGCACTGTGTCCGTGGCGTCCGAAAGCCGGTTGAGCGCACGTTCGGTTTGCAAAAGCTGTTCAGGCAGCAACTGTGCGTCGGTGCAGACCAGCTGGACGTCCTTCAGTTCAGCCCTCGCGGCCGGCGCTGTACCGGCGGTTTCGGTATCCAGGGTGGATTCGATCAGCTGCAGGGTGGCGTAATTGGGGAAATCCGTTCGCGCCCCGGGTATCAGGCACAGCGCGGCGGCGCCTTCCGCCGGGACAAGCCCGCGCGGATGACCCTGATGAAACATTTGATTGGATTCATCCCACCGGGTAACCGTGTCCTGACAGAGGGCCGAGTCGGCCGCTACCACGAGCCACCGGTCGGGCAGTGGCGTCTCCGACTCGTCGGTCCGACCGAGGCCCTGGATGGCGGCGAGCGTGGATGCCGGGTCGCCGGCCGGCAGCAGCTGAACGCGCTGGACGGCCGTGGATTGCCCGCGCAGCCGGGTTTCGATCCACTCGCAGGCCAGCGTCCGCCGGGCATCGGGCCAGCCGGCTGGCAGCCCGACGGAAAGGCCGATCGCCTGTTCTGCCGCCGGTGGTTCCGCGGAATCCTGCGCGGCCATCCGCCGGGTCAGATCGTCCAGCGCCGCGGCCGCCGCGGCCAGGCTGCGCCGCTCGGTCAGACGCCACTCACCCTGGTCGGGGGGCGGCAGATCGGGCAGTTCGACGGGCTGGTCGAGCGTGTCGGGGAGCGCGGGACAGGGCGCTGCGAAGACGGGAAACCCCCGCGCGTCGGTCAGCTGCTCCGTGAGTCCCGGGCGGGTGGCGTCGGCCTCAAGTATCGCCAGCACGGCGTCCGGATCATGGCCGGCAGGCAGCAGAACCGAGGCCGCAATCACGGTAAAAGTGTTTGCGGCGTCGTCTGCAGGCAGGGATTGAGCGCGTGCGTTGGCCTCGTCGGCCGCCGCATCGCGCTGCAGGCGGGTGAAAAGATGCGTCAGCGCGAGCCAGATCAGCCCGCAGGCCAGCGGCGCCGCCAGGAGCAGGCCGAGGATCTCGGGCGTGCCGGGGTCGCGGCCGGACAGGCGCCAGAACGCAATGACGGCCAGCCAGGCGCCGGCGACGCAGGCCAGGAGAATGAGCGCGGTTTTTAGCTTTGTCAGTAGCATGTGTTTTCGGTTCGGCGGCTGTTGTGGTGCGGCCGTAACGAACCAGAAACCTGTGTGGTGCGACTACCTTGTGCTAATACTGCCTCACAAATGTCTGCTTGTCGCCTGCCTTCCGATTACCGGAGCATTCATGTTGAAACGCACCACACTCCCGGCCCGCAAGGGTTTGTCCTGCCTGTTCGCCTTCACGATTCTTGTCCTGATTGCCTCGACGGGCGGGGCCGCCGACAGCGCGGCGCGATCTGCCGCCGAAGCTGATCCCTGGTCGACCTTCGAGCCGTCACCCGCCGCCGGGAATCGTCCGGCGGCGGTCGAAGACGAAGGCGTCTGGCCGACGCTGTTCGAGGATGCCGAGCGCAGCCAGATCCAATCCCACGGCTGTCGAACCGCAATGGAGCTGCCGCAAGCGCAGGCGCTCACGCGCATTCGCTTCGCTGCCTATGAAACCCGGGCCCCCGACACCGGCGCCCAGGCGGAAATACTGCGTCTGGCGTCGCTGCTGGCCAATCATCAGGACGGTCCGCTGTACGTGGTGGGAACGTCCTATAGCGATACCGAAAAGCCCCACCGCCTGATGAGCCTGGCGATATCGCGCGCGCGATCAGTGGCGCAATCGCTGGCGAGGCACGGCGTGGCGGCGGATCGCCTGACCTGCGTGCCGATGTCAGGGGCGGTGCCGCCGCGGTCGGACTGGGACAAGTCCGCCATCATCTACAGCCTGCCGCGATAGACCCGGTCGCCGTTCGTGGACGCGTGGTGGCTCGTGCTGACTATGGCCTATTTTGCAGCGGTTTCGGGCGTGCTGTTCTGGCTGTTTCTAGGCCGCCGCGTATCGGCCGGAAAACCGGGTCCCGCCGTTGGCCTGCAGCGCGATGCCCTGCGGCGCAAACCCTGGCCGACCCGCGTGGCTGCGCACTCGGCCGGCGCGGTCCGGGCGGCTGCGGATTCCGCGCCGATACGGGTGGCGCTGGGCATGACGCTGCTGCTGGCGCCGGTGCTGGCCGCGCTCTGGCTGTCGAACGGCGCCCGGCATGCATCCCCTCCCGCCACGGCGGAAGGACACCATCCCGTGGCGCGGGCGCTGCTGGACGCTGAGCAACTGGCCATGCCGCAGCCCGCGCCGCCGCGCGTGTTTACCACGCGGGAGGTCGAACGGGTCCGGCCGGGGACGGCGTCCGCCAATCGCGACTGGCAGCAACTCAAGCCGGGCCTGCAGCAGCGACTGGCCCGCGTATTCGATCGAATGGCCAGCGAGCATGGCTACCGCATGGTCCTGCTGGAAGGCTATCGGAGCCCGGCACGCCAGCAGCGCCTTCACCGCGGCGCAAAGACCGTGACCCGCGCGGCCGCCGGTGCGAGCTACCACCAGTACGGCCTGGCCGCCGACTGCGCTTTTCTGCGTGACGACCGACTGGTGATTTCCGCCCGCAGTGAATGGGCGCTGGCGGGCTACCGGCTGTATGGCCGCCTCGCCGCCGAATACGGTCTGACCTGGGGCGGCGCCTGGCGCATGCGCGACTACGGTCATGTCGAATGGCGGGATTCGGGCCATGCCGATCCGCGTAATCCACGCCGGGCGAAAACGCCCGGCGACCCATCCGCAGAAAACGGGAGGTGAATGATGAGTCGACCCCTGATCGTCATGGGTGATGCCACAAGCCACGGCGGGCGCGTACTCGCCGGCAGCCCCGCATCGACCACCGGCGGACGCCCCGTGGCCCGCGTGGGTGATGCGGTCACCTGTCCCATTCCCGGGCACGGCAGCAACCGGATCGTCAGTGGTGATGCCTGCCTGATCGTGGACGGCCAGCCCGCCGCGCGGCACGGCGACAAGACCGCCTGCGGGGCCAGCCTGCTGGCCAGTCAGCCCGCTACGACTTCGGGTTGATGCGCGCCTGCAGGAGTCGGCCGCGCAGGCCCGAATAGCGGCGCGTGCGCCGACGTAGCGCCTGCAGCAGGACGGCCTCGCTGCCGATGATCTGCAGCGAATCGCGGGCCCGCGTGAGGCCAGTGTAAAGCAGCTCGCGCGTGAGCAGCGCGTTGTCCCGCTCCGGCAGCAGGAGATTTACCTGGTCGAATTCCGAGCCCTGGCTCTTGTGTACCGTAAAGGCGTAAGCCGTCTCGTGCTCCGGCAAAGCGGTTGGCATGAAGCCGCGCAGTCCCTGTTCGGTGTGAAACCACGCGCGCAGCTGACCGGTTTCGTGACGCAGGCACACGCCGGTATCGCCGTTGAAAAGCCCCGCGCGATAATCGTTACGCAGCACCATGATGGGCCGGCCGGAGTACCAGCGCGTGTTGGGTGCCAGACCGGCCTGCCGGGTGACGTGATCGGTGATCCTGCGGTTCATGTCGACGCTGCCGCCGGGGCCCACACGCAGCGCGCAGAGCAGGGCACGCCGGCCGAGAAACGCCAGCGCATCAGCCGGCGACTGGCTGCTGCCCAGCGTCTCGAAATGCTGCGCCATGTCCGCAGACAGTCGGTCGTAAACGGCATCGCCGTTGGCGGCTTCATGCTGAAGACTCTTTGCGCCGTCTGCGAGCAGTTCCAGAACGCGCGCTTCGTCACCTTCGTTCACGGCCTGCGCCAGCTGCCCGACGTCACTCCCCGCATCAAAACGATGGCTGATCTGCAGCGTCACGACGTGATCCGCCAGCGGGTACGGCGGCTCGGCCGGCGGCGTGGAAACCGCTAGCGGGCCCAGCGCCGCCTGCTGCGATGGGCTGAATCGGTTGACGCCCGTTGACTCGCACAATTCTGCCAGCACCGATCCGGATTCCACTGACGACAGCTGGTAGCGATCGCCCAGCAGGATCAGCCGTGCCTGCGGGGCGAGTGCATCGGTGAGCTTGGCCATCATCGGCAGGTCGACCATGGACGCCTCATCCACGACAACCACGTCCGCCGGCAGAGGGTTGTCGCGGTTGTACCGCGCGCGAGTCGTGCCCATGCCGATACCCACCAGCCGGTGCAGCGTGTGGGCGTCCAGCGGGACCGCGTCTGCCACGGCGCGATCGCAGTCCATGCTGGCCAGCCCGGTCTTGATCGACTCGACCATGCGTGCCGCAGCCTTGCCGGTCGGGGCCGCCAGCCGGATCAGCGGGGCGGCTTCGTTGCGGGCCCGGGCGGACTCGATCAGCACGCGCAGCAGCCGCAGCACGGTATAGGTCTTGCCCGTACCGGGTCCGCCTGAGATCACGGCGAAGCGGTGTCGCATGGCAACGGCTGCGGCCACGGCCTGCCAGTGGACGGCGCCATCGGGAATCCGGCTGTAGTCGAAGACGCCGCCGTCGCGCGCCAGAGGCCCAGGCGGTACGACGGTGGGTTCATGACGCAATAAAGCCAGCAGGCCCTCTGCCAGCTGCTGCTCGTATTGCCAGTAGCGATGCAGATAAAGGCGTTCGTTTTCCAGCACAAGCGGCCGCGTCTCGCCCGGCGTACCGACCAGGCGCCCACGCCGCAGGCTGTCGAGCGCTTCGTCGGCCGGGCAGAACGGCGCCTCGCCCGGAATCGCGAGGGGTTCGTCAGCCAGCGGCAGGCAGCTGTGACCCTCGGCCACGGCACGAATGCAGGCGGCAAACGCCAGGACCTCGATGGCAGAACCGCCGTGCCGGTCGGCCCACTCCGCCATGGCCAGTTCCAGGGGCTGTGCGCGCCCCTCGGACACCGCCTGCCGCAAACGCTGGATGAGATCGGGATTCATGGCGTCTCGCGGGCGTCGAGCAGCTGATCCATCTGCTCGATCAGCTCAAGCGGGGGCTTGTCGTGAAAGATGCCGTGGCCCGGTTGGTCCTCGGACATCCCGCGCAGGAACAGGTAGAACACATCGCCCAGTTGACGGGTCGGATCGTAAGCCGGCAGCCGTTGTCGCAGATGCCGGTGCAGGGCCAGCTGGTAAATCAGATACTGCAGGTCATAGTGATGGCTGCGCATGGCCTGCTGCAGATTGGCGGCCGCGTAGTCATTCGCCCCCGGCCCGATTCGGTTGGTCTTGTAGTCGATGACGTGGAAACACTCATTCTGCTGCACGACCAGGTCGATAAAACCGTGCATCAGGCCGCGCAGCGTCGCGCTGCCCTGGGGGTGCTCCGGTCCGTAGCCGTGCGCCCGCAGCAGCGACAGAAGCGCTTTCAGGTCTGATCCGCCGAGCCGGAACATGAACTCCATTTCCACGCGCTGGCGCTCGGGCGGGATGGCGGCCAGCGGACCGAGCGTCGGAATCGGGCTGTGCAGCGTGCGACGCACCAGCTGCACGCAGTGTTCGATCATCCGGCGGGTGTGCGCATCATCGGGGAGCACCAGGCCGTACTGTCTGAGGCACTCTGCGGTCTGCGCGTATTCGAAATCGGTTACGGCGCCGTCGGCCGGCCAATCGGTCGGCCGAGCCGTTTCCAGCACGGCATGAATGGCCGAGCCGAAGCCGGTGCCGCCGGGCAGGTCCGGAAGCCTGTCGGATGACCGGACGGGATTGTCCGGCGCGTCTCCGGCTGCGGGCAATTCATCCGCGGCGCCGGCCAGCGCCGGTGCGGGCGCCGCCGTGCGCAGCAGACCGGTGAAGCTGAACATCGACCAGGGATGATAGGGGCCGGGCAGGTCCGTGCGGGCGCCCGCGGTGGTTGCCGGCGGGGCGGGCGCCCGGCCGGTATTACCCTGGGTCACAGGCAGCGCTGCGACTTCGATGCAGCCCCCCGATTCGGCCGAAAGTGCGTCGAGGCGGGCGTTGGTCGCGGCGTGATCCAGAGGGCCGGCGCTGTTGCTGGCCCACCAGCCGGTCGGGTCCACGTCGTCGGCGCGATGCAGCAGGCTGGCGAGAGCGCTGTTGGCGACGCCGTTGCAAGCGCCCCAGGGAAAGAATACGGCAAGCTCCGCCCGGGTCATTGCCACGTAGAGCAGCCGGATGCCCTCTGCACGTGCTTCGCGCACCGAGGCCGCGGCGTTGGCGTCGTCGCCCAGCGGGTCGAAGACCGATTCTCCGGCCTCGTCATGAAAACGAAAAGGCGGCTTGTCGGGATGGCCGAATGTGCCCAGCCAGGGCGCAAAGGGCATGAATACGATGGGATATTCCAGGCCCTTGGATTTGTGGACCGTGACGATACGCACCAGCGCCTCATCGCTTTCCAGTCGAAGCTGCTCGGCGTCCGCCGTTTCGCCGTCGGCAGCTCGCTGCATGCCGTTTTGCAGCCAGGTCAGCAGGCCGCCGGTTCCGAAACTTTCGGCTTCGCCGGAGGCCAGCAGCTCGGCCAGCTGCAGGTAATTGCTGAGGCGGCGCTCGCCGTCCTCGAATCCGAGCAGGCGCGGCGCGGCGTCCTGGACGAGCGGCTGCACGACGGCGAGCACACCCCGCTCGCGCCAGGTCTGCTGCGCACGCTGAAACGTGTCGATGCGGGCCTGCCAGACGTTTTCGTCCTGGTCGGCCGACGTGAGCGAGTCGAGCGTGACGCCCATGAGCTGGGTGAGCAGCGCGCCGCGAATCAGGGCTTCGTCGGTGGCGGCATGCATGGCGCGCAGGATCCGTCTGAGTTCCTCGGCCTCATCCGTTGTAAGAACGCTCTGCTGGTGCACGCAAACCGCCGGGATGCCCACGCGGCTGAGCGCCCTCTGCACCTCGGCGGCCTGATCGTTCTTGTTTACCAGCACGGCTATATCGCGGGGCCGTACCGGCCGCTCTTCCGCAGTCCCGTCGGCATCGACCCGACGAATTCGTGCCGGCTCATCCGGTTGCAGCATGCGCCGGATCTGCTCGACACAGCCGGCCTGGCAAGCGGCCTCCGCCTCGGGCTTTTTGCTGCAGTCCGTCGGCAGCGGCCAGCAGGTGATCGGCGCCAGTGCCTGCTGGCCGATGTGCAGCGTCCTGCCAGCCGGCTTGCCGGCTTGCACCGTCTGATACTCGATGCCTTCGACCAGAAAGGCCTGTGATTCGGGCGCGCGGAATAGCGTTTCCACGGCGCGGATCAGCGCCGGTGTGGAGCGGAAGTTGCGGTCCAGCCCGTAGCGGGCGCCGGCGCGGTGACGGGCCGCCTGCAGATAGGCGAAGACATCGCCGCCGC
>NYTH01000014.1 GCA_002683405.1 Salinisphaeraceae bacterium | reverse complement strand
GCTGTTACTGGTGTTGATCGTGGCGGTGGTCGCCGGCATCTATTTCTATGTGCGTCACCAGGCCGGCGAGAACCCCTGGGACGACATGGAAAGCGGCGATGACGAAGCCGCGCGCGGCGATTCCTACATCGTCGGGGTGAAGACCGTATCGGGCGGACCGCAGACGGCCGAGCCCGACTTGGAGGCAGAACAGCCGCCCGCGCCGGAGGGCGAGGCCCCCGTAGGCCGCGCGGTGGAAACCCCGGCCGGTCTGGCCGACCGGCAGAAGCCGGCGACGCCCGCCCCGCGGGAAAAACCCAAACCCAAGGGCACCAGCCCCCGGCCCCCCGCCGAGGACGGCAAGCTGGTCGTACTGCATGTGGCCTGCCGCGGGGACGACTACTTCGATGGTCCGGACATTCACGACGCGCTGCGGGCGCAGGGGCTGGAGTTCGGCGCCCGCGACATCTACCACCGCATCGACATCGAGGCCGGCGAATCGGTTTATGCCGTGGCCAACATGATCAAGCCGGGGCTGCTGGATCCCGTGGATCAGGACCATCTGAGCACGCCCGGCCTGACCATGTTTCTCACGCTGCCGGGCCCGTGGGACGGCGGCCGCGCGCTGCGGGACATGCTGGAGACCGCCGGCGCGCTGGCGCAGCAGCTGGGCGGCGAAGTGCTGGACGACGGCCGCGCGCTGCTCAAGCCCCAGACCGCCCAGTTCATGCTGGATGAGGTCGCTGAAATGGATCGCAAGCGCCGCGTGCAGCAAGGTCGCTGACCGGCGCGCCTGCCGGGTATTTTTCCCCGTCGCCGTGAGCAAACAAGCAGCCCGCAAGCGCGCTGATGCCCTGCGCGAAGCACTGCGCGAGCATAATCATCGCTATTACGTGCTGGACGATCCGAGCGTCAGCGACGCCGAGTACGATCGTCTGTTCCGGGAACTCCAGTCGATCGAGTCCGACTACCCCGATCTGCTCACCGACGATTCACCCACGCAGCGCGTGGGCGCGCGGCCGGCCACGCAGTTCAGCAGCGTGGATCACGCCAGCCCCATGCTGTCGCTGGGCAACTGTTTCGACGATCAGGAACTGCAGGATTTCGACCGTCGCGTGCGCGAGACGCTGGGGATCTCATCAGACATTGCCTACATCGGCGAGCCCAAGTACGACGGCGCCGCCGTAAACCTGAGCTATGACGGCGGCGTGCTGGTGCGCGGCGCCACCCGCGGTGACGGCCGGACGGGCGAGGACATCACCTCGAACATCCGCACCATCCGCAATCTGCCGCTGCGGCTGCGCGGACGTGGCCACCCGGCCCGGCTGGAGGTGCGCGGCGAAGTGGTCATGCCGCGCGATGAGTTTGCGCAGCTCAACGCGCGGCTGGAAGCCGCCGGCCAGAAGGCCTTCGTGAACCCGCGCAACGCCGCGGCGGGCAGCCTTCGGCAGCTCGACCCGGCCATCACGGCAGACCGGCCCCTGTATTTCTACGCGCATGGCGTCGGGGTGTACGAGGGCAACAAGCCCGCCTCCGACTACGACACCATGCAGCAGCTCAAGGCCTGGGGTCTGCCCATCGGCAGCCACCTGACGCGGCTGGACGGTCTGGATGCCTGTCGCGACTACCGGGCTTCGCTGCTGCAGGCGCGGCCCGGCATGCAGGTGGAAATTGACGGCTGCGTGTTCAAGGTGGACGACGAGGCCGCGCGTCAGGAACTGGGTTTCGTGTCGCGCGCGCCGCGCTGGGCCACCGCCTACAAGTTCCCCGCGGAAGAGGCCACCACCACGTTGCTGGCGGTGGAATTTCAGGTTGGACGAACCGGCGCGCTGACGCCGGTGGCGCGGCTGGAGCCGGTGTTCGTGGGCGGCGCGACCGTCTCGAACGCCACGCTGCACAACATGGACGAGATCGCGCGCAAGGATGTGCGCATCGGCGATACGGTCACCGTGCGCCGCGCCGGCGATGTCATTCCCGAAGTGCTCGGACCCGTTCTTTCCGAGCGGCCGGATGACGCGCAGGTTATCCAGGCTCCGCGGCAGTGCCCGGATTGCGGCAGCGCCGTCGAGCGCCCGGAAGGCGAAGCCGTGATTCGCTGCACCGGGGGACTGGTGTGTCAGGCGCAGCTGCGCGAAGCGCTCAAGCATTTCGTGTCGCGTCAGGCCCTGGATATTGATGGCCTGGGCGCCCGTCAGATCGAGCAGTTCGTCGCCGAGGGCCTGTTGGCCTCGCCGGTGGATATCTTCCGGCTGAATACGCATCGCGCCGCGCTGCTCGAGCGCGACGGCTACGGCGAGAAGTCGGTCGACAATCTGCTGGGCGCCATCGAGGCAAGCAAGCAGACCACGCTGGCACGCTTCATCTACGCCCTGGGTATCCGCGAAGTCGGCAGCACCACCGCCAACGATCTGGCGGCGCATTTCGGCGAACTCGAAGCGCTGCAGTCGGCGGCGCGCGCCTATGCAGACAAGCTGGCCGAGCCCGCCCCCGAGGATGAGACGGCGGCCGCACGCGAGCGCCGGCTCGGCGAGTCAGAGCTGCGGCAAATGCCGAATGTCGGTCCCACGGTGGCCGAACACATTGCCGGTTTCTTCGCCGAGCCACGCAACCGGGAAGTCGTGTCGGCGCTGCTGGCCCAGGGCATCGAGTGGCCGGCGCCGCGGGCAGCGTCGGGCGCCCAGCCGCTGAAGGGCAAGACGCTGGTGCTCACCGGCAGCCTGCCGGACTGGACCCGTGACCAGGCGAAGCAGCGTATCGAAGCCGCCGGCGGGCGGGTGACCGGCAGCGTGTCGAAAAAAACCGACTACGTGGTCGCCGGCAGCGACGCCGGCTCCAAGCTTGAAAAGGCCGAGCGGCTGGGCGTCAGCGTGATCGATCAGTCCGGTCTGCAGGCGCTGCTCGAAGGCTGAAGCGCGTCGTCTGCAGGCGGAATTTGCCTGATCTGCGGCGCGAAACTGTCTGCACGCTGAATATTGCACCGCAACACTCCGTAGGACCACGCATGGTTGAACAGGACCATGCCGCGCACACTTCGCGTCACACACACCCAATACGGCAGCGCGCCAGGGGAGGCGGTATTTTTCGGCAGAAGAGCAGGGTGGGCAGTCTGCGCACTCAGGCGGCCATCGCAGGACTTTTCCTGATCCTTGTCTACAGTCTGGCGCTCGTGGTACGTGAGCCGCAGCAGTCCGCGTCGGCCGAGCCGGTGAGCGGCACGCTATCGATGCAGGATACCGGCGAAGCACTTGATCGAAGCCGCATCGAGTCCACGGAAGGCGCTGTCGCGCCGACGTCGTCGGCTGACCAGGCGTAGCACAGCCCTTCGATTCGCCCCTGGGAGTGTGCCGGCTTGCGCCAGTCCCGCCGACTGACGCATCTTGCGTCGTGAATCATTTGAACAGGGAATAGTCCATGGCCGTCCGATCATCCTCTGCCGCCCTTCGACTCAGTCTGCTGAGCGCGCTGCTGCTGGCAGTTTCGGCCTGCAGCATCATGCCGCCGGCCGATTTTCCGGTTGAAGAAAACATCGATCTGGACCGCTACATGGGCAGCTGGTACGTGATCGCCCATATCCCGCCGGGCCCGACCAGCGACAGCTACAACTCCATCGAGCGCTACTACCGCGGCCCTGACAACGAAATCCAGACCGTGTTCACCTACCGTGACGGCGGCTTCGACGGGGAGCGCAAGGTGATGCTGCCCAAGGGTTTCGTGAAAGACGGCACGGGCAACGCGGTGTGGGGCATGCAGTTCTTCTGGCCCATCAAGATGCAGTATCTCATCAGCTACGTGGACGCCGATTACGAGAACACCATCGTCGCCCGCTCCGAGCTCGACTGGGTGTGGATCATGTCGCGCAAGCCGCAGATCGACGAGGCGACCTACAACGATCTGGTCGAGCGTGTGGGCTCTTACGGCTACGATACCGGCAAGCTGCGCAAGGTCCCGCAGCAGCCGCTCTCGGCGCGCAACCCGGAGTAACCGCGGGCCACAAGCCGGCGGCTATTCGTCCGGCGTTCGTGCTCGAACGGACAGGGCGTGGATGTCGGTCTGCATCATGTCCCCCAGCGCGTCGTAGACCATGCGGTGGCGCTCCAGCACCGACTGACCCGCAAAGCACTCTGCCCGGATGACGGCGGAAAAGTGCCCCAGGCCGCTGCGAGCGCCCGGGTGGCCGCGGTGCAGATGGCCATCATCCTGAATCTGGATATCGTCCGTGTTCAGCGCGGCGCTCAGCCGCTCGCGCATTCGCTGCATGCGTTGCCTCGTCATGGGGTTTCTCCTGCCGGCGCTAGCCGAACACTTTCCTGAACGGCTTGACGAAAACCTCGCGGTAGACGCCGGCTTGCACGTAGGGGTCGTCGTCCGCCCAGGCCTGAGCGGCCTGCAGATCGTCGAACTCGATCACCAGCAGACTGCCTTCCACGCCGGCGCTCAGGTCCTCGGCATCGATCGCCGGGAAGGGGCCAGCGAGCACCAATCGCCCCTCGTCCTGCATGGCCTGCAGCCGGGCCAGATGCGCCTCGCGGGCGGCCTGGCGGGCGGCCGCACTACCGGGATGATCCCAGCCGATGATGGCGTAGAGCATCAGCTCTGCTCGCTGTCGGAGATGTGCGGCGCCAGGTAGAAGCCCTGCGCAATCACGAACAGCACCGTCAGCCCGAGCATGCCGAACAGCTTGAAGTTCACCCAGAAGGCTTCGCTGAAGGCGTATGCCACGTACAGATTGATGATGCCGCAGGCGAAGAAGAAACCGGCCCAGATGAACGTCAGCCGCCGCCAGATATCGTCCGGCAGATCGAGCTGGCTGCCCATCGCCCGCTGCATCAGCGGCTTCTTCCCGATGTAGGCGCTGGCCACCAGCGCCAGGCCGAATACCGCGTACAGCACGGTCGGCTTGATCTTGATGAAATTGGGGTCGCGCAGGCCCAGCGTGAGGCCGCCGAAGGCCACCGCCATGGCCGCCACCGCCAACTGCATCTTGTTCCATTCGCCGGTGACCATGCGCGTGCCCAGCGCAAGCACGGTGGCGGCTACCATGAACACGCCCGTGGCAATATAAATATCCGTAAGCGCATAAGCGCCCACGAATGCGATAATGGGCAGGTATTCCATCAGAGCTTTCATGCGGTAATTGTAACCGCCCGAGCTCGGTTCCCCGCAATCGAACAGCATTACGCCGGCCCGTTATTGCGGCCCGCGATCCGAATCATGACCGCCGAAGTCGTCACCATTCATCCCGACAACCCCCAACCCCGGCTGATCGAGCAGGTGGTACGGCGCCTGCGCGAAGGGGCGGTCATTGCCTATCCCACGGACTCCTCCTACGCGCTGGGCTGCGCGCTGGGCGAAAAGGCCGCCATTGACCGGATTCGCTGGATTCGGGGGTTTGGCAAGGAGCACCTGTTCACGCTGCTGTGTCGCGACCTGTCGGAGATATCGACCTACGCCAAGGTGGAAAACAGCAGCTTTCGCCTGCTCAAGTCGCTGACGCCCGGGCCCTATACCTTCGTGCTGCCCGCCACCCGCGAAGTGCCGCGCTGGGTCTGGCACCCCAAGCGCAAGACCATCGGCATCCGGGTGCCCGAGCACCCCACAGCCGCGGCGATCGCCGAGGGGCTTGGCGCGGCGGTGATGTCGGTCACCCTGCTGCTGCCCGACGACGATATTCCGCTGTCGGAAGCCGAGCAGGTCATGCGCCGCATCGGCAACGACGTGGACGTCATCGTGGACAGCGGGGCCTGCAACGTGGAGCCCACCACGGTGCTGGATGTCACGCAGGATGCGCCCCGGCTGCTGCGCCAGGGGCGTGGGCCGGTCGATCATCTGGGGCTGTAGCCGGATAGCCCGGCCAATTCCGGGCGGCGGTTCCGTATAATGCGCGCCGACGGCCACCCGCCGGCTTCCCATTCCAACGACAAAGCGGAGTAATTCGTGCCTGGCAAGACCGCTACCGGCAAACCCGTGGTGCTCAGTGGCATCCAGCCCTCCGGCCGGCTGACGCTGGGCAACTACATCGGCGCGCTCAAGAACTGGGTTGCCATGCAGGATGACTACGACTGCCTGTACACGCTGGTCGACCTGCATTCGATTACGGTGCAGCAGGATCCGGCCGAGCTGCGCGAGCGCTGCTACGAATTCATCTGCCTGTATCTGGCCTGTGGGCTGGACCCGGAAAAATCCACGCTGTTCGTCCAGTCACACGTGCCGGCGCACAGCCAGCTGGCCTGGGTGCTGAACTGCTACACGGCCATGGGTGAGCTCAATCGCCAGACGCAGTACAAGGACAAGTCCGCCCGCCACGCGGAAAACATCAACGCGGGCCTGTTCGACTACCCCGTGCTCATGGCCGCCGATATCCTGATCTACCAGGCCAACGCGGTGCCGGTGGGCAACGATCAAAAGCAGCATCTGGAACTGGCGCGCGACCTGGCGCAGCGGTTCAACACCCGGCACGACGCCGACGTGTTCACCGTGCCCGAGCCGTTCATTCCGGAGGTGGGCGCGCGCATCATGAGCCTGCAGGAACCCACGGCGAAGATGTCCAAGTCCGACAGCACGGAAACCAACTACATTGCGCTGCTCGATGAGCCCAAGCGCGTGGAGCGCAAGATCAAGCGGGCCGTGACCGATTCGGACGGGGAAGTACGTTTCGACGAGGCCGCCAAACCGGGCGTGTCCAACCTGCTGAGCATGTATTCGGCCGTGACGGGCTGCAGCATCGCCCAGGCCGAGGCGCACTTTGCCGGCGGCGGCTACGGCAAGCTCAAGGGCGACCTGGCCGAGGCGGTTATCGCCTTTCTCGAGCCGCTGCAGACGCGGTATCACCAGTACCGGGACGATCGCGCCGAGCTGGATGCCCTGCTGGCCCGGGGCGCCGACAAGGCCCGCGAGCGCGCTGCGCCGACGCTGGAGCGGGTCTACGACGCGCTCGGCTTTCTCAAGCCCGCGGGCTGACGCGGCAACCCGTCCCGTGGAGGAAAACGTCCAATTCGACGCCCCCGAGTACCCCCGGGTCCGCGGTGAGCGGCTGGAGAAACTGCCGGATGATCTGTACATCCCGCCGGATGCCCTGCGCGTCATTCTTGAGGCCTTCGAGGGGCCGCTGGACCTGCTGCTGTACCTGATCCGGCGCCAGAATCTCGATATCCTGGATATACCCGTGCAGCTCATCACCGAGCAGTACATGGCCTATATCGACGCCATGCAGCTGCTGGAAATCGAGCTGGCCGGCGAATATCTGCTCATGGCCGCCATGCTGGCCGAGATCAAGTCGCGCATGCTGCTGCCGCGGCCCGACCCGGAAGAGGAGGAGGGCGCGGATCCCCGGGCCGAGCTGGTCCGCCGACTGCAGGAATACGAGCGCTTCAAGCAGGCCTCGGAAAACCTCGACGAGTTGCCGCGCGTGGGCCGCGATATCACGCCGGTGCAGATCAAGCCCGAGCGCGTGGATATCGACGTGCCGCTACCGCAGCCCGAACTCAAGGAACTGCTCATCGCCTTTCGCGACGTCATGCTCCGCGCCGAGCTGTTCACCAGCCACCAGATCCAGCGCGAGCCGCTGTCGGTGCGGGCCCGGATGAGTGCCATCCTCGATCGGCTTCAGGACGGCGGCTCGCTGCCCTTCAGCGCGCTGTTCGATCCGAAAGAGGGCCGGCTGGGCGTGGTCGTGAGCTTCATCGCCATTCTCGAGCTCACCCGCGAGGCCATGACCGAAATCGTGCAGAGCGAGCCCTTCGCCCCCATACAGCTGATGGTGGCGCGCGCCCGGGACGACCGGCAGGGCTCGCAGGACGTGATACTGGATGACTGAACAGACAATCAACGAATCCGTGCTCCGCTGCGTGGAGGCCCTGCTCATGGCCGCCGACGGTCCGCTGAGCATTGACCGTATCGTGGGTCTGCTGGCCGAGTCGGGCGCGCCCGACCGCAAGGCCGTGCGCGTGGCCCTGGACGCGCTGACCGCAGAGAGCGAAGGCCGCGCCGCGGCGCTGGTCGAGGTGGCGGGCGGCTGGCGCTACCAGGTCCGCAGTGACTACGCCGGGCTGATCGGCAAGCTCTGGGAGGAGAAACCGCCGCGCCTGACGCGGGCGCTGCTGGAAACGCTTGCGCTGATTGTCTATCGCCAGCCGATCTCGCGCGGCGAAATCGAGCAGGTGCGCGGCGTCGCGGTGTCCAGCAACATCGTCAAGACCCTGCTCGAGCGCGAGTGGGTGCGTATCGTCGGCTACCGCGAGGTGCCCGGGCGGCCGGCGCTGTTCGGCACGACGCGCCAGTTTCTCGACGACTTCAACCTCAAGTCGCTGGAGCAGCTGCCGACCCTGCCCGAGCTCAAGGATCTCGACCAGCTCGACGAGGCCATGGCGCGCCTGCGGGCGGACAGTGGCGAGGGCGCCGAGCCGCGGCCCGAGGCAACCGCCGAAGACGACTTAGGCAACGCGGATGCGCCGGGAGACGCGCCGGTCGAGGCCGACGAGCCGCCCTCCGACAGCCTGCACTGACGCGTATGCCCGAACGCCTGCAGAAACTGATCGCCAACGCCGGGATGGGGTCCCGGCGGGAAATCGAGGGCTGGATCGAGGCGGGTCGCGTGGCCGTGAACGGCCGTACCGCCAGTCTGGGCGACAAGGCCACCGCCAGCGATCGCGTCACGGTGGATGGGCGGGCAGTGCGACTGGCGACGGCGGAATCGCTGCCCTGTCGCGTGCTCATGTACAAGAAGCATTCGGATCAGATCGTCACCAAGAAGGATCCCGAAGGCCGGCAGACCGTTTTCCGGGGGCTGCCCTACCTGAAAACCGGTCGCTGGCTGGCGGTCGGACGGCTGGATATCAATACGTCGGGTCTGCTGCTCATGACCACCGACGGCGAACTCAAGCGCCGGCTGGAGCATCCCAGCTACGAGCTGGAGCGGGAATACGCCGTGCGTGTGCACGGCGCGGTGGATGACGCCATGCTCGAGCGCCTGGTCAACGGCGTGGAGCTCGAGGACGGCCCCGGCTGCTTCGATCAGATTACGGTGGCCGGCGGCAAGGGCACCAACCAGTGGTTCAACGTGATTCTTCGCGAAGGCCGCTACCGGCTGGTCCGGCGTTTGTGGGCCTCGCAGGGCGTGGAAGTCAGCCGGCTGGTTCGGGTGCGCTTTGGGCCGGTGCCGCTGCCCGGCGGCATCAAGGCCGGCCGCTACCAGGAAATGACGCCGGTACAGGTCAGCGCGCTGGCGCAGGCGGTGGGTTTGAAGCGCTAGGCACCGCCTATGGGCCCAATGCCGTTCGACGGGCTCCCTTCGACAGGCTCAGGGTGAACGGTTTTCTGGCACAGGCAGGTTCGCGGGCCCACCAGCCGTTCGGGCTGAGCGAAGTCGAAGTCCGAACCAAACGAAGGCTCGGCGTGACGGAAAACCCGGCCAGCGCCGGAATCCGCGCTGCGCGCTCCTTCCGGCCTACGGGAAGAATTCCGTAGGCCGAATGAGGCCAGATGGAATCCGTCCTGCGACGAGCGCCCTTCGACAGGCTCCCTTCGACAAGCTCAGGGGGAACGGTTTAAGTGTATTGCCGGGGTCGGGACGCCTCGTCTGCCCGTTCGGGCTGAGCCTGTCGAAGCCCGGCCGAACGGGATTGCCGGACGCCTGCGCTGTAGGCTGGATGAAGGGCAAAGCCCGAAATGCGGCGGCGGGCCGAGTCTTTTAACAAGGTCGCTTCCAGATTTCCCCGTAATTCTGCTGGGGTCTTGCGCCGGATTCCGATGCGCTGCATCCGGCCTACAGGCGGTTCGCGTTGTAGGCCGGATGGAGGGCGAAGCCCGTAATCCGGCGGCTGCTGCGTTCGGTCTGCCGACGGGCCGGTCAGGCTGCCGGGTAGATGTCCTCGGGGCCGAACCGGGTGGCGTCGCCGTCGTACCCGCCCGGGGCGAGCAGGCTGACGAGAAAGGGCGCAAGCGCCTCGACGGGGCGGGCGTCCGGGTCGTCGTTGGGAAACGCCCGCTGGCGAAGGTCGGTCTGCAGCGGCCCGGGGTCGACCGAGTAATAGCGCAGACTCTCCGGCCGGCTGTTCTCGGCCATCAGCATGTGCACCAGTGCCTCCAGGCCTGCCTTGGCGGCCGCGTAACCGCCCCAGAAAGCCGCGGGTCTGCGACCCACCTGATCGGACAGGAAGACAACCGACGCATCCCCCGAGCCCCGCAGCAGCGGCAGACAGGCCTGGGTGATGACGAATGCCGCCGTCAGGTTGACGTGCAGCGTGCGCTGCCATTCCTCGAGGCTGAATTCGGACAACGGCCGCAGCCCTTCGAAGCGGGCGGCCGCATGAACAATGCCATCGAGCTTGCCGCAGTCGGTCTGGATACCCTCGACCAGCTTGCGGTAGTCGTCGGCGCCGGCCTTGCTCAGGTGCAGCGGAAACAGCGCCGGTTCCGGCCCGCCGGCGGCGCTGACGGCGTCGTAGCAGCGCTCGAGCTTCTTCATGTTCTTGCCGCAGAGAATCACTTCGGCGCCCGCGCGCGCGGCGGCCACGGCGGTGCCCGTGCCCACGCCGCCACCCGCGCCGGTGATCAGCAGGGTGCGGCCGCTGAGGTCAGGCTGTTCACGCATCGCACAATCCGTTGATGACCGCTTCCATTTCCGCGGCGCTGTGTACCACGGCGTCTGCCTTCCAGGCGGCGATGTCGTCGTCGGCCGAAATGTAGCCGTAGGCCGCGGCAATGGTGAACATGCCGGCGGCGCGGCCGGCCGTGATGTCGCGGTCCGAATCACCCACGTAGATGCACTGCGCCGGTTCCAGTCCGGCCCGTTCACAGGCCAGGTACAGCGGCGCGGGGTCGGGCTTGGGCTTGCCGGCGGAATCGCCGCCGACCACGCAGACCGGGGGCGGGTCGAAGGCCATGGCTTCCATCAGCGGCACGGCCAGCCGCTCGTACTTGTTGGTCACCACCCCCCAGACAATGCCCTTGTCCGCCAGCCGCGGGAAGAGCTCGCGCATGCCCTCGAAGGGGGCGCTGTGTTCGGTCATGTTGGCGCTGTACAGATCAATGAAGCGCACGCGATGGTGCTCGTAGTCATCGTCGCCCGGGTGCAGGTCCATCGCGCCGGCCAGCATGCCCCTGGCGCCCCAGGAGGCCAGGTGCCGCAGCTCTTCCAGCGGCGATGCGGGCATGCCGCGCTCGGCTTGCAGAACGTTGACGGCCGCGATCAAATCGGGGGCGGTGTCCAGGAGCGTGCCGTCCAGGTCCAGCAGGACCGCGGCGGGTTTGCCATTCATCATGGGGTTTCCAGTCGGGCGCGGCGCTCAGTCGCGCACGCAGTACATCAGATAGTTCACGTCCGGCCGGCCGCCGATGCGGGCGGAGCGGAGCAGCGGATTGTAGTGCAGGCCGGTGACCTGCTTGACGGTCAGACCGGACTGGCGCGCCCAGTGACCGAGTTCGGAGGGCTTGATCAGCTTGGCATAGTCGTGGGTGCCCCTGGGCAGCAGCCCCAGAATGTACTCGGCCCCGGCAATCGCCAGCGCCCAGGCCATGGCGTTGCGGTTGATGGTGGAAAAGAACACGGCGCCGCCGGGTTTCACCAGGCGGGCGCAATCATCCACGATGGCCTGCGGCTCGGGCACGTGCTCCAGCATTTCCATGCAGGTCACCACGTCGTAACGGCCCGTGGCCTCGGCGGCGAGATCGCGGGTGCTGATGCAGCGGTAATCTACCGCCACACCCTGTTCTTCGGCGTGGCGGCGGCCGGCGGTCAGCAGTTCGTCGGCCAGGTCGATGCCGGTGACCTGCGCTCCGATGTCGGCCATGGCCTCGGACAGGATGCCCGCACCGCAGCCCACATCGAGCACCTGCTGATCGCGCAGGGGCGCGCGCTCGTTCACGAAGCGCAGCCGCGCGGGGTTGATGTCGTGCAGCGGCCGCATTTCACCGTCCGGCTGCCACCAGCGGTCGGCCAGGGCCGCGAATTTGCCGAGTTCGTCCTGCTGCGCGTTGCTCTGAGTCATGCTGCGTTTCGTGATAGTGGGTCAGTGTTTGCCGGCCAGGCGGGTGCGCCAGTCTTCGGCCGTCCGGGCGAGTCGGTCGCTGTCGAGCGTTTTGAGCTGGCGGCTGGCCATGAGCTGCTTGCCGGCGACCCAGACGTCGGTCACCTGCTCGCGGCCGGCGGCGTAGACGATCTGCGAGATGGGGTCGTAGACTGGCCGGGTTTCCGGCGTATCCAGATTGATGGCGCACAGATCGGCGCTCTTGCCCGTTTCCAGCGAGCCGATGTCGTCCTCCAGGCCCAGCGCGCGGGCGCCGTTCAGGGTGGCCATCTGCAGCACGGCCGCGGCCGGTAGCGCGGCCGCATCGCCGCTGCCCACCTTGCCCAGCAGGGCGGCGCTGCGCATTTCGCCGAACATGTCCACATCGTTGTTGGACGCCGCGCCGTCGGTGCCCAGCGCCACGTTTACGCCGGCCGCAAGCAGGGCGGCGGTGGGGCAGATGCCGCTGGCCAGCTTCATGTTCGATTCGGGACAGTGGATGACGCTGACGCCGTGCTCCGCGCACAGCGCGATCTCGGCCTCGTCGAGCTGGGTCATGTGTACGGCCAGCAGGTTGGGATTGACCAGGCCGAGTTCCTGCAGCCGGGCCAGGGGCCGCCGGCCGCTGTCCTTGACGGCCGTGTCCACCTCGAAGGCGGTCTCGTGCACGTGCATGTGCACCCGCAGGTCCATTTCGTCGGCCAGCATGCGCAGCTTGCGTAGCGGCTCGTCCGAGACGGTGTAGGGCGCATGCGGCGCGAACATCGTGTCGATCAGCGGATGGTCGCGATAGCGGTCACGAATGGCCAAGCCCTTGTCGATGTACTCATGCGCATTGCCGGCCCAGACGGTGGGGAAGTCGAGCACGATCATCCCCACGCTGCAGCGCATGCCGGCGGCCGCGGCCGTCTGGGCGGTGGCGTCGGGGAAGAAGTACATGTCGTTGAAGCAGGTGGTGCCGCCGCGAATCATTTCCGCCGCCGACAGGCCGACGCCGTCGATCACGAACTGGCTGGACATGTGCTCGGTTTCGGCCGGCCAGATGTGCTCCTGCAGCCAGATCATCAGCGGCAGGTCGTCGGCCAGCCCCCGCATGAGGTTCATGGCCGCGTGGGTGTGCGCGTTGACCAGGCCGGGAATCAGAGCGTGTCCGGGCAGGTCGACCGGGTGTTCGGTTGTCCAGCGCTGTCGAGCCTTCGCGGCCGGCAGGATGTCGGCAATCCGACCGTCCTGAATGACCAGCGCGTGGTCTTCGAGCCGCTTGCCGGCCGGCAGGACCGGGATGATCCAGCGGGCAAAGAGAATGCTGTCGGCCTCGCGTGTCGCCATGCTTTTCCTGCGAATGGGAAAGGCCGCGACTATAGCAAACCGGCGGCCGCGCCGGACTGCCCCCAATACCAGCCGCCATGATAGAATGCGCCGCTTCCCGAAAGCGTTATTCAATAATAATTGCGCGCTCGCACGACGCGCTTTTCTTTATGTCGTTTTCCCGTTTTTCCAAAGGCGGCTCGGGGCCGTCGCGGGGCCGTCATAATCTAGCAGTCAGGCATTAGACGATGTCGGAAGTCGCCAAGGAAATCCTGCCGGTCAATCTCGAAGACGAGATGCGCCAGTCCTATCTGGATTACGCCATGAGCGTGATCGTGGGGCGGGCGCTGCCGGATGTCAGGGACGGGCTCAAGCCGGTCCACCGCCGCGTGCTGCACGCCATGCGGGAGCTGGGGAACGACTACAACAAGCCCTACAAGAAGTCCGCCCGCGTGGTGGGCGATGTCATCGGTAAGTACCACCCGCACGGCGACACCGCCGTGTACGACACCATCGTGCGCATGGCGCAGCCGTTTTCCATGCGCTATCTGCTGGTGGACGGGCAGGGCAACTTCGGCTCGGTGGACGGCGACGCGCCGGCGGCCATGCGCTACACCGAAGTGCGCATGTCCAAGCTGGCGCATGAGCTGCTCGCGGATATCGACAAGGACACGGTCGACTTCATTCCGAACTACGACGAGTCGGAAAGCGAGCCCTCCGTACTGCCCACGCGCATTCCGAATCTGCTGGTCAATGGCGGCACGGGCATTGCGGTGGGCATGGCCACCAACATTCCGCCACACAATCTGACCGAGGTCATTGACGCCTGTATCGCGCTGGTCGACGACGAGTCGCTGACCGTGGCCGACCTGATGCAGTACATCCCGGGCCCGGATTTTCCGACCGCCGCCATGATCAACGGCGCGGAGGGCATACGCGAGGCCTACGAGACCGGCCGCGGCCGGGTGTACATGCGGGCGCGCACGCACTTCGAAGACGTGGACGAGCGCGGCAAGCAGGCCATTATCGTTACCGAGCTACCCTACCAGGTGAACAAGGCCCGGCTGCTGGAAAAGATCGCCGAGCTGGTCAAGGAAAAGCGCATCGAGGGCATTACCGAACTGCGTGACGAGTCCGACAAGGACGGCATGCGCATGGTCATCGAGCTGCGCCGGAGCGAAACGCCCGAGGTGGTGCTGAACAACCTCTATCGCCATTCGCAGATGCAGATGGTGTTCGGCATCAACATGGTGGCGCTGGACGGCGGTCAGCCCAAGACGCTGAGCCTGAAGGATATTCTCGAGGCCTTCATCCTGCATCGCCGCGAGGTGGTCACCCGCCGTACGCAGTATGAACTGGCCAAGGCGCGGGCCCGGGCCCACGTGCTGGAAGGCCTCGCCGTGGCGCTGGCCAATATCGACGAGGTGATCGAGATGATTCGCGCCTCGGCCAATCGCGCCGAGGCCCGCGAAGGGCTGATGGGGCGTGACTGGGCGCCGGGTCAGGTGACCGGCATGCTCGACCGGGCGGGCGCCGACGCCTCCCGGCCGCGCGATCTGTCGCGCGAATTCGGCCTGACCGATGCCGGCTACCGGCTGACCGAAACCCAGGCCAACGCCATCCTCGATCTGCAGCTGCACCGCCTGACCGGGCTGGAGCAGGACAAGATCATCGACGAGTTCGAGCAGATTCTCGAGCGCATTGCCGACTATCTCGACATTCTGGCCAGCCGCGCCCGGCTGTTCGAGGTGATTCGCGACGAGCTAGTGGCCATCCGCGAGGAATACGGCGATGCCCGCCGCACGGAAATTCTGGATGATCGGCTCGATCTGACCACGGCCGACCTGATCACGCCGGAGGACGTGGTAGTCACGCTGACCCACGAGGGTTACGTGAAATCCCAGCCGCTGGCCGATTATCAGGCACAGCGGCGCGGCGGACGCGGCAAGTCGGCCACCAAGACCAAGGACGAGGATTTCATCGACAAGCTGTGGGTGACCCACACCCACGACACGCTGCTGTGCTTCTCCTCCGCCGGCAAGGCCTACTGGCTGAAGGTCTACGAACTGCCCAGCGCCGGTCGCGGCGCGCGCGGGCGTCCCATCGTCAACCTGCTGCCGCTGGAGCCGGATGAGCGCATCAGCCAGGTCCTGCCGGTCACCGATTTCACCACAGGCGAGAACGTGTTCTTCGCCACGCGCCGCGGCAAGGTCAAGAAGACCCCGCTGGCGGACTATTCGCGGCCGCGCGCCAACGGCATTATCGCCATCGATCTGGCCGACGACGATGGCCTGGTCGGCGTGGATCTCACGCACGGCGAGTCGGAAATCATGCTGTTTTCCGATGCCGGCAAGGTCATCCGCTTCGAGGAAAAGGACGTGCGGTCCATGGGCCGCGTGGCCGCTGGCGTGCGGGGCATCAAGCTGACCGACAAACAGGCCGTGATCGCGCTGATCGTGCTGCGTGAGGGCCACATTCTCACGCTCTCCGAAAACGGCTACGGCAAGCGCACCGACGTGGGCGACTATCCGCTGCGCGGGCGCGGTGGCCAGGGCGTGATCGCGCTGGCGCAGAGCAAGAAGACCGGCGCGGTGGTGGGCGCGACCCAGGTCGCACCCGACGACGAGGTCATGCTCATTTCAAATTCCGGCACCATGATTCGCACCCAGGTCCAGGAAATATCGATTCTGGGGCGCAATACCCAGGGCGTGCGCATTATTCGTCTGGCCGACAATCAGCGCCTGGTCGGCATTGATCGCATCGCGGTGGATGAAGACGAAGAGGGCGGCGATGATGACGGCGACGCTGCGCCGGCCGAGTAAAGCGCCACAGAGGCACAGAGAACACAGAGATCGAGTATTACGCCGGTTGTTTCCCCTGTCTCTACTGGCGTTAGGTCCAGATAATCAAGAGTTCGCTACTCCACGTGATTTGCTGTAACGCCTGGTGCTCTGCGCTCTTTGCGCCTCTGTGGTTTTCTTGAACGATTTCAAAGTAGTGAAAAGCAATATGTCACGCGTATACAACTTCAGTGCAGGCCCGGCCACGCTGCCGGAAGAGGTCCTCGCCCAGGTCCGCGACGAAATGATGGACTGGCAGGGCAGCGGCATGTCGGTCATGGAAATGAGCCACCGGGGCGATGCGTTCGTCTCCATCGCGGATGCCGCCACACGCGACCTGCGTGAGCTGCTCAACGTGCCCGACGACTATGCCGTGCTGTTTTTGCAGGGCGGCGCCACCGGCCAGTTCGCGGGCATTCCGCTGAATCTGTGCGCGGACAAGGCGCAGGCCGATTACGTCATTACCGGCAGCTGGGGCAAGAAGGCCCACAAGGAGGCCGCCAAGTACATCAAGTCGTCGGTTGCCGCCAGCACCGCGGAGCAGGGCTTCCAGACGCTGCCCGCCGTGGCCGACTGGCAGCTCGATGGCGACGCCGCCTACCTGCATTACACCCCCAATGAGACGATCGAGGGTGTCGAGTTCAGCGATATCCCGGACGTGGGTGACGTGCCGCTGGTGGCGGACATGTCCTCCAACTTCCTGTCCCGTCCGGTCGACGTCAGCCGCTACGGACTGATCTACGCCGGCGCCCAGAAGAACGTGGGCCCGGCCGGCGTGACCATCGTGATCGTGCGCAAGGACCTCATCGGCAACCCGCGGGCCGACACCCCCATGTTTCTGGATTACCAGCAGCAGGCCGAAGCCGATTCCATGCTCAACACGCCGCCGTGCTTCGCCTGGTACGTAGCCGGTCTGACCTTCCAGTGGCTCAAGCGCCAGGGCGGCCTGGAGGGCATGGCCGAGATCAATGCGCGCAAGGCCGGCAAGCTTTACGACTTTATCGATGCCTCCGGGTTCTACAGCAACCCGGTGGAGCCCGGCTGCCGCTCGCGCATGAACGTGCCGTTCCTGCTGGCCGACGATGAGGCCAACAAGGCCTTTCTGACCGAAGCCGAGGCGGCCGGACTGACGACGCTCAAGGGTCATCGCTCCGTGGGCGGCATGCGGGCCAGCATCTACAACGCCATGCCCGAGGCCGGCGTGGACAAACTGATCGACTTCATGAAGGACTTCGAGCAGCGCAAGGGCTGAGCCGGCACCGGCTGCTGCAGCCGGCTGAGCAGGCCGGGAAGTATTTCGCGTCAACTGCTCTACAATACGCGCCCGATTTCCTCGAAGCGCCGGCTTTGCCGGCGCGCATCTGCCATATCGATAACGGAACCCGACATGCCGTTCAGAATTCAGACGTTGAATAATATTTCGCCCGTGGGTCTCAACCGGCTGCCGCGTGAAATCTACGAGGTGGCCTCCCACCTGAGCAGCCCCGACGCCGTCATGCTGCGCTCGCACAACATGCACGACATGGAGATCCCGGATTCGGTCAGGGCCATCGGCCGGGCCGGCGCCGGCGTCAACAATATTCCCGTGGCCGATATGAGCAAGCGCGGCGTGCCGGTGTTCAATGCGCCGGGTGCCAACGCCAATGCGGTCAAGGAACTGGTTCTGGCGGGCCTTTTTCTGGCGTCGCGCAACATCATTCCGGCGGCGCAATACGTGGCCGGTCTGCAGGGCGACGACGCCGAGCTGCACAAGCAGGTCGAGGCCGGCAAGAAGAAATTCAAGGGTATGGAGCTGCCCGGGCGCACGCTGGGCGTGATCGGTCTGGGCGCCATCGGTGTGCAGGTGGCCAACGCCGCCAGCGATCTGGGCATGTCGGTGGTGGGTTTCGACCCGAAAATGACCATCGGTAACGCCTGGCGCCTGCATGCCGGCGTGGCCGAGGCTGTATCGGTGGACGATCTGCTCGCCCGGTCGGAGTTCGTGTCGATGCACGTGCCGCTGAACGACCACACCCGCGGCATGCTGGACGAAAAGCGGATTCAGGTCATGCGTGACGGCGCCGTGCTGCTGAACTTTTCGCGCGACGGCATCGTCGACGAGCAGGCCGTGATCAACGCGCTGGACAGCGGCAAACTGGCCGCTTACGTCTGCGATTTCCCGAGCAATATCAACAAGAACCACCCGAAAGTGGTAGCGCTGCCTCACCTGGGCGCCTCCACCGATGAAGCCGAGGATAACTGCGCGGTCATGGTGGCGGATCAGCTACGCGACTATCTGGAAGTGGGCAACATCCGCAACGCCGTGAACTTCCCCGAGGCGATTCTACCGCCGACGGACGGCGCGCACCGGCTGTGCGTGGTCAACGCCAACGTGCCGAACATGGTCGGGCAGATTTCGTCCACGCTGGCCAAGCACGGCCTGAATATTGCCGATCTGCTCAACAAGTCGCGCGAGGAAATCGCCTACACCATGGTGGATGTGGACTCGCCGGTGCCGGATGAGGCGCTCCAGGAAATTTGCGCCATCGAGGGTGTGCTGTCCTGCCGCTACCTGGACCTGGTGTCCGGCGATCGCTGAACCGGGCGGCCCATGGCGAACGACAATCTCAAAAAGGCGCGCCAGGCGATTGATTCGCTTGATGAAAGAATACAGGGGCTGATCGCGGAGCGAGCCGGCGTGGCGCAGGAAATCGCCCGGATCAAGGCCGCGGATGGCGATACGGGGGATTTCTATCGCCCGGCCCGCGAGGCCGAGGTGCTGCGCGCCGTCAAACAGCGCAATGGCGGACCGCTGGCGGACGAGACCATCACCCGGCTGATGCGCGAGATCATGTCGGCCTGTCTGTCCCTCGAATCCCCGCTGAAGGTCGCCTATCTGGGCCCCGAAGGTACCTATACGCAGGCCGCGGTGTACAAGCATTTCGGCCATTCGGTGGACGCAGTCGCCCTGGCCGCCATCGACGAGATTTTCCGGGAAGTGGAAGCCGGCAACGCCCACTACGGCGTGGTGCCGGTAGAAAATTCCACCGAAGGCGTGGTCAGCTATACGCTGGATCAGCTGGTGGGGAGTCCGCTGTCGATCTGCGGTGAGGTTGCGCTGGCGGTGCATCATCATTTGCTGTCGAACGCGTCGGATCTGGCGTCGGTCAAGCGCGTGGTGGCCCACGCCCAGTCGCTGGCGCAGTGCCGCAAGTGGCTGG
Source organism: Salinisphaeraceae bacterium (assembly GCA_002683405.1). Classification (GTDB taxonomy): domain Bacteria; phylum Pseudomonadota; class Gammaproteobacteria; order Nevskiales; family Salinisphaeraceae. The sequence continues at coordinate 27,661 of NYTH01000014.1, read as the reverse complement.
ATGCAAACATGCCCAACGTGGTGCGCGAGGCCGTGGCCAGCAACGGTCAGGCGGCCCGCATGGTGCGTCAGGAGTCCCAGTCGGCCGCGATCGCCGGCCGGGCGGCATCCGACCTGTACGAACTGTCGGTCCTGGCGGCCAACATCGAGGACGACCCGAACAACACCACCCGGTTTCTGGTGCTCGGCCGGCAGGCCGTACCCTCCACGGGGGCGGACATGACGTCGGTGCTGGTTTCCATTCGCAACCAGCCCGGCATGCTGCATCGCCTGCTGGCCCCGGCGGCCGAGGCCGGCGTGGACCTGTCGCGGATCGAGTCGCGGCCCTCGCGGCGCCAGGCCTGGGACTACAATTTCTTCATTGATCTGGAGGGGCACGTCGAGGAGCCGCGCGTGAAGCAGGTGCTCGAGCGCATTGAAAGCGATGCCGCCTTTCTGAAGATTCTGGGGTCCTATCCCAAGGCCGTGCTCTAGCGTTGTCGGCGCGTCGGCGCGGCGCAGCCCACTCTCCTGTATTGAAGGCGTGATGAATGACTCTTTTTGACCGGGCAAACAGCGGTGTGGCGCAGTTGTCACCCTACGAACCGGGCCTGCCGGTCGAAACGCTCAAGCGTCAGCTGGGCCTGTCGGACATCATCAAGCTGGCGTCCAACGAGAATCCGCTCGGCTGCGGCGCCTCGGTGCGCGAGCTGCTGCGTGACTGGCGCGGCGAGCTGGGCCGCTATCCCGACGGCAACGGTTTCAAGCTCAAGGAGCGCCTGGCGCGGCATCACAAGATCGATCCCGACCGGATCACGCTGGGCAACGGCTCCAACGATCTGCTCGAACTGGTGGGCCGCGTGTTCCTACGGGCCGATCGTCCGGCCATGTTTTCCCAATACGGCTTTGCCATCTACAAGCTCGTCTCGCTGGCCTCGGGCGCGCCATTCATCGAGATCCCGGCGCATCCGGCCGAGGCGGCGATGCCGTTCGGTCACGATCTGGACGGTTTTATCGCCAACGTCGGGCAGGCGCCGGGCGTCATTTTCGTGGCCAGCCCCAACAATCCGACCGGCACCTGGTGTCAGGCCGAGGAAATCGAGCGTCTGCTGCAGGCGGCGCCGGCCGACTCCGTGGTGCTGCTGGACGAGGCCTACAACGAATACCTGAAGCCGTCCCTGCGTCCGCCCAGCCGGGCCTGGCTGGACAAGTATCCGAACCTCGTGGTCACGCGGACCTTTTCCAAGATTCACGGACTGGCGGCCCTGCGGGTGGGCTACTCGCTGTCGTCGCCCGAGGTGGCGGACCTGCTCAATCGCGCCCGCCAGCCCTTCAACGTCAACCAGCTCGCGCTGGATTGCGCCGAGGCGGCGCTGGATGATCAGGCCCATGTGGCGCGCTCCATCGAGCTCAACACCGAAGAGCGTCGCCGCGTGCATGACGCGCTGCAGAGCATGGGCCTGACCGTGCTGCCGTCACAGGCCAATTTCCTTACCTTCGATTGCCGCCAGCCCAGCACGCCCGTGTACGAGGCGCTGCTGCGCGCCGGGGTGATCGTGCGGCCCATGGCCGGCTACGGTTTGCCGCAGCACCTGCGCGTGACCGTGGGACTGCCCAAGGAAAACGACCGATTCCTGGGCGCGCTTGGCCGGGCGCTGGAGACGGCGTGAGCGGCCGGGCTGAAGCGGCCGACCGGCGTTTCGAGCGCGTGGCGATCATTGGCGTCGGGCTGATCGGCGGGTCCTTTGCGCTGGCGTTGAAGCAGCAGCGTCTGGCGGGTCATATCACGGGCTGCGGCCGCAATGCCGAGCACCTGGCTCGCGGTGTGGCGCTGGGCGTGATCGACGACTACAGCACCAGCGTGCAGGAGGCCGTGCGCGGGGCCGATCTGGTGCTGCTGGCCATGCCCGTGGGCGCCAGTCAGGCGGTATTCGAGGCGATGGCCGGTCAGCTTGCGCCGGAGACCATCATTACCGATGCCGGCAGCACCAAGGCCAGCGTCATTCGGGCCGCGCAGGCCGCCTTTGGCGCCGTGCCGCCGCGTTTCGTGCCCGGGCATCCGGTGGCGGGCACCGAACAGAGCGGCGTGGAGGCCGCGTTTCCCACCCTTTTCGAAGGTCGCCGCGTGATTCTCACGCCGCTGGAACAGACCGACATGCAGGCCGTGAGCGCGGTGCGGGCGCTCTGGCAGGCGGTCGGCGCCGATGTGGTCGACATGGACGCTGATCATCACGATGAGGTTCTCGCGGCCACGAGCCATCTGCCGCATCTGCTGGCCTACAGCCTTGTGGACACGCTGGCGCGCATGGCCGAGCGGCGTGAAGTGTTTGAATACGCGGCCGGCGGTTTTGCCGACTTCAGCCGGATCGCCTCATCAAGCCCGGACATGTGGGTCGACATTGCCGAGGGCAACCGCGACGCGCTGTTGAGCGTGCTCGACGACTATCTGGGCGGGCTGAACCGGCTGCGCGCGGATATCGACAACGGCCGCTGGGCCGAGGTCAGACAGCTGTTCGCCCGGGCCAAGCTGGCTCGGGACGGCTTTGTCGAGCGGGTCGGCCGGCAGGCGGATCACTGATGCGGCGGTTTCGCGCGCAGGCGGGACGCCCGCTGTCGGGTGAGGCTACCGTGCCCGGCGACAAGTCCATTTCCCACCGGGCCATCATGTTCGGGGCGCTGGCCGAGGGCGACATCCGCGTGACGGGATTTCTCGAAGGGGCCGACTGCCTCGCGACGATGGCCGCATTCCGGCAGATGGGGGTGGATATCGAGCATGACGCCGGCGCCGGCCGCCTTCTGGTGCGCGGCGTTGGCCTGCACGGCCTGCAACGCCCCGAGTCCGCGCTCGACGTGGGCAACTCGGGCACGTCGATGCGGCTGCTGTCGGGCTTGCTGGCCGGCCAGGCCTTCGACAGCGAGCTGACGGGTGATGACAGCCTGCGCCGGCGCCCCATGGCGCGGGTGGTGGGGCCGCTGCGCAGCATGGGTGCGAATATCGACACGGCCGAGGGCGGCCGGGCGCCGCTGCACATCCGGGGCAGGGCGGCTCTGCGGGGCATTGATTACGTCATGCCGGTGGCCAGCGCACAGGTCAAGTCCTGCCTGCTGCTGGCGGGGCTGTATGCCGAAGAATCGGTATCGCTGACCGAGCCGGGGCCCAGCCGGGATCACAGTGAGCGCATGTTCGAAGCCTTTGGTGTTGCTGTTACGCGAGAAAAGGCACGGCTTCGCCTGGCGCCGGGGCAGTCGCTGCGGGCCTGCGATGTGGAAGTGCCGGCGGATCTGTCTTCGGCTGCCTTCCTGCTGGTCGCGGCGAGCATCGTGCCGGGCAGCGAACTGCTGCTGCGCAACGTGGGCGTCAATCCCACGAGGGATGGCGTTCTTACCATTCTGAAGCAGATGGGCGCGGACATTACCCGGGAAAACGAGCGGCTGGCTGGCGGCGAGCCGGTGGCCGATCTTCGGGTGCGTCACGCGCCGCTGCGCGGCATTGATATCGACCCGGCGCTGGTGCCGCTGGCCATCGACGAATTTCCCGCGCTGTTCGTGGCCGCTGCCTGCGCGCAGGGCGTCACGCGGTTGCGCGGTGCGGCCGAGCTGCGGGTGAAGGAAAGCGATCGCATTGCCGTGATGGCGGACGGCCTGCAGGCGCTGGGCGTGCAGGTGAGCGTGCGGGAGGACGGCGCGGACATCCACGGCGGACCGCTCGGCGGCGGGCGCGTGGACAGCCACGGCGACCACCGCGTGGCCATGGCGTTCGCCGTGGCAGGGCAGGTCAGTCGGTCGGCCATCGAAATCCTCGACTGCGACAACGTGGATACATCATTCCCGGGGTTCGTGGCGCTGGGCCGGTCGGTCGGGCTGTCGATCAATGAGTTTTCGGACACCGAGGCGCCGCAATGAGCCACGGCAACACCACCGCCGGTGCGCCAATCATCACCTGCGACGGGCCTTCGGGGTCGGGCAAGGGGACCGTCAGCCGCGCGCTGGCCAGCCGGCTGGGCTGGCATCTGCTGGACAGCGGCGCGCTCTACCGGCTGGTGGCGCTGATGGCGCAGCGGCGAGGACTGGCGGCTTCCACGATCGACGACGTCAACACGGACCTGTCGGCTCTGTGCGAACAGGCGGCGAACATGCGCGTGCGCTTTGAAGTGCTGGACGGTGGCCGGGGCGAACGCGTGTGGCTGAGCGACGAGGACGTCACCTCGGCCATTCGCAACGAGCAGGCCGGCAACCTGGCCTCCAGCCTGGCGGCGCGGCCGGAAATTCGCCGGGCGCTGCTGGACGCCCAGCACCATTTTCGCCAGGCGCCAGGCCTGGTGGCGGATGGCCGCGACATGGGCACGGTGGTGTTTCCCGACGCGCAGCTCAAGCTCTATCTGACGGCGTCGGCGGCCGAGCGGGCGCGGCGGCGCTTTGAGCAGTTGTCCGATGAGGGCGCGAATGCTAATCTTGATCGGATTTACAGCGAGATATCGGCGCGCGACGAGCGTGACCGAAAGCGCAAACACTCGCCGCTGTTGCCGGCGGCGGACGCGGTAGAGCTGGATACAACCGGCGATACCGTGGAGGAAAGCCTGCGGCGAATCGAAACGCTGATCCGCGAACGCGGGCTGAGTGAATGAATTTCAAGGCCCAATGCAGCGCGCAATGTGCTGGATTGGATATTTACTAACCCATCGAACCCCCGTTCGATGTTTACAGCGGTTCCGGCCGCGGGATTTTTTGAAAACATGAGTGAGAGTTTCGCCGAGCTATTCGAGGAGAGCCTTCGCGGTCAGACCATGCAGCCAGGCTCGCTGGTCAAGGCCGAGGTTCTGGAGATCAAGCCGGACGTCGTGATCATCGACGCGGGGCTGAAGTCCGAAGGCGTCATTCCCATCGAAGAGTTCTATAACGAAAAGGGCGAACTCTCGATCAGCGAAGGTGACAAGGTCGAAGTGGCGCTGGAGGCCGTGGAAGACGGCTTTGGCGCAACCCGGCTGTCCAAGGAAAAGGCGGAGCGCATCCGCACCTGGGACTTCCTGACCGAAGCCTACGAAAAGAGCGAGTCCATTGCCGGCCAGATCAGCGGCAAGGTCAAGGGCGGTTACACCGTGGATGTGGGCAACATCCGCGCGTTCCTGCCGGGGTCGCTGGTGGATGTGCGCCCGGTGCGCGATACCACCTATCTGGAAGGCAAGCCGCTGGAATTCCGCGTCATCAAGCTCGATCGCGTGCGCAACAACGTGGTGGTCTCCCGCCGCGATGTGCTGCAGGAAGAATACAGCGAAGAGCGCAAGCAACTGCTCGACACCCTGCAGGAAGGCGTGGTGCTCAAGGGCATCGTCAAGAACCTGGTCGAGTATGGCGCCTTCGTCGATCTCGGCGGTATCGACGGTCTGCTTCACATCACGGATATGTCCTGGAAGCGCGTCAAGGATCCCAGCGAGGTCGTGGAAGTCGGCCAGGAAATCGAGGTCAAGGTCCTCAAGTTCGATCGCGAGCGTACCCGCGTGTCGCTGGGCCTCAAGCAGCTGGGTGACGACCCCTGGGTCGACATTGCCCGTCGCTACCCGGAAAACACCCGTCTGTTCGGCAACGTCACCAACATCACCGATTACGGCGCCTTCGTCGAAATCGAAGAAGGCGTGGAAGGTCTGGTGCACGTCTCCGAGATGGACTGGACCAACAAGAACGTCAATCCCGGCAACGTGGTGTCGGTGGGCGACGAAGTCGAAGTCATGGTGCTCGAGATCGACGAGGAACGTCGCCGCATCTCGCTGGGCATGAAGCAGTGTCAGCCCAACCCCTGGGACGAATTTGCCCAGAACCATCAGAAGGGCGACAAGGTGGGCGGCCAGATCAAGTCCATCACCGATTTCGGCATCTTCGTGGGCCTGCCGGGCGATATCGACGGTCTGGTGCATCTGTCCGACCTGTCCTGGAACGACGATGGCGAAGAGCTGGTCCGCAACTACAACAAGGGTGACGAAGTGGAAGCCGTGGTGCTCTCCATCGACGCCGATCGCGAGCGGATTTCCCTGGGTATCAAGCAGTTGGCGCAGGATCCTCTGTCCGATTTCATGGCGGCGCATCCCAAGGGCTCGATCGTCACCGGCACCATCACCGAAGTCGACGCGCGTGGCGCCGTGGTCCATCTGGACGACGAAGTCAGCGGTTACATCCGGGCTTCCGATATTGCGCGTGACCGCGTCGAGGACGCTCGCAGTGCGTTGTCGGAAGGCGCCGAGGTGGAGGCGCGGATGATGGGCCTGGATCGCAAGAACCGCATGATCAGCCTGTCGATCAAGGCCAAGGAAGAGAAGGAAGAGAAGGACGCCGTACGCAGCTATGCAGAATCGAGCGAGCGTTCCGGCACCACCAGCCTGGGCGATCTGCTGAAGGAGCAGATTGACGCAGGCGACGAAGGTTCCTGATTGGTCAATGTTTTTTGATGGCTGCGCAAGCGCTGGGGTGCTTGCGCAGCCTGACCGATTGGGCTAGCCTCTTGGCGTCCAAAAATAAATTACGCGGCGTCGATCGCGGATATTGGGGAATTTGGGGGCTCAGGATGACAAAATCGGAGTTGATCGAGCGGCTCACCGAGCGGCAGACGCATCTTTCCTATCGGGATGTCGAGCTGGGGGTAAAGCTTCTGCTCGAGTCCATCAGCAATACGCTGAGTGAAGGCGGGCGAATCGAGATCCGCGGTTTCGGCAGTTTTTCGGTCAATCATCGGCCGGCTCGTACTGGCAGAAACCCAAAGACCGGAGCGTCGGTCAGGATCCCGCATAAATACGTTCCGCATTTCAAGCCAGGCAAGGAAATGCGAGAAAGGGTGAATACCAGCGGCTAACTCGCTAACGTTTAAAGTAAAACCGGCCAGGCGCCGGTTTTTTCTTGTCCGTTTTTTTCCAATCTCCATCGCGGCAACGGCCCTGTGCCCGATACCGCATCGCCCAAGGCTCTGCCGGATTCCGGTCTTCGACCTCCATCCGGCCTACGGGGCAGAGCGATGAACGTAACCGCAGGCCGGATGCAGCGCAGCGGAATCCGGCGTGGCGTCATTGCGTCCGTCGCCGTCGTGGGTTTGCGTCGGCACGGCGAAGAGCGTGCTTCGACAGGCTCAGCACGAACGGTCTCTCGGCGCTGCGGTGGATTACATCGTTCGGACTGAGCCTGTCGAAGTCCGGGTTCTTCAACGGGTCGGGCGGCCCGCTGGCGCAGGGCGTACGATTGTTTCATCGCGCCACGCTGGCTCACTCCGCCGGATTCCGGTCTTCGACCTCCATCCGGCCTACGGGGCGAGCGATGGTCGATATCGTAGGCCGGATGCAGCGCAGCGAAATCCGGCGTGGCGTCATTGCGTCCGTTTCCGTCGTGGGTTTGCGTCGGCAAGGCGAACAGCGTGCTTCGACAGGCTCAGCGCGAACGGTTTTTAGGCGCGGAGGTGGGTTACACCGTTCGGACTGAGCCTGTCGAAGTCCGGGTTCTTCAAGGGATCGGGCGGCCCGCTGGCGCAGTGCGTGGACCTGTTTTATCGCCGAAGCGGCCTCGCTCTGCCGGATTCCGGTCTTCGACCTCCATCCGGCCTACGAGGCGTAGCGATGAACGTAACCGTAGGCCGGCTGCAGCGCAGCGAAATCCGGCGTGGCGTCATTGCGTCCGTCGCCGTCGTGGGTTTGCGTTGGCATGGCGAAGATCATGCTTCGACAGGCTCAGCACGAACGGTTTCTCGGCGCAGCGGTGGGTCATACCGTTCGGACTGAGCCTGTCGAAGTCCATTTCATCTTGTCGGTCAGAACGGGCCGCTGCGCGCCCCCGTGTCCGCGCTGCTGCGGCAATGCGCCGTTGTTGGAAGATATCGATTTCCGTAGGTTCGGCTTCTTTTTCAACGTATGGCCGCAGTTGCAAGCGCTCCCGCTCCGACGTGCTGCGCACGCTCCGTGTCGCCCTTGCTACGGCAATGCGCCTGGGGTTCGTGGCCAGCGACATCGAGTCTTTCCGTTTTTTTAAACGCGTGGCCGCAGTGTCAGCGCTCCCCGCACCTGGCCGCTGCGCGCCCCCGTGTCCGCGCTGCTGCGGCAATGCGCCGTTGTTGGAAGACATCGATTCCACGAGGTTCAGACGCTTTTTCAACGTATGGCCTCAGTTGCAAGTGCTCCCGCTCCGACGTGCTGCGCACGCTCCGTGTCGCCCTTGCTACAATCCCGCTCCTCACAAGAATTTCATCGAGAGTGGGTTTGATGTTGCGGTTGTTGCGTAACCTTTTGATTGCGGTGGCTCTGGTGCTGGGGCTGGTGTTCGGCTACGCCAATTTCCAGGCGGTGACAGTGAATTACCTCTGGGACAAGATGGATGTGCCGCTGGTCGTGGTGCTGTTGTTGACCTTCATAGTGGGCTTCGTGCTCTCGATGCTGATGTTCCTGGCGCGTCTCGCGGCGCTGCGGGGGCGCTTGGGTCGCACCCGGCGGCAGCTCGAGGATGCCCAGGGAGAAATTCGCAACCTGCGGAATATGCCCATTCACGATGCTTGATGCCGGTTGGCTGCTCCTGCTGCTGCTGCCTGTAGCCGCCGCGTCGGGCTGGTATCTGCGGGGCCGTGTGCTGGCGCCCGAGGAAAAGCCGACCACCGTGCACCCCGACTATCTGCGCGGCATCAGCTACCTTGTGGACGAGGACGCCGACCGCGCCATTGAGGTGTTTGTACGTCTGCTCGAGGTGGACAACGAGACCGTCGAGACCCATCTGGCGCTGGGGAATCTGTTCCGCAAGCAGGGCGAGGTCGATCGCGCGCTGCGGCTGCACCAGAATTTGGTGGCCCGCCCCAATCTCAAACCGATCCACCGCAACCAGGCCCGTTTCGAACTGGCGCAGGATTATCTTCGCGCCGGCGTGCTGGACCGGGCCGAGGACCTGTTCAAGGAACTGGCCGAGCAGGGCATGTTCCTCGAGCGGGCGCTGTCGGGACTGGTGACGATCCACGAATCCGGGCGCGACTGGGACAGCGCTATTGAAACCACGCGTCGTCTGGAGACGGTGCGCGGCCACAGCCTGAGGCCGGTGATTGCGCAGTACTACTGCGAAATGGCGGAGCAGGCGCGTGATCGCGGGGACGGCGATGAGGCGCGGCGGCTCGCCCGTGCGGCGCTATCGGAGTTTCGCGAGTGTGTACGCGCCAGCATCATTCTTGGCCACATGGCCATGGCGGAAGAGCAGTACGATGCGGCGATCAAGGATTTCAGCCGCGTACTGAAACAGGACATCGACTTCGTGCCCGAAATCCTGAGCCCGCTACAACAGTGTCACGCCGCGCGGGATGACCTGAAGAGCTTTCGCAAGCTGTTGCGCGACATCATCCGCAAGTATCCCGGCTCGGCGCCGCAGGTGGCGCTGGCCGATCTGATGGTGCAGGGGCGCGAAGTGGATGAGGCCATCGAGCACCTATCCGGGTTCGTGCAGGACACGCCCAACTGGGTGGGTTTCTATCACTTGCTGAAGCTGACCGCCGAGCAGTCCGATTTGCCGCTCTCGGGTCCCATGCAAAGCCTGCACGCGGCGCTCAAGCAGATCATCGATCAGCAGCCGACCTATCTCTGCGGCCATTGCGGTTTTTCGGGCAGCTATCGCCACTGGCAATGCCCGAGCTGCAAGCTGTGGAACAGCATCATCCCGGTGCGGGATATCAAACCGGCCGGATAAACCGGGCTGCTGTCTAGCGCCGGACCGTGCCCTCCACGCGATCCCGGCACTCCTCGGCCGACCAGGCCAGCGCGCATTCCCGCTTGTAGCGGGCCAGCGAGGCCTGCATGCGCTGCGCGTCCTCGCCGTTCAGGTTCGGCAACCGCAGGCCCGTGCGCAGTTTGTAGATGGCGGCCGCGTACTCCCCGCGCATGTGGTGATATTCGGCCTGGCGGTAATAGGCCTCGGCGTCGTGGTCCTGTGCATCCGCAGCGCGAGCCAGCAGTTCGTGCGCCTGGAAATCCTGGCCGACAAGCTGCGTGTCGTTCAGCAGATAGGCGCGGGCCTCGGCAGGCCGGCCAATGTCGATCAGCGCCTGCGCGTAGGCGATGTTGAGGGGGGCGTAATTCGGGTATCGGGGCACCAGCGGCTTGAGCGTGGTCAGCGCGCCGTCCACGTCGCCATTGCGGCCTCGCATGTCGGATAGCGCCAGCGCGTAGTGAACGTTGCCCGTATCGCTTTCGTGCAACTGACGCAGCATTTCCACGGCGCGTGTCTGCTGTCCGGTGCGGCCCAGCGCCAGCGCATAGCCGTACTGAATGGCGACCGAGTCCGGCTGCGATTTTTGCTGTTCGTGGAAGTAGCGCACCACATCGCTGGGCTGCTCGCTGCTGTGCACGCGGGCGCGGGCGCGCATCAGACCGTAATCGTCGTATTCGGAGATGGGTCGCACGGGGAAGTTACGGGCCCGTGATTCGGCTTCCGCGATACGGGTGGTGCTGATCGGGTGGGTGAGCAGAATTTCCGGAATGCGGTTGCCGTACAGGCGAGAGCGCCGCTCCATGCGGCCAAAGAAGCCGGCCATGCCGTTCGGGTCGTAGTTGGACTGGGCCAGCGTGGCGATGCCCAGACGGTCGGCCTCGAGCTCATGCGCCCGGGTGAAGTTGATCTGCTGCTGGCCGATGCCCGCCACGCCCATGGTGACCGCGGCCTGAATGACGGCCGGGTTGCCGCCACCGGCGATGACGGCCAGCAGCATGGCCGCGGCCGTGAGCAGGGTCATGCCTTGCGTCGCCTCGATCTGGCGCGCGATGTGGCGCTGCGTGACGTGGGCAATTTCGTGCGCGAGCACGCCGGCCACCTGACTTTCGTTGGTGGATTCGAGCAGCAGCCCCGCGTTCAGGCCGATATAGCCACCGGGCAGGGCAAAGGCGTTCACCGAATCGTCGTTGATCAGGTAGAAATTGAAGTGGCTGGGCGCGTGGCTGCTGTGCGTGGCCAGGCGGCGGCCGATGCGATTGACGTATTCGGTCAGTTCGGGGTCGTCGGAGATAGCGCCCGCGGCCAGCAGCTGCGCCACGACTTCCCGCCCGATCTTCTTTTCCTGCCCGGGCGACAGCGCATTGTCGGCCGGCTGGCCGATACTGGGCAGCCCGTAATCGTCGGCGGCCGCGCCGAGCGACACGAGCAGGCCGGCGGCGGCGAGAAATGGCAGGAAGAATCGCAAGGAAAATACCCCTTCGAGTGGGTCGGCCTATGGTACCTTGTTTGACGGTTTTCGGCCGGTTCGGTTCAATCTTGCGCGGGGGTCCGGATCAATCTTTCCAAGTGAGTGTCGATGAACGTCGTCCGCGAATGGATTAACAGAACGCTGTCCGACCCCCAGGTCGTCACGCTGGGCCTGATTTTGATTGGCGGCCTGCTGCTGATCATGTTTTTTGGCGGCTCGCTGGCCCCCATCTTTGCCGCCATCATCATCGCCTATTTCCTCGAAGTGCCGGTGCGCATGCTCATGCGCCTTAGGATGTCGCGCGGCATTGCGGCCGGGCTGCTGTCGATGGCGCTGCTGGTGGGGGTGCTGCTGGTCAGCTTGTCGCTGACGCCGCTGCTCACGCGGCAGGCCGCGCAGATATTCCAGGAGCTGCCGTCCATCATTGCCACCATCCAGGCGTGGCTGCTGAATCTGCCGGACAAGTATCCGGCGCTGATCACCACCGAGCAGATCGAGGACCTGCTCACGTCGACCACGCAGGGCATCGGCTTTTTCCGTCAGGAAGTGCTGTCGCGGTCGGTGGGCGTGGGCGTCAGCCTGCTCTATCTGGCGGTTTACATCATCCTGGTGCCGCTGATGGTGTTCTTCTTCCTGCGCGACAAGACCAAGATCGTCAACTGGCTCAAGAGCTTCGTGCCGACCAATCAGGGTCTGGCCCAGTCGGTCTGGCGCGAGGTGGATCGCCAGCTCGCCAACTATGTCCGCGGCAAGGTGGTGGAAATTCTCGTGGTCTGGCTGGCGTCGTACATCACCTTCACGCTGCTCGGGTTGAAGTACGCCGTGCTGCTGTCGGCCCTGGTGGGTCTGTCGGTGCTGGTGCCCTATCTGGGCGCGCTGGCCATGACGGTGCCGGTGGCGCTGGTGGCCTACTCGCAGTGGGGCTTCGAGGCGCAGACCGTCTATGTGCTGATCGCCTACGGCATCCTGCAGGCGCTGGACGGCAACGTGCTGGTGCCCATCCTGTTTTCCGAGGCCGTGAACCTGCACCCCATTGCCATTATCGGCGCGGTGCTGTTTTTCGGCGGCGTGTGGGGGTTCTGGGGCGTGTTCTTCGCCATTCCGCTGGCCACGGTGGTGCACGCGGTGATCAACGCCTGGCCCAGCGCCTCGACGCGGCGCGAGGCGGAACAGTTGCCGCCCGAGCCGTCGGATTCACCCGCCGTCTGAAGCGAGGATAAATTCGTCGTAGGCCGGATGCCGGGTGAAAACCGGAATTCGGCGGCCTGCCCGGCCGGGCTTCGACGGGCTCAGCCCGAACGTAGACACAGGGCCGGGCTTCGACGGGCTCAGCTCGAACGGACATGGGGGCAATCCCACCCCGTTCACCCTGAGCTTGTCGAAGGGAGCCAGTTGAAAACTCACCGCCTTCGCTTACGCCGGATTCCGCTGCGCTGCATCCGGCCTACGGGGTCAGCCCGAACGGTCCAGGTGGGCCCGGGGCCACCGAAGGTGTTTTGTCGGGCATCATTGCTTGAGGCTTCGTTCGGTTCGGACTTCGACAGGCTCAGCCCGAACGGACCAGGGCGGCCTGTCCGGCTGCGGACTTCGACAGGCTCAGCCCGAATGGACCTTGGCGGCCTGTCCGGCTGCGGGCTTCGACGGGCTCAGCCCGAACGGACATGGAGGGCAATACCAGCCCGAGCGAATATATCTAACGCACCACTCACCCCGTTCACCCTGAGCATGTCGAAGGGAGCCTGTCGAAGGGAGCCAGTTGAAAACTCACCGCGTTCGATCACGCCGGATTCCGCTGCGCTGCGTCCGGCCTACGGCTGAATAGGGCGGCCCGGTCGGGTCCGGGCTAGAGGTGGTCCGAGGCGTAATCGGCCAGGCGTGAGCGCTCGCCGCGGGCCAGCGTGATGTGGCCGGCGTGCAGCCAGCCGCGAAACTTGTCGACCACGTGCGTCAGGCCCGAGCTCGTTTCGGTGAGATAGGGCGTGTCGATCTGCGCCAGGTTGCCCAGACAGACGATCTTGCTGCCGGGTCCGGCACGGGTGATCAGCGTCTTCATCTGCTTGGGCGTGAGATTCTGCGCCTCATCGAGAATGATGTAGCGGTGCAGGAAGGTGCGCCCCCGCATGAAGTTCACGGAGCGGATCTTGATGCGTTTGGAGAGCAGTTCGTTGGTGGCCGCGCGCTCCCAGTCGGTGCCTTCGCCGCTGTTGGTCAGCACTTCCAGATTGTCCATCAATGCGCCCATCCAGGGCGTCATCTTTTCCTCTTCCGTGCCGGGCAGAAAGCCGATGTCCTCACCCACGGGTACCGTGACGCGCGTCATCACGATTTCCCGATAGCGGCCTTCGTCCAGCGTCTGGGCCAGGCCGGCCGCCAAGGCCAGCAGCGTCTTGCCGGTACCCGCGGCGCCGAGCAGGGTGACGATATCGACTTCCGGGTCGGTAAGCAGGTTCAGCGCGAAGTTCTGCTCGCGGTTGCGGGCATGCACGCCCCAGACCTGCTGCTTGCCCTGACGAAAATCGCGCAGCATCTGCAGCTCGGCCGACTGGTCGCCGCAGTCGCGGACGATGAATTCGGCATCGTTGTCGCGCTGGAAATGCAGAAAGCGGTTGACGTGCCATTCGCGGGGAATGTCGCCGTGGATCCGGTAGAAACTGCCGGCCGGGTCCTGCCAGCTTTCCATGCGCTCACCATACTGTTCCCAGAAGTCGTCGGGCAGCGCCTGGTAGCCGGTCGACAGCAGGTCCAGGTCTTCCAGCACCTTGTCGTTGTAGTAATCCTGCGCCTGGATGCCGACCACCGTGGCCTTGATGCGCAAATTGATGTCCTTGGACACCAGAATGACTTCGCGGTCGCGCGCCTCGGCCCGCAGCGACAGGGCGGTGAGCAGAATGCTGTTGTCGGCCTTGTTGCCGGGCAGCATCGACGGCAGCTCGCCGGCCGGCGGCTTGGTCTCGAAGAACAGCCGCCCCGCCGGGCGCGGCAGGTTGTTGCCGTTGCGCACATCGTCGTTGCCGCGCTCGGCGCCCGGGCCCACCGGCGAGTTGAGCTGCAGGCCGTCGTCGATTTCCGACTCGTCAAGCTGACGCATCAGCTCGTCGATGAAGCGGCTGACCTGGCGCACGTTGCGCGAGACCTCCGACAAACCCTTCTTGCTGGCGTCCAGCTCCTCCAGCACCACCATGGGCAGAAAGACGTCGTGCTCCTGAAAACGGAACAGGGCGGTGGGGTCGTGCATGAGCACGTTGGTATCCAGAACGAAGATGCGGCGAGACATGCGTGCTAACAGCCGTGTTGGAAAAAGAGGCCGCGCTGGGCGGTCAGGTGCGCGTTTACAGCGCCCGGGCTGCGTCCAGCACCGTTTGCGCGTGATCCTTCACCTTGACCTTGCGCCAGATTTCGCGGACCACGCCCTCGCGATCAATCAGATAGGTGCTGCGCTCGATGCCCTCGTGGGTCTTGCCATACATCTGCTTTTCGCGGATCACGTCGTATGCGTTGCACACCTCGCTGTCTACATCGGCCAGCAGGGGGAAGGGGAAGTCGAACTTGCTGCTGAAGTTTTCGTGTTTCTTCAGCGAATCGCGCGACACGCCCAGCACCTCGGTGTTCGCCTGCCGGAACGCCTCGTATAGATCGCGGAAATCCTGACCTTCCTGGCTGCAGCCCGGCGTGTTGTCGCGCGGATAGAGATACAGCACCACGTTCTGCCCCTTGAGCGAACTCAGGCTGACCTCGCCGTCACGGGTGGCGGGCAGCGTGAAATCCGGGGCGGGCTTGTCGACTTCGGCGGTCATTAGAATCGCGGTCCTCGTCAGGATTTGATGGGGTCGAGCATGCCGTCGGCATGCAGGTCGTCGCACAGGTCCATAAAGGCCTCCCGCAGCGACTGGGGATGCTGGGTCATGGGCACCTGCAGCGCCAGGTGGATGCTGCACATGGGTGCGCCGGTAAAGCCCGATTCGTAGGCCTGGGCGCTGATCTCCATCACTCGCACATCCTGGCCGGCGAAGAACTGCAGAATCTCGCTGAGCAGCTTGCTGTGCTGGGGCGCGATGACTTCGGCGGAGTAGGGGCGGTAATCCGGCGCCGACTCCGGCAGCTCGGTGTGGGCAAAACGCAGTTCCAGCCCCAGTCGATCAGCCAGGCCCGGCAGGGCGCTTTCCAGCTTGCCCAGGGCACTCCAGTTGCCGGTGAGCAGCAGCGAGGCGGCAAAGTGGTTGCCCAGCGGCACGATCCGGCATTCGGCCACCTCGCAGCCGCGCTGTTCCACGCCGGCAATCAGCTCGGCGGACAGCCCGTCCCGGGTGGGCGCGAGCGCCGTGATACTCAGGTATTTTCGAACTTCAGGCATGCTCATCACGAAGGGCCGCCGGATGGGCCCGGGGGCAAAGCGCGGAATGATATCACCCATGCGCGGTCGAATATGGTCCGGGCAGGGCGCAGGGCCTTGAACGCATGCGGTATACTCGCCGCCGATTTTTACAAGGAGACATCCATCCCATGCAACTTGGTGGCAGCATGGTCGCGCTGGTCACCCCCATGCACGCCGACGGATCGGTGGACTGGGAGGGGTTGGCCAAGCTGGTTGAATGGCATATCGCCGAAGGCACCGACGGCATCGTCGCCGTAGGGACCACGGGCGAGTCCGCCACGCTCGGCTTCCGCGAGCACGATGAAGTCATCGAGCGCGTGGTCGACCTGGTGGACAAACGGGTGCCCGTTATTGCCGGCACCGGTGGTAATGCCACCGATGAAGCCATCCGGCTGACGCGGCACGCGCAGCGCGTGGGCGCCGATGCCTGCCTGCTGGTGTGTCCGTACTACAACAAGCCGACGCAGGAAGGGCTTTACCGCCACTTTCACGCCATCGCCATGGCGGTGGATATCCCGCAGGTGTTGTACAACGTGCCGGCCCGCTGCGGGGTAGACATGCTGCCCGAAACCGTCCAGCGGCTGGCCAACATCGACAATGTGGTGGCCCTTAAGGAAGCCAAGGGGTCGATCGAGCGCATTCACCGGCTGATCGAGGTCTGCGGTGATGACCTGATGATCTTTTCCGGCGACGACGGCACGGCGATGGAGTCCATGCTGGTGGGCGCCAAGGGCGATATTTCGGTCACCGCCAATGTCGTGCCGCGGCAGATGCACGAGATGTGCGCCGCCGCCATCTCCGGTGATCGCGAAAAGGCCGAAAGTCTGGACGCCACCCTGCAGGCTCTGCACACCAACCTGTTCCTCGAGCCCAATCCGATTCCGGTGAAATGGGCATTGCATGAAATGGGGTATATCGGGCCGGGTATCCGCCTGCCGCTGACCCCGCTGGATGACAAGTTTCACGAACCGGTTCGCCGTGCCCTGGAAACGGTGGGAGTGCTTTGATGAGCTATCGCCCGATATTCGCGCTGGTGATCGTCCTGTTGACGGCAGCCTGCGCGGGCAAGCCGGTTTGTCTGGTGGAGGAGCCGTATCAAAACGCCAGCGAGTTCCCGCCCCTGAAGGCGCCGGCCGGCATGCAGGTCCCGCCGCCCAATCCGAACCTGGCCATTCCCGAGGTCCGGGAAGACGGGCCTGTGGCGTACGAAGAGGACGAGGATGCGCGCAACGAATACGGCGTGCGCTGTCTTGAAACGCCGCCGAAGATGGACGCAGCCTGATCAACGCGTTTTTCATCTGCTAGAATCCGCGCCTCGCGACGTGCCGGTCTTTGCCGGATTTCGCTTCGCTGCATCCGGCCTACGCTGGATCATCGAAGCAGGAACCCGTCACGTTGCGTCGGGATTGATTCCGAACGACGACTGTAGATCGATTACTAGAATTTGGAGAGGTGTCCGAGCGGGCGAGCCGGATAAAGGACGAGCACAGCTCGGCCCCGGTGAGCGCCGTACAGGGAAGTACGGCTGGAGCGCGTTAAAATTCAGTGAGGGCCGAGGAGCAGGACGCTCCGAGCGGCCACGCGGCAGGAAGCCGCATTGATAAGATCGATGTCCGAACGACGACTGTAGATCGATTACTAGAATTGGAGAGGTGTCCGAGCGGGCGAGCCGGATAAAGGACGAGCACCGCTCGGCCCCGGTGAGCGCCGTACAAGGAAGTACGGCCGGAGCGCGACAGAATTTAGTGAGGGAAGGAAGCCCGAACTACGACTAGGGTAGCGATTACTAGAATTTGGAGAGGTGTCCGAGCGGTCGAAGGAGCGCGCCTGGAAAGCGCGTGTACGGTTTATGCCGTACCGAGGGTTCGAATCCCTCCCTCTCCGCCACTTTCGCGAACGGGCCGAGGCCCGTTGGCGAAAGTGAACGAGTAAGCGGATGAGACCCGGCTTGAGGGTTCGACCGATTTGCCCGGAGCAAATCGGCGCGAGCGCAGCGAGCCCGGAGGGTGAGGTCCATGGACGGGCCGAACACCAATTTGCCGGGAGCAAATTGGCGCAAGCACAGCGAGCCCGGAGGGTGAGGCCCATGGACGGGCCGAACAATCCCTCCCTCTCCGCCACTCAAACAAGTACGCGGCCGGCCCGCCATCAGTCGATGGCAGTCTGCGTCGGTAACCCCGCGACGATAAGCCGTGAACCCCGTCAGGCCCGGAAGGGAGCAGCGGTAGCGGCGAATTCGGGCGCCGGGGAGCTATTGGCGCAGGCTGCCTCCATTTTATGGTCCGCATGATTCACGCGGGAGGCTGACGCTGGCATCCTAGGATTCCTGAAACGGAGACAACGCACCCCGTGAAGCGAGTCCGCTGCGAATTTCCTGTGCCGAGACTGGGTCAGCCCGCTGTTTTGCATGTGGCGGGTTGCGGTGCGTCACGGGTATCCGGTTCGGACCGTAGCTCGGGCTTCGACTCTCGAATTGGGTTCGTCCGCCGGGCGGCGCAATGGGTCGGCAGTCATTCCCCGTCATGCGGTGGTCCGCACGCACCCGCTTCCCCGCGACAGCGCACATCGAGCCAATGAGTTATCAATCCCTGGCAAGAACCTGGCGACCCAAGCGCTTTTCCGAGCTTGTGGGCCAACAGCATGTGGTCAAGGCGCTCACACATGCGCTGGAGAACCAGCGCCTGCACCAGGCGCTGCTGTTTTCCGGCACGCGCGGAGTGGGCAAGACCACGCTGGGCCGCATTCTGGCGAAATGCCTGAATTGCGAGCATGGCGTGGGGCCGGACCCCTGTACGGAAAATCCCTGCGCGAACTGCCGCGAAATTGACGAAGGCCGGTTTCTGGACCTGATAGAAGTCGATGCCGCCTCGCGCACCGGCGTGGACGATACCCGCGAGCTGCTCGACAACGTCCAGTACGCGCCAACGCGGGGCAGGACGAAGGTCTACCTCATCGACGAAGTGCACATGCTCTCGCGGCACGCCTTCAACGCGCTGCTCAAGACGCTGGAAGAGCCGCCGCAGCACGTCCAGTTTCTGCTGGCCACCACCGACCCGCAGAAATTACCGATCACCATACTGTCCCGCTGCCTGCAGTTCCCGCTCAAGCGGCTGCCGGCGGGTGAAATTGCCGGCCAGCTTGTGCACGTGCTCAAGGCCGAAGGCATCGAGGCGGAGGAGCAGGCGATCCAGGAGGTGGCCCTGGCGGCGGACGGCAGCATGCGCGACGCGCTGAGTCTGCTGGACCAGGCCATTGCCTTCGGCGGCGGGCGTCTGAATGCCCAGGAAATTCACGACATGCTGGGCACGGTCGGACGTGGCCAGCTGGTGCCGGTCATCGAGGCGGTTGCCGCCGGTGATGGCGCCGGCCTGATGCGTGCGCTGGACCAGCTGGATCAGCTCGCGCCGGATTACGCGCAGCTGCTCGAGCAACTGGCCGCCGGACTGCACTGCCTGTCGGTGCTGCAACTGGTGCCGGACGCCCAGCCCAACGATGCCGATCTGTGGCGACCGCTGGCCGAGCAGCTCGCGCCGGCCGACGTGCAGATCTACTACGACATTGCCGTGGCCGCCCGCCGCGATCTGGACTGGGCGCCTGATCCGCGGACCGGCGTGGAAATGGCCTGTCTGCGCATGCTGGCCTTTGCGCCGCCGGGCGCGGACGATCCCGCCGCCGGTCCGGGCCGCAGCGATTCGGGCATGGCGCGTCCCGGCGCCGCTGCGAAAAGCGAAGCAACGTCCGATTTGCCCGCCGCTTCGAGCGTGCAGACCCGCGCGCCCGTGCCAGCGGCAGAGCAGAACGCATCTGCCCGGCCCGGGTCGGCTGAGCCGCGGCCGGAGCCCATCCAATCGCCACCGGCGCCGCCCGCAGGGACAGACGCGCCGGCGGCCGGGCCTTCACCCGCCGAGCCCCTGCCGCTGAGCTGCGAAAACTGGGTGGACATTGCGCAGGATTTGCCGCTGACCGGCGTGGCCGCCGAGCTGGCGCGTAACAGCATCTGCCGCACGGCGGACGCCCAGTCGCTGCATTTGCAGCTGCCCGAATCCATGGAATTCATGGCTACCGCCAATGCCCGCCAACAGCTGGGTGACAGCATCAGTGATCGCTACGGCGCGTCCGTCGCGCTGAAGCTGACCTTCGGCAAGGCGGAAGCAGGCGAGTCCGCCGCCGCCCGCAGTCAGCGACAGGAAGCCGACCGCAATGCCCAGGCGCGCCGCGCCATCGAGGACGACCCCATGGTTCGCCAGATGCAGGAACAATTGGGCGCGTCCCTGATCGAAGATTCAATCAAGCCGGAACAACAGAGGTAGAGCAGCCATGAAAGGCGCGATAGGCAAGATCATGCAGCAGGCCCAGGAAATGCAGGGCAAGATGCAGGAAGCGCAGGAAGAACTTGCGCGCATGGAAATCACCGGTGAAGCCGGTGCAGGCATGGTCAAGGTGACCATGACCGGCAAGCACGAAGTGCGCAAGGTCACCATCGACCCCACCGTGTACGAAGAAGATCGCGAGCTGCTCGAAGACCTGATTGCCGCAGCCTGCAACGATGCCGTGCAGCGCGTGAATCGCACCACGCAGGACAAGATGTCCGAGCTGACGGGCGGCATGAACCTGCCGCCGGGCATGAACTTCCCCGGCATGTAGCCGGGGTCTCGCCTTCATGCAGTTTGCACCGGGCCTGGAACGGCTCATCGACGCCCTGCGCTGTCTGCCGGGCGTGGGCGCCAAGACGGCGCAGCGCATGGCGTTTCATCTCCTCCAGCGCGACCGCGAAGGCGGTCAGCGCCTGGCCGAGGCCGTTGCCCACGCGCTGGAGCATATCGGCCGCTGCCAGCGCTGTCGCATGTTCAGCGAAGAGGCGCTATGCGGCATCTGTCAGTCGTCCCGGCGGGACGGGGCGCTGCTGTGCGTGGTCGAAAGCCCGGCGGATGTGCTTGCCATCGAGCAGAACACCGACTACGCCGGGCACTACTTCGTGCTGCTCGGCCGTCTGTCGCCGATCGACGGCGTTGGGCCGGACGAGCTCGGCATAACCGACCTGGTGCCGCGGCTGGACGCGGGCGAGGTACGCGAAATCATCCTCGCCACCGGCTCGACCGTGGAAGGCGAAGCCACCGCCCAGTTCCTGGCCGACCTCGCGCGCGAACGCAACGTGTCTGTCTCACGTATCGCCCACGGCGTGCCCATGGGCGGCGAACTCGAATACGTGGATGCCGGCACACTGACCCAAGCCTTCACCGGGCGCACGCGCCTCTAGTCGGACGTTGGCTGCCGGATTTCGCTGCGCTTCATCCGGTCTACGGGCGGGAATCTCTGCGTAGGCCGGAAGAAGCGCGCAGCGCGTATTCCGGCGTTCGGCATGGCGAGGCGTCACTGCCGGATTTCGCTGCGCTGCATCCGGCCTACGGAAGCTCCCGCGCAGACCGCCAGGGTGGGGCATCGTCTTCAGCGCCTCAGCCAAACCGGGCTTCGACAGGCTCAGCCCGAACGGAGAATTCATGTAATGCGCCCGCCCGTTCGCCCTGAGCCTGTCGAAGGGAGCCTGTCGAAGGGCGTTTGTCGAAAGGCTTGTTCGACACGTGAGGCTTCGCTCGGTTCGGACTTCGACAGGCTCAGCCCGAGCGGCTCCGATGGACTTTGTGCCACAGACGCTCGACAGTCCGTTCACCCTGAGCTTGTCGAAGGGAGCTCGTCGGAGGGTAGAGGCCTGTCCAAATACTGATTTTTCTCGATGAATCCGGCACCAAAGGCCGAGCGCCTCGCGTAGGCCGGAAGGAGCGCGCAGCGCGTATTCCGGCGTTCGGCAGGGCGAGACGCCTCGCTGCCGGATTGCGCTGCGCTTCATCCGGCCTACGGGACCTTCCGCACATACCGCCAGGCGGGCGTCGTTTCCAGCGCCTCAGCCAAAACGGGATCGACAGGCTCAGCCCGAACGGCTCCGGCGGGCTTGGTGCCACTGACGCTCGACAGTCCGTTCACCCTGAGCTTGTCGAAGGGTGGGCTTGTCCAGGCACGGCATTCCGGCACCCGTGGGATCGTCTGCTACGGAGGCAGCTGACCGGCCAGGCGGTCGGCCAGATCGCAGAAGCTGGCGTAGCGGCGGGAGCTGATGCTGCCGGCGTCCACGGCGTTGCGAACGGCGCAACCCGGTTCGTGGCGATGGCTGCAATCGGCAAAGCGGCAGTCGTTCTCGTGAGCCAGCAGATCCCGGAAGCCGCGGATAAGCTCGCCCGCCGGCATGGGCCACAGGCGGATGTCACGCACGCCGGGCGAGTCGACCAGCCAGCCGCCACCGTCCAGCTGATGTAGCAGGGTGGTGGTGGTGGTGTGCCGGCCTTCGCCGCTGGCGGCGGACAGGCTGCTCGTGCGCTGCGCCGCGTTCGGGATGAGCGCATTGAACAGGGTGGACTTGCCGGCGCCGGACAGACCGCACAGCACCGACCGCGCCTGGCCCAACTGGTGACGCAGCGGCGCCAGGCTGTCCGGCTGATCGGCGGCAACCGAGAGGCTCGAGTAACCCAGCGCATTGAACTCGGCCAGCATGGCGTCGAAAGCAGCGTCGGGCAGGTCCGCCTTGCCGCGCAGCAGCACGGGCCGCAGACCGTTGAGTTCGGCGATCGCCAGGTAGCGATCCACCTGCTCGGCGCTGCAGCCCGGCTCAGGGGACGCCAGTACCAGCAGCGTGTCCACGTTGGCCGCCACGGGTCGTTTGCCGTCGCGTTTGTCCTGCCGGTAAAAGACCTCGCGGCGCGGCTGGATATGGCGTACGACCCAGTCGCCCTTGATGCGCTCCGCGTCCACCGAGTCACCGCACAGGCAACGCAGTCGCCGGTTTGCGGGCCGGGCCAGCCGCACCGAGCCATCCGGTAGTTCGACTTGCAGGTCCCGTCCGAAGCTGGCCACCACGAGGGCGGGCTGCAGTGTGCTCAACGCCGCATCGTCCGGGCCGGGCAGGGCACGTTACTGCTGCAGCTGATCAACGCGCGCGGCGCAGATGAAGTCGTTATCCGACAGACCGCCGATGGCGTGGGTGGTGAACATGATGCTGCAGTTCTTGTAGCCGAAGGTGATGTCGGGATGATGATCCTGGCAGTGCGCAATCCATGCGACCGCATTCACAAACGCCTGGGTCTGGTAATAGTTCTTGAATTCGAATTCGCCGGTGATCGACTGGGCGTCATCCGCCAGCGACCAGGCGTCCGCCAGTTCGCCAAGGGCCTTCTCGGCCTGCGACTTGTCCATGGGGGCGACACCGCCTTCGCAGGGCTTGCATTGACGTTGCGCGAATTCACTCATGTGCGTCATTCCTTTGAGCATCAGATGATTGCTGTACCCTAACACCCGAATCGAGCCGCGCACAGGAGAGTTCATGGCCACGGATCGGAATAATCTCATCTGGATAGATCTTGAAATGACGGGGCTCATCCCCGAAACCGACCGGATTATCGAGATCGCCACGATCGTGACCGATCAGAACCTGAACGTGCTCGCCGAAGGCCCGGTCATGGCCATCAAGCAGCCGGACGAGCTGCTGGCGAGCATGGACGAATGGAACACGCGGCAGCACAACGAATCCGGCCTGGTCAAACGGGTGCAGGCCTCCGACATTACCGAGGCGGAAGCCGGCCGTCGCACTGTTGAATTCCTGGAGCAGTATGTTCCTCGTGGCGTATCGCCCATGTGCGGCAACAGCATCTGCCAGGACCGGCGATTCCTGTCACGCTACATGCCGGAGCTGGAAGCCTATTTCCACTACCGGCATATCGATGTGAGCACGCTCAAGGAACTGGCCAGCCGCTGGGCGCCCGAAATTGCGGCCGGCTTCAGCAAACAGTCGCAGCATCTCGCGCTGGCTGATATCCGCGACTCGATCAGCGAGCTTCAATACTATCGGGAACGCTTCATCCAGCCCTGATACCGCGGCGGTGACCTGATGGTGGCCGGGCGTGGTTTGGCCATGATTTTCTGACCTGGCTGCGGGATTCCGCTTTGCTGCATCCGGCCTACGGGGGGTTACGTGTAGGACGGAAGTAGCGCGCAGCGCGGATTCCGGCGTGGGTCTGGTCGGGCGTTAATGCTCGAGGCTTCGCTCGGTTCGGACTTCGACTCCGCTCAGCCTGAACGGTTGCAATATAACCAACCACCTCATCCCAGCCCGTTCACCCTGAGCCTGTCGAAGGGTACTCGTCGACGAGAGCCTTCAATCAGCGTCACGGGCTCCGTTCAGTTCGGACTTCGACAGGCTCAGCCCGAACGGAGAATTCCCGCAACGCTTCCACCCGTTCGCCCTGAGCTTGTCGAAGGGGGCTTGTCCAAAAGCGTGTTCTAGCCATAAGGCTGCTTTCAGTTCTGACTTCGACTCCGCTCAGCCCGAACGGTTGCAATATAACCAACCACCTCATCCCGGCCCGTTCACCCTGAGCCTGTCGAAGGGTACTTGTCGACGAGAGCCTTCAATTAGCGTCACGGGCTCCGTTCGGTTCGGACTTCGACAGGCTCAGCCCGAACGGTTCTAGTGGTCTCGCGGTCGCCCAAGCCAGAATATCCGTTCTCCTGAGCCCGTCGAAGGAAGCCCGTCGAAGGAAGCCCGTCGAAGGAAGCCCGTCGAAGGAAGCCCGTCGAAGGGAAGCCTGTTGAGGGAGCTGCCGAAGTACGCATCGGCTTCGCCCAATCCAGACTGCAGCCGTGATTCAGGGTTGGCAGCGCCGCTCATGGCCCGGATCGGCGGTGACGCGCGGCCTGCGAGTTTGCAAGGCGTGGCCGATGCGGTCTGCTGACAAGCGACGGGCTCCGCGGGTATGATGAGCTTTGGTGCAGTCCCTTAAGTCACCATGAAGCAGTCCCTTACAAAACACATTGTCCTGACCGTGCTCGGCTGTTCGGCCATGCCGATGGTCTGTGCGCAGACGGCGTCCAGTACGAGTCTCATCGATCTGAGTGGTCTGGGCTCTACAGCGACGCTGTTGTCGAGCGATCTTACCCTGCAGTCTTCGGATGGCAGCACGCTGCCGCTGACGGCGCTGTCGGGCGGCGATGGCGCTCCCGGCGTCGTGCAGGGCATCGTGGGCGGCGTGCCGGGTCTGGATGGCCTGAATCTTTCGACCGATGCGCTGGCCAACGCGTTTGAGGTGTTGCCGCTCGAAGTTATCGGGGCGCTGCTGTCGCCGAACCGCGGCCCGTCGTTTTCTGCACAGTTCGACCCCGCCTACACCTATCGCCTGCCGGGGCTCGGCCAGGATGAGGACGAACTGCTCGCCGAGTTGCCGGGGCTGGATGGTTTGCCCGTGGCGCTGCCGCGCTAGGATTCGCTCTGGCTGGTCGTTGCTGACTGAGCGATAAGGCGCACCCGCCGTACTTCAGGTCGAACCCGCGGGCCGGGCCCGGATTGGTCGAAGCTACCGCGGCGCGTCGTGTTGTGTTCTCTGCACCGCCTGAGCTTCACTCAAGCTTTCGCTACCGCCGGGATTCACGTCACGGTCTGGCTTGTCGCTTGTGGCGTGCCGAAAATAGGTACGCCGTCACCTTCCGTTAAATGGAATAACAAGCGCGTTCGCGGGACAAAAAAAGCCGGGCGTTGCCCGGCTTTCCAGTCGCTGCGCTGTTTAGAACGTTGCCTTCACCGTAAAGAACACGTCCGACTCGTTGTCCTCGAGGAATTCGTCGTCCAGATTGCTCGATGAAATCTCCCGCGCCGCGTGCAGAATAATCTCCACGGTCTTGTACGGCGCGATTTCCAGCTTCAAGCCCCCGTCGGTAATGCTGCGGCGTTCGCCGAAGTCGCCCTGGCCGCTGGTGTTCTCGAACTCCGCGCTGCCATATTCCACGAAGGTGGAAAAGCGGTAGGGAATGCCGAACAGCTCCCAGCGCGGCAGCTGCACGCGCAGCTGTCCGAACAGGCCTGTGTCACCCACCAGCACACCGGGCAGATAGGCGCTGATATTGTCCGGGCCGCCCAGAACCCACTGCAGCTGCTGGGGCAGTCGGTCGTCGGTGGACTGCTGGGCCCGCACGGAAAAGGTGCCGAGCAGCTTGCCGGGCAGCTGATGATTCACGGACAGGCTGGCATCGAACAGGCTGAACTTGTCGCCGCGGCGGGTATCCACCTGGCTTTCGATGTCGGCATCGAAGGCGTGCTTGTAGCCGCCGCCAATGCTGACGCTGCCCTCGCGGCCCTGGAATTTCCAGGTACGCGAGTAGGTGGTACCGAGCCGGCCCGTGACGAACTGCTCGTCCTGCAGCCGCGTGCCCGACAGATCCACCACTTGATCCTGCGTGGTTATGCCGGTGCCCAGCAGGCCGCCGAGCAGATCACCCAGCAGGCCGCCAACCAGGCCCAGGTCGACATCGGCGGGCACCAGGAGCGACCCGCGAGTCACGTCGATGGTGGAGTCCACGTACTCGATCTGCTGTTCCAGTACCCAGCGATTGGCGTCGCGGGCGTAGAGGAACTGGTTGCCGTTCAGGCGCGCCTCGATAATCTCGGCTTCCTCGAGGTCGTTGGATACGGCCGGGTTGTTCAGCAGATTCTCCACCTCGTATTCGGTGTAGCCGCCGGAAAAGCCATACAGGCCCCAGGGCGTCACGGTGGAATAGCTCAGATCGCCGCGCTCGTACTTTTCGCCGCCGCGCGAGCTGCCCAGATTGGTGAAGCCGTGCGTGAAGCCCAGGCCAATGGTGTCGCCGTTGGGCAGGTTGAAGTTGGCATTGGCCAGCCCGAAGTAGCGGCCCAGAAAGCGGTTGCCGGGGTTGCCGAAAGTCAGCGTGTAGTCGGCGCCGTCGTGGTTTTCCTGCGGGTAGCCGTCCAGCACCATGGTGAAGGCTTCCGGGTCGTCCGGGTCGATGACGTACTTGCCGCGAATATCGAAACCGGCCCGCTGTGATTTCAGCTCGGCCAGAATACGGCGCGGCTCCATGTCCGACGCCTTCACGTTCTGCTGGTTTTCGAATTTTTCGAAGTAGGGTTCGATCGCCGACGGCGCATCCACATCCTTGAGGTAGCCCTCGTTCACGCGCACCAGAATCAGGTCGCCCTCGCGAGCGTACTGGATGCTGACGAACAGATGGCCCTCCGCCGCGTACAGCGCGTTCATCAGCAGGATGACTTGCGACGGCGTCTGCGCGGCCGCCGTGACTTCGCGAATGCGGCCTTCGTCCAGATAGGTGTTGCCGCTGACGAGCATGCGGAAACGGTCGACCGTCAACTCGAATACGCCGCCCTGGCTGGCCTGCTGAGATTGGCGAATTTCCGCGATTTCGGCCTGCTGCGGCGTCACTGGCGGTGGAAGGTCTAAGGCCATGCTGAATCCCTGAAAAGCGTGAAGTTGCCGAGCGAGGCAGGTCGCGCGCGACGGGCAGCCCCCTGCTGCTCCGGAATATTACCACTCCCGGCGGTTAAGGTAACCCCTGTAAGAATGGTTTTTAATGCCGAAAAATTACAGGAAAGTGACTGATAAATGCCAAAACAAGAAACACGAAATAGCCCAAATTAGCCATTCTTGATCGTGGCAAACGCGTCCAGCGCGTCTCGCCGGGAGGCCTTCAGGTCGACCAGCGGCTCGGGATAATCCCGCCCGAGCCTGACGCCCGCCCTTTCCAGCACCTCGGCCGGCGCATCCCAGGGGGCGTGAATATGCTTGTCGGGCAGCTCCGCCAGTTCCGGCACCCATTCGCGCACGAAGTCGCCTTTCGGGTCGAAGCGCTCACCCTGGCGCACCGGGTTGAACACACGGAAAAACGGCGCTGCGTCCGCGCCGCAGCCGGCCGTCCACTGCCAGCCGAGCGTATTGCTGGCCAGGTCGGCATCGACCAGCGTGTCCCAGAACCACTCGGCACCTTTCTGCCAGGGAATCAGCAGGTTCTTGGTCAGAAACGAGGCCACCACCATGCGCAGTCGGTTGTGCATCCAGCCCGTATGCCAGAGCTGGCGCATGGCGGCGTCCACCATGGGTATGCCGGTCTGGCCCTGCTGCCAGGCGGCCAGCGGCTTGCGGGCGCGGCTCCAGGGGAAATCCTTGAAGCGAGTGTCGAGCGGCTGCTCCGGCGTGTGCGGAAAGTGGTAGAGCAGGTGGTAGGCAAACTCGCGCCAGCCGATTTCGCTGAGAAAGGTTTCCGAGCCCACCTGCGCGCCGTGGCGGCTGG
>NYTH01000013.1 GCA_002683405.1 Salinisphaeraceae bacterium | reverse complement strand
GGCGGGTCGGTGGATCCCGGCGCGCCGCAGGTCAGCCTGACCCGCCTGTTTTCGAACGCCGCCTTCTCGTCCATCACGGATATTCAGTCGCAGCCCTATCCGGGAGCAGCCAGCGCCAGCGGCGACCGCCTGTTCGTGGTGCAGCAGGGCGGGCAGATCTGGGTGGTCGACAACGACGCCGGCGGCAACGCCACGCCGAGCCTGTTCCTGGACATTTCGGACCGCGTGACCAACAGCGGTGAGCAGGGCCTGCTGGGGCTGGCCTTTCATCCGGATTTCGAGAACAACGGCCATTTTTACGTGCACTACGTTGTGGACAGTGCCGGCATTTCGCAGAGAATTCGAATCGTCCGCTACACCGTGCCTGATCAGGCCAACGCGCCCAACACGGCCAGTGCGGCCAGCGAACAGGACGTGCTGATGGTTGATCAGGCGGCGGAGGGGCCGCCGGCGACCAATCACAACGGCGGCACCGTGGCGTTCTCACCGCTGAACGGCTATCTGCACATCAGCGTGGGCGATGGCGGCAGCGCCAATGATCCGAACGGCAACGGCCAGAACACCGGGACCCTGTCGGGCAGCGTGCTGCGTATTGACGTGGACGCCACCGGCCAGGGCAGCTACGGCATTCCGGCGGATAATCCGCTGCGGGGCGTCACCGGCGCGCGCGGGGAAGTGTTTGCCTACGGCCTGCGCAACCCGTTCAAGATCAGCTTCGACATGAATGGCGATCTGTGGATTGCCGATGTCGGTCAGTCTGCCTTCGAGGAGGTCAATTTTCTGGCCGGCGGCGATACCCGTGGCCCGAACTACGGCTGGGATTGTCGCGAAGGGAGTCAGGCGGGGGCCGGTCCGGATATGGCCTGCGCGAGCCTGCAGAGATCGGACTTCACCGATCCGGTCTATGAATACGGGCTGCCGGGCTCACAGTCGATTACCGGCGGCTATGTGTATCGCGGCAGCGTGATTCCGGCTTTGCTGGGGCTCTACATCTACGGTGATTTTGTGGGCGGTCAGGTCTGGGCCTATGACCCGGTGAGCGGCAACAACCAGCAGCTGCTGGACAGCAGCCTGAATATTTCGACCTTCGGCCGCGGGGCGGCGGGCGAGCTGTTCGTGGCCGACTATTCCGGCGAAATCTACCGCCTCGACCCGACGGACGAATAGGGGGCAGCCCTCGGCCTATTTCACCAGCTGATTCAGGTCGAACACCGGCAGCAGGATGGCCAGCACAATCGTCAGCACCAGCCCGCCCATGATTAGAATCACCGCCGGTCCGACAATGCCCATGACGCCCTGACGCAGGGTTTCCACCTCGCGTTCCTGATGCTCGGCCGCCCGGGCCAGCATGGTTTCCAGCTCGCCCGACAATTCGCCGTTGGCAATCATGTGCAGGGTAATGGGCGGAAACAGGCCCTCGGCGCCCAGCGCGCGGTGAATCGATTCGCCTTCGCGCACCTTGGTGGCCGCTCGCGAAATCGCCTGCCGCATGGGCCGGTTCGAGACCACCTCCGCGCCGATGGTCATGGCGTCCAGGGCCGGGACGCCGCTGCGCGTCAGAATCGACAGCGTGCGGGTAAAACGGGCGGTGTTGACGCCGCGGATGAAGCGGCCGATCAGCGGCAGGCGCAGCAGCCGCGCGTGGTAGCGCCGCTTCATGTCCTCGTTGCGCAGGGCGTACAGCCATAGCGCCACGGCCGCGGCCAGCGCGATACCAAGCAGCAGGCCCCAGTCGCGAATGAAGTCGCTGGTGGCGATCAGCCCGCGCGTCAGCAGCGGCAGCTTCGCGTCGATGCTGTCGAATACCCCGATCAGGTCCGGCACCACGGTGGCCAGCAGAATGATGACGATACCCAGCGCGACGACCGTCAGAAACGCCGGATAGAGCAGGGCGCCCAGCACCTTCTGACGCATGGCCTGCTGATCCTCGACGTAGTCCGCCAGACCTTCCAGGACTTCATCGAGCCGGCCGGCCTGCTCGCCGGCGGAGACGGTCGCGCGGTAGAGCTCGTTGAAGCTGGCCGGGAAATTGGCGAGCGCCGAGGCCAGCGTCTGGCCCTCGACCACGTGCGAGCGCACGCCCACGATGATTTTCTGCACCCGGGCGTTCTCGGTCTGTTCGGCGACCGCCTTGAGGGCCTCCTCCATGGGCAGACCTGCCTTGGACAGCGTGGCCAGCTGCCGCGTGAACAGCGCCAGCTCGGTGACGCCGATGCCGCGCTCCATCTGCAGCAGGCGCCGCCCCGCCTGGCCGGCTCGATCGCGCACTTCCCGGACTTCCAGCGGCGTGAGGCCCCGTTCGCGTAGCTGGCCTCGCACGGCGCGCGGTGCGTCGCCCTCCAGCACGCCCTTGCGTTCGCGTCCGCGTGCGTCCAGTGCCGTATATTCGTAAGCGCCCATATGCGGGGGATTATGTCCTGTTATGCGTCGGCAGAAGGCTGCGGCGCCAAATGACTATTACGCGCCCGTCCGGCGGCCTGCTGCGCGCCCCGCGCGGATCGGATGGCAGCGCAGCGAAAAACGCCGTGTCCGCGCAGATGGAGGCCCTGGTGTATCCCGTCACTCCGCTTTCAGATCGGTCGCGACGACGTTTTCCTCGCGGGTGACGCGCAGGACCTCCTCAAGCGTGGTGACACCGGCCAGCACGTTGCGGCGTCCGTCGGCGCGAATGCTGGCCGTCTGCTTGCGGGCGTGCTTTTCCAGCACGTGTTCGGCCGCCTGATCATGAATCAGCGTGCGCATGCTGTCGTCGACGATCACCAGCTCGTAGATGCCGGTGCGGCCGCGATAGCCGCCGTGGTTGCAGTCGTCGCAGCCGCCCGCGCGGTAGATTTCGGGCGGATGCGCCGGGTCCGCGCCCAGCAGTTCGCACTCGCGGTGATCGGCGGTGTAGGGCACCCGGCAGTTCTTGCAGAGCACGCGCACCAGCCGCTGCGCCATGATGCCGACCATGCTCGACGAAAGCAGGAACGGCTCGACACCCATGTCGCGCAGCCGCGCAATGGCACCCACCGCCGTGTTGGTGTGCAGGGTAGAAAGCACGAGGTGGCCGGTCAGCGAGGCCTGGACGGCAATTTCCGCGGTTTCCAGGTCGCGAATCTCGCCGATCATGACCACGTCCGGATCCTGGCGCAGAATCGCCCGCAGCCCGCGGGCGAAGCTCATGTCGACCTTGGTGTTGACCTGCGTCTGGCCGATGCCGTCGAGGTAGTACTCGATGGGGTCCTCGACGGTCATGATGTTGCGGCTGCGATCGTTGATGCGCGTGAGTCCCGCGTACAGGGTGGTGGTCTTGCCCGAGCCGGTTGGTCCGGTGACCAGCAGGATGCCGTGCGGCTTGTGGATCAGCTCGTCGATGCCGGCCAGCGTGGCTTCCGGCATGCCGAGCTGCGGCAGATCAAGCCGGCCGGCCTGCTTGTCGAGCAGACGCAGCACCACGCGCTCGCCGTTGCCCGAGGGGATGGTGGACACACGCACGTCAACCGGCCGGCCCGCCACGCGCAGCGAGATGCGGCCATCCTGCGGGATGCGTTTTTCCGCGATGTCCAGCCGCGCCATCACCTTCACGCGGGAGATGAGCACCGGCGCGAGCTGACGGGGCGGGTTGAGGACCTCGCGCAGCACGCCGTCCACCCGGAAGCGCACCGTCAGCCGGGACTCGAACGGCTCGATGTGAATATCCGAGGCGTTTTCCTTCACGGCTTCGGTGAGCAGGGCGTTGATCAGCCGGATGATGGGCGCATCGTCCGCCGATTCCAGCAGATCCTGCGGCTCGGACAGGGCCTTGGCGGCGCTGGAGAGGTCCATGTCCTCGTCCATGCCTTCGACAATCTGCATCGACTCGGCCGCCTTGCCCTCGTAGCCGGTCTGCAGCAGCGTATCGAACTCGGCTTCGCTGACCCGGTGCAGCCGCAGCGGCCGCTCGCAGTAGCGTCGCACCTCATTGATCGCCAGCAGGCTGACGTTGCCCCGGCAGGTCACGTCGACCTGATCCTCGCCGGCCTGGCTGATCATCAGCCCGTGGCGCTTGGCAAAACCGAAGGGCAGCCTCAACTCGGCCGGGGTGCGGCCGGGTTCGGCGTGTTCAACGGCCGCGTCGCTCATCGCCGCGGCCCCCGGTCTGGCCCTTCGCCGGGCCCGCTGGGTTCGGGGACGGAAGTCTCGCCCATCTGATCGGGCTCCGACGAGGGCACGGGGGTTTCCGTGCGCGGCTTGGAAATGCTGCTGTCGCCCTCGAAGTCGGGCGCCGACTGGTAGTGCTCGATGGGCGGCAGCGCCGGCCGCTGTTCGTTGGGCAGCAGCGGAATCGCGCGCTCGCGCTGCTGCTGCTGCACGCCGCGCAGATAGTCGTACTTCTGGCGCGTGTAGTAGTTGGCCGCGCCCTGACCGCGCAGGATCGTGGGCCGGATGAAGTTGAGCAGGTTGCGCTTCTGCTTGGTCACGCTGCGGTTGGTGAACAGGCTGCCCAGCAGCGGGATGTCGCCGAGAATGGGCACCTTCCGGGTGGTTTCCTGAACGTTGTCGTCGATCAGGCCGCCGAGCACGAGAATCTGGCCGTCCTCGACTTCCACCGAAGTGTTGATGGTGCGGCGGTTGGTGATCAGGTCGACCGCCCCCTGCGAGCTGTTGGCAATGCTCGATACTTCCTGGTTGATGGTCAGCGCGATGGTGTCGCCGGTGTTGATCTGCGGCGTCAGACCGAGAATGAGACCCACATCGCGCCGCTCGACCGTCTGGAAGGGGTTCACGATGCCCTGCTGACCGCCGCCCTGCGATACGCCGGAGGTGAAGTTGCCGGTAATGAAGGGCACTTCCTGGGCAACGGTAATCTCCGCCTCCTCGTTGTCGCGAGTGATCAGCGACGGGGTCGACAGCACGTTGGTATCGGAATTGCCGGACAAGGCGCGCAGCAACGCGGCAAAGCTGGTGCCGTTTTCGTTGATCTGCCCGGCGGCCAGGTTGATGCCCTGCTGGATCAGCCCCAGCGGCGTGCCGTCGGTGGCCAGGCTGGGTATGGCGGACAGCGTGTTCTGGTCCAGCACGCTGGCGGCGACCGGGCCGTTGCCGTTGAGCACGGCCAGATTCACGCCCAGGTCACGCGAACGGCTGAAGGTGACCTCCGCGATGATGGCTTCCACCAGCACCTGCCCGCGGCGGATGTCGAGCTGCTCGATCACCGACCGGATTTCGCGCATGACGTCCGCCGGCGCGGTGACCACCAGCGCATTGGCGCCCGGTTCGGCGATGACGCTGACCGCCTCCGACTGGCCGCCGCCCGCCGCCGCGTTGTTGCCGGCGCGGTTGCCCCCCTGCTGGGCACTCTGGGCGAAGCTCTGCAGCGCGGGCGCCACGGACTCGGCATCCGCGTAGTTCAGATAGATGACCTGCGTGCCGCCCTGGCGCTCCACCGGCGTGTCCAGGTCGGCGATCACGGCCCGCAGGCGCACCCGCGCCGTGCTGTCGCCGCTGATCAGCACGCTGTTGGTGCGCTCGTCGGCAAGCACGGTGTAGTCCGCGCTGGCCGGCGAACGTTGGGCCGATTCGGTCTTCAGCTGGTTGATTGTGCGCACCACTTCAGCGGCGCTCGCGTTCTTCAGCGAAATGCGCTCGATGCTGGCGTCGCCCTGCTGGTCAACCTGGGCCACGATGTCGCTCATGCGCGCGACGTTCGCCGCGCGGTCGGAAATAATGAGGATGTTCGAGGCCGGGTAGGCGGCCAGGTGGCCGTACTGCGGCACCAGCGGCCGCAGAATGGGCACCAGCTGATCGGCCGGTACGTTATCCACCTGGATGACGCGGGTGACGATGTCCTCCCGCGTGCCTCGGGGCGCGGCGCCAAACCCGCCGTCCTGCTTGGCGCTCACCTGGGGAATGATCTTGATGACCTCGCCCGCGGCCACCGCCGAAAAACCGTGTACCTCGAGTACCGAGAGGAAGGTCTCGTAGAGCTCTTCCGGCGACATCGGCGC
The DNA here is from genome assembly GCA_002683405.1 of Salinisphaeraceae bacterium. GTDB lineage: Bacteria > Pseudomonadota > Gammaproteobacteria > Nevskiales > Salinisphaeraceae. The sequence continues at coordinate 3,504 of NYTH01000013.1, read as the reverse complement.
CGCGGACAGCACCGTGATCTGCCCCTTCACCCGCGGATCCACCACGAAGTTGCGCCCGGTGATCTCGCTCACGGTGGCAATGAGCGCGGTGATATCCGCGTCCTTGAAGTTGAGCGTGAAGGAGTCGTCGCCAGCGACGGTATTGACCTGAGCCTGCGCCGCGGCAGGGCCGGCGGGCAGCAGGGCGACGGCGCAGCAGAGCGCAAGGGCGGGATAGAGCAATCTGATCATCGGAAGTTGACTGTCATGTTCCGGCTCGAGGAGCCGCGTTGGAGAGTGACGGTAACACTGCCTGCCTCGGCAAGCTGGCTGAGCAGGCTGAGCGATTTCGCCGGATTATCGAGGGCCTGACCGTTGATTTCGGTGACCACTTCGCCCGGCCGCAGACCCAGTTTCTGGAAGATGCCTCGATCGCGGCCCGGGAAGATGCGGTAGCCGATGATCTGGCCGTCGCGGCGCTCCTCGTTGATGCGCAGGTATTCCGAGGCGCGCGAGGGATCGTTGAGAATCTCCTCGCGAATATCGCCCAGCGAAGACGCCAGCGCGCCGCTGACCTGTGCATCGTCGCCGCGCTCCGCGGGGTTGCCGGCGCCGTTGCCGCGGGCGGCCAGTTGCGCGGCGGCCTTGTCGCGCTCGAGCGTCAGCGTTTCGAAGCGGCCGCCGCGGTTGAGAATGACGCGATTGCTGTAGATGGCGTGCAGGTCAACGCCGGAGGTGATGTTGTCGCCCACGCCGTAGGGTTTCTGTTCGTTCTTGTCGTCCTTGATGAGCGCCCGGGATTCCTGGCCGCGGGAGCTGGCGATAATCCCGGTCAGCGTCAGGTTGAGCTGGGTTTCCGGGGCGTTGATCACCTCGGTGGTTTCCGCCTCGTCCTTCACCTTCTGCTCGCCGAAAAGATTGGCCGCGGCAATGCGGTCAATATCGATTTCCGATGCCGGGTTGGTGGCAGCCGCCTGCTGCGCCGATGGCCGGGCAATGACCAGGTCCTCTTCCACGGGCCACAGCTGCCAGAACAGCCGGGCCGCCATCAGGCCGATCAGGACCACGAGTACCAGATTGGCGACCGCGGGCAGCCGCTGCAGGAACGGCTGCGCGCGGCCCAGCGCCAGATTGCTCATGCCAAGGATTCCTCTGATGGCCCCGTGTGCCGGCTCCGGGCGAAGCCGGCATTCAGTATTGCTTTTCGACAGCGCCCGGCCCGAACCGTTGCAGCGGAGGGCCTGGGCGTCAATGGTCGTGTGAGCGGCCGAATCGGCCTGCGCCGCTTTTCAGGGCGCGGGAACCAGACTGGTCCAGCCGGCTATTGTTCAATCAAAATATGATAACTGAATGACAGGCAGGCACCCAGGCGGCGCCAGCGGCTCGGGCGCGCGTTTTGTCGCCTTGCCGCAGGGGGTAAGATGCCCGTCCAGTCCGTGGCATCGCCGTTCATCTCCGAAAGCATGTACTTACGTTACTTCGGTTTCAGTGACCATCCCTTCGCGCTCACGCCGGATCCGGGCTTTCTTTTCCTCAGCCCGCATCATCGCGAAGCGCTCGGGCATCTGGTGTACGGCACCGGAGAGCACGGCGGTTTCGTCCAGCTCACCGGAGAGGTTGGTACCGGCAAGACGACGCTCATCCGGGCGCTGCTCGAACAGGATACCCCGGGTGTGGATGTGGCGCTGTGCGTGAATCCGCGGCTCACCGCCGTGGAGCTGCTGGCCACGATCTGCGACGAACTCGGCGTGGACTACCCGCAGGCCCAGGCGGGCAGCCTCAAGACCCTGGTTGATCATCTCAACGCTCATCTGCTGGAGACGCACGCGGCCGGGCGGCGCACGGTGCTCATTATCGATGAAGCGCAGGATCTGAGCCCGGAAACACTGGAGCAGGTGCGCCTGCTCACCAATCTTGAAACACGCAAGCACAAGCTGCTGCGCATCATCCTGGTGGGCCAGCCGGAGCTGGAGAGCCTGCTCTCGCGACCTGATCTCAGACAGCTGGCGCAGCGCATTACGGCGCGCTATCACCTGCGCAGCTTTCGCGCGGACGAGACACGCGCCTATGTTCAGCATCGCCTGATGGTGGCCGGCGGACAGGCCGGCCTGTTCACGCCCGGCGCATTGAAACAGGTGCATCGACGCTCGGGGGGTACGCCGAGGCTGGTCAACATCATCTGCGAGCGCGCGCTGCTGGGGACCTACAGCCTGGGGGCGCGGGAGGTCAGCGCCGCCATTGTCAAACGCGCCGCGCAGGAAACGCAGCCCGGGCCGGTCGGGCGGCCGCTGTCGGAAACGCGACCGGCCCTGGTGCCGCTTGCGCTCATCCTGCTGACCGTGTCTCTCGCGGCGCTGGCGGCCGCCACGCAGTGGCTCCCGGCGGAGCGCCTGGCCGCGAACGTCATGGGCGGCGCGGCCCCGGCCGAGGCGGATGAGGCGCAGCTCACCGATGCCGAAAAGGCGGCCGCGGATACCGGCCTGGCGCAGGCCGACGACGATGCGGCGGCTTCGCCGGACTCGGGCGATGCTGCCGCGCCGGCAGATGCGCCCGACGCCGGGCATGACGCCAAGCCCGACGACGCGGCGACCAGCACGGCGGGCGGTCAGACGACCGACACGGCCAGTCCGGCGACCGAAACCGTGGTGCTGCCCGATCTGCCGGAAGGCAACGCCGAAATGGCGCAGCTGCTGCGCATGTGGGGCGTGTTCGGGGCGACCGTCAACGCGCGCTGCAACGGCATGCGCATCGGCGATCTGCGCTGCCTGCAGGATCGCGGCAGTTTTGCCGATCTCGAGCGCTACGACCGACCGGCGCTGCTGGAACTCAAGCAGGGCAAGCGCACCCGGCAGGTGCTGCTGAGCGAGCTCGGCCCGGAACGCGCCCGCATCATCGCGCCGGGCGGGGTGGTGGAGTGGCCGCGCAGCGCGCTGGCGCGGCTGTGGACCGGGGAATACCAGGTGGTCTGGCGGCTCGAGGCGAGTACGCGGCGAATTCAGCAAGGCTCGGTCGGCAATTCAGTTGTCTGGCTGCGGCGCAAGCTGGCGCGAGCGGAAGGGCGTGATCCCGACAAGGAGGTCGGCAGTCCTTCGCCCGTTTTCGATGAAGGCCTGGCCAACAGCCTGCGGCGGTTCCAGGTCAGCAACGGTCTCAAGCCGGACGGGGTTGTGGGTGCCCGCACGATGATTCTGCTCAACCTGGTGGATGTCAGCCCCAACGATGGTTCGCCGCGCCTGAGCGCGCAGGAGACGGGCTGACATGTCCTACCTGATGGACGCTCTGCGCAAGGCCGAACGCGAGCGCAATATCGGCCGGGTGCCGGATGCGGTCAATAACGAATTTGCCACGGCCTACATCCCGACCCATCGGCGCTGGCACTGGCTGCCGCTGCTGCTGGGCGGACTGATTGCGCTGAATCTGGTGCTGCTGACCGCCTTCTGGCTGAGCAGCCGGATGAGCTCGACGTCCGCGCCGCCAGCCGATCCGCCGCCGGCGCCATCCCAGCCGGCGCCATCCCAGCCGGCG
>NYTH01000012.1 GCA_002683405.1 Salinisphaeraceae bacterium | reverse complement strand
TGCCTGCTGGCGGGTCGGCTCGGCTCGCGCTTGATGGGCTGGCAGCCGGGGGCACGATTGCTCGCCGTCACGCACCCCGGGCGCCGGCTCCGCCGGTGCCTGGAAGGAATAGGCCGAGCTACCCTGCGCCACAGCGTCGAACAGCCGCGTGCCTGGCCTGTATTCATTCGTTTCCGCCGGCGGCGGCGGACGAACGGGTAGCTGCACCGCATGGCCCGGGCTGTCCGTGCCGTGGGCCAGAACCTCGTGCAGGCTGCGACAAATGAAGTCGTGGACCAGGCCGGACTGGCGAAACCGCACTTCGGCCTTGGCGGGGTGGGCGTTGACGTCCACCTGCGCCGTATCAAGCGAAAGATGCAGCACGAAGGCGGGAAATCGCTGATTGTGCAGCACGTCCTGATAGGCCTGCCGGACTGCGTGATTGATCAACTTGTCGCGCACCATTCGGCCGTTGACAAAGGCGTACTGCATGTCGGCCTGGGATCGCGAAAAACCCGGTGTGGCCACCCAGCCATCCAGCGCCAGACCGGCCGCACGGGCCTCGACGCGTGCCCCGTGTGCCAGAAAATCCTCGCCGCAAACGCCCTCTACACGGCGGGTGCCGTCATCGCTGGCGGCCGGCAGGTTCAAGACACGGCGCCCATTGTGCAACAGCTGGAAGGCCACGTCCGGCCGCGAGAGCGCCATGCGGCGGAAGCCGAGCTGGGCATGCCGAAATTCGGTAGCGGGCGTGCGCAGGAACTTGCGCCGGGCGGGTATGCGTGCGAACAGCTCGCGCACCTCGACCGTGGTGCCTCGCGGGTGAGCCGCGGGCCGAGCCTCCAGGGGGGCGTCATCCCCGCGACCGCTGACCGCCCAGCCGTGGGTATCGTCCGCAGTTCTGGACGTCATGGTGAGATCACTTACTGACGCAATGCTGGGCAGCGCCTCACCCCGGAAACCCAGGGTCGCCACGCGCTCAAGTTGAGCCAGGCTGCTGATCTTGCTGGTGGCATGGCGGCGCAGGGCCAGCGGCAGTTCGCCACCCGGCAGGCCGCGGCCGTCGTCGCGCACCCGAATCAGGCGCAGACCACCCTCTTCCAGCTCCACGGTAATGGCCGCGGCGCCGGCATCGAGGCTGTTCTCGACAAGTTCCTTGATGACGGACGCGGGCCTTTCGACCACTTCGCCAGCCGCGATCTGGCTGACCAGCTCCGGGGGCAGGACATTGATACTCATGGGCTCAGGATTCTAAACCAGCCGGCAAGGCGCCCGTGCCAACCGGGCCGGCGCGCTACTGCGCCTCGAACAGCGCCGATCCGATGCGCAGGGTGTTACCGCTGGCGTCGCGCACGTAGACGCGGTAGGTGCCATAGCTTTGCGGCGGCACGGCGTGACTGGACACCAGCACCTCGCGGGCGTCGGCCAGGCGGAATGTCTGCCGATCCACCACCTCACCGTCGCGGTGCCATTCATGCTCAAGCTCGCTTCCGGGGCGGCCTTCCACCACGGTATAGAAATGGATGGCCCCGTTGCGCAGCGAGGATTGCTGGATATAGTCCACCGCCGGACCCGGTCCACCGTTCTGCACGCCGTAGCTGAATTGGGCCTGGCGCACCTCCACCTTCGGCGCGGCTGCCGTGGGAGCGGGCGAGGCGTCCGTGGTAACCGATCCCGCGCCGGACGCCATTCGGCCATCACTGCCGGCGGGCTCGACCGCTTCGGGCGCCTCGGTTGCCGCGGCGGGCGATTGGGCCGCCTGGCCTTGCGGCGCCGCAGCCGAGTCGGCCGCGCCGCTGCCCGCGGCGGCTGATGCGGTGACCTCTTCGGGACTGTCGTCCAGCAAGGATTCGGTGCGTACGGGCGGTTGCGCGTCGCCCCGGCGGATGGGCTCGTCCGCGACCGACGAAGCATCAGCCGACAGGGCATCGGCCGAGGGCTCATCGGCCGGCATAGCGGGCTGGCTGTCGGGAATATCAGCAGCCGGCCCCACCACCGGAGAGCGTGGATCAGTCATTTCGCTGCGGATCAAAAGAAACCCGCCGACAGCGAGACAGAGCACGATGAACCCGGTGGCGATCCATTGCTGAAAGCGCTGGGCGCGCGCGGCACGTCGAATTTCGGCCTCGCTGCGCATCATCCGGTGGCCGGGCTGATTCGCGCGGGCTGTCTGCGACCGCGGCGTGAAATCTGAGTATGAAGGCATGCCTGATCCTTAGCGTTACGCCAACGTCATTGACTCTCTAGACCGGACTCGACGAGCCGGGCGACTCGGCCAGCGCCGCGTGCATGAGCACCAGGCCGGCAACACGACCGCCCCCGCCCTGTACCTGCTCGGCCGCCCGACGGACAACGGGCGCGGACGTTCGCCCGGCACGGGCGGCCAGCACGGCGGCATCCGCCTGCTGCGCCAGATGCACCGCAGCCGGGCTGGACGCCAGCGACGCGCTGTCCACAACAATTGTCTCAAAGCGCTTTCGAACCTGCACGATGAATTCGGACATCGCCCGTCCGGCCAGGAATTCATCGCCGTCGACAGGCGTTGCGCCCGACGACATGACCTTCAGGCGCCCGCCGGGATCAATACTCGCCAGAAAGTCGGCCGAGTCGACCGATCCGGCCAGAAAATCCGTCAACCCGTGCCGCTGGCCCAGCCGCCGCAGACCCGGCCGAGTCAGATGCGCGTCCACGAGCAGGGTATCGCCGTGACGGGCACAGGCCGAGGCCAGATTGCTGCTCAGGGCGGTCTTGCCCTCGTCCGGCAGGGCGGAACTGACCACCACCACAAGGCTTCCGTCGTCATTGCGGCGGCTTTCAAGCTGCGCGCGGATGTCCTCGACCGCCCGATCGGCCGCGGACCCCGGCCGAGCAAGCACATGCTGCAGTACCGCAGGGCGGTTGCCGCCCAGCGGCAGCGCCCCGAGTACCCGTATCCCGCTGCGTCGCTCCAGTTCCTCGGCATCCCTGGAGGTCAGCGCAAAACGCTCGGCAACCACCACCGCGATCAGCCCGGCCAGCGTGCCCAGCAGCAGCGACAGACCCAGCGCGCGCGTCCAGACCGGCGTGACGCTGACCGACGGCACCGGCGCGCGGCGAGCCAGCACCAGACTGGCCTGCGGCGGCGTATCGAACACCCGGGCACCGCGCAGACGGCCGGTCAGTATTTGCTCCAGCGAAGCCAGCGCCTGGCCGGATACGATCATCTCGGACAAGCGCAGCAGATCACTGCGGGTGGCGCTGATGCGCAGATCCAGCACCGCCGGCGACTGGGCCTGCTCTTCACGCGCGGCCTGGCTGGCCGCGACCTGCTCGCGCAGGCTGGTCAGATAGGCGTCCACGCCCTGGTCTTCCGGCACCAGCACCCGAGCAAAGGCCTCTCCCTGCGCAGCCGCCGCTTGGGCAAGCTCCAGCTTTCGCTGGCGCAGCACATACTGGGCGTGCGCCTCGATATAACCCGATGCCGCGTCCGGCAGCCCGGCGGGCAGGCCCGGCGGCTCGGCGTCCAGCGTCGCATTCAGCTTGTAGCGCAGTTCATTGATACGCTGATCGGTGCCACGGCGCTGCTGGCCAAGCTCGCGGCGCTGCTCCCGCCACCAGTTTTCCACCGGTTCCTCCAGCGCCCGGGCCGCGCCGTTCCAGAGCGTGACGTAGCTTTCCGCATACTGATTGGCCATGAACGCCGCCGTATCGGCCGCCGGCGCAATGAAATGCAGTCTCAGGCCCGGGCTGCCGAGCGGTTCGGCCCAGACACGCGCCTGAATGGCGCCGACCAGCGCCTGCTCGCCCTGCTCCCCGTCGGGCGCGGCGCGCAGCGTGCGCGCCAGGCGCGCCTTGCGAGCAGGCTCCATGACGGCGAGCACCTCGCCCGCCAAAGTCGCGCTGCGCAGCGCGGCCAGCTGATCGGCCGAAACGACGGGCCGGGCCCCGCTGGCCGGGTCAAACTGCAGCGCCGCAGTCGCCAGATATTCACGCTCGGCCGTGATCGCGTACAGACAACCCAGCGCAAGCGCCAGGACCAGACAGGCCAGCATGACGCCCTTGCGCCGGAATACCGCGAGCGCCAGACCGGCGCCTCGATTGGAGACGCGGCCCTCAGCCACGAGAAAAACGGCCCGGCAGCCGGCCGCCAGGTCGGCGGGCCGGCAGGCTTCTTTCTGCCTCCGGGCGTGATGTGTGGCGCAGTGCGGACATGAGGGCTACTTGAAGTCGGCCGGGTCCAGATTATGGCGCGACAACAGCTTGTACAGGTCGGTCCGGTTGCGTTTGGCCAGCCGCGCGGCACGGCTGACGTTCCCCTCGCAGATGTGCAGCAACTTGGACAGATATTCCCGCGAAAAGTCCGCCCGGGCCTCCGAGTAGGAACGCATCGACCGCTTCATGCTGCCCATGGCCTTTTCGGTCTGGCGCAGACTGATCAGCCGCCCGGGTGAGAGCGCCACGTTGCTCTCCACCACGTTCTGCAACTGCCGCACGTTGCCGGGCCAGTCACCCGACACCAGCAGCGTCATGGCCTCGGGCGAATAGCTCTTCTGCGGCTGGTCGTTGCGCGCCGACAGGCTCTTGAGGAAGTGCGAGGCCAGCAGCGGGATATCCTCGCGCCGGTCCCGCAGTGGCGGCAGGCGCAAACCGACCACGTTCAGCCGGTAATACAGATCCTCGCGGAATCCACCGTTTTCAATGGCCTCTGCCAGATTCTGATGCGTGGCCGACACCACCCGCACGTCAATGCTGATCTCTTCGGTGCTGCCCACCGGGCGCACCTTGCGGTCTTCCAGAGCGCGCAGCAGCTTGACCTGCAGCGAAGCAGGCATGTCGCCTATCTCGTCGAGAAAGACCGTGCCGCCATCCGCGCTGCGGAACAGGCCGGTGTGGTCCCGGTTCGCGCCGGTAAAGGCGCCCTTCACATGCCCGAACAGTTCGGATTCGAGCAGATCCTCGGGAATCGCGCCGCAGTTGACCGCCACGAAAGGCCGGTCACTGCGCTTGCTGTGCGCATGGATGTAGCGCGCCAGCACCTCCTTGCCGGTGCCACTTTCGCCCTGCACCAGCACGCTCGCCTCGGCCCCCGCCACCATGCTGGCCTCGGCCAGCAGTTCGCGCATTTCGGTATTGCGCGTGATGACGTCGCTGTCGGAAGAGTCCATCTCCTTCTCGCGGCTTCGGGGACGTTTGTGCATGGACAGCACTTCGTCGATCCGCTCGAGCAGCTCGGTCTTGTCGACCGGCTTGGTAATGAACCCGTAGGCACCGCTGCGGGTGGCCTCCACGGCGTCGGGAATGGTCCCGTAGGCCGTCATCAGCAGAACCGGCAGCCCCGGATGCAGTTCCTGCAGCCGATGCAGCAGGGCCATGCCCCCCATCGGCTCCATCCGCAGATCGCTGATCACCAGATCGGGGCGGCGCTGGGCGATTTCCGCCAGCGCCTTTTCACCCTCTTCGGCAACCCGGAGCCGGTAGCCCTCGCCCTCGAGCCGCATGGAAAGCAGCCGGCGCAGGGCCGGATCGTCATCAACAATGAGAATTTCGCCACGACTGCGCGCCAAGACACGACTCCCTGTGGATAATCCGGCTGAGAGGTTAGCCGCTGACCGCGCCGCCCTTCTCGGCCCAGCCCTGAAAACCGCCATCCATGGACACCACGCGATTCGCGCCAAGGTCGGTCAGGGCCTGGGCGGCCAGCAGCGACCGCTTGCCGCTCGCGCAGTAGACGAGTACCGGCTTCTCGTTTGCCTGCTCCAGCTCATCCGACTGGGTCAGCAGCAACTCCATCCGGCTACGCGGCAGGTTGATGGCCCCCGGCAGATGCCCCTGCTCGAATTCGAACTGTTCGCGCACATCGAGCACGATCCAGTTTGCCAGTTCGTCGTCGCTGATATCCGCGGCGGGCTTGCGCTCGACGTTTTCCATCAGACCCTGAATCTGCTTCTGAGCCGCTTGCTTGATCATCGCTTGCTCCTCGTGGTGATGAACGGCGGCACAAGATAGCAGGAAAGGATTCCGGGCCGGAAAATACCCGCCACAACACGCGGCTGACCAGCGGCGGCTACCCGATCGCGAATGCCAGCGCCACGGCTACCAGCCCGGCCAGCCCCTGCCAGACGAGCAGCGGCATGCGCAGCGCCACCATCCGGGCGACGCTGATGCCGGCCAGCGCACCGAAAATGGCCAGTCCGGTGTCGCGCCAGTCGGCCGTTCTTCCCAGCCAGATGCACGCGGACGCGGCCAGTATGACGGCCGGCAGCATGGCCATCTCCGACGAGGCCGTGGCCCGGCCTTTTTCGTCGTTCTGATAGCGGCCGATGACCGGCAGATTGGCCAGGCTGCCGCCGGCGCCGAACACACCGGTCAGCAGGCCGCACAGGCCGCCGCCCGCCGCCAGCCACAGGCGCTGCGCCAGGCTCGTCCGGCTGGGCTGCATGGACGGCAGGGCCCGCAGATCGGCCAGGCCGGCACGCGGCCAGAGCACATCCACGGGCAGCAGCCGCACGCTGGCAAGCATGGCGATTCCGCCGAGCAGCAGCGCCCATCGATACAGCGCCGGCTCGGGCTGACCCAGACTGCCGATCAGCCACACGGCCGCCGGCGCCAGCAGGGCGGCGGACACCGCGGCCGGCCAGACCTCACCCGGACGCGGCAGACGTGCGCGAATGCCGTCGCCGGCCGTAATGGTGGTCAGCACGACCAGGATGCACAGAGTCATGGTGATGGCGGCGGGCCAGGTCAGACCACCGACCAGGACCAGCATGGGCGCCACCAGCAGCGCCCCCCCCACGGCGGTCAGCCCGTAGACCAGCCCCGCGACAACGCCCAGAAAGAAGAACATCAGCCTGCGGCAAACACCCTGCTCAAGAGCCCGAGGCGGCCAGGGTACTGCCGGGAATCTCCAGCTTGGCGCCTACGCGGATGCGGTCGCCGTTCAGCTTGTTGAGCCGGCGCAGGCTGGACAGGCTCACGCCGTACTGCTCGGCAATCTCCGACAGCGTTTCACCCGCGCTGACCTGATGAATCACAGCGTTGCTCGCGACCGACGTAGCCGGACGATAGCTGGCCACATAGCCCTGAATGCCCTCCAGCAGCGCCCGGGCCAGGCGATCCTGATGGCGACCGTTGAGCAGCCTGCGCTCTTCCGCGGCGTTGGAAATGAAGGCCGTTTCCACCAGCACCGAGGGAATATCGGGCGATTTCAGTACCAGAAAACCGGCCTGCTGGACTTCCGACTTGTGGACATCACCCAGATTGCGCAATTTCGACAGCAGGCGGTTACCGACATCGAAGCTGGCTTCAATGCTGGCCCCCTGCGACAGGTCCAGCATGAACGACGCCAGCACGTCGTCCTTGTCCTTGAGCGTCACGCCGCCCATCAGACCGGCCTCGTTCTCCCGCCGGGCAAGCCATCGAGCGTGCTCGCTGGACGCGCCGTTTTCAGACAGCACGTAGACCGACGAGCCGCTGGCGCGGTGGTTGCGCGCCGCGTCGGCGTGAATGCTGATGAACAGATCGGCCTTGGCCGCCCGCGCCTTTTCGATCCGCTCCCGCAGGCCCACGAAATAATCTCCGTCGCGGATCAGCACGGCGCTCATGCCCGGCTGCTCGTCGATCAAACGCGCCAGGCGGCGCGAGATATTCAGGACGACATTTTTCTCGTAGGTTCCGCGCGGGCCGATCGCGCCCGGGTCCTTGCCGCCATGGCCGGCATCCACCGCCACCACGAACTTGCGCGGGGTGTAGGAATAACTCGGTCTTGCTGCGGGTGTAGGCGGACTGGCGGCGGGCTTGTCGCGCGTCTTGCCGGCTTCGGGCGTCGCGGTGGCGGCTTCAGCCGCGGCGACAGCCATGGATTCGGCCTCGTGCCTGGCCGTTTCCGATTGATCGGGCGCGCTGAAAATGCCGGCCTCCAGGTCGACGACCAGACGGTGGCCATATTCATCGTTGGGCGTGAGCACGAACGCCTTGGGCTGAACGCTGCGGTTGACCTCGAGGACCACGCGCAGATTTCGGCCTTCCCGGATGCCGGTACGCACCTGCTGCACGAAGCCCATACCCTGCAAACGCTCTGCCGGCGCGCGTGAGGACGCGGCATCGGCAATATCAATGACCACGCGCTCGGGCTCCGAGAGCGTGAACAGGTTGTATTCGGCCGGCCCGTCCAGGTCGAACACCACGCGCGTACGCTCCGGCGCATCCCAGATGCGGGCGTCCTGAATCTGCCCCGCGGCTGCGCAGGCCGTCGTGGCAGCAAGCCACAAGACTGCAAAGACAATGTATTGACGCATGACTGGGAACCCCGTACCCGGCGCCGTCAGAACCTCCCCGGCGGCACGCAACCTGAGCGCACCGACCAGAAGATAGACCGATTTTCTGCTCGCTGCAAGCGGAACAAATCATCGAATCCTGATTATAAACAGTGACTACTGAGGACTACCTTTATCGGCACATTAGAAATTCTGCGTATCCCCATCAATTTTCGACAGGTCAGCCAGTCTTTCCAGCAGCACCTGACCCCGCGCTGAATCGGCGGCCAGCCCCGCCTCACGCCCTTCACCGGGCACCGAGAGCGTCACCCGCAGATCGGCGGCCGGGATCCGGCCTTCGCCCCGCTCCGGCCACTCGATCAGCAGCCACCCCTGCGGCTCGTACTGATCGTCTATACCAATAAAATCAAGCTCTTCCGGATCGGATAGACGATACAGATCTACGTGCAGCAGACGGCGACCGCTTACGTCGTAAGGCTCCATGATCGTGTAGGTGGGGCTGACCACGGCGCCCGCATGGCCCAGCGCACGCAGCAGGCTTCGGGCGAGACAGGTCTTGCCGGCGCCCAGATCGCCCTGCAGGTAAATCACCGCACCGGCCTTCAGCGCTTGGAGCGCGCGACCGAGTCGCGCACCCAGGGCCTGCGTGGCGGATTCGTCTGCCAGCACGAGCGTGATTGCGGCCGCCATCAGAGCTTCGGTCTGCGCCTGCTCAGGGATTGACCAGTCGGCGAACGTGCGGCAGCAAATCCGACGCGGCCAGCCCGCGCTCGCCATCGGCGGCAGCCAGATCAGCAGCCCGGCCGTGAATCCATACGCCCAGCCTCGCGGCCAGCGCAGAGTCAGCGGTCTGCGCCAGCAGGCCGGCGATGACGCCGGTCAGCGTATCGCCCATACCGCCGGACGCCATGCCGGGGTTGCCGGTATCGCTGAGCCAGAGCGCGCCAGACGGCGTCGCGACCAGCGTACCCGCGCCCTTGAGCACAACGACGGCATTGAACTCGCGCGCCAGCCGCCGGGCCGCCTCGGGACGATCGTCCTGCACGGCGGATGTCTTGCAGCCGAGCAGGCGCGCGGCCTCGCCCGGATGCGGCGTGAGCACCCAGTCGCCGCGCGCAATCGGCTCCTGGGCCAGCAGATTCAGGGCATCGGCATCCACGACCAGCGGCAGCCGGCTGTCCAGCGCCCGCGCGAGGACGCGACGCGCCCAGCCATCCTGCCCCAGACCGGGCCCGATCGCCGCAACGCTGGCCGAGCGCAACAGCGCAGCCAGCTCGCCGTTGGTTTCAACGCCGCGACACATGATTTCGGGCCGGATCATGGCGGTCAGCCCGGCATGCGCGGCCCGGGTCGCGACGCTGGTCAGGCCGGCTCCCGTGCGCAGGGCCGCCTCGGCCGCCATGACAACCGCGCCCGCCATGCCGGTGTTGCCGCCCACGCACAGTACGTGACCGAACCGTCCCTTGTGGGCCGCGCGATCGCGCGGGGCCAGAGCCGGCATTCGATCCTCGGCACAGAGCCGGCAGGCGGCCACCGGGACATCGGCATACACCGAAGCCGGCGCGCCCAGCCCATCAAACAGGATACGGCCGCTGTAAGCAGGGCCCGCGCCCGTGTACAAGCCGAGCTTGGCTCCAATGAAGCTGGGCGTGATGTCCGCGCGAACGCATTCGCCCCACACGCGGCCGGTATCGGCGTCCAGCCCGGTGGGGATGTCCACGGCCGCCAGCCCGGCGCCGGCCGAGGCCGCGCTGTTCATCAGGCGAACCGCCTCTAGAAAACGGCCCTCGAGAGGCCTCGATAACCCTGTGCCCAGCAGGGCATCGACCACGACATCAACATCGTGATCGGGCAGCTTCAACTCGCTGTCGACCACCCCGCCGGCTTCGCGAAACGCCGCCAGTGCCTGAGCCGCGGCGCCGCGCGCGCGGTCGGCATCCCCCACAAGGCTCAGCTGCACGTTCAGTCCGGCCTGCAGCGCCAGCGCACCCACCAGCAGGCCATCACCGCCGTTATTGCCGGGCCCTGCGACGATACCGAGCGCGCGCGCGCCGGGCCACTGGCCGCGAAGGGCGTCGAACGCGCTGTGCGCAGCCCGCTGCATCAGCTCGAAGCCGGGCACGCCGTGCACTTCGATGAATCGCCGGTCTAACTCGCGAACCTGTTCGGCCCGGTATAGATGCCGGGGGGCTGCGTCGGTCATGAATCCATGAGCTGCTTTATGCGCTGCATCAAGGCGCGCGTGGAGGCATCGTGCTGTCCGGATGCCCCGGTCGCCCAGTCCCGCAGAATGTCCTCGGCCAGCTGCTTGCCGAGCTCTACGCCCCACTGGTCGAAGCTGTTGATGCCCCATATCACGCCTTGCACATAGGTCTTGTGCTCGTAGGCGGCCAGCAGCGCTCCCAGGTGCCAGGCGTCCAGCCGCGGCAGCAGCAGCAGACTGCTGGGGCGATCGCCCTCGAAGCGCCGGTGCATGAGCATTTCATCCAGCGCCTCCCCCGACAGCCCCTGGTCCGCAAGCCGCGTCGCCAGCGCGTCGCGATCGCGGCCGAGCATCATGGCCTTGGCCTGGGCCAGGCAGTTCGCGGCCAGCTGCAGGCCGCGGTCATCGCCGCCGCCCCGACCGCGATCGGGCACCGGCAGAATGAAATCCACGGGAATGACGTCGGTGCCCTGGTGCAGCATCTGGAAATAGGCGTGCTGGGCGTTGGTGCCGGTCTCGCCCCAGATTGCCGGCGCCGTGTGGGTGCGGGCCTGCCTGCCGTCGGCGCTGACCGACTTGCCGTTACTCTCCATTTCCAGCTGCTGCAGCCAGCCTGGAAACAGCGCCAGGCGCTGCGCGTACGGGGCAATGACCAGTCCGGAATAATTCAGGAAATTGCGGTTCCAGATCCCGATCACCGCCAGCTGCAGCGGCAGGTTCTGCGCCAGCGGCGCGGTAGAAAAGTGGCGATCCATGGCGTGTGCGCCGGCCAGCAGGTCACGAAACCGCGCCATGCCCAGCCCCAGTGCGATGGGCAGCCCTACAGCCGACCACAGCGAGAAGCGACCGCCCACCCAGTCCCAGAATCCGAACATATTGTCGGTATCGATCCCGAAGTCCGCCACGGCCTCAGCGTTGGTCGACACCGCCACAAAGTGCCTCGCAATAGCCGATTCCGGCGCGCCGCTGGACAGCAGCCAGTCGCGTGCCGCCCGCGCATTCGCCAGCGTTTCGGCGGTGGTGAAACTCTTGGATGTGATCACCACGAGCGTGCGCGCGGGGTCCAGCAGGGCGAGCGTGGCATCGAGATCGAAGGGGTCCACATTCGCCACGAAATGCACCCGGGGCAGGTCGGTCGGTCCGGCCAGGGCGTGATACACCATGCGAGGACCCAGGTCCGAACCGCCAATGCCGATATTGACGACATCGGTCATGGTCTGACCGTCATGACCGGTCCATTGGCCGCTGCGTACGCGATCGACAAAGTGCTGCATGCGCGCAAGCACCTCGCTGACCTCAGCGGGCCCGTCGGGGTCGCGCAGGGCTACGTGCCAGGCCGGCCGGGATTCACTGCGATTGACGATATCGCCGGCAAACATCGCGCGGATGGCCGGCTCGATACCGGCGTCGCGGGCCAGATCGATTAACTGCGTCAGCGTGGCCGCATCCAGACGCTGCTTGGAGGCATCCAGCAGCAATCCGCAAGCCTCGAAGCTGAAGCGGTCAACCCGCTCGGGATCCGTTTCGAACAGCTCGCTCAGGCGGCTGGCGCCAAGCGTTTCGGCGCGTTCGCAAAGCGTTTGCCAAAGTGGCTGTTGGGTGGGATCGGACACGGCTGCGCTACTCCATGGACGGACCGGGCGGGTTGGCCGTGGAGTGTAACGGTCCGCCGGATGGCGGACCATGGCGACGCGTGATCAGGCAGCCTGCACGGGGATGCTGTTGCTCGTGCGGATGACCTGGTTGGTCTCGTCGAAGTAGACCAGCCGCGGCTTGTGGCTGCGTGCCTCGCCCTCGCTCATGCGGGCATAGGCGCAGATGATGAGCCGATCGCCCACGCTGGCCTTGTGCGCCGCGGCGCCGTTGACGGAAATGATGCGGGAACCGGCCTCGGCGCGGATCGCGTAGGTCGAAAAGCGCTCGCCGTTGCCGAGGTTGTAAATTTCGATCTGCTCGTAATCGAGGATCCCGGCGGCATCCAGAAAGTCGCCATCGATGGCGCAGCTACCTTCGTAATCCAGCTCTGCGTGGGTGGTGCAAACGCGGTGAAGCTTGGCTTTTAGGAGGGTGATTTGCATAAGGTTCCCTGCCCTAACGGCATACTCGTCAAATCCGGGAGAGGCGGCATGCTAACGGAACGCATCCGGCCTCGTCCAGACGTTTTTTACAATTTGGAGTCAAACTGGAGATTATCAATCAGCCGAGCCCGGCCCAGGTGCGCGGCCGCCAGCACGACCAGCTGACGGGTATCGGCATGCGGCCGCGAAAGATCAGCGGCCCGCAGCTCGAAATAATCCGGCTCGAAACCGGCCGCCTTGAGCTCAGTCTTCATATCCGATTGAATTCGGCCGAAATTTTCGCCGCCTGACCGGACGCGTCGGGCAGCCTCGACCAGGCATTCGTGCAGCTTCGGCGCCACGCCGCGCTGCTTCGGGGTGAGATACTGGTTGCGCGAACTCATGGCCAGACCGTCGGCCTCGCGCACGGTGGGCACCCCCCTCACGGACACCGGGATGTGCAGGTTGAGCACCATCTGGCGGATGACCTGAAGCTGCTGATAATCCTTTTCGCCGAACACCGCCACATGCGGCCGAACCTGGTTGAACAGCATGCACACCACCGTGGCCATGCCGCTGAAGTGCCCGGCGCGATGCGCGCCGCAGAGCATGTCGCCAATATCGCCCACGTCAATGCGGGTCCGGCTCTGGCCCGCGGGATACATTTCCTCGACGGTGGGGGCAAACAGCAGCTGGGCCCCCTCTTTTTCGAGCGCCTGGGCATCCGATTCGAGCGTGCGGGGATAGCTCTCGAAGTCCTCGCCGGCGGCGAACTGCAGCGGATTGACGAACAGACTGACCACCACGGTGTCCGCCAGTCGGCGTGCCTCGCGCACCAGCGAAAGGTGACCGTCGTGCAGGTTGCCCATGGTGGGCACCAGCGCAATCCGGCCGGTCTGCCGCGGCCCGGACAGCAGTTGCCGCAGGGTCTCGACCTCGCGGCAGACCTTCAGCGCTGCAGGGGATTCGGCCGCAAACGGCTGGCGCTCAGTCATGACCCGTCAGCCGAAGCTGTGTTCCGATGAGGGATAGCTGCCGTCACGCACGGCTTCGACATACGCCTGCACCGCCTGCTCGACGTTACGGCCCTCTTCCAGAAAATTCCGCACAAAGCGCGGCGTGCGCCCAGCGGACACCCCTATTACGTCGTAAACGACCAGAATCTGGCCATCCGTATCAGGGCCTGCCCCGATCCCGATGACCGGAATGGAGACTTCACGGGTGATTTCCGCGCCCAGCGCCGCCGGCACGCACTCCAGGATCAACAAGTCGGCACCGGCCTGCTCCAGCGCCCGCGCGTCGTTAAGCATTTCCTTCGCGGCATCGCTGTTGCGGCCCTGCACCTTGAAACCGCCCAGCTTGTGGATCAGCTGGGGCTGCAGGCCGATATGACCGCAGACCGGCACGCCGCGCATGCTCAGGTGCTCCACGGTTTCGGCCTGAATCTCGCCGCCCTCGAACTTCACCATCTGCGCGCGGCCTTCCTGCATCAGGCGGCGCGAGGTTTCCAGCGCCTGATGCTTGGTGGCGTAGGACAAAAACGGCAAGTCGGCGATCAGAAACGGGCGGTAAAGGCCGGCCGCGACCGCGCGGCTGTGATAGATCATCTCGTCCACGGTCACGGGCACCGTCGTGTCGGCACCCTGAATCACCATGCCCAGCGAATCGCCCACCAGCACCACGTCCATGCCGGCGCGGTCCTCCAGCGCGGCGAAACTGGCGTCGTAGGCGGTCATGCTCGCGATCTTGCGGCCTTCCGACTTCATCTTCGCCAGATCGGTAAGCGTAACCGGTTGTTCGGCCCGCTCCTGCAGGTGCGGATACGGGTAAAGTGAACCTTTCATTATGACTGCCCCTGGCGACACGGCGCGGGTTGATCACCGCAGGCGGGCCGGAAATACCCATCGAGCCGTCGCGCCTGCACAAATAGAAGCGTAAGTACTTGATTTATCAACGAAGCTGACTCAAGCAGCGGCATTTTACCGGCTCCCGGCCAGAAAAGTCTCGCCCGGCCTCAAAGCGCGGGCAGGTCAATCAGCCGTTCGGTCGACGCAAGGGCCTCGAGCAGCCGCGCATAGTCACGCTCGCTGCCCACCAGATCCAGAGCGTCGGCATTGACGCGAATCAGCGGCGCGGCGTCATAGCGGGAAAAATACTCGGCATAGCTCTCTGCCACCCGGAGCAGATAGTCACGCTGCATGTGCTGCTCCTGCGGGCGTCCCCGCAGCTCGACGCGCTCCAGCAACCGCTCGATGGGCGCGTACAGATAGATCACGCAGTCGGGCACCGGCGCCTGCCAGGCCAACCGCTGGTAAATCTCCTCGTACAGCTTCATTTCCGGACCGGACAGGTTCAGCGCCGCGAACATCGGGTCTTTTTCGAACATGAAGTCGGTCACCCAACCGCCGGCGAACAGCTGCTTCTGGCGCAGACTGTCCACCTGACGGGCGCGCTGCAGCAGAAAGAACAGCTGCGCCTGCAGGGCGTAGGCGCGGCGATCATCGTAGAAGGCGCCGAGGAACGGGTTCTCTTCGGGCGCCTCGAGCAGCAGATTGAAGTCCAGCGAGTCGGCAAGCCGGTGAGCCAGCGTGGTCTTGCCGACGCCGATGGGCCCTTCAATGGCGATGTAATGCGGGTTGAGACTCATGCGCAACCGGCTGATGGACTGGCGGCAGACCAGGGTCGGACGGTGGCCCGGTCGGCGGCCGACAGGTGCTCGCGGGCCGCCCCGAGCCCCGGCAAGCAGGCATCCGGCGCAATCTCCAGCCAGGGGACAAGCACGAACGCGCGGCGATGCGCCCAGGGATGCGGCAGCGTCAGCCGCGCGTGGTGCACGACGCGCTGGTCGTAGCTGATGATGTCCAGGTCCAGCGTGCGAGGCCCCCAGTGTTCGCCCCGCGTGCGGCCGGCGCGCTGTTCAAGCGCCTGCAGGTGATCCAGCAGCGCCATCGGTTCGAGCGCGGTATCCAGCGCGCACACGGCATTGCAGAAATCCGGCTGATCCTGCGGCCCCTGCGGCGGGCTGCGATACAGCGACGAGCGGGCCACGCCGGCGGTGCCCGGCAACGCATCGAGCCAGCCCATGGCCTGGACGACCCGGTCTGCCGGATCGCCCAGATTCGCGCCCAGGCCGATGTAGCAGCGTCGGGGGCTAGCCACCACCGCCCTGACCACCCCGGCGCCGGCGGCGTCGCCGCCTGCCGGCCGAGCCCGGCCGCGAGGGTGCGGGCGCCGGCGAATCCGTGGCCTCCTGCGCCTGAGTCCAGAAATCGGCGGTCGCCTGATCAACCTCGCCCGCCTCGGCGCGAAGCAGTAGAAAATCATAGGCGGCGCGGAAGCGGGGATGGCTCATCAGCCGGGCGGGCTGCTTGCCCCGCTGCTTGTGAAAGCGCGGCTGTAGCTGCCATATCTCGCGCATGGGCACCGCAAAGCGCTTGGGCAGACTCACCCGCTGCACCTGTTCGACGAGAATATCGCGCTGCGCCATGGCCAGTGCCTGCGCGGGCGGCCGGCCCTCCTCCTGAAAGCGGGCCGCCAGGGCCTGTACGCCAGGCCAGAGAAAGGCGGCGTACAGGAAGGCCGGCGTGACGGGCCGATCGTCGCGGATTCGCTGAGCGGTGTTGGCGATGGCGCGGCGGATGATCATCAACCCGGCCGAATCATGCTTGAGCGCCGCGCCCGTGGCCGGAAACAGCACGTCCAGCAGCCCGTACTCGTAGACGGTCTCGAAGGCGGCCGGCCCGTCGGGATTCATCAGCGCCTTGAGCACCTCGTCGAACATGCGCGCTGCGGGCACATCGGCCAGCAGACCGGCCATGCGCGGAATCGGATCCAGCGTGGCCGGCTCGATCTCGAGATCGAGCTTGGCCGCAATGCGCAGCGCGCGAAGCATGCGCACCGGATCCTCGCGATAGCGCGTTTCGGGGTCACCCATGAGCCGCAACTGGCGCTGTTCGATATCGGCCATGCCGCCCACGTAGTCGTGAATACCGAAATCCGCAATGTCGTAATACAGCGCATTGACCGTGAAGTCGCGCCGGCGGGCATCCTCTTCAATACTGCCGTAGACGTTGTCGCGCAGTATGCGGCCGGCATCGTCCATCGCCCGCCGGTCGTCCTCCTCGTCGGGCGATTCGTCGCCGCTCATATCGGCCCGAAACGTGGAAACCTCGATGATTTCCCGGCCGAATCGCACGTGCGCCAGCCGGAAGCGGCGGCCGATCAGGCGCGAATTGGAGAAAAGCTCACGAATCTCTTCGGGCGACGCGTCGGTCGCGACATCGAAATCCTTGGGCTGAACACCCAGCAGAAGATCGCGCACGCCGCCCCCGACCAGACAGCCGCGGTAACCCGCCTGATTCAGCCGATAAAGCACCTTAAGCGCGCTGTCCGATATCTGCCGGCGTGAAATGCCGTGCTCGGCGCGCGGGATGATCAACGGTTCGCTGATTGCCAGCCCCCTGTGTAATGGTCGGTTTTTCAAGGCTCGAGAACATCCCTCTCGGCGCGAGCCGGCGCCGGCGGCGGTGGCGGGCCAGGCCGGAATCTCGTCCGAATCCATTGCCCTGTTTTTCTGCCGCGAATGCGCGAGTATACTAAGCGCTGCGCGAACACGTCGTCCCGACAACGCCTGCTTCGCTGCACGCTCCCTTCGTCTAGCGGTTAGGACGCGGCCCTCTCAAGGCTGAAACACGGGTTCGAGTCCCGTAGGGAGCGCCATTTTCCGCCGGCTATCTGCCGCAAGCCATTAAGTTTTCATCCGGCCCCGGTCCATGCCTGCTGTTCCCTACCCCGCCTCGCTCTGGCGCCGACTGGCAGCGGCCGTATACGACCTGTTCCTGCTGGTAGCGCTGCTGTTCGCGGCCACCGGGATCATATTGCCGTTCTATGCCGGTGACGCCGTCCCGTCGGGCACCTGGTGGTTCCGGCTGTACATCCTGCTCGTACCGCTGGTCTTCCTTGGCTGGTTCTGGACCCACGGCGGCCAGACGCTGGGGATGCGCGCCTGGCGCCTGCAGCTGCGCGACGCGGCCAGCGGGGAGCTGATCGGCTGGCGCCAGGTGCCGCTGCGCTATATCTGCGCCGCGGCATCCTGGGTGAGCGTTGTCGGCATGCTCTTCTGCCTGTTTGATCGCCAGAAGCGCAGCGTGCACGACCTGATCTGCGCCACCGAAATCGTCGTTCTGCCGCGCGTCCGCAAAGGCTGACCACCCGCTCGCCGCGCCCGGTCAGCGCAGATGCGCCAGCCAGTAGACCGTTATGCCTGCCAGCGCCAGCGTGGGCGCCAGCGCCGCAAACCAGGGCGGGAGGCCGTAAACGACCGCGCTGGATGCCACGATCTCGTTGACCATGAAAAACAGCAGCCCGACGCCGCCGCCCACCAGCAGGCGCTGGCCGGCGCCCGCGGTTCGCAGCTGGCCAAAGGCGAACGGCAGCGCGAACACGGTGAGCACCAGCACCGTCAGCGGACTGACCAGATCCCGCCAGAACGCAAATCGATACTGGCCGGACGCCACCTTATTCGCTTCCAGGAACCGGATGTATCGGTACAGCCCCGCCAGACTCAGCTCATCGGGCTTGGTGACCGAAAGACGCAGCACATTCGGGCTGATGTTGATGTCCCAGGGCAGCCGGTCTACGTTTTCAACCGTCACGCCCGACAGGCTGATATTGCTGACTCGTGCATCTTCCAGAATCCAGCCGCGCGCATCGTCGTAGCGGGCACGCTCGGCCTGGGTGATCCGCGTGATCTGTCCGTCGTCATTCTTCTTGTAGATGGTGAGATCAACCATGGTGTCCTGGGCCAGCGTGCCGGATATGCGCACATAGCTGCTCCCCTCACGCAGCCAGAGCCCGTCGCCAGCCTCGTCCATCGTGTCGCCATGTTGCGCGCGGTCGCGAAGCTGTTCGCCGATGCGGATGCCCTGCGGTCCAAGCAGCTCGCCGAGAATAAGGCTGCAGGCCGCCAGAATCAGACCCACGCGCGCCACCGAAACGGCTAGGCGCAGTATGGACACGCCGGATGAACGAATAACCACCAGTTCGCGATCGGCCGCCATCGCGCCCAGCCCGAGCAGCGCGCCCAGCAGCGCCACGACCGGAAACACGGTATGCAGGCTGTCGGGCAAGACCAGCATGACGTACTGAATAACCTTGAACAGCCCGTAGTCGCCGTCGCCGATATCGTCCGCCTCACTGATGAACTGCGAGACGAAGGCCAGCGCCGCAACCGCGGCCGCAACGATGGCTGTCGTGTGCAGCACGTTGTTTTGCAGGTAGCGGTCGAGAATCTTCATGCCGATGCCGCCCCGACTGCGGCCGGCCGCCGGAAGCGCAAACGCCCCTCGCGGCGCGCGATCAGCACAAGCGCCAGCCCCGCAAAAACAAGATGGACCCACCACAGGCCCAGCCAGGCGGGTATGACGCCGTCAGACAGATAGACCGCCCCCAATCGCAGCAGATTGGCGTACACCACGTACACGAGAATGCCGATCACCAGCTTGCCGTAGCGGCTCGAGCGGGGCGGCAGATAACCCAGCGGCAGCGCCAGCAGCGCCAGGATAAACACCGACAGCGGCACGGAAAGCCGCAAATGCAGTTCGGCGGCCGCCTCCGGCGAGTCGGCAGCCAGGAGCTCGGCGGTTTCGGCCTCCTCAAGCCCGAAGCTGACCTCGTTCTGGGGCGGCGCCATGTGCACGCCGTGCTCGGAAAACCGCGTAATTCTGAAATCCGGCTGGCCCGGGATGCCCTCGTAGCGCCAGCCCGACCACAGCACCAGCGTCTGCCGGCCGGAATCGGGATCACTCTGACGCACGGCATGATCGGCCAGCACCACGGTCTCCTGCGCGTTCTGGCTTTTCACGCGGATGAACACGTCCGCCATCTCGCCGGTGGTCGCTTCACTGCGTTCGGCATAAAAGGCCGCCCGGCCGCTCATCAGCGTATGAAAACGTCCCGGATCAAAGGATTCCAGCGTCGCCAGCACGTCGCCACGCTCCTTGAGCAGGCTCATCTGCCGCTCGACACCCGGCCCCAGCTGCACCGACAGCAACGCCGCCCCAAGGGTCAGCAGGCCGGCCAGCAGCAGGAACGGGCGATAAAGCGTGCGGGGACCGACCCCACCGGCCGTCATGGCGGCCATTTCGTTATCACTGCACAGCCGCCCCACCGTCAGCATGACCGCCAACAGCAGCGAAATCGGCAGGATAATCTCCAGATTCTGCAGCAGGCTGAAGCCAACGATAGTCATGACGGTAGAGCCGGGCAGCTCACCCGCGGCCGCGCTGGCAATGAA
This sequence comes from Salinisphaeraceae bacterium, assembly GCA_002683405.1. GTDB lineage: Bacteria > Pseudomonadota > Gammaproteobacteria > Nevskiales > Salinisphaeraceae. Next base: position 22,974 of record NYTH01000012.1, on the reverse strand, counting down.
GCGGGCAAAGCCCACGCCCAGAGTCAGCACGATCAGCACGCCCGCCACGCTCACCCATGACTTGGCGCATTCACGGAACAGATAGATGTCGATGATGGAGACGCGGAGCATGCTGCGGGAAATTACGGTAGACCGTTAATTTTTTGTGTTTTAACCCGCATTCGGTCAACTAGTGACATTGGCGTCCTTTTCCGTAAAATAGCGCGCCTTGACCGCACCACCCGCGGTTGCCGCGATTCGCGCGGCAATCATGCCAGAAAAACCCTGCAGGAGTAGATGATGGAGTTCCTTGTCAAAAGCGGTAGCCCGGAAAAGCAGCGTGTCGGCTGTGTGGTGGTGGGCATTTTCGATCGCCGCAAACCCTCGCCGCAGGCCGAGATACTGGATGACGCCTGCGAAGGGGCCATCGCCAGCGTCATGCGGCGCGGCGACATGGACGGCAAGCTCGGCCAGACGGCCATGCTGCACAACCTCCCCGGCATGTTCTGCGACCGCATCCTGCTGGTCGGATGCGGCAAGGAACGCGAATTCGAGGAGCGGCAGTACCGCCGGGTGCTGCGCGCGGCCGCGCAGCGCCTGGATCGCGTCGGGGGCGTCGATGCGGCGAACTATCTGACCGAACTCAACGTCAAGGGCCGCGATGACTTCAACTGGTCGGTCAAGCAGGCCGTGCTGGTCACCCAGGACGTCTTCTATCGCTTCGAGGCCTGCCGTGGCAGCGACTACAAGGCCAGGGAGCGCAAGCTCAGCCGCCTGACCTTCCAGGTGCCGCGCCGGTCCGACCTGCCGGCAGGCGAAGCAGGCATGCGCGAAGGCGAAGCCATCGCCCGGGGCGTGGAGCTGGCCAAGACCCTGGGCAACCTGCCCGGCAACATCTGCACGCCCACCTACCTGGCGCGCCAGGCAGAGGAACTGGCGCAGACCTATTCCGGCCTGACGACCCGCGTCATCGAGGAAGCCGAAATGGAAGAGCTCGGCATGGGGGCGCTGCTGGCGGTGTCCCGCGGCAGCCGGGAGCCGGCCAAGCTGATCGTCATGGAGCACATGCAGGGCCCCGAAGACCAGAAACCCACCATCCTGGTGGGCAAGGGGCTCACCTTCGACGCCGGCGGTATCAGCCTCAAGCCCGGCGCGGAGATGGACGAGATGAAGTTCGACATGTGCGGCGGCGCCACGGTGTTCGGGGTCATGCGCGCGGCTTCGGAGCTGAACCTGCCCATCAATCTGGTGGGCGTGGTGCCGTCTTCGGAAAACCTGCCGGACGGCGACGCAGTAAAGCCCGGCGATATTCTCACCAGCATGTCCGGCCAGACCATCGAGATTCTGAATACGGACGCTGAAGGCCGGCTGATCCTCTGCGACGCGCTTACCTGGGTCGAGCGCAACTACTCGCCGGCGGCGGTGGTCGACATTGCCACCCTGACCGGCGCCTGCGTGATCGCCCTGGGCTCGCACGCGGCCGGGCTATTCTCCAACAACCGCAAGCTGGGCCGCTCGCTGCGCGACGCCGGTGACCTGATTGGCGATCGCGCCTGGCCCCTGCCGCTGTGGGAGGAATACCAGAGCCAGTTGAACAGCAACTTCGCCGACTTCGCCAACGTGGGCGGCCGCCAGGCCGGCGCCATCACCGCGGCCAGCTTCCTGCACCGATTCACCCGCAAGATGCGCTGGGCCCATCTGGACATCGCGGGCGTGGCCTGGAACAAGGGCGCGCGCAAGGGCGCCACTGGCCGGCCGGTGGGGCTGCTTTCCGAATTCCTGATCCGGCGCGCGGGTCAGGCCGACGGGGAATGACCCGGGTCGACTTCTACGTCGTCGACAAACCCGGGCAGGACGCTCTGCTGCAGGTGGCCTGCCGCCTGGCCGAGAAGGCCCATGCGGCGGGCCACCGCGTTTTCATCTATACCGAAGACGCGGCCCTGCGCCAGCGCCTGGACGAGCTGCTCTGGACCTTTCGCCAGGGCAGCTTCGTGCCACACGGCCTGCTTGAAAACCTCGACGGAGCGGATGATCCTACGCCGGTCGTGATCGGCGGCGAGGCGCCCCCGGCGGGGGCCGACGACGTGATCGTCAATCTTGGTCAGCGTATTCCGGATTTTTTCAGCCGGTTCGAGCGCTGTCTGGAACTCGTGCCCGCGCAGGATCGTGATCAGGCGCGCGAGCGCTACCGTTTCTACCAGAGCCGCGGTTATCCGCTGGCCAAGCACGATATCCAGTGATTCTCCTTCGTGCCCGCCCGCACGGACTTTAGAACTTGAAGAGCCTTCATGGACAAGACTTTTGATCCTCGCCAGATAGAAACCCGCTGGTACGAGCGCTGGGAACACGAGGGGCGCTTCTCACCCAGCGGCCAGGGCGCGCCCTACTGCATCATGATCCCGCCGCCGAACGTGACCGGCAGTCTGCACATGGGACACGCGTTCCAGGACACCATCATGGACGCGCTGATTCGCTATCACCGCATGCTGGGCCGCGACACGCTCTGGCAGCCGGGTACCGATCACGCCGGCATTGCCACCCAGATGGTGGTGGAGCGCCAGCTCGCCGAAGAGGGCCGCAGCCGCCATGACCTCGGACGCGAAGCCTTTGTCGAGCGCGTCTGGCAGTGGAAGGAAACCTCCGGTGGCCACATAACCCGACAGCTGCGCCGCATGGGCGCATCGCCGGACTGGTCGCGCGAGCGCTTCACCATGGATGAGGGCCTGTCCAGCGCGGTCCGCGAGGTGTTCGTGCGCCTGTACGACGAAGGTCTGATCTACCGCGGCAAGCGCCTGGTCAACTGGGACCCCGTGCTGCTTACCGCCATTTCCGATCTGGAGGTGGTGTCCGAGGAGGAAGCGGGTCACCTGTGGCACTTCCGCTATCCGCTGGCCGACGGCAGCGGCCACGTCAGCGTGGCGACCACGCGGCCGGAAACCATGCTGGGCGATACCGCGGTCGCGGTGAATCCGGAAGACGAGCGCTACACGGCGCTCATCGGCAAGACCATTCGCCTGCCGCTCACCGACCGCGAGATTCCCGTGGTGGCCGACGACTATGTCGACCCGGAATTCGGCTCCGGCTGCGTGAAGATCACGCCGGCACACGATTTCAACGATCATGCGCTGGGGCAGCGTCACGGCCTGCCGCAGATCAACATCTTCACCGAAGACGCGCGCATCAACGACAACGCCCCGGCGGCCTACCGCGGCCTGGACCGCTACGTCGCGCGCAAGCAGGTGCTTGCCGACCTGGAGGCGGCCGGGCTGCTGGAGAAAACCCAGGACCATCGCTTGATGGTGCCGCGCGGCGACCGCAGTGGCGCCGTGATCGAACCCTATCTGACCGATCAGTGGTTCGTGCACGCCCAGCCTCTGGCGCGCCCGGCCATCGAGGCCGTGGAAAGCGGGCGCATCCGTTTCGTGCCGGGCAACTGGGACAAGACCTACTTCGAGTGGATGCGCAACATCGAGGACTGGTGCATTTCGCGTCAGCTCTGGTGGGGTCACCGCATTCCTGCCTGGTACGACGACGCCGGCAACATCTACGCGGGCCGCAGCGAAGCCGAAGTGCGGGAAAAGTACGCCTCGCAGCTGGCGCCCGACGCCGTGCTGACGCAGGACGAGGACGTGCTCGACACCTGGTTCTCCTCCGCGCTCTGGCCGTTTTCCACGCTCGGCTGGCCGGAAGACAGCGACGCGCTGCGCCGCTTCTACCCCACCAGCGTGCTGGTGACCGGCTTTGACATCATCTTTTTCTGGGTCGCCCGCATGATCATGATGGGCCTGAAGTTCATGGATGACGTGCCCTTTCACGAAATCTACGTGCACGGCCTGGTGCGCGACTCCGAAGGCGCCAAGATGTCCAAGTCCAAGGGCAATGTGCTGGACCCGATTGACCTGATCGACGGCATCGAGCTGGACGCGCTGCTGACCAAACGCACCACCGGCATGATGCAGCCGCAGCTGGCCAAGCGCATCGAGAAGGCCACGCGCAAGGAGTTTCCGGAGGGTATTCCGGCATTCGGCACCGACGCGCTACGCTTCACTTTTGCCGCGCTGGCCTCCCAGGGGCGGGATATCCGCTTCGACCTGGGCCGCGTGGAGGGCTATCGGAACTTCTGCAACAAGCTGTGGAACGCCGCGCGCTTCGCGCTGATGAACTGCGCCGACAAGCCGGTTACCGGGGACAGCGTGGAATACGGCTGGGCCGACCGCTGGATTACCTCGCGGCTGCAGCAGGTCGCGGGCGACGTGAACCGGCACATCACCGGCTACCGCTTCGACCTCGCCAGCCAGGCGCTGTACGACTTCACCTGGCACGCGTTCTGCGACTGGTACCTGGAGCTGAGCAAGCCCGCCCTGGGCGAAGACGCGCCGCCCGCCCGGCAGCTGGGCACGCGACAGACGCTGCTACGCACGCTGGAAGCGCTGCTGCGTCTGCTGCATCCGGTCATGCCCTTCATCACCGAGGAAATATGGCAGTCGGTGGCACCGCTGGCCGGTGTCCAGGGCACCAGCATTGTCGACCAGCCGTTCCCGCAGCCGGACGAGGCGCTGCGGGATACGGATGCCGAGGCGGAAATCCGGTGGCTGCAGGACTGCATACTCGGGCTCCGGCAGATTCGCGGCGAAATGGACATCGCGCCGCGCAAACCGCTGCCGGTCCTGGTTGACAAGGCCGAGGAAGCCGATCGCGAGCGCTTCCGGCGCCACCGCCCGTCGCTGGACTTTCTGGCGGGGACCGAATCGATCGAATTCCTGGCGCCGGGCGATGCCGCGCCCGAGTCGGCCACGGCGCTTGCTGGCGGCATGAAGCTGCTGGTCCCCATGGCCGGCCTGATCGACAAGGACGCCGAGCTCAAGCGGCTCGACAAGCGGCTGACCAAACTTCAGGGCGAACGCGACGGCGCGGCGCGGCGGCTGGAAAACCCGAGCTTCACCGAAAAGGCCCCGGCCGAGGTGGTGGACAAGGCGCGTGAACAGCTCGCCCGGCTGGAGGCCGACCTGGCGGCGCTCGACGAGCAGAGAACGCGCATCGCCAGCCTGTAGCCTGTCCCGCGTGGCGCGCTGCTTGGAAAAGCTGCGCAACGCCCCCAGCGTCTGACGATGGCCGGAAAACTACTGCTCATCTTCATCGTCGTTCCGCTGGTGGAAACCTGGCTGCTGATCAAGATCGGCAGCGTTATCGGCGCGTTGACGACCATCGCCCTGGTCATCCTGACGGCCGTGGTGGGCTCTCAGCTCGTGCGTCACCAGGGGCTCAAGGCGCTGGCCGACATCCAGCGCTGCCAGCAGCGGGGAGAAATGCCCGCGGTGCCGCTGCTGGAAGGCGCGGCGCTGCTACTGGCCGGTGCCTTTCTGATCACGCCCGGATTCATCACCGATACCCTGGGATTTGCGCTGCTGGTCCCGGCGCTACGTCAAGCCGCGGCGCAGCAGCTACTGGCCCGGGCGATCACGATACAGGCCGGGCCGGCCTGGCAGCACCGCGCTTCGAACCGCGCCGACGGACCCCCGCAGCAACGCACCATCGAGGGCGAATACAGCCGGGATGACACCGGTGATCGCCGGGATCAGTAAACCAGCGAGCGGTCTTCCACGTCTCGCCGCCGGCGCTCGTATTCCTCGGCGCTGATGTCGCCCCGTTCGTAATCACGCTCCAACTGGTCCAGCTGGCGTTTGTTGTACACCTCGTGGGTCACGCCCGCCGCGCCAGCGCCCGCTACCGCGCCACCGTAAAAGCTGTTGGTGCAGGCGGCCAGCGCGCCGATTGCCAGCATCAGTGCCGCCGTGTTGATTATCTGCCTCATGAAGATTCTCCGGCTGCCTTGAAGGCCTTCAGTCTGCAGACTCGAGCTGTACGAAAAATGAATGGCCGCTGCCGTCGAACGCTTCAGTAACCCGGTCGGCCAGCCGATGAACTAGAACCGGGGCGCGCTGCGGGCCGCCCTGTTCCCTTTTTCGAATCCGGATTGCATCTATGTCTCTGGCCCAACGTTTCGATTCCGCCGGCGGTAACCGACTGGCCGGCGCAGTGAGCGCGGTGTCGGAGCTCATACTGGGCAAGGAGCAGCAGGTTCGGCTGGCGGTAACCTGCCTGCTGGCGCAGGGCCATCTGCTCATCGAGGACATCCCGGGCGTGGGCAAGACGACGCTGGCGCACGCGCTGGCCCGCGTATTCGGCCTGGATTTCGCGCGGGTGCAGTTCACCGCCGACCTGCTGCCCACGGATATTCTGGGCGTATCGATATTCGAACCCCACGAGGCACGGTTCGAGTTCCACCCGGGCCCGATATTCACCCAGCTGCTGCTGGCCGACGAGGTCAACCGCGCTTCGCCGAAGACCCAGAGCGCGCTGCTGGAGGCCATGGAAGAACGGCAGGTCACTATCGACGGCGTCACGCGTGCGCTTCCCGAGCACTTTTTCGCGGTGGCCACGCAGAACCCGGCCGATCAGCTCGGCACCTTTCCCCTGCCCGAGTCCCAGCTGGACCGTTTTCTGATGCGCATCGGGCTGGGCTATCCGCCCGCCAGCGCCGAAAAGATGCTGCTGAGCCAGCGCAGCCGGCGCGCCATGCTGGAAGACGTACTCCCCAGCCTGGAAAGCGACGGGCTGGCGCACTGGCAGGCGCAGGCCGACGCCATCACCGTCAGCGATGCCCTGCTCGACTACATTCTGGCCCTGCTCGCCGGCAGCCGCGAAACCGTGCTGTTTCGCCAGGGCCTGTCGCCCCGCGCCGGGCTGGCGTTGCGCCGTGCGGCCCAGGCCTGGGCCCTGCTTGCCGGTCGCGATCACGTCCTGCCCGAAGACGTGCAGGCGGTACTGCCGGCCGTGGTAGACCATCGCCTGGCCACGGTCGACCGCGAGCACGCCAGCGCACCGCCCTCCTCGACGCTGCTCAAACAGGTCCCACTGCCCTGATAGCCGGCTGCTTCAGACGATCATGATCGGGGCGTTGAGACAACGGCTGAAGACGCGCGTCGTGCGCTGGATGGACCGGCGCAACCCCGTGCAGGACGGCCCTGTCGACATCAAGCGCAGCAAAATCTACATCCTGCCAACGCGCGCCGGTTTCTATTTCGGCCTGCTGCTGTTCGTGATGCTGGTCGGCTGCATGAACTACAGCAACAGCCTGGGCTTCGCGCTGACTTTTCTGCTGGCCGGTATGGCCCTGGTGGGCATGCATCACACCCACGGCAATCTGGTGAATCTGCAGGTACGGGCACGACAGCCACAAGCGGTGTACGCGGGCCAGCAGATGCGCTTCACGCTGCTGCTGACCAACCCGACGCGGCTGACACGACTCGCGGTCAAGCTGGATCATCCGGATCTGGAGGAACCCGTGTTCGCGGATGTCCCTGCGGCCGGGGAGGCGGTCATCGTGCTTCCGGTGCAAGCGCTGCGGCGGGGCCGGCTGGCACTGCCACGGGTCAGGCTGTACACCAGTTTTCCCATGGGGCTGTTCCGGGCCTGGTGCTTCGCGCCGCTGGCGATGTCGGGGCTGGTCTATCCCAGACCGTGGGGGGCAATGCCCCTGCCCGACCACAGCGCGGGCGACAGCACCGGTCTGTCCAACGCGCACGCGGGCCGCGAGGATTTCGCCGGCCTGCGCCGCTACGAGCGCGGCGATCCGGCGCATCTGATCCACTGGAAAACCTATCCGCGCACCGGCCAGCTCATGGTCAAACAGTTCGCCGATCCGCGCCAGCGCGAACTCTGGCTGGACTGGAACGCCGCGCCGGGCGACCCGGAAATGCGGCTGTCGCAGTTGTGCAGCTGGGTGCTGGAAGCCGAACGCCTGGGCCTCGTCTTTGGACTGACGCTGCCCGGGCAGACACTTCAGCCGGCCGAGGGTGCGGGTCATGCGCAGCGCTGCCTTCAGGCCCTGGCGCTCTACGGGCAGGACGATGTTTCTTGATCAGACACAGCGCCTGCGGCTGATCGGCATCCTGCTGATTGTTCTGCTGCCGCACTTTCTGCGGGTGCCGGTGTGGGTCAGCCTGTTCGCGGGCGCCATTCTTCTGTGGCAGACGATCGGCACGCTGCGGGCCTGGCCCCAGCCCGGCAAGTATTTCCGCGCGGCTCTGGCGATGATGGCCTTTGCCGCCGTCTATCTGGCCTTTGGCCGCGTCGACGGCCAGCACGCCGGCGTGGCGCTGCTCATGCTCATGATGACGCTGAAACTGGCGGAAACGAACGCGCATCGCGACGTAATGATGCTGCTCGCGCTGAGCTATTTCGTGCTGATCACACATTTCCTGTTCTCGCAGGAAATCGTCATGGCGCTGTTTCTGATTCTGGCCTGCTGGCTGATCACCGCCGCGTTTCTCGACGCCAATCACCCCAGCGGCGCCCTGCCCGCCCGGGTCATGGGGCGCCGTGCCGGTCTGCTCATGCTGCACGGACTGCCGGTCGCCATCCTGCTGTTCGTGCTGTTCCCCCGCATTCCGGGCCCCATCTGGGGCGCGCCCTCGGCGGGCGCCAACGCGCGCACCGGTCTGTCCGACACCATGGCGCCGGGCATGATCAGCAACCTGGCGCAGTCCGACGAAGTCGCCTTCCGGGTGCGTTTCGACACCCCACCCCCCGGGCCCCAACAGCTCTACTGGCGGGGGCCGGTGTTCTGGCAGTTCAACGGCCGCAGCTGGAGCGAGGGCTGGGCCAACCGCATTCAGCCCGGCCCGCCCGAGCGGCGCTACAGCGGTGAACCGGCCCGCTACAGCGTGACCTACGAGCCGCACGGCCAGGACTGGCTGCTGGCGCTTGATCTGGCGGAAAGCATTCCCGACGGCGCCTACATGGACGCAGCCGGCTCGCTCCGCGTCCGCAAGCCCCAGTACGAACGAGAGTTGCTCAAGCTCGTCTCCTATCCGCAGCACAATGTGGAAGCGCAGCAGCCGAACCGCTCGCTGCTGGACTACGCGCGGCGCCTGCCCGCGGACGGCAATAACCGCAGCCGCGACCTGGCGGGCGACTGGCGTCGCGCGGGCATTGACGATGCGGCCATTGTCGATCGCGCGCTCACCATGTTTCGTCAGCAGCCGTTCCGCTATACCCTCCAGCCGCGCACGACCGGTGTGCAAAACCGCATAGACCGGTTTCTGTTCGACACCCGCGAAGGCTTCTGCGAGCACTACGCGGAGGCTTTCACGTTTCTCATGCGCGCAGCCGGTATTCCGGCCCGCGTGGTCACCGGCTACCAGGGCGGCGAGTTCAACGACCTGAGCGACTACATGATCGTGCGAGCCTCCGACGCTCATGCCTGGTCCGAGGTCTGGCTGCCCCGGCGCGGCTGGGTCCGCATTGACCCCACCTCGGCGGTGTCACCCGAGCGTATCGAGCGGGGTGTCTCCGGCGCGCTGGGCGCCGATGAGCCGCTGCCCTATCTGGCGCGGCGCAGCGGTGACCTGCTCTATCGGCTGCAGATGCGCTGGGATCTCGTCAACGCGCGCTGGAACGGCTGGTTCCTGAGTTACGGCCCCGAGCTGCAGCGTGATTTCCTGGCCGCGATGGGATTGATCAATCTTCGCGCCACGCTGCTGGCGCTGACCGGGCTGCTGGCGCTCTTTCTCGGCCTTCTGGGCATACTGCTGCTGTGGCAGGCACGCCCGCGCCGCAACTCCGATCCGGCCCAGCGGGCCTGGGAGCAGTTCTGCGCCAAGCTCGCCGGCATTGGCCTGGTCCGCGCGCGCCAGGAAGGCCCCCGGGATTTTGGTGAGCGGGTGGTACAGTCGCGGCCCGAACTGCAGTCGGCCGTGCGCCGCATCGTGGCGCTCTACGTGGCGCTGCGCTACAGCAACCGAACCCATGATCATCGTGCGCTGGCCCAGGCCGTGCGCCAGTTTCGCCCTCGCAGCGCGGCGCGGTCTTGAATAGTCGCCGCCGTGAACCGATAGAATTCGCCCTTGGACCTTATTGCCCGGAGAAACTCGTGCGCCGGATCGCCCGACTGCTGACACTCTGCGCGCTGCTGTCGCTCATGGCGCCGTCACTGCGCGCTGCCCCGGAATCGCTCAACCTGCTCGAGCGTGAACTGTCGGCCGCGCAGACCGACGCGTCCCGCCTGCCCGGCTTTCTGGAAAATCTGGTGGATTCCGAAGTCCTCCTGCTCACCAAACGCAACGTGCTGGCACAGGAGTCACCAGACGATATCGAGCCGCTGGTCATACCGGGCCAGGACGACCAGGCCGACATGGTCGCCGTGTTTACCAGCCCCGAAATGGCGCATCGGGTCGCAGCGACCTATCCGCAGTACCAGTACGGCATTCGCACCGATTTTATCTGGGTGCTCGCCCATACGGCGCCGGGCCTGGGCGTCACGATCAATCCCGGCTGGACGCTGGGGATGCGGATTCCCAGTTTCGGCCTGCTGCGGATGCGCGAGCGCTATTCCGACCGTATCGATGCGGCACTGGACTAGCGCCCGACGCCTGCCCTAGTCTGCCTCCATGCATTTCCGATTCTGTCCCGTATGCGGCGCCGAACTCGTGGTGGCCTGGCTGGGCGATCAGCAGCGCCAGTGCTGCGATCGGCCGCGCTGCGGTCATGTCTTCTGGGACAACCCGGTCCCGGTCGTGGCCGCCATCGTGGAACACGAGAACAACATCGTACTGGCCCGCAACGCGGCCTGGGCGCCCGGGATGTTCGGCCTGATCACGGGGTTTCTCGAGCGGGATGAGGAACCTGAAACGGCGGTGATTCGCGAGGTGGCCGAGGAGCTCTCGCTGGACGGCGAAGTGGAGGCCTTTCTGGGCCACCACAACTTCCGCATCAAGAACCAGATCATCATATCCTACCACGTGCGGGCCCGGGGAGAGATTCGGCTGAACGAGGAACTCGTCGAATATCTGAGCCTTCCGTTCGACCAGGTCCGGTACTGGCCCATGAGTACCGGACTGGTGCTCAAGCAATTCCTCGAGGACCGCGGTTACCATCCCGAAGAGAGACCGCTCCCGGCGGCCATGCAGGCGCAGATGGACCGGCTGAACGCGCCGCGCACCCCCGGACCTGGCGGCGACGGAGCCGCCTAGTGTAGTGCGTCACACTAGTCGTCTACCGTGTTGTTGTCCTCTTCGCGCAGGCGCCGGCGCAGACCCAGTGCTGAAATGCCGATGCCGCCGGTCAGCAACACGGTCATGGCGGCGTACATCCACCAGGCCAGATTGTCGCCTTCGATCAGCACGTAGATATAGGGCGCGCAGTACAGCAGACCCCAGAGGAACAGCAGTACCTCCAGCGGCTTTTTCTTCCGCAAGCTGTGCAGTAGCCAGCCGCTGACAAAAATGAAGGGCGGCGTGGTGATCAGGTAGATGCCGATGAAGACCAGCGGGTCGACATCGTGCGCCCGGGCGTAGTCACTGCCCCGCTCCAGCCACGAAAGTGGATCCCAGCCGCCCATCTAGCGTGCCGTGTGCCCAGACCAACGAATCCGACACGCCATATCATTCGTCAAGAATCTAAATGCCTCCATGAGTCGGTCCATCAGCCGTTCGCCGGGTCCGCAGAGGGCTGAACCCGAGTCAACAGCAGACCGCCCGCGAGAAACAGCACCAGAACGGACAGGATCGACAGCCGCGCATCGCCGGTCAGCGCAGCGGTCCAGCCCACCAGTAACGGCCCGATGATGGCGGCGAACTTACCCATCATGTTGTAGAACCCGAAGAACTCGCCTGATTTGCCCTCGGGGATGAGCCGCGCGAAATAGGAGCGGGACAGGGACTGTACTCCGCCCTGCACCAGGCCGATGACGGCTGCCATGCAGTAGAACTGCCATTCGTGCTGCAGAAAATAGCCCCAGGCGGTGACGCCGGCATATACCATCAGGCCCAGGTAGATTGCCCGCTTGGTCCCCCACCAGGCCCCGAGATAGCCAAAGGCCACCGCGGCGGGAAACCCGATGAACTGCACCAGCAGCAGCGCGGTGATCAGGCTCGTGTCGGCAAAACCGAGCGACAGCCCGAAATCCACCGCCATCCGGATGATCGTGTGCACGCCGTCGATATACAGCCAGTAGGCGAGCAGGAAGACGAACACGGCGCGACGGGCACGGATATCGGCAAACGTGCGCCCGAGTTCGCGCACGGCGCCCCCGGCAGCCTTCCGCCATCCCGGCGCGTCGGGCTGGCGCGGCTCACGAACGCCGAGAAACAGGGGCAGCGAGAACAGCAGCCACCACAGGGCAACACACAGGAAGGACCAGCGAATGGCCTCGGCCTTGCCGGCCAGCCCGAACCACTCCGGCTTGAGGGTCATCGCCACGTTGACCGCCAGCAACACGCCCCCGCCCAGATAGCCCAGCCCGTACCCCAGGGCGGAGACACGATCGTAATCGTGCGGACGGCTGACGTTCGTGATGAGGCTGTCGTAGAAAGTCAACCCGCCGAAAAAGCCGATGGATGCCAGCACGAACAGACCGATCGCCAGTGGCCATTCCCCCTGCCCTGTCCAGAAGAACCCGGCGGTACACAGCACACCGAGCAGCGTGAACAGCAGCAGATAGCGCTTCTTGCGACCGCCCCGATCGGCCATGGCGCCCATGATGGGCGCGAGCACCAGCACGACCGCGCTGGCCAGGGCACTGCCCAACCCGAGATGCAGCGTGCTCTGAGTGGCCGGCACGCCCTCGCTCCAGTACTGCTTGAAGAAGATCGGAAAGAAGCCGGCGATGACCGTGGTTGCAAAGGCCGAATTCGCCCAGTCGTAGAATGCCCAGTACCACACCGGGCCGCGCTTTTCGCTTGTCATGATCAGTGCAGGAAGTAGGCGAGCAGGAGCGCATCTTCCCGGCCGCTGGCGGCCGGATAGTAATTCTTGCGCCGCCCGATACGCTTGAAGCCATAGCCCTCGTAGAGCCTGATCGCTCCCTTGTTCGACGGCCGGACCTCCAGCATGACCGATTCGGCATTCTCGCTGACCGCCTGCCGCACGAGCTGATCCAGCAAAAGGCGGGCAATGCTCAGACGCCGATAATCCGGGTGAACACACAGGTTCAGGATATGCGCCTCACCCACGGCCACCGAGAGCAGTGAATAGCCGCGCACGTGGCCGTAGAGATCGGTCGCCACAAAGCAGCGATAGCCCACCCGAAGGCAGTCGCGAAAAATGCCCTCGCTCCAGGGATACTGGTAGGACTGCCGCTCGATCTCCAGGACCGCAGGCACATCCTCGGTGACCAGCCGACGCACCTGAAAGGCGGCTTCCGGACTGGCGCTCATGGCGGTCCTGCCTTCAGATACCGGTGCATCTGGCGCAAATCGTCCCAGGCCAGGCTCTTCTGTTGCGGGCTGCGCAGCAGATAGGCCGGGTGGTAGGAAATGAGCAGCGGAATATCGGTCCCCGGGTATTGCAGCCAGCGCCCGCGCAACTTGCCCAGCGGCTCACGGCTGTCTAGCAGCGTCTGCGCCGCGACGCGGCCCAGCGCGAGAATGGCGCGCGGACGCAGTAGCTCGATCTGGCGCTCGAGCACCGGCCGGTCAGCGGCAATCTCGTCTGCCTTGGGATCGCGATTGCCCGGCGGCCGGAACTTGCAGATGTTGGCAATGTAGGTGTTGTCGGCGCGACTGTGGCTAATCGCCGCCAGCATGCGGTCCAGAAGTTGCCCGGCGCGACCCACGAACGGCTCGCCCCTGCGGTCCTCTTCGGCGCCGGGGGCCTCACCAATGACCAGCAGGCTCGCATCCCGCGCACCCGCGCCAAACACGGGCCGGCTGGCGCCGCGATGATCCTGCTCCGCCAGCCAGGCTTCCAGCGCCGCCCAGTCCATCTGCGCCACCGGGCTCGTGGTTGCGGTGTCGATCGGTCGAGCCGCCGATTGCTCCGGCCCGGAGACGTCGGCCGCGGCGCGTTCCGGCTCCGGAACCGCCGGCGTAACGGTCGAGTCGGGCCGAGCCGGTGGCGACGGTTCGGCCAGTTTTGATGGCCTGTCGAAGTGGCGTTGCCGCCACGCCGTCAGACCAATCTGCTGCAGGTAGTAGGTACGACTCGCGGGGTCCATCACACTAGCCTAACCGGCCGGACCGGCGAGCGCGAGTGCCGCCTTATTCGCCGGCCCCGACCCGCCGCGGCGCGTCCCAGTAGCGGCGCACCCGCTTGCTCAGCCGACTCGGCTTTTCGGCAAATACCCGGGCCCCGAGGGCCAGCGCGTCCATACGAAGCTCGGCCCGGCGAGCCTCGATGAGGGTCATCAAAGGGTCGATGGGCACGCGCGGCTCGAACGCCGCCCGATGGTCCAGCAGGTGCGCCGCGAGTACTGCAAGGTCGTGGTCATCACCCAGCAGATCGGACAGGCGCGCCAGCTCCCTGCGCCTGGCCCGCATGGGGACCGGCCAGGCCTGCTGCAGCAGCCGCAGGTGAAACAAATGATATTTGGACTGTTTACGAAGGGCGTGCAGCGACTCTGTGTCGGGGCTGCGGCGCGCCTGCGCCTGCGCGTCACGCCCGCGAGCGTAGGTTTTTTCGAAACCCGCCAGCAGGGGCCGGATACTGCGTTCCAGGCTCAAGGGCCAGCCCTCCAGCCGCGCACTGGCGGCTTCAAGCGCGGCCAGACCGTCGCTCAGCGCCTGGTCGACGTGGGCCAAACGGTGAGCCGCGCCCGGCGCGAGTCGCTTGCGCAGTTCGGCAAAGCGGGCCTGGCGCGGATACCGGCGCGCAAGCGCATCGAGAGCCTCCAGTCGGGCCTGCTCGTCGCGGGGGCCGCTCAGCGCACGCGCCACATCCCTGAATGCGATGTTTTCCCGACGGTAGGCGGTTCGGCCGAGGTCACCGCGGACCAGCCGCAGCAACCCGCGCAGCTTCTTGCAGCGCTTGCGGGCATCGTGAATGTCCTCGGGACCTCCCCGCGTCAGCGCCTCACTCGCCGCGGCAATCTGGCGGGCGGCGATCCGGCGGGTCTGATCCGCCAGATCGCCGCCCGGTTTGTAGCGGTAGCTCACGCGCTCTTGATGACCACGCCATCCGGCTGCCTTGCGGCGGCCATGGCCCGGTTGATGGCCGAGATGGACGCCTTGAGCGAGGCCGTGATGATGTCGGCATCCACCGCGCAGCCAAAGGTGCCGGGACCGTCGCCCAGCCCGGCCTCCACATAGGCCACGGCATCTGCGTCGGCGCCACGTCCGCGGGCATGCTCGGTGTAGTCGTGAATGCGCACATCCACGCCCAGCGCGGCGTTCAGGCCATCGATGAAAGCCGCAATGGGCCCGTTGCCGGCGCCCTTGATCCGCAGGTCTTCACCGCTGTGGGACAGCGCCGCCTCCACGCTGTGCTTGTCGTCGGCGAGCGCGTCTCCACTTTTCGACGACGCCCAGTAATCCTGGAAGGTCAGCGGCTGATCGGCGTCCAGATAGGCCTGCTGGAACAGGTCCAGAATCTCGCCCGGCGTGAGTTCGCGGCCGGTCTCGTCGGCCACGGCCTGCACGATTTTAGAGAACTCGATCTGCATACGGCGCGGCAGCTGCAGCCCGTATTCGGTTTCCAGCACGTAGGCAATGCCGCCCTTCCCGGACTGGCTGTTGACCCGAATGACGGCCTCGTAGCTGCGCCCCAGATCCTTGGGGTCAATCGGCAGGTAGGGCACTTCCCAGACGTCGTCGGGGTGGGCATTGCGATCCTTGAAGCCCTTGTTGATGGCGTCCTGGTGAGACCCCGAAAACGCCGTGAAGACCAGATCGCCGGCGTAGGGATGGCGCGGGTGGATGGGCAGCTGGGTGCAGTACTCCGCCATGCGCACGATGTCGTTGATGTTGCCGAAGTTCAGCGCCGGCTCCACCCCCTGGCTGTACAGATTCATGGCTAGCGTGACGATGTCCACGTTGCCGGTCCGCTCACCGTTGCCGAACAGGGTGCCTTCCACGCGGTCGGCACCGGCCATCTGCCCCAGTTCGGCCGCGGCCACGGCGCAGCCGCGATCGTTGTGCGGATGCAGCGAGAGGATGACCGAGTCCCGAGGCTCCAGCCGGCGGTGCATCCATTCGATCTGGTCGGCGTAGATGTTCGGCGACGCCATCTCTACCGTCGCGGGCAGATTGATGATGGCTTTGTGCTCGGGTGTCGGCTCCCAGACGGCCAGCACTTCGTTGCAGATGTCCGCCGCGAAGTCCAGCTCGGTGCCGGTAAAACTCTCCGGCGAGTACTGGAAGACCCAGTCCGTCTGCGGATAGGCGGCCGCCAGGCTGCGGGTGCGCTGGGCGCCGCGCCGGGCGATATCGATGATGCCGTCGCGTTCCATCTTGAACACGATGCGCCGCTGCGCGGTCGAGGTGGAGTTGTAGATGTGCACGATGGCGCGATGGATGCCCTCCAGCGCCTCGAAGCTGCGCTCGATCAGCTCGTCGCGGCACTGGCTGAGCACCTGCACGGTCACGTCGCGAGGCACCATGTCGTGCTCGATGATGTGCCGGCAGAAGTCGTAATCGGTCTGCGAGGCGGCGGGGAAACCGATCTCGATTTCCTTGAACCCGATATCGATCAGTGCCTTGAACATGCGCAGCTTGCGCTCCAGTCCCATCGGCTCGATCAGGGCCTGGTTGCCGTCACGCAGATCGACACTGCACCACACCGGGGGCCGGTCGATGATCTGCTCGGGCCAGCTGCGGTCGTGCAGGCCGACGGCAGGGAACGGGCGGTATTTGGTAGCCGGATGCTGTCTTGTTTCGTCACTCATGCTGCTGCTCCGCGTTCGCGTGCTCTATACGCCATTGTAACCCTTGACACGGCAAGGGTCCCGGCGCGATCGACGCGATCAGAATAATGGAAAAGTCGGGCGGTTTTCGGCTCCGCCGGGCCGTGCTTGCGTATCTGCCTTACGGCAGAAGTCGAAGCAGCGCGAGGGGCAGGCGCGGACCAACCCACGACAGCCGGCCGCCGGTGCAGTGCGCGGCAGATGCAGCATTCGGGCTGTGGGCGGCGTGATTCATCAAACGATTAACGTGACTGACAGATGTAGTATCGGCCGGAAGGCTAACGTATTCAATCACCGAACGGCAACGCCCTTCAGCCGGCCTGGTTAGCGGCCCGGCGCCGCTGGCGCCAACGCCACAGGGCCAGACCCGGTCCGGACAACGCGTAGGCCAGAAAGCCCAGGAACAGCACGCGCGGAGGGTCCACCGATATCAGCACGAAGCCCAGTACGAGAATCAGGATATAGGTGAAGGGGACGCGGCCGGAAATGTTCAGATCCTTGAAGCTGTGGAAGCGGATGTTGCTCACCATCAGCGAACCGGCGGCGATGGTCAGCAGCAGCACCGGAACCACGAGCGTGTGCCCGTCAAATCCGAAATCGGTGCCGGTCCAAACGAAACCGACAATCAGACCCGCGGCGGCCGGACTGGGCAGGCCGAAGAACACCTTGCTTTCCGACGGCCCGCCACGCTGGATATTGAAGCGCGCCAGCCGCAGCGCGGCGCAGGCGGTGTAGAAAAAGGCGGCCAGCCAGCCGATCTTGCCCGCCACGAAACTCAGATCGCCCAGGCTCTGAAGGCTGTACATGTAGGCCGTGAGCGCGGCGGCAAGCCCGAAGGCCACCAGATCCGCCAGGCTGTCGTACTGAATGCCGAAATCGGACTGGGTATTCGTCAGGCGGGCAATTCGCCCGTCCAGCATGTCAGTCACCATGGCTGCGAAGATGGCCACGCAGGCCGTGCCGTAGAGGCCCTGCGTGGAGGCGATCATGGCGTAGAAACCGGCAAACAACGTGCCCGTCGTGAACAGGTTCGGCAAAAGGTAGATGCCGCGCCGCTGGCGCCGGTCTTCCGGTTCTTCTTTGGATTCGCTGCCGTTCTGCATGCGCGAAAGTGTATCGGAATCGAGTGAATGGCGGCCGGGCCGGCCGGAACCGCCCCGGATCAGGCCGGCTTGCCGCCGTTGCCGTTCGACTCGCCATTGTGGCTTTGCTGGCCGTTCTGCTTGTGCACCAGCGTGGCCAGCACGTGGCGGCCGGCGCAGACATTCTGGCCGAGCTCGACTTCCAGCCGCGAGTTGGCCGGCATGTAGATATCCACCGCCCGCGCCAGACGGCGCACGCCGTTGCGGCGCCCCTGCCCCACGCGCTCGCCATAGCGTACCGTCAACGGCGACGCGCCAAGCAGGCTGCCGCGAGAGACCGCCAGGACCACGTCATCCTGCTCGTCGGTCTTGATCCACGAGGCGATACCGGGGTTTCTGTTCCGGGCATCAGCCGGCACCTCGAGCACGGTGCCCTCCACCGGCGAACGCACCATGTAGGCCCCCAGCACGCCCAGCTTGACGCGGACATGCAGTGACTCGCGATCCAGCCATGGGTCGGGGCCGGTTTCACAGTGCGTGATCACGCCGTCCACCGGCGCCAGCACGGCCAGCGGCTCGGACGGGACGGTCCGGCTTGGCTCGTAAAAGAACAGCAGCAGCAGACTCGCGACCAAGAGCAGCAGCAGCGCCGCGAAGTGATGCACGTAGAAATGGCTGACCGCAGCCAGAACCAGCACGCACAGCGTAAGCGGCCAGCCCTCGCGGGCAATGTGCAGAAAGGTTGCTCTGCGCATCAGGCCCGTCCTGCTCGGCCGGCCTGCGGTTCGGTTGTGCCGGTCGGGGCGCTAATAATGCCCCCGCCGGCCGCCCGGATGAGTACAGACACGCATCAGTTGCGTGACTTGTCCACGATCTTGTCCTTGGCAATCCACGGCATCATGCCGCGCAGGCGTTCACCCACCTGCTCGATATCGTGCTCGCGCGACAGGCGCCGACCAGCCTTGAGCGAGGGGAATCCGGCCTGATTCTCGCCAATGAACTCGCGCGCGAACTGGCCGGTTTGCACCTCGCGCAGAATCTTGCGCATCTCCGCCTTGGTTTCCTCGGTGATGATGCGCGGTCCGCGACTGAAATCGCCGTATTCAGCGGTGTTGGAAATCGAGTAGCGCATGTTGGCAATGCCGCCCTCGTAGATCAGATCCACGATCAGCTTTACTTCGTGCAGACACTCGAAGTAGGCCATTTCGGGCTCGTAGCCGGCTTCCACCAGCGTTTCGAAGCCGGCCTGGATCAGGGCGGTCAGCCCGCCGCAGAGCACGGCCTGCTCACCGAAGAGGTCGGTTTCGGTTTCCTGGCGGAAATCGGTTTCGATCACGCCGGCCCGGCCGGCGCCGATGGCCACGGCGTAGGCCAGCGCAATATCCTTGGCCTGGCCGGAGGCGTTCTGATGAACGGCAATCAGCGACGGCACGCCGCCGCCCTTGGTGTAGGTGTTGCGCACGAGATGACCCGGGCCCTTGGGCGCGATCATGATCACGTCCAGATCGCCGGCCGGCTCGATGAGCTCGAAATGGATGTTGAACCCGTGGGCGAAGGCCACGGCGGCGCCGGACTTGATTTTCGGGGCAATCACGTCGTTATACAGCGACTGCTGGTGCTCGTCCGGCGCGAGAATCATCACGACATCGGACTGGCTGACCGCATCGGCAATTTCCGCGACCTGCAGGCCGGCCTCTTCGGCCTTTTTCCACGAGGACGACCCCTGACGCAGACCGACCACCACGTCCATACCCGAATCCTTCAGGTTGTTGGCGTGCCCGTGGCCCTGCGAGCCGTAGCCCACGATGCAGACCTTGCGGCTCTTGATGAGCGATAGATCGGCGTCCTTGTCGTAATAAACGTTCATGCTCACGATGCGTTCCCCTTGATCGTTATCCGGGCGATTGTCTTTGAATTCGATATTTGGCTGTACGGGCGTGGTCAGTCGGCCTGATACCGCAGGCACCTGTCTCCCGGCGTAATCGCCAGGGCGCCGCTGCGCATCACTTCCAGTAGTTCGCCGCTACCGGCCAGACGGGCAACCAGGTCGGCCACCTCGACACTGGTGCCGAAGAACTGCAGGGAAACAATGCCGTCGCGGCGGTCGATTTCCTCGATATGGTCCTCGGCCAGCAGGCTGCGCTGCCGTGGATCGTCCGGCCGCGCCTCGAGCTTGAAGAACATCAGCTCGCGCTCGATGTGCTCGCCATCCGTCATGTCGAGCACATCGATCACGTCCACCAGCTTGAGCAGCTGGCGATTGATCTGGTTCACAACGTCCTCGGTTCCCGTGGTCACGAGCGTCAGCCGCGAGACCGTCTCGTCTTCGGTGGGCGCCACGTTGAGTGACTCGATATTGAAACCGCGTTGCGAGAACATGCCGGCCACGCGCACCAGCGCGCCCGCTTCGTTCTGCATGAGTATGGAGATGATGTGCCGCATCGGCCGATTCAGCGTGCCGGCGCCCATGGCCCCGGGAAAAAAGTAGCGCGCACCCTAATCCGCTCCTTGGCGAAAATCAACTACCGCAGTGCAGCAATTACGCGCGCGGCGCCCTCGCCGGATTCACTCTCGAGGCGGACCGTCTCGATTTCCGGCCCTGCGCTACCCTGAAAAGCCCGTCTTCGGCTAGACTGGGCGGTTCACTCCTGCTGTAAACACGTCAGCCTCCAGACAAAGAGGGTTCAAGGCCATGATGGCGCAGGCAAGAAGCCACGACTCCCCCAAGCATCCGCTCGCGGGCCGCCCGATGAGCGGCGCGGATATCATTGTCCAGGTTCTGGCCGATGAAGGTGTAGATACCGTATTCGGCTACTCCGGTGGCGCCATCCTGCCCACCTACGACGCCATTTTCCGCTTCAACGCCGAACATCACGACCGCATGCCGCTGATCGTGCCGGCCAATGAGCAGGGCGCAGGCTTCATGGCCGCCGGCTATGCCCGGGCCTCGGGCAAGGTGGGCGTGGCCATGGTGACGTCAGGTCCGGGCGCGACGAACTGCGTCACGCCGGTGCGCGACAGCATGGCCGACTCGGTGCCCATGGTGCTGATCTGCGGCCAGGTGGCCACGGCCGCCATCGGCACCGACGCCTTTCAGGAGGCGCCGGTGTCCAACATCATGAGCGCCGCGGCCAAGCACGTCTTTCTGGTCACCGACCCCGCCAGACTGGAGGCCACCGTGCGCACGGCCTTCGAAATCGCCCGCTCCGGCCGGCCGGGGCCGGTGGTCATCGATGTGCCCAAGGATGTACAGAACTGGCAGGGCGAGTTCGCCGGCGCCGGTCTGCTGCCCGTACCCGGCTACCGCCAGCGCATGCACAGCCTGCTCGACAACCGCATTGACGAGGATGAATGCCGCCGCTTTTTCGAGCTGCTGGCCAGTGCCGAGCGTCCGCTTATCTATGCTGGCGGGGGCGTGATCAATGCCGATGCCGCACACGACATGCGGCAACTGGCGCAGGCCTTCGGCATACCGGTGGTCACCACGCTGATGGGCATCGGCGCCTTCGACACCACGGACGCCCTGTCGCTGCACATGCTCGGCATGCACGGCACGGCCTTTGCCAACTACGCCGTGGAGGACTGCGACCTGCTGATCGCCATGGGGTCACGCTTTGACGATCGCGTGGCCGGCGTCCCTGCGGCCTTCGCGCCCAACGCCAGGGCCATTGCGCACTTTGACGTCGACGCCTCCGAGATCAACAAGGTGAAGGCTGTCGACTGGCACCACGTCGGGCTGCTGGCCGACAGCCTGCGGCGGCTGCTGGAATACGGCCGGGCCGAGGGCTTCCACAAGGATTTTTCCGAGTGGCACGGCCAGATCCAGGCGCTCAAGCGCGACTATGCGATGAACTATGATCGCGAGTCGCCGCTGATCCAGCCCTATGCCGTCATCGAGGAAATCAACCGCATCACGGCAGGCGAAGCGATTATCGCCACGGGGGTGGGCCAGCACCAGATGTGGGCCGCCCAGTACTTCGATTTCAAGCATCCGCGGCTCTGGCTGACCTCCGGCTCGATGGGCACCATGGGCTTCGGCCTGCCGGCCGCCATCGGCGCGCAGTTTGCCTGCCGCGACCGCATGGTCATAGACATCGATGGCGATGCGTCCATCCGCATGAATATTGGCGAACTGGAGACGGCCACCACCTACGATCTGCCGGTCAAAGTGGTCGTGCTGAACAACTTTGGCGACGGCATGGTCAAGCAGTGGCAGAAGCTCTTTTTCAAGGGCCGCCTGTCCGCGTCCGACAAGTCGCTGCACAAAAAGGACTTCGTGAAGGCCGCGCAGGCGGACGGCTTCGAGTTCGCGCAGCGTCTGGACAACAAGGACGATCTGCCCGCCGTCATCAAGGCGTTCGTGGAGTACCCGGGGCCGGCGTTTCTGGAAGTCATCATCGACCCCGATGCCGGCGTGTACCCGATGGTGGGACCGGGCATGAGCTACGGCGAGATGATTACGGGCGACCATATCCCCAGCCGCAACGACGCGCAGCCCGGCGGCGCCCAGGAAGCGGGACCCTCCGAGGCGTTCTAGCGTGACGGGTAGTGGCCTCCAGGCGGCCCGGCCGATGTCGTCAGACCGGCCGGGTCGCCAGCCGACGGCGCGTCAGCCTTTCTTCTTCCCCGCGGCGGCCTTGCTCTTTGAGGCACCTTTTTTTCCAGAGGCACTCTTGGCCTTCGGCGCGCGTTTTGTCTTGCGCGGCGGCGCGGCGGCCGTCGGGGCATCAATTTGTCGGGCCCGGTCGCGCAGCGCCTCGGGCAAGCGGCATTTTTTCGCGACAATCCACGGCAGAAACTGCGTGGCGGACATTTCTTCTTCCAGCGAAACGGCCTGCCCCTGCGTCTCCGCGCTGCTGACGAGCGATCGATAGCGTCGGGCCATCTCCTGCAGCCATTCGGGGTCGCCTTCCCGCCGCCAGTCGATGCCGCTTTCGGAGGGCCGCAACGCCAGAAAATGGCTGACGCCCAGATAGCGCGGATCGACGTCGACACTCAGCGCCAACCACTCCCAGACGCGAGCCTGCTGGCGGGTGTTCCAGACTGTCCACTCCGGCGCGTGCGAATCCATCGCCTCAGCTCTTGCGAGAGGATTTCTTCCCGGAGCCGCGCGGTTTGGCCGGTTTGGCCGCGGTCGCCGACGACTTTGCGCCTTTCTTTGACGCCGCGGCTGCCGACTTGCCCGTCTTCGCGCCAGCGGATTTCGATCGGCTCTTGCCGGCCGGCTTTGCCGGC
>NYTH01000011.1 GCA_002683405.1 Salinisphaeraceae bacterium | reverse complement strand
CGGGCTGCTGTCGCAACTTGGCGCCACACAGCGCGACCAGGCGCTGTCGCCCGTACCGCGTACGGGCCGGCAGATGCTGGCGGGCCGACTGGAGTGGCAGCTGTCCGGTTCGCTCTGCGGCGAGCAACGCGGCGCCTACGAGCCGGGCGCGCCCGGACGTCACGAGTCTGTCATCTTTCGCTACAGCTGGCTGCTCGAGGATTGGGGGTGGCGCGAAGTCGATAGCGACAAGTTGCTGACTTCAAAGAAATATACCGAAGCCCGTTGAGCTTTCTCAGAATGTAACAATAACGTCATACAGGAGTCACATTACCGTCATATCTTCCCAATAGTCTGCTACGCCAGTGGGGGTTCCACCGACCTGACCGGGTCGTTCGCAACTCATCTCTCAGGGAGCAGAGACTATGTGTGACTATCGTGGTTCGGCGCTCGCAGCCCTCGTGGCGGCAGGCGCAATGTTCGGCACCGCCCATGCAGGCCAGACGACCGAGCAGCTCATCGAGTTCATGCACGAAAACGGCTCGCTTACCGATGCCCAGTATCGACAGCTCAAGCAGGCCGCCGAGGAAGAACAGGCACAGGCGGCAGAGCAACCGGCCGCACCCGGCAGCACGGCGGCCGACTGGACCTCGAAGATCAAGCTGAAGGGTGATTTGCGGCTCCGCCACGAATACACCGACAACGACGCCAATCTTACCGACGACGGCGATCAGGTGGACCGTAACCGTCAGCGCATCCGTTTTCGTCTGGGCGCTTTCGCCGAGCTGAGTGATCAACTCAGGGTGGGCGGCGGCCTGGCCAGTGGCGGCGACGATCCGCGATCGACAAACCAGACGCTGGACTCGAATTTCAGCACCAAGCCGATTCAGCTCGACTACGCCTTCGCGGAATACGCGTTCAACGACTGGGCAAAGGTCATCGGCGGCAAGTTCGCCCGCAAGAACTACCTCTGGCAGCCGACCGACGCGTTCTGGGACAGCGACATCAATCCCGAGGGCGTGTCCTTCAATTTTGCCTTCGATACCGGGCTGGGCGCGGCATTCGCGAACACCGGCTACTGGGTGCTGAACGAATTCAGCCGCAACGAAGACGACCCGTTCATGTACTACCTGCAGCTGGGTCAGGGATTCAGCAGTGGCTCGCTATTCGGCACCGTGGCAGGCACCTACTACGGCTATCAGAACACCGATGAGCCGAACACCTTCGAATTCTCCGAAGGCACCAACACCGATGACGAATTCGATGCGCTGCAGCTCTCCGCCGAAATAGGCACCCGAGTCGGCGCCACGAAGTTGGCCTTCATCGGTGACTACATGGTCAACACCGAAACCGACACCAGCGACGATACCGGCTACGGTATCGGCGGCAAGCTGGGCCACGGCAAGTGGGGCTTCAAGTACATCTACGTGGATCTCGACGCCAATGCCGTGCCCGATATCTTTCCCGATTCCGACCGATTCGGCGGTGGCACCGACATCAAGGGTCACGAAATCGCGGGTGAGTACGCGCTGACCGACAACGTCGAACTGGGGCTGGATTTCTACGCAGTCGAAAGCAAGGCGACGGGCGTGGACGAGAATCTGCTCCAGGCCGACATCGTCATCGCGTTTCCCTGAGGGCTTGCCCGAGGTGTTTGCCTGTGCCGGGCTTCACCAATACGGCGCGATCGGCGGCCTGCCGGTCGCGCTGTCATAAATCTGTGATGCGCTCGGCATACCGTGTCGTCGGGCAGGCAGCATCTGTGGCGTCCGGCGGACAGTGCCGCACGGATGGCGGCATGCAGCGGTACGACGACGGGCCCGGACAGCGCCAGTCGCCCCGGCAGGTTCGGCAGCGGCAGCGTGTCGGGGTAGAATTCGCGCCGCTGACGGCGGCGTCCGCCATCCCGGGCCCTACGCCAGCCCGCCGAACGGAATACTCAGCGATGCAGGAGTCTTAAGCTTTGGATACCGGGCAGATTTTGCTCAGCTTCATCGGCGGCATGGTGCCGCTGGCCGCCGCCGCCTTCTATCTGGGTCGTCGCCGGGCGTTGCTGATTACGGCGGGCGGGGCGCGCATGCATTCCCGGCCGCAACAGTATGGCGCCTATGTCGCCGCTTGGATGGCGCTCCCGGCGATCGCGATTGGCGCGGTGGCCGGTGCGGGTGGCCTGCTCGGACTGCGCCTGCCGGCCGCACCCTACATCTTTGCGTTGTGCCTGGCCGGTGCCGCCATCGGCTGCTACACGGCCCTGCGCCGCGTGCAGCCGGATATGCGGGCCCGCGGCGCGCTGGAGCGGTACACGGAGTGGGCGTTGCTGACGGCCTCGATGGTGTCGATCCTCACGACGCTCGGCATCGTGGTGTCGATCCTTTTCGAGGCCATCCGCTTTTTCAATATCGTCAGCGTCTGGGACTTCATTACCGGCACCAACTGGTCGCCCGTGGCGCATTATCGTCCGGGCCAGGAAACGGCCGATTCCCAGTTCGGCTCGATTCCGCTGTTTGCCGGCACCTTCATGATTACGGCCATCGCGATGGCGGTGGCTTTGCCGATCGGCCTGCTTTCGGCAGTGTTCATGTCGGAGTACGCCAGCTACAAGGTGCGCACGGTGGCCAAGCCGCTGCTCGAGATTCTGGCGGGCATTCCCACCGTGGTCTACGGCTTCTTCGCCGCCGTGACCGTCAGTCCGTTCGTGGTGCAGGTCGCCAATTCGGTGGGCCTGGACGCCGCCTACACGAACGCATTGGCGCCCGGTCTGGTCATGGGCATCATGATCATTCCGTTCATCTCGTCGCTGTCGGACGATGTGATCAATTCGGTGCCCAATAGCCTGCGCGAGGGTTCCTACGGCCTGGGCGCCACCAAGTCGGAAACCATCAAGCAGGTCATCCTGCCGGCCGCGTTTCCCGGCATCATGGCGGCCGCGCTGCTGGGCATCTCGCGGGCGCTGGGCGAAACCATGATCGTGGTGATGGCGGCCGGCCTGCGGCCCAATCTCACGCTGAATCCGCTGGAGGACATGACCACGGTGACCGTGCGTATTGTGGATGCGCTAACCGGCGATCAGGCCTTCGACAGCCCCGAGACCCTGGCCGCCTTTGCTCTGGGTCTGGTGCTGTTCGTGGTCACGCTTATCCTCAATCTGATATCCATTATCGTCATTCGCAAGTTCCGCCAGAACTACGAATAGACGGTATTCGACGCAGGGCAGACTTTCATGAGTCAGGACGTCAAACGCGCGGTCGCCAGCCGCATGAAGCAGCGCTACCGCGCCGAGGCCCGGTTCAAGGCCTACTGCGTGGGAGCGCTCTGCATGGCCATTGCCTTCCTCATGTTCTTCTTCTACGACATGATCCAGAAGGGATACTCGGCCTTCGTGCAGGCGGAGATTCAGGTCGAATTTACCTACACGCAGGAAAACGTGGATTTTCCGACCGAGGCATTGCCGCAGGCGGAAGCCAGCCTGATCAGCCGGGGCTGGTACCGCGGGCTGCCGCGCGAGCTGCGCGACAACCCCGAACTGGAAGGCCAGACCGTGACCACCTGGGCGGTGGCGCGAACCGAGGTGGACCAGTTTCTCAAGGGCCATAGCGAGAAGCTGAGCGAGGACGAACTCCGCTGGGTCCGCCAGCTGCAGGACGAAGGTCGCCTCGACACCCACTTCAATACCTACTTCTTTACCAACGGCGACTCCAAGATTCCGGTACTGGCGGGTCTGAAGTCCGCGTTCATCGGCTCGCTGTTCGTCATGCTCGTGACGCTGGTGGTGTCGTTCCCGATTGGCGTCATGACCGCCATCTACCTCGAGGAATTCGCGCCCGACAATCGTTTCACGCAGGGCATCGAGATCAACATCAACAATCTGGCGGCGGTGCCGTCGATCCTGTTCGGTTTGCTGGGTCTGGCGATTTTCATCAATTTCTTCGGCGTACCGCGATCCTCCGCGCTGGCGGGCGGTCTGACGCTGTCGCTGATGACGCTGCCGGTGATCATCATCAGCACGCGCGCCGCGCTGCGGGCCGTGCCGCAGAACATCCGGCATGGCGCACTGGCGGTGGGCGCATCGCGCTGGCAGGCGGTGCGTGATCACGTGTTGCCGGCCTCGCTGCCCGGCATTCTTACCGGCACCATCATCGGTATTGCCCAGGCCATGGGTGAGACGGCGCCGCTGCTGATCATCGGCATGATCGCCTACATACCGGATGCCCCCACCGGCGTGACGCAAGCCGCCACCGTTCTGCCTGCACAGATATTCACCTGGGCAGGCATGCCCGAACGCGCCTATGTGGAGCGCACGGCAGCCGGCATACTCGTGCTGCTGAGCCTGCTCATCAGCCTCAACGCAGCAGCGGTCTTTCTGCGGCAGCGCTTCGAGCGCCGCTGGTAGCCGCTTGTCAATCGATACCCGGGAGTACAGGATGCAGTCGCGCAATCTCAATATGGATAGTGATTTGAAGCCCATGCCTGATGTGGATACCGATCCTGCGGCCACACCTGACCATGTGACCGAGCCCAAGATCAGCGTGAAGGACCTGTGCGTCTGGTACGGCGACAAGCAGGCGCTGCACGACGTGAACCTTGACGTTGAGGAAAACGAGGTGACCGCCCTGATCGGCCCGTCGGGCTGCGGCAAGTCCACCTTCCTGCGCTGCATCAATCGCATGAACGACCTGGTGCCCGGCGTGCGCATCAGCGGCAGCATTACCCTGGACGATCAGGATATCTACGCCCCCAAAGTGGATGTGGTGGAGCTTCGCTCGCACATCGGCATGGTGTTCCAGAAACCGAACCCGTTTCCGAAGAGCATTTACGACAACATCGCCTATGCGCCGAAAATTCTCGGCCTGGCGCAGAAGCGCGTTGAAATGGACGAGCTGGTCGAGAATTCGCTCAAGCGCGCCGGCCTGTGGGGCGAGGTCAAGGATCGCCTGAGTTCGCCCGGCCTGTCGCTGTCGGGCGGTCAGCAGCAGCGTTTGTGTATTGCCCGCGCCATTGCGGGGAGCCCGTCGGTGGTGCTCATGGACGAGCCCTGTTCGGCTCTGGACCCGGTGGCCACGGCCACCATCGAGGAGCTGATCGACGAGCTCAAGGAGAACTACACCATCGTGATCGTCACGCATAACCTGCAGCAAGCGGCGCGCGTGGCGGGCTACACCGCGTTCTTCCACCTTGGCAAGATTGTTGAATACAACGATACGGACACGTTGTTCACCAACCCGGCCATGAAGAAGACCGAGGACTACATCACCGGCCGTTACGGCTGATCACGGCAGGGCTCGATAGCCAACTGGGACGGATACCGACATGGACAAGGTAGGTCTGGAAAAACACACTTCCAAGCAGTTCGACATCGAACTGGAAGATATTCGCGAACAGGTGCTCAACATGGGCGGCCTGGTCGAGCAGCAGATCGCGGATGCCGTACGTGCGCTCACCGAAGGCGACGGTGCGCTGGGCGAGGAAGTGGCCCGGGCGGACTACAAGGTCAACCGCATGGAGGTGGATGTCGACGAACACATCACCCGTATTCTTGCGCGGCGCCACCCGCAGGCCGGCGATCTGCGGCTGGTGATGGCCATCACCAAGACGATTACCGATCTGGAGCGCATCGGCGACGAGGCCGAGAAGGTGGGGCGCATGGCCGCCAACCTGGCGAGCAAGGAAAAGCCGTCAAGCGTGTTCAGGCAGATCGAAACGCTGGGCCGGCACGTGCGGCAAATGGTGCGGGACGCGCTGGATGCCTTCGCCCGGATGGATCCGAGCGCCGCGGTGCACGTGGCGCAGGCGGACCGGGAAGTCGATCGCGAATTCGAGGGCGTAATGCGCCAGTGCATCACCTACATGATGGAAGATCCACGCACCATTCGTCAGCACATTGATCTAGTCTGGGCGGTCAAGGCGCTCGAGCGTATTGGCGATCACGCCACCAATATCGGCGAATACATCGTGTATTTCGTCGAGGGCAAGGATGTGCGTCACATCAGCATCGAGGACATGGAGCGCGAGCTCAGGGAAGGCAGCTCGGTCGACCGCGGTTAGGCGCGCCGACCCGACGGGGCAGGCCCGTTTTCTCCGTCGGCAGGTTTCAAGTCCGGCGCCGCGACCCTATACTCTGCCGCGTGAGCCCGCGCGGTCTGCCGTGCAGGGTATCTACCGTCGGGGCCGACCGGACGGTCCCCGGCCCACGCCCGCTACCCGCCCTGTGTAGGTTTCGTGCCTCGAAAGAAGAAGAAAAAGCCGCTTTATCGCCGCCTGCTGCCCTATCTTCTGGTGCTGGCCTGCGCCCTGCTGGCCGTGGGGGCGGTGTACACGGTTTTTCTGGATTTTCAGGTGCGCGAGCGCTTCGAGGGTGCCCGCTGGACTCTGCCGGCCAAGGTCTATGCGCAGCCGATTGAGCTTTACGTGGGCCAGTCGATCAGCCGGCACCGCCTGACGGATTCGCTCGAGCGTCAGGGCTACCGCCAGCTCGCCAACACCCCGCGGCCCGGCAGTTTCTCGCGTCAGGGTAGCAGTGTGAATATTCACTCCCGCGCCTTCACGTTCTGGGACGGGGCGCAAGCAGCCGAGCGTTTCCGGGTGAGTTTCAACGGCGACCGGATCAGCGGCATGCGTTCGCTGGACCGGGAGACGGACATCCCGCTGCAGCGTCTCGAACCGATGCTCATCGGCAGTATCTATCCCACGCAGGGCGAAGACCGCATCCTGGTCAAGCTGGGGGACGTGCCGCCGATGCTGCCTGCCGGGCTGATCATCGTCGAAGACCGCCAGTTCATGGAGCACCACGGCGTATCCCCCAAAGGCATTTTGCGAGCCGCGATTGCCAACGCCAAGGCAGGCCGGGTGGTGCAGGGCGGCTCCACCATCACGCAGCAGCTGGTCAAGAACTTCTACCTGAATAATGACCAGACGCTCGTACGCAAGGGCAAGGAGGCCATCATGGCCATCCTGCTCGATGCCCATTACGCCAAGGAAAACATTCTTGAGGCTTACCTGAACGAGGTGTACCTGGGGCAGGACGGCGGTCGCGCCATTCACGGCTTCGGGCTGGGCAGCTACTTCTACTTCCGCAAGCCGCTGGAAGAGCTGCAGCCCGAGGAGCTTGCGCTGCTGGTTGGCATGGTCAAGGGTCCGAGCTACTACAATCCGCGACGGTTTCCCGACCGGGCTCGCAAGCGCCGCAATCTCGTGCTGGAGATGTTCCGCGACGCCGGCTTCCTGAACGACGCGGAAACGACGCGCGCCCAGAACGAACCGCTGGGAGTTTCCCGCGGCAGTAGCCGCAGCACCACGCAGTATCCCGCCTTCATTGATCTGGTGAAAAAGCAGCTCAAGGGGCATTACCGCGATTCCGATCTGACCGAAGAGGGGCTGCGCGTCTTCACCACGCTGGACCCGTTCGTGCAGGAGACCCTCGAAGAACAGGTGTCCTCGGGTGTCGAGCAGCTGGAACGCCGCGGCGATGTTGAGAAGAAGAGCCTTCAGGCCGCCGCCGTGGTGACCAGTATCGAGAACGGCCGCGTTCTGGGCCTGGTGGGCGGGCGGGACGCCAGCTACGCCGGTTTCAACCGCGCCCTGGATGCGCAGCGCCAGATCGGGTCGCTGATGAAGCCCGTGGTGTATCTGACCGCGCTGGAAGACCCGTCGAAATACAGTCTGGTCACGCCGGTGGACGACAGCCCGCTGCAGGTGCGCCAGCCCAACGGCGATATCTGGGAGCCGGAAAACTATGACCATCGGAGCCACGGTACCCATGTGCCGCTGTATCAGGCGCTGGTGCACAGCTATAACCTGGCAACCAGCCGGCTGGCGCTCGAGGTCGGGCTGCCCCGTGTGGTCGAGAATCTGAAGGCGCTGGGCTATCCGGGTGAGCCGATGGCGGTGCCGTCGCTCGCGCTGGGCGCCGTGGAGATGAGTCCGCTTGAGGTCGCCCAGATCTACAACACGCTGGCCGGCGGAGGCTACCAGACGCCGCTGTTGGCCATTCAGGCGGTCACGACTCGCGAGGGCGAGCCGCTGTCGCGCTATTCGCTCAAGACCCGCCGTGCCGTCAACGAGCAGTCGGTCTACCTGCTCAACTGGGCCATGCGGCGCGTCGTACGCGAGGGCACGGCGCGTTCGGCCTACAGCCGTTTGCCCTCGCAGCTGAATCTTGCAGGCAAGACGGGCACCTCCAATGACTTGCGCGACAGCTGGTTTGCCGGCTACAGCGGCGACGCCGTGGCCGTGGTCTGGGTGGGGCGTGACGACAACAAGCCTGGCAAGCTGGCCGGAGCCAGCGGGGCGCTGCCGCTGTGGTCCGGGATCATGGCGGAGATCGGGCCGCGGTCCTTCGATCCGCCGCGACCGGAAGGTCTGGAAGTGCGTGAGCTGCTGCTCGGCGACGATCGTTTCCGAGGCAGCCGCGGGCCGAACAGTGTGGGCGGGCGTGACTGCAGCCGCGCCGTGAAGGTGCCGTTTGTTGAGGATTACGTGCCGGACGGTCTTATTGACTGCTCCGAACAGGAAGAGCGCGGCGCGTATGATGAATCCGTTACCTCGCCGGAAGAGCGCCGGGACGAGGATGACTCCAACTGGCTCCGGGACCTGTTCAGATGAACCTGCTCAGATTAGTTTCGGCGTCGCTGCTGCTGGCCATGCTGGCGGCCTGCGCGACGCCCTCACGCTATCCGCCGCCGCAGCGCATGCCGCCGCCGAGTGACAGCTCCGGCGCGCCGGCGCCGTGGCCGGCGTCGGGCGAGAGCCGGCCCGATGCAGAGCCCGGCGCCGGCAGCGTCGCCCCCGAACCCGAGCCCGAGGGTCCGCCACCCCCACGCACTGTCGCCGAGGCCAGCGGCCCAGCAGTGGTGGCGCTGCTGGGGCAGGCCGATACCAAGGCCCGCGAAGGCCAGCCGGAGCAGGCTGCCGCCTACGTGGAGCGGGCCGTGGCGGTGGAGCCGCGCAATCCCTTCATCTTCCAGCGGCTGGCCGCGCTCAGGCTGGACCAGGGCGAGCCGGAGCAGGCCGAGGCCATGGCGCGCAAGTCCAACAGCCTGGCCGGTGACAATCCCTACGTGAGAGCCGGCAACTGGAAGCTGATTGCCGAAGCCCGCCAGATGCGCGGCGATGCCGCCGGTGCGGCCGAGGCCCGTTCGCGTTCACAGGTGTACCTGTCGCAAACCCGGGGACGGTGAGCGCCCGCTCCGTGCGGCAGTGGTTCGCCGCAGACGGGCCACTGGCGCGGCATGTGGAAGGCTTCGCGCCGCGCGAGGCGCAGTCGCAAATGGCCGCCCGCGTGTCCGATACCCTGGACGCAGCAGGTCAGCTGCTCGTGGAAGCACCCACCGGCACCGGCAAGACGCTGGCTTATCTGCTGCCGCTGGTGAACAGTGGCTACAAGGCCATCGTGGCTACCGCCACGCGCCACCTCCAGGATCAGATTTTCAGCAAGGACCTGCCGCTGGCCTTGTCCGCTTGCGAATCCAGGCCCCGGATCAGCCTGCTCAAGGGACGCGCCAACTATCTATGCCTGTACCGGCTTGATACGGCTGAATCTTCGGCCGGCCTGGATGCGCGGCTGCACGGCCAGCTCCGTCGCGTGCGTGAGTGGGCCGCGACCACGCGCACCGGCGACATCAGCGAGATTGGCGATCCGGCCGAGCCGTCGCCGCTCTGGCCCCGGGTGACGTCCACGGTGGAAAACTGCCTGGGCCAGGACTGCCCGTTCTATGACGACTGCTGGGTGCTTATGGCCCGGCGCGAAGCCCAGGCCGCCGACATCGTGGTGGCGAATCATCATCTGTTCTTTGCCGATCTGGCGCTGCGGGAAGAGGGCTTTGGTGAAGTGCTGCCCGGTGCGGACGCCATCGTGCTGGACGAGGCGCACAAGCTGCCGGATCTGGCCGGCCGATTCTTCGGCATGACCGTGAGCGCGCGGCAACTCAAGGACCTGGCGCGCGACGGACTGACCGAGCTGGATGCCGCCGGCGGCGACATGCCCGCGCTGGCCGAAGCATTTCAGGTTATCGCCGACGCGCAACGCGCGCTGGATACCGCGCTGCCCTCCGGCGGCGGTCATTTTCCCTGGGACGCGCTGACGCAGTCGGCCGGGGCAGCCGATGCGCTGGCGGATGCGCGACAGGCGGTGGCGCAGGCCATTGAGCTGGGCCGTGCCGCGGCCGACCGGACCGAGGGGCTCGCCGCCGTGATGCGTCGGGCCGCGCAGACACTGGAGCGGTTCGACACGCTGCGTGACGGCGTGCCCGATACGGTGCGCTGGCTGGAATGGCGCGGCGCTGGATGGTTTCTGCATCAGACCCCGCTGGACGCGTCCGCGCCCTTCGCCCGGGCGGTAGAGCAGGGCCGGCGCGCCTGGATTCTGACCTCCGCCACGCTCAGCGTCGATGACAGGCTTGATTACTTTGCCGAACGGCTCGGCTTGCCGGAAGCCGAACAACTGCTGCTGCAAAGCCCGTTCGACTACGCCCGCAACAGCCTGCTGTACCTGCCGCCCGAGCTGCCCGCGCCGGGGGCGCCCCAGTTTGACGACCGGGCCGTGGACGCCATGTGGCCGCTGCTCGATGCCAGCGACGGCGGGGCTTTCGTGCTGTGCACCAGCTACCGCGCCGTCTCCATCTGGGCGCAGCGGCTGCGCGAGCGTTTCGGTGACCGCTTGCTGGTACAGGGCAGCAGCGGGCGGGCCGATCTGCTCGCCCGTTTTCGCGCTGACGGCAACGCCGTGCTGGTCGGCACCAGCAGCTTCTGGGAGGGTGTGGATGTGCGCGGGCCGGCGCTGCGGCTGGTCATTATCGACCGGTTGCCCTTCGCTTCGCCCTCCGACCCGGTGCTCAACGCCCGGATTGAGGCCATCCGGGATGAGGGCGGCTCGCCCTTCAAGTCACTCCAGCTGCCCCAGGCGGTCATTGCCTTCAAGCAGGGGGTGGGCCGGCTGATCCGCGACGCCAGTGATCGGGGCGTGCTGGCGGTCTGTGATCCGCGGCTGCGGACCAAGGGGTATGGCAGAACCTTTCTCAAGAGTCTGCCACCGCTGCCGGTCACGTCCATTCTGGCGGACGCCACGGATTTTCTGAAGCGGCTCGACGAGGCACCATGAGACTACTGGCACTGGAAGGCGGGAGTCTTGCGGCGTCGGTGGCGCTCTGGGATGACGAGCGCCTGATCGACGAGTGCTTTGAACTGGCGCCGCGGCGGCAGGCAGATATTCTGCTGCCCATGGCGCATGATCTGCTGGCCCGCGCGCGCTGGGCGCTGTCGGATCTGGACGCGCTGGCCGTGGCACGGGGGCCGGGCGCATTTACCGGGTTGCGTGCCGTGCTCGGCATGGCGCAGGGCCTGGCATTTGCCGGCGGGCTGCCGGTAATCGGCGTCTCCAGTCTGGCCTGCCTGGCAGCGGGCGCCTTCCGGTTGGCCGCCGGCACGGCCGAGTACTGCCAGGTGGTTCAGGACGCGCGGATGCGCGAAGTCTACTTGGGCGTTTATCGACGTCATGACGGCGTGATCGCGCCGGTCGTGCCGGACCGGGTCGGCGCGCCGGATCAGGCGTTGGCCGCGGCGCCCTCCGCGGACTGCCTGCTGGCCGGCGACGGATGGGACGCTTACCCGGCGCTGCTGGCGCGCACCGGCCGGCAGCCGGCCGATATCCTGATCGATCAGCCGCGGGCGGGCGACGTTGCCCGGCTGGCGGCGGTCGAGTTTCGCGCGGGCCGCTGGGTCGATGCGGCCGAGCTTGAACCCGCCTACGTGCGTGATCAGGTGGCGTTCAAGCCTGGCCAGCGGCGCTAGCGCCTACGCGAAGTGGTCGGGCTAGGGGATGGCCCCGGCGGCGCGCAGATGATCGGCAATGCCCGTGGCCAGCCGTTCATAGCCGCGGGCGTTGGGATGGATGGGATCGGCCTTCAGGCTCCGGTCGCCAAGAATGTCTGCCAGGATGTCAGGCATCAGCGCCACGCCGCTGTCTTCGGCCAGCGACGAATACAGCGGCGCAGGCTGAAATCCCAGCTTGAGCTCGGGAACGGCCAATAGCAGCAAGGGCACATCGCGTTGGCTGATTTCCCGGATCATGGCGTCGAGATTGTCGCGCGTGGCTGATACAGGCTGGCGGCGCAGGAAATCGTTGCCGCCCAGGCAGAGAATCACCAGCGACGGCCGGTGTCTGTCGAGCAGTTCGGGCAGCCTCTCGCGGCCCTCGGCGGTGGTCTCACCCGGCACGCCCGCGTTGACGACGCGCCGGTCGATCAGGCGTTGCAGGACCGCCGGGTAGCTTTCGCTCGACCGGGCTCCGGTACCGTGGGTCAGTGAATCGCCAAAGGCCAGAATGACGTCGTCGGTCGCCAGTGGCGGCAGGGGGCGGTCGGCCGGCGAATCGCCGCAGCCGGCCAGCAGCAGCCCCGCCGCCAGCGCCAGGGCGAACGCTTGCATTGCCCGGTACGCCCGTGGATAGTGGCGCCACCATGATTTACCAGTTGGAAGACAAGTCACCGCAGCTCCCGGATGAAGGTGAGTATTTCATTGCCGACAACGCCACGGTGATCGGCAACGTGGTGCTCGAACGCAACGCCAGCGTGTGGTTCAACACGGTGGTGCGGGGCGATACGGACCGGATTCACATCGGGCGCGGCAGCAATATTCAGGACAGTTCGGTGCTGCATACCGACGAAGGCATACAGCTGACCGTCGGGGCGGATGTTACCGTGGGGCATATGGTCATGCTGCACGGCTGTACCATTGGCGACAACAGCCTGATCGGTATCAATGCGGTCGTGCTCAACGGCGCGCGCATCGGGCGCAACTGCCTGATCGGCGCGAACACCCTCATTCCCGAGGGCAAGGAAATCCCCGACAACAGCATGGTGCTCGGATCACCCGGGCGCATCGTGAGGGAACTCACCGACGAGCAGGTGAAAATGATCACCTGGTCCGCCCATCATTACGTCGAGAACTTTCAGCGCTACCTGAAGGATCTGTCGCTGGTCAGATAGACGTCGAAACGGGTCTTGCCGCTCGCGACGCTGAAATCCGGCCGTGCAAGCGACGGCCCGCGCGGATGCTGCTTGACCACCACCCGCTGCCGCGCAACGCCTCGGGCGACCGCGAACATCTGATCCACATCCGCATCGTCGCCCACCACGTCCCGCAGCAGCTGCAGCTCGAGCTTGGGCAGGGCCTTGCGCGCCGGGGCGTCGAACATCGGGTCGATGTACACCACATCGAAGTCGGCTTCCGGGTGCGCCTGCAGCCACGAGGCGGCGTCCTGCCCCTGCAGACCCAGCCAGCGATCGGACAGCGCGCCGGCGCGCGTCAGTGCATCGCCGAGCAGCTGCTGCAGCACGGTGTTGCGTTCGCAGCCCATGATCCGGGCGCCCAGATGCAGCAGCACGAAGCCGTCCCGGCCCAGGCCGAAGGTAGCGTCCAGCACCCGCAGGTCGGGCTGTTTGTGCAGGCCTACCGCGCGCGCGAGCGGGGATCGCCGGCCGGATTCAAGTCGCTTGCGAATCGCCTCGCTGCGCGCATCTGCGTGGACCCCACGCGCTTCGGGGCGACCGGCATCACGCAGCGTCAGCCGGCCATCCTC
Source organism: Salinisphaeraceae bacterium (assembly GCA_002683405.1). GTDB lineage: Bacteria > Pseudomonadota > Gammaproteobacteria > Nevskiales > Salinisphaeraceae. The sequence goes on along the minus strand of NYTH01000011.1, from coordinate 32,693 downwards.
GCGGACCAGGTACAGCCCGGCCTCCGGCGCCTGGTCAATGACAGGCCAGTCCGAGTCGAGCGGCGCTTCGCCGGCCACGCGCAGATGCGGAGGACGCATGGGTCGAACGGGCGACAGACGCGGTAGGGGCTCAGTCCCGGAAAGCGGATTTGTCGAACAGGCCCAGGAGTTTCTGGACCAGCATGAGGTCGCCCTGAATACGCAGCCGGCCGGTCATGAAGGCCGTGGTGCCGTTGAGCTGCCCGGCGAGCAGCGCGATCAGGTCGTCATCGCTGATGTCGAGCGTGACGTCCGGCGACTCCGCCTCGCCGTTGTGAACGGTGCACTGATTGTTCGCGATGCGGGCGTAAACCGGCTGGCTGATCCGGTACTGAACGGTGGCGTCGAGGCCGGGTGCGGCCTTCGGGTCGAAGGCGTCAGGCATGCGCTGGATGAGCGCGACGGCGTGGCTCACGGGCGTCTCCAAGGGTGCAATGATTTATGATGCCGCTCACGCAGCAGCCAGACCGGCTGCCGGTATTCAGCTTTGACAGTGTGCAGGAAAGACATGGCAGATACAGCCGCCCGGCCCGATCCCGCGAACGCCCTCGACGCCCTGCGCGCGCTGGGCACCGTGGTGGCGGATACGGGAGAGATTAGCGCCATCCGCAAATTTGCGCCGACCGACGCCACCACCAACCCCAGCCTGGTGCTGGCCGCCGCGCAGCTACCCGAGTATCGGGCGCTGTTTGACGAGGCGGCCGCCTACGGGCAGCAGAACGGCTCGGATCGGTGCGCAGCGGCCGCAATGGCCGTGGACCGGCTCATGTGCCTGTTTGGCCGGGAAATCACGCGGCATATTCCGCGCTATGTGTCCACCGAAGTGGCGGCCCGGCTGTCGTTCGACACGGCAGCCACCATCGAGAAGGGGCGGGCGCTGCATGCGCTGTATGCCGACCTGGGCGTGGCCAGCGACCGCATTCTGATCAAGATCGCCTCGACCTGGGAAGGGATTCGCGCCGCGGCCGTGCTGGAAGCCGAAGGTGTTCGCTGCAACATGACGCTGATCTTCAGTCTGGCGCAGGCGGCCGCCTGTTTTGATGCCGGCGTCACGCTGATTTCCCCGTTCGTCGGGCGGATCACCGACTGGTACAAGCAGGCGCAGGGCGTGGCCCATTTCGAGGCCGAGGATGATCCCGGTGTGCAATCGGTGCGCCGCATTCATGCCTACGCGCGCCGCTTTGGCTATCGCACGGATGTGATGGGGGCCAGCTTCCGCAACTGCGATCAGATTCGCGCGCTGGCAGGCTGCGACCTGCTTACCATATCGCCAGCACTGCTTGACGAACTGCAGGGCATGTCGGCCGGGTCCGTCAGCCACGCAATCGAGCGGAGCGGCGAGGATACGGTCAGTCGCCTGCGTTTGAACGAGCGGGATTTCCGTTGGGCGATGAATGAGGACGCCATGGCTACCGACAAGCTGGCGGAAGGCATTCGCCGGTTCGCGGCGGATCAGGATCGGCTTGAAGTCCTGCTGGCGGACGCCATGGGCTGAGCGGCGAACGTGGTAGGGCCTCAGTCTTCGAGAAAATCCATGAGCGCCGCGTAGCCGGTATCGGTCAGCAGAATGGCATTGACGCTGTTTTCGTAGATTCTGCCGCGGTTCTTCAGCGTCTCGATTTCCGAATCATCCTGACCCGCACGGAGATAGAAATAATCACGTCCCTCATCCAGGCCGTCCTTCAGTTGCTTGAAGGCACGAAACGCGGCGCCCTTGGCGGCACCATGGGCCTGGTCGGCCTCCTTCAGACTCCAGAGATTCTCTTGCTTGCTCATCACTTTGACATGAACGACGGCGCCGCCAAGCTAGCATCGGGTACAGGGGGGGTCAACAAGAATTCCGGGGATGCCGGCGGTGCTCTGCAGGGCTGCTTTTTCACCGGTCGCCGGCTCGCCGAAAACGGCGGCTGGCCCGCGTCGGCCGGCGCGTTGATGGCGGTGAGTCCCGCCATTCCGAACGACGGGCGCGCCGCCGCGGAGGCGGGATGACCGCATTGATCGACCGGTTGCGCAGCGAGCTGCGCCATACCCGCGAATCGGAACGCCGCATGGTGGATCTGGGCTTGCCGGAACAGGCGCGCGAAGCGCTGGCGCTACAGGATCTGTCGCGACTGCAGGCCGCCGCCGTACTGGTGCCTATTGTCGCGCGACTGCCCGAACCCACACTGCTGCTGACGCAGCGCAGCGACAGGCTTCGTCGACACGCCGGTCAGATTGCCTTTCCGGGCGGACGGGCCGACCCGGATGATCGTGGGCCGCGGGATACGGCGCTGCGGGAGACCGAAGAGGAGATCGGCGTGGCGCGCGGACAGGTCGAGGTGATCGGCTATCTGGATGACTATCCCACCGTCACGGGCTTCCGGGTGACGCCGGTGGTGGGGCTGCTGTCGCCGGATGCGCACTACGCCCCGGACGGGCAGGAAGTCGTGGAGGTCTTCGAAGTGCCGCTGCAGTTCGTGCTCGACAAGGCCAACTACCAGCGCGAGGTCTTCAAACGCGATGGCATGGAAGTGCCGTACCATGCTGTGCCCTTTGGCGAGCGCTACATCTGGGGCGCCACCGCAGCCATGCTCAAACATCTGCAGGAGCGGCTGGAAGGGCATGCGGGCTGATCCGCCAGGCCCCCGCGCGTGCGGGCTTGGCTGCGCGCAGGGCGGCTATGCTATAACCGCGACCACTTGATATGCAGGATAACGGGAATTAATGGCCAGGCTCGACTCGGCCAGTGAAGGCTACATCCGACAGCACCTCTGCGCTGCACAATGGCGGGCGTTCCTGCCGTGTCTGGCCGCTTCTCTGGAAGCGCGGATGAGCATCGAGGAACTACGCCGGCTGATGTCGGAAGCCGGCGCGCGCCTGGCCGAGGAAAATCCGCCGGCGGATGGCGACAGCCTCAAGGGTCTTGAAACGTGCTTCAATGCGCTTTGGTCGCGGCTGGAGTGGGGCGTGGCGGAAGTCAGAGAAACGGATGACTACTTGTCGGTGATTCACCGCTGTGCGCCGCTGCGCGCCGCCTTTGGCAGCGGCGCGCTGGCCTGGAGCACGGCCGTTCTGGAAGGCGCCTATGGCCAGTGGTTCGACGTGGTCGGCGCCGGCAACGAATTGATTCTCAAGCAGGTCACGGAGCCCGATGGGCTGGATGACGCCGTGGAGTTCCGGCTGGGCCAGATGCATGTGGTTGGTCCGGCAGCGGCCGACCTCGTATTCGAGAAAAGCCGATGACTGATAGCAATAAGCCCGTCAGCAAGGATGTCGATCGGCTGTTCGGTCGATACGGTCTCGACGCTGGCGGCTACAGCGACCGTCGTCAGCGCCCTGAAGAGCCCGACCTGGCGGACCGTTGGCCGCTGCTGGGTGAGCTGCGGGCACGCTACCAATCGGCTGAAGAGGGGGAGGCGCCGGGCGGCCAGGACCAGGGCAGTCAAAACGATTTGCCTGCCGAACCACCGCGACGGCGACAGCCCCCGAAACGGGAAGAGCCGGTGGCCCAGACGAAGGCGAAACGCGGTGCGGACCGCGCCGGTCGGGCTTCGGGGCCAGCTTCGGCGTCCACCTCGCTCCCGGCTGAGAGTAAGCCCGCCAAGGCCGAAAAGCCGGTGGGCGACGACGAGCAGGACTCCGGAGAGGATCAGCCTGGCGATTCTTCTCCACCCGATCTCTACGAAATTTTCGGAGACGCTGCCGGTGGCCGCAAGATTCGCGGCGCGACGCATGGCGCGGATGACGCGCGCGATGACCGCCCTTCTCGGGCATCGACGATAGCCGAGGATGATGAGGATGAGGGCGAGGGGCCGTCGCTCGCCGAGGCGTTCGGGATGACCGAGGACGAGCTTGATCAGCCGCGTCGGCGCCGCTCGGATGGCCCGGTCGGAAAGCGCGCCGCGACGCCAAGGCGGATTCAATCGGCCCCGCGCGGCGCGCCGAGCGCCGAATCTCCAGGAGGCGAGCCGTCGAACCCGGCTCGCGGCAGTCTGGAGGCAACGCTCACTCGGCTGCGCAGCGGCGATCGTTTGGCAACCGGGTCCAAGAATAGCGCGTCACCGGCTGACGGCGAATTCAGGAACAGTCTGAAGCGGCTCAACAGTAAGTTCAGGAAGGAAGGCAAGCGCCGCGACTGACCGGGGCGGCAACACGGTTTCGGGGGGAAGCTGTTGGCTCGAATTGCGATGGTGTCGCCGAAAGGTGGCGTGGGAAAAACAACGCTGACGGCGAATCTGGCCGCGGCGCTGCTGCTTGCGGGCGGCGGCAAGAGCAACGGCGTGCTCACGGTCGATCTCGATCCGCAGAACATGTTGCGTCTGCACCATGGCGCCGGTGTAGTGGACGGGCGTGGGCTGCTGCCGGCCGCCTTGAACGGTGGATCATTCCAGGCGGCCTGTCACCGAAGCCCTGCCGGGGTGGAGTGTCTGGGTTACGGCGCGAGCAGCGATCGCCAGCGGCAAGCCTTCGAGCGCATGCTTCAGGACGATCCGGACTGGCTGAACACGCAGCTCGACGGCTTTGATCACGGGCTGATCCTCATTGACACGCCGCCCGGGCCCAGCGTGTATCTGCGGCAGGTCATGCGGGCGGCCGACATCATCATGGTGGTACTGCTCGCCGACGCCGCTTCGTTTGCGACGCTGGACGCCGTCAATGGTTATCTGAGCGAATACTGCGGCGAACGCGATCGCTGGCCGGGTGTGCACTATGTGGCCAACCAGACGGATTGGGACAAACCGCTGACCCGCGACGTGGTGCAGGTGATGAAGCGAACGCTGGGCAGCCGCACGCCGCTATGGCAGATTCATTCGGACATGTCGGTCCAGGAAGCCTTTGCCTGCCGGCAGCCCGTGACCGTTTACAACAGCCGATCGGTGGCCGCCAGGGATATTCGAGGAATCGCCGCCTGGCTCAGAACGCTTCTGTAGCGCGTCAGTCGGCGCGAACCCGGTTCAGACAATTTCTTTTTATATACGACAAGAACTTGAACCGGAAGGCAAATCAGTGTTGTATACTGCGCGTCGCGACGCCGGAGCTTTGTGGCTGCACAATAATAGTCGGGAAGCACGGAAAGCGTGAACATAGAATAAAGAAGCGCGAAGAGCGGTGGCGGCGTGCCTGAGGAGCCGCTACACGTCGAACTTCGCCGCGATCTTGACAGGGGGGATCGCTCCGCCAATGACGAACGATGAAAGACGGCAGCAGGCCGTAATCAATGACGAGCAGCATACGCCCGGCGCCTCCTGGCGGCGGAGCGGCTGGTTCGTGCCTCGACTCAACCGGATGAGCGAATCCGGGCTGTGGGGCAATCGCCTGGTCATATGGCTGATCGCTATCGTGTCCGCGTTCGCGGTCTACGTGCTGGTGACCACCCCGCTGGATCTTAAATGGCAGGCGCTTTTTGCGCTGGGCAGTCTCATCGTCGCCTTCTGGATCAGGCAGTACGAAGGCCATCTGGTTTCCGTAATCCTGATCCTGTTCTCACTGATCAGCAGCTTCCGGTACATGTACTGGCGCGTGACGGACACGCTGGGCATTGGTGATCCGCTGGTCAGTACGCTCGATCTGATCTTCACGATGGCGCTGCTCGGCGCGGAAATCTACGCCCTGGTCGTGCTGGTGATGGGCTATTTCCAGGTGCTCTGGCCGCTCAAGCGAAAGCCCACGGTGCTGCCGCCCGATACCGGCGAGTGGCCCACGGTCGATGTGTTCATTCCGACCTACAACGAGCCGCTGGACGTGATTCGCCCGACCATTCTTGCCGCCAGTGATCTGGACTGGCCGGCCGACAAGATCAACATTTTCGTGCTGGACGATGGCGCTCGGGAGGATTGCCGGGTGCTGGCGGAGGAGGCCGGTATTGGCTATATCGCGCGGCCGACCTCGGAACACGCGAAAGCCGGCAACATCAATTACGCCCTGGCGCGCACCAACGCCGATCTGGTTGCCATATTCGACGCCGACCACATTCCCACGCGGTCGTTCCTGCAGGTCACCGTCGGCGGCTTTCTGAAAGACGAGGACCTGGCGATTGTCCAGACGCCGCACCATTTCTTCTCGCCGGATCCGTTCGAGCGGAACCTGAACATCTTTCGCAAGGTGCCCAACGAGGGCGAGTTGTTCTACGGGCTGCTGCAGGACGGCAACGACTTCTGGAACGCTTCGTTCTTCTGTGGCTCCTGCGCCGTCATGCGCCGGGAAGCGCTGGAGGAAATCGGTGGCGTCGCGGTGGAAACCGTCACCGAGGATGCCCACTCGTCGCTCAAGATGCACCGGGCGGGCTGGAAAAGCGCCTACATCAATATCCCGCAGGCGGCCGGTCTGGCCACCGAGTCGCTGTCGGGCCACGTGGGCCAGCGTATTCGCTGGGCGCGCGGCATGGCGCAGATCTTCCGGGTGGACAACCCGTTCCTGGGCAAGGGCCTGAAGTGGGGGCAGCGGTTGTGCTACGCCAACTCCATGCTGCATTTCTTCTACGGCGTGCCGCGCGTCATCTTCCTGATTGCGCCGCTGAGCTATCTTTTCCTCGAAGCCCATATTTTCCAGGCCTGGGCGCTGCTCATCGCCGTTTACGTGCTACCGCATCTGGTCATTTCCAACGTGGCCACGTCGCGCATGCAGGGACCGTATCGCCACTCCTTCTGGGCCGAGGCCTACGAAACCGTGCTGGCGTGGCACATCATGCGCCCCACGTGGCTCGCGCTGATCAACCCCAAGCTGGGCAAGTTCAACGTGACCGACAAGGGCGGCATCATCGAGAAGAGTTATATCGATACGGACATCGCCTGGCCGTTCTTCCTGATGCTCTTTGCCAACATCATCGGCTTTCTGGTGGGCATTGGCCGCCTGCTGTTCTGGAACACATACGAGGTCGATACCGTGATCCTCAACATGGTCTGGGCGCTGTACAACATCATTCTTCTCGGCGCCGGCGTGGCCGTGGCGCGCGAGGCGCGCCAGGGGCGCCGCTCGACCCGCGTCGAGCACAAGCTCCCGGCGTTTCTTCGCCTGCCGGACAATCAGCTCCTGTCGGTGACCACCGACGACATTTCCTTGGGAGGCAGCTCGCTGAAGTGGCGCGCGGTCCCCGGCGTGAAGGCCGGCGACAGCGTGCAGTTGGCGATCCTGCCCGAAACCGATAATGAAACCTACTTGCCAGCAGAGGTAGTGACAGTGGACGACAAGAACATACGCCTGCGCTTTGGGGACCTAACGCTGGCGGAAAGGCGCCATCTGGTTTACGTGATGTTCGGCCGCGCCGACGCCTGGGTGGGCTGGCGCGAGGAGCGCGACGTGGATCATCCGCTCAAGTCGGCGGGCGAAGTCATTCGCTACGGCTTTGGCGGGGTCAAGACGGCGTTGAGCTTCTCCTGGCTGCGACGCGCCCCGCGGGCTACGGCTGCGGTCGTGGCGCTCATGGTCGGCGCCGGCCTGATGGCCTCGCCGGAGGTGCGTGCCCAGCAGTCGGTCGGCATCAAGGCGTCCGCCAACAGCGGCGAACTCGAGCGTCCGGACAGCCAGGCGGCCACGCGCCGCATTACCTTCCGCCAGCTGGGCGTGGGGGAGCCGATTCGCCTGCGCGGCACGGATGATCGCTTCGAAGTGCCATTTTCGGTGCGCACCGACGAAGTCATCAACTCGGCGAGTCTCACGCTGAACATCGCCCACTCCAACGCACTCATTTACGAGCTGAGCCACCTGAATATCCTGGTCAATGGCGAGTTGGCTCAGTCGCTGGCGCTGGATGACGACACGGCCGACGGCGCCGAGCGCCAGGTCGAGCTCGATCCGCGCCTGTTCGTGGACTATAACGAGATCACGTTCGAGTTCATCGCCCACTACACGCTGGAGTGCGAGGATGATTTCCACAGCTCGCTGTGGGGGTTGATCAGCAACCGCAGTACGCTGAATATCAATGCCAGGCCGCTGAACGCCGTGAACGATCTGGCGAATCTGCCGAGGCCGTTTTTCGACAAGCGTGATGCGGCGCGGCTGCAGTTGCCTTTCGTGTTTCCGGCGGAGCCGTCGGCCGGCACGCTCAATGCGGCCGGTATTGTTGCGTCCTGGTTCGGTGGTCTTGCCAGCTATCGCGGCGCGACCTTTCCTGCCCTCAAGGGCAATCTGCCGCCGGGCAACGCGGTTGTGTTCGTCAACGGCAACCAGGCGCCGGCCGGTGTGAGTGTGCCCGAAGGCCAGGGCGCCAGAGTGGCGATTCAGGAAAACCCGCAGGGCGGTAAGCTGCTCGTGGTGGCAGGCAGCGATGCCGAGTCCCTGAACAACGCTGCGCGTGCCGTCACCATCGGCAGCCCGGCGATGTCCGGTGATTACGCGCTGATTCGCGAAGTCATCCAGCCCGAGCCCCGCAAGCCCTACGATGCGCCGCGCTGGATTCCGACGGACAAGCCGGTCGAGTTCGCCCAGATTCTGGAGAATCGGCAGCGGCTCCAGTCGGAAGGCTACGAGCCGCCGCCGGTGTCCTTCGACTTTGCGACGCCGCCGGACCTGTTCACCTGGCGCTCCGATGGCGTGCCGGTTGATCTCAAGTACCGCTATACCCCTCCGTATTACGTCGGCAACTCGACGATGAATGTCAGCATCAACGACACCTTCGTTCGCGGCCTGGAACTGAGCGCGCGCAAGATGGAGCCGAACATGCTGGAGAAGGCGGTCGGTGGCCGCGAGATGCTGCACGACGAGGCCACCGTGTTTCTGCCGGGCTACGAGCTGGCCGGCACGAGCCGCATGTCGTTCCGCTTCTTCTTCGAAAGAACGCCGACGGAGTGCCGAAGCTCTCTGGACAACATGGTGGGCATCATCGACCCGTCGTCCACCATCGACCTGAGCGGCCTCTCCCATTACTCGCGCATGCCGGACCTGGCCAAGCTGGCCAATTCGGGCTTCCCGTTCAGCCGCCTGGCCGACCTGCGTCAGAGTATCGTGGCGTTGCCGTCCAACCCGTCGAATCAGGCCATCGAGGCCTACCTGATGATCATGGGCCACGTGGGTCGGAATACCGGCTATCCCGCGATTCGCGTGAAGACGGTGCTGGGCGCCGATACGGCGGCCATGGCGGGCCACGACGTGCTGGTGCTCGGCACGCCGGAAACCCAGCCCCTGCTGGCGCAGTGGAGCGAGCACATGCCGCTGTCGCTGGAGTCCGGGCAGGTCAGCCTGCGGACGCTGGGCTGGATTGATCGTGTGACCTCGCTGATCGCCAATCGGGATATCGAGGCCGCCCAGCAGCATGCCGGGCGGGTGATCACCGAAAGCAGCGGTGATCTGGGCGCCATCGTCGGGTTCGAGTCACCGTTGTCCTCTGATCGCGACGTGGTCGCGGTTTTCGCGCGTGACGAAAGCCGCCTGCCGGAGCTGGCCGATCTGCTGCAGAACCCGTCACGTTCTCAGTTCGTGCAGGGCGATGTAACGCTGGTCAGCGAGGGCGCAGTGAACTACTACCGGCTGGGCGATATCCACTATCGCGGTTCGCTGCCGCTGACCACTCGTATCCACTGGTGGTTCTCCCAGCAGCCGCTGTTGCTGCTGGTGCTGGCGCTGGGCATCGTCCTGGTCCTGGCGATCGTCGTATACCGCGCCCTGCGGTCGGCTTCGCGCGCAAGAGTGAGCGCGAGCTAACTGCATGCGGCATGCGCGTACTGCTGCTATCGGAATTGCCGTGCTCGCCTCGCTGGGGGCGAGCGCGGCGTTCTGGACCTGGTGGCAGTGCCAGCGTGACTGGACATCCTGGAAAACCTTTACCGAGCGTTTCGTCCAGGAGGACGGGCGCGTGATCGATTATCTCTCCGGTAGTCGGTCGACTTCGGAGGGGCAGGCTTACGCCATGTTCTTTGCGCTGGTGGCGGACGATCAGAAGCGCTTTGACGCCATACTGAAATGGGCCGAGAACAACCTCTCGGGCGGCAGCATGAAGCGCAAGCTGCCCGCCTGGCTGTGGGGTCAGGCCGATAACGGCGAGTGGCGTGTGCTGGACGATAATCCGGCCAGCGACGCGGATCTGTGGATGGCCTACAGTCTGATAGAGGCCTATCGTCTGTGGGGCGGAGACGACTATCTCGAGCTGGCCAACGCACTGCTGGAGATGACGCTCGAGCAATCGACCGACACCATTCCCGGCGTGGGCCGTGTCCTGCTGCCTGCGCCCCGGGGGTTCACGCCGGAAGAGGGCGTATGGCGCCTCAATCCCAGCTATGTGCCGGCGTTTCTGATGGCGCGCCTGGCCAAGTATCAGCCGGCGGGGCCGTGGCGCGAGATTGCCTCGAATCACGCGGAACTGCTGGCCGAGCACAACGAGCGCGGTCTGGCGCCGGACTGGCTGACCTTTCGCGACGGCGAGGGTGTGATCGAAGATCCGGAAACCGGCTGGATCGGCAGTTATGATGCCATCCGCACCTACCTCTGGTCCGGTTTGTGGTCGGATCGAGCGCCGGCACCCGAGGCGCTGGATGGCATGCGCGACCTGCTGGTAGATCGCCAGAGCGTGCCGGAAACAGTGGATACGCGCAGCGGGGAAACGAGCGGGCTCGGCCCGCCCGGGTTCAGCTGGGCGCTGCTGCCCTACCTGCATGCCCTCGAAGCCGGAATGCTTGACCCAGAGGCGCTCTCCGAAGCCGGCGTCGACGAGTCAAGGGGCGATGACGCTCAGTATTACGATTACGTCCTCCTGCTTTTTGGTCAGGGCTGGCTGACGGATCGCTACAAGATTATTGATGACGGACAGTTAGAACCACTCTGGAGCCGAACGTGTTGCGAGCTATTTCACTGAGTGCCATTGCATTCACATTCGTGGTGGCGCTGCCATTTCCCTCGCTCGGCACCGCAGCAGAAGCAAGCGTGTCCCAGGTGGTCGAACAGGCCCGTTTCTGGGAAAAACGCGGGCGTCAGGATCTGGCAAATACAGCCTGGGAAAAGGTCCTGATTGCCGATCCGGACAATACCGACGCGCTGGCGGCGCTGGGCACGGCCGCCGCCTACGCGGGCGACGAATCCCTGGCCCAGAGCTATCGTGACCGGCTGCGCGCGGTTAACCCCGATCACCCCGGTCTGGGGGCCATCAAAACCGCGGGAACGAAACCGGCGCCGCAAGCCAGGGATCCCGAGCCGAACGACACTCAGGCGCTGACTCGCGCCCGGGAACTGGGGCAAAATGACCAGAAAGCTCAGGCCATAAGCAAGTACCGCGAGCATTTCGGCAACCGCCAGCCGAGTGGTGAGCTGGGCCTGGAGTTCTACCAGACTCTCGGCGGCACCTCTGATGGCTGGGAGGAGGCCCGCGCCGGCCTCAAGCGCCTGAGCGAGGAGAATCCCAATGATCCGCGCTATCGTCTGGCGTATGCCGAGCATCTGACCTATCGGGAAGCTACTCGCCGCGACGGCATAGGCATTCTTGCCGACCTGGAGGGCCGCCAGTCTGTCGCCAGTCGCGCTCAGGCGGCTCGCCGTCAGGCGTTGATATGGCTGGACGCGCGCAGCGGGGACTACGGCCTGTACCAGGGCTATCTGGAGGACCACCCGCAGGACGGCGCCATCAAGTCGCGCTATGCCCAGGTCAAGCGTGATTTCCCTCGTGGCGGGCCACGGACCACGAGTCCTGCTCCGTACACGCTTTCACGCTCCGACAAGCAGGCGCGCGATGGTTTCGACGCGCTCAACAACAACCGCCTGGGCGAGGCCGAGAATATCTTTTCGGACCTGCGCAGCCGCGAACCGAACAACGCGAATGCGCTGGGTGGCCTGGGCATCATCGCGCTCAAGCGACAACAGTTCGGCCAGGCGGAGGCGCTGCTACAGCAGGCCTCCCGCCAGCAGCCCTCCACCGCAAGTCGCTGGCAGGATTCGCTATCGAGCGCGCGGGTATGGTCCCGTGTTCAAGCGGCAGAGCAGGCGCGTCAGAATGGTGATCGGGCCGAAGCGATCAGCCTGTTCGAAAATGCGCTGCAGGCCCGCCCGGGTGAAACCGCGGTGCGCGTGAGCTATGCCGATACCCTGGCCGAAGCCGGACGGAATCAGGACGCGCTGGCCCAGTACAACCGGGTGCTTTCTTCCGATGCGGGCAACGCAGGCGCAGCACGCGGCAAGATCTACGCCCTGAGCCGACTGGGTCGCAGCGACGAGGCGTTGCGATTTGCCGAGAGTATTCCGGCCGAGCAGCGTCAGCAGATTGCCGGCCTGGACAGCCTGCAGGCCACCGCACTGCGTGAAGCCGGTGCCCAGGCAATGCGTGACGGCGATGCGCGCCGTGCCGAGCAGCTGCTCAATCAGTCCATTGAAGCCGATCCGGACAGCCCGTACTCGCGGCTGCTGCTGGCCGATCTGTATCGGCAAACGGGCCAGACTGGTCGGGCGAACGCCATGCTTGAGCAGTTGACGGCTGGCAGCGACGCCACGCCGGAAGCGCTTTTCATCCGTGCGCTGATCCTCGCGGAAGAAGAGCGCTGGCTGGAAGGGCTGCGCACCCTCGAACGGGTACCGGCGAATGCAAGAACCGCCGACATGCAGGCACTGCAGCGCCGCATGTGGATGCGCTACGAAGCCAACCGCGCCTCCGTGATGGCGCGCAATGGCGATCTGCAAGGCGCGGAAGCCGCGCTGGAACGGATCAACAGCCTGCCGGACAAGGACATTGAAACCCTGGGTGCGCTGGCGGAAGGCTACGCCCAGATCGGTCAGTCCGATCGCGCGTTGGCCATGCTGCGCAAGGCAATGAACTCGACCGCCAGGCCGAGCCCGGCGCTGCGTCTGCAGTATGCTTCCCTGCTGTCGCAGCAGGGCATGGAGGCCGAGTTCCGCGGCCAGCTCAGAGCCCTGCGCGGCCAGTACGACAGTCTGTCGGTTAGTGAGCGGCAGGGGCTCGCCCAGCTGGAAGCCGGTTTTGCCGTCCAGAAGGCCGATGCACTTCGGGAACAGGGTCTGCTGGCGGATGCCTATGAACATCTGCGTCCGCATCTGGCGGCCGATCCGGAAGACGCGGCGCTGAATATGGCGTTGGCCCGGCTTTACATGGATTTTGACGAGCCGCTGGACGCGCTCGACCTCTACTACGACGTGCTGGAACGCAATCCTGATGACGTCAAGGCCTACGAGGGCGCCATCAGCGCCGCGACGGCGTCCGGCAAGTACGACGAAGCGGAGTGGCTGGTCAAGCGCGCGCTTGAGCGCGATCCGAAGAATCCTCGTCTGTATGTCCTGGCCGGTCGCATGGAGCGGGCCCAGGGCAACGATCAGGAGGCGGTGTCGCTATTCAAGCAGGCGCTCGCGCTCGATTCGATCCGTGTGAACGACGGCCTCGGGCCGGTCGGCACGCCGGCGGAATACCGTCGGGAGGACAATCAGAATCCTTTCGGTCAGCCCACCCAGTCACGGGCGCAGGCCGAACCGGCGCAGGCCTATGCGTTCCGGCGCGAGACAGCACGGTCCGGACCTGAGGCGCGAGCCTATGCCGAACAGGCGCGGCAGTACCAGCAGGCGGCGGAACAGCGTTATCCGGCGGCACATGGCGGCGGCTACCAGGGTCGGCAGGTGCCGGGTACGGCGTATCAGAACAACTCGGACATGATGTCCCGCCAGACCGTCAACGAGGCCATGTATCAGCCGCAGCGGCGGATGCGGCTTGCCCAGCGATACAACGACGGCCCCTACAGCCCCACCGCGGACGCGCCGCCTGGCCGGACGAGCAACCCGCGCGGCGAGCTGATAGACGAGATCGCCACGATTCAGTCTCAGCGCAGCAGCTGGCTGGCGGCGGGCCTGAACCTGCGCTATCGCGATGGTCAGGACGGTCTGGGGGAATTGACCGACGTTGAGACTCCGCTGGAGTTCAGTCTGGGCGAAGCCGGGCCGGGACGTCTGCGTTTCCGCGTTATCCCGGTCGCGCTTGATTCCGGCCGGGTGTCGGGCTTCAACTCTCTGGCATTTGGCGCGCTGCCGCTGGCGGAGGCCGAAAACGGCACGGGCTCGGCCGCCTCCATTGCCGCGTCCAACAGCGCCTATGACCAATCCGACAACGGCGTCGCGCTTGGTGTGGTCTACGAGCTGAACAATCTTCGGCTGGATATCGGCTCGACTCCGCTGGGCTTCGAGGAAGAGAATCTCGTGGGCGGCATCCGCTGGACGCCGACCTTCGACGACGTGCTCCTGAGCGTGGACATTGCCCGCCGGTCGGTCACCGACAGTCTGCTGTCCTATGCCGGTACGCATGATCCCTATCTGGACGGATTGGCCGGACAGGAAGCGAGCTTCGGCGGCGTGACCCGCAACGGCGCTCGGGTCGATATTGCCCGCGACTTCGGCGTGAACGGCGTCTATGCCAACTTCGGGGGTTACTTTCTCGAAGGCGAAAAGGTCGAGGACAACCTCAATTTCGAATTGGGCGGCGGCTACTATCATCGTCTGATGCAGCGCAGAAACAGCGAGCTGACCGTTGGCGTCAACCTGACCACCCTGTTCTACGAGGAGAATCTGGGTGAGTTCACGGTGGGTCACGGCGGTTACTTCAGCCCGCAGTTCTATACCGCAGTGAGTATTCCCATCGAGTGGACCGGTCGTCACGAGCGGCTGGCCTACCGGATCGGCGGCAGCCTGGGCATCCAGGCCTTCGACGAAGACGACGCCGATATCTTCCCCGGCAACTTCGGCGGGCTCCAGGATCGGCTGGAGGTTGCGGGCGGCATCGACGGCCGAACGACCTACGAAGGCACCGACGAAACCGGCGCCAACATCGGCTTCCACGCCGCGGCCGAGTACATGCTCACGCCGCATTTCTCGGTGGGCGGCAAGTCGACCTTCAGCAATGCGCGTGACTACGACGAGATGGGCGTGGGCGCCTATATCCGCTACTGGTTCCGGCCGCAGGCACCCGCGAGCATGCCGGCGCCGCGCTTCCTCGCCCCGTTCTACACCGGGGATCCCTCGTGGTAGCGATCGGCCGGCACAGCGTGGTCCCCTACCTCCTGGCGCTAACCCTGGCCGGCACGGTGGGCGCGGCCAGGGCGCAGGCGGTGCCGGACCCGGCGGCTCAGGCGCGATTTGCGGAGAACCCCTTCACCAATCGCGGCGAGCGTAATGGCGAGCGCAGCGTCAGCCTGCCGGCCGACGCGAATCCTTTCGACCCGGTGTGGCTGAACAATCACGCCATCGATATGGCAGAGCAGGGCTGGCTCGGTGTGGCCGAGCAGTTGCTGCAGCGCGCGCTGAAAATTGCGCCCGATGATCCGGTACTGTCGGCCAATCTGGAGCGGCTGCGGCACTGGCATCAGATTCGGTCGTCCGACTACCGGCCGGTGCTGGGTTACGAACTCGAACAACCGCCGGCCGGCGAGCAGCTTCCGGAGCCGCCACGGCCGTGGGTCGGCCGCTGATCTGAACGCGAGGGTTATTTTTTCTTGCGCGTTGCGGCTTTGGCCAGTTCATCGTAAAGCGCGACGAACTGCTGCGTGAGCTTGTGCGAGCCCGCGCCATGAATCAGCGGCACGGACGCGTCATGTGATTCCTTGACCCGAACCGAACTGGTGATCTGCGTGTCGATCAGCGGGAAACCTTCCTCGCGAAGCTCGGTGATCACCCGGGCCGGCAGTTTGGCCTGGGTCTGGAACTGATTCACGACGATGCCGTCGATGATCAGCCCCTCGTTATGGTCCTCGCGTATCTCCTCGATATTATCGAAGAGCGTGTAGAGCGCCTGGCGAGCGAAATCGTCGCAGTCGAACGGGATCAGACAGTTCGTCGCCGCGATCAGCGCGGAGCGGCTGTAGAAATTCAGTGCCGGCGGCGTGTCGATATACATCGCGTCGAACCCTTCCAGCTTCTCGAGTGCGCCCGCCAGCTTGTAGATTTTCTGGCGCGCTTCCAGCTTGACCCGGATTTCTTCCAGATCGGGGTGGGCCGCCATGACCGAAAGATTTTCGAACGGGCTCGGGGTAATGAACTCGTCCAGCGTGCGCTTGCTCTTGCCGCGAGCCAGTGAATCCTCGAAAAAATCCGCCGTTCCGGCGGCGGCCTGGAGATCGCCCGAACTCAGCAGATACTGGCTGGCATTGCATTGGGCGTCCAGGTCCACTACCAGCGTTTTCAGGCCACGGCTGGCTGAAATGGCGGCCAGATTGCAGAGAATGGTTGTCTTGCCGACGCCGCCTTTCTGGTTGAACACTACCCGACGCATCAAGTCTGTCTCCTCGCGATTACGGTGACCGGGCGCCAGCTTAACCCGTGCTTCAGGGAGCGTCGAGTAAGTCGGCCAGCGCGGGCAGGGCCGTGCCGCTGCTGCACGCCAGGTGCCAGTGCGCTGCCTGGCTGAGCGCCGTGCGGTCGGGGTTGATCTCGACCACTCGAGCGCCTTGTTCGAGCGCGTGGAAGGGCAGCGCCGCTGCCGGATGGACCAGTCCGGAGGTACCCGCGACGATCACGAATTCGGCCACCTCAGCCAGCTGCCAGGCGCTGGCGAGCGCCTGGGCAGGGAGTGATTCGCCGAACCAGACGACGCCCGGCCGCAAGATCTTGCCGCAATCCGGACAGCTGCGCGGCGCCGGCGCAGTGCGATCGGACCAGTAGCGTTCATGTCGGCAGCCCGGCGCGGCGCAGCGCAGCCGCCAGATGTTGCCGTGCAGCTCGATCGCGTCCCGCGCGCCGGCCAGCTGATGCAGGCCATCCACGTTCTGGGTTACAAGCCGGGCGCCGGGCAGGGCGTCCAGCAGGCGTTTGACGGCCGTGTGCCCCGCGTTGGGTCGGGATCTAGCTATGAGTTCGCGGCGCCAGTCATACCAGTCGAGCACGCGCTCGGGGTCGGCCTCGAAGGCTTCGGGTGACGCCAGCTCAGCGGGCGAATACCGGGACCAGAGACCGGTCTGCGCGTCCCTGAAAGTGGGAATGCCGGATTCGGCAGACAGACCTGCGCCAGTGAGCACGAGCGTTCTCGGACGACGCCGGATAAGTTCTGCGAGCCTGTCGTCAATCATCATGCTGACGGCGGCGAACCGTTGCCGGTCCGCCGCCTGCATCGATCAATCAGTCGTTCTCCAGCATGTATACGCTGTATTCCACCGTGGGTCCGGGGGTAATGCGGCCTTCAGAAACCGCCTGTATCCCGTTGATCCACTGATATTTATCGGATCCGGTCTCGAATCGAGGCGCAGTGAAGAATTCCGTATCCCCGTATTCGGTGGTGCCGCCGGCGCCGAGGGCGGCCTGCACTTTCTCGTTCAGATGCAGTACGCCGTTGTACTGCATGTATATGAGTTCTCCATCGTCGGTCTTCATGGTGGCGCGCACGTCGAGATGGCCCACGCCGTTGTCGTCCACCAGCAGCCAGTCGCCGCCGCAGCTCAGAAATTCACCCTTGAGCTTCTGGCCCTCGAAATGACCTCCCGTGACCTCGAAGATCATCCGCGTGCCGTACGGGCCGCGGCCCACTTCCTGTGGCGGGTTCAGGCTGGCCGAGTAGGTCATCAATGGCGTCAGTTTCATGCGCTCCTCCGATTATTGTGGCGAGAGCGCTTAACCTACTCAGCAAACGTCAGCCTGTCGACCACTGCGACGGGTAGTTGTCAGGCGGTGGCCTCGCGTGAAGCCTTCTTGCGTTCATGTTCCTTGAGAAAACGCTTTCTCACGCGAATGGTTTCGGGCGTAATTTCCACCAGCTCGTCGTCGTTCACGAATTCCAGGGCTTCCTCAAGGCTCAGCTGTATGGGCGGCGTGAGGATGATGTTCTCATCGCTGCCGGCGGCGCGGATATTGGTGAGCTGCTTGGCCTTGAGCGGGTTGACGGTCAGGTCGTTTTCGCGGGAGTGAATTCCCACGACCATTCCTTCATACACTTCGGTGCCCGGCTTGATCATGAGCCGGCCGCGATCCTGTAGGTTGAACAGGGCATAGGCCAGGGATTTACCGGGTGCATTGGCGATGAGCACGCCGTTGTGACGCTGGCCTACATCACCCGTACCTGCCTTGTCGTAGCTGTCGAAGACGTGGGTGAGGATGCCGGTCCCGGAGGTCAGGCTCATGAACTGGGTCTGATACCCGATGAGTCCTCGAGAGGGGATGCGGTATTCAAGCCGGGTCCGGCCTTTTCCGTCCGGTTGCATGTTGCGTAGTTCGCCCCGGCGCTGGTTCAGGCTATCGATGACGGCGCCCTGATGCTCATCCTCGATATCAGCCAGCAGCATTTCATAGGGCTCGTGCTTCTCGCCGTCGATATCCCGCAGAATGACCCGCGGCCTGGAAACCGCCAGCTCGTAACCCTCGCGGCGCATGTTCTCAAGCAGGATGGACAGGTGGAGCAGGCCGCGGCCGGAGACCTCGAATCGGTCCGGATCGTTCGTGGGCTTGACCCGCAGCGCCACGTTCGACTTGAGCTCGCGCTCCAGCCGCTCGCGAATCTGCCGGGACGTCAGATACTTGCCTTCCTTGCCGGCAAAGGGCGACTTGTTGACCTCGAAGGTCATGCTCATGGTCGGCTCGTCGACGGTCAGCGGCGGCAGGGCCTCGACAGTATCGATATGGCAGATGGTGTCGGAGATATCCAGATCGTCCATACCGACCAGGCCCACGATATCGCCGGCGCCGGCGGCGTCGGTTTCCATCCGGTGCAGGCCCAGAAAACCCAGGATGCCCTGGATTCGGCCGCGGCGGCGGTCGCCGTCACGATCCACGATGTAGACATCCATGGGGCCATCAATGTGGCCGCGCTGGACCCGGCCAATGCCGATCTGCCCCAGGTACTTGTCGTAGTCCAGGGTGCTGACCTGCATGCGAAACGCGCCGTCCACATCCACGGGGGGCGGCGAGACGGAGTCGACAATGGTGGTGAACAGCGGCGTCATGTCGCCTTCGCGCACGGTGTCTTCCAGTCCGGCGTAGCCCTGCAGCGCCGAGGTGTAGACAACCGGAAAGTCCAGTTGGTCGTCGGTTGCGCCCAGGTTGTCGAACAGGTCGAACGTCTGATTGAGCACCCAGTCGGGTCGCGCGCCCGGTCTATCAATCTTGTTGATCACGACCACCGGCTGCAGACCCAGGGCGAACGCCTTTTCGGTGACAAACCGGGTCTGAGGCATCGGCCCATCCACCGCGTCTACCAGCAGCAGTACGGAATCCACCATGGACAACACGCGCTCGACCTCGCCGCCGAAATCGGCGTGTCCCGGGGTGTCGACAATGTTGATGCGGTAGTCACGCCACTTGATGGCGGTGTTCTTGGAGGTGATGGTAATGCCGCGTTCGCGCTCGAGATCGTTCGAGTCCATCGCGCGGTCGGCGATTTCCTCGCGCTCGGCAAGCGTGCCGGACTGTCGGAGCAGGCAGTCGACCAGCGTCGTCTTGCCGTGGTCGACGTGGGCGATAATGGCGATGTTTCTGAGCTGTTCGATCATGTCGGTTCGTGTGGTAACCCCATAGCGGGGCGAAAAATGGCGCGCATTATCGCAAGCCCATGCTGCACTGCACAGTGGGGGAGAACGAGTAATGCCCGGTGGCGGGGTGGTGGCTCAGCCCAGACCGATGGTCCTGAATTCCAGCGCGGGTTCGGACTGCGTCCACAGATCGTCGAAATCGCGGCCGAACTGGCGCGCACGCTGCGGGGCGTTCATCCACAAACGACTTTCCAGCGCTTCCGGCCGCTGGCGGGTGAGCAGATGGCTTTCATCGATGATGACCCAGTCGCTGACCTGCGCATCCTCGATCTCCGGCAGCACCCGGAATTCGACGAAACTGGACAGACGACGTCCCAGATCGACCAGCCGATGCCCTTGTGAGGCTCGGCGTGTGTCGTGGAGCAGGATCTGTAGTCTGGAGTGTCGGCTGAGCAGAAGAAAATCCTTGCAGTGCTTGTATACGCCCGCTCCGCCGTACAGACGCGGATCCAGATCAAAGGACAGCACGCGCAGGCGCCGCCGGGCGTCGGCCATCAATGCCGGCAAAGCCTCCGCAAACGCCGCGTGACCCTCCAGGCGTTGCGGTGCGTCTTCAGCGCTGGAGGCTTCGGGCCTGGTCACCGGCATTTCCCGTGTAGCGCGCGGGCGTCAGTGCCTTGAGCCTGGCCTTGTCGTCCTCGGTGATGGCCAGACTTTCGATGAACGCACGCAGGCTGTCCGCGTCTACCGTCTTGCCGCGCGTCAGATCCTTGAGCTGCTCGTAGGCATCGGGAATGCCGCGCACTCGCATGACGGTCTGGATGGCTTCGCCGAGCACGATCCAGTTGTCGCCAAGATCCGCTTCGAGCCGCTGCTCATTGGCCTCGAGTTTTCCGATACCACGGTTGACGGACTGGTAGGCCACCACGCCGTGCGCCAGGCCTACACCGAGGTTTCTGAGCACAGTCGAATCCGAAAGGTCGCGCTGCAGGCGCGACACCGCAAGCTTTTCGGCCAGATGGTTCATGATGGCGTTGGCCAGCCCGAGATTGCCCTCTGCGTTCTCGAAGTCGATGGGGTTGACCTTGTGCGGCATGGTCGACGACCCGACTTCGGTCGCCACCGCGCGCTGCCTGAAGTAGCCCAGCGACACATACGACCAGACGTCCTGGCAGAAATCGACCAGAATTCGGTTGAAGCGTGCCACGGCGTGAAAGTATTCGGCGATGTAGTCGTGCGGCTCGATCTGCGTCGTGGCGGGGCTGGGGGTGAGCCCCAACTGCGTCAGAAACGCACGCGTGAGGTCCGGCCAATCCACGTCAGGGTAGGCGGCGAGGTGCGCGTTGTAATTCCCCACGGCGCCGTTCATTTTTCCGAGAATTTCAACCTCGGCAAGACCTTGGCGCTGACGCTTGAGGCGATGCACGAATACCGCCATTTCCTTGCCCAGCGTGGTGGGGGAGGCGGCCTGTCCATGCGTGCGCGCCAGCATGGCGCTGTCGGCGTAGCGAACGGCCAGCTCGCTGATGTTCTCGATCAGTTCGTCGAACGCCGGCAGCAGGTTGCGTTGCCGCGCGTCGCGCAGCATCAATGCGTAGGCCAGATTATTGATGTCCTCGGATGTGCAGGCGAAATGAATGAACTGATTGATATCAACCAGTTCCGGTGTATTCCTTATTTTTTCTCGCAGGTAATACTCAACCGCCTTCACGTCATGATTGGTCTGATCCTCGATCGCCTTGACCCGCTGTCCCTCGCGTACATTGAAGTCCTCGATGATCTGCTCCAGCACGGATTGCGCCTCCTGCGAGAGCGCCGGCACCTCCGGAATGTCGGCGGAGGCAGCGAGCGTCTGCAGCCATCGAATCTCGATGATCAAGCGGTACCGGATCAGCCCGTATTCGCTGCAGACCTCGCGCAAATCCCAGGTCTTGTCGGCATAGCGGCCATCGATAGGCGATATGGCGGACAACGCAGTCAGCTTCATGGCGTTACTTTCAGACTTATGATGGGTTTGAACCCGAGCGCGGGGCCGCGATGTACCTGAACGGCCGGCCCGGCGGCGCTCGACGATGTTAGAATTGCGCATCATACCGGATGGCAGGCGCGTTCGCGCGGGGCCGGGCCCGGGTTCATTCAAGCAGCACAGGAGTCATCAATGGCCGCAGACGAATCGGCGCGCGAAGGTTTTCGTGTCGAAAAGGACAGCATGGGCGAACTGCAGGTGCCACAGACGGCGCTGTGGGCCGCGCAGACCCAGCGCGCGGTCGAAAACTTTCCCATCTCCGATCTGCGCGCGCCGCGGGCCTTCATCGAGGCGCTGGGGCTCATCAAGAGCTGCGCCGCCACGGTGAATCGTGACCTCGGGCTGCTGGACGCAGACGTAGCGGCAGCCATCGTGGAGGCTGCCTCGGCGGTCGCCGAAGGCAAGCATGACGACCAGTTTCCGGTGGACATTTTTCAGACCGGGTCGGGCACGTCGACCAACATGAACACGAACGAAGTGGTGGCCAACCTGGCATCGCGCTCGTCGGCGTCGCGCGTGCACCCCAACGATCACGTCAACATGGGCCAGTCCAGCAACGACGTGATTCCCACGGCCATTCACGTGTCGGCCGTCCTGCGGGTCGTGCGGCATCTGATTCCGTCGCTGGAACATCTGCGCGATACGCTGCGGGCCAAGGGGGAGGATCTGTCGTCGGTGACCAAGACCGGCCGCACCCATCTGATGGACGCCATGCCCGTGAGGTTCGATCAGGAGCTCGGCGGCTGGGCGGCGCAGATCGATTCGGGTATCGACCGCCTGAAAGCAGCCCTGCCACGGCTGAGAAAGCTGGCCCAGGGCGGGACCGCTGTGGGCACGGGCATCAACGCCCACCCGGAATTCGGCGCAGCATTTGCCCGGGCGCTGTCGGCGCAGACGGGTGTCGACTTCCACGCCAGTGACAACTATTTCGAAAGCCTGTCCTCGCAGGACGCGGCCGTCGAGATGTCGGGTCAGCTCAAAACGGTGGCGGTGTCCATCATGAAGATCGCCAATGATCTGCGCTGGATGAACAGCGGGCCGCTGGCGGGGCTCGGCGAGATTGCGCTGCCCGCACTTCAGCCGGGATCGTCGATCATGCCGGGCAAGGTCAATCCGGTTATCCCCGAGGCGGCCGCCATGGTGTCGGCCCAGGTGATCGGCAACGATGCCACTATTACCGTCGCTGGCCAGTCCGGCAATTTCCAGCTGAATGTCATGCTGCCGGTCGTGGCCTACAACCTGCTGCAGAGTATTGAAATACTGGGCAACACGGCGCGTGTGCTCGCTGACGACGCCATTGCCGGATTTACCGTGAACGAGGCGAACCTCGACGAGGCGTTGGCCAAGAACCCGATTCTGGTCACGGCGCTCAACGCGGTGATCGGCTATGACAAGGGGGCCGCCATTGCCAAGCAGGCCTACAAGGAAGGCCGGCCGATTCTCGATATAGCCCGAGAGCAGAGCGGTCTGGAAGAGTCGGAGCTCAAACGCCTGCTGGACCCGGCCGACCTGACCACCGGCGGGATCAAGAAGTAGGCTGGCCAGGGGGCGGGAAACGATCATGCCGGGGGTACGTGCCGGATTTCTGACGGGCTTCGCGGTCTGCGTTGCGGGACTGGGCTTTGCCTACTATCTGCAGTACGCACAGGGTCTCGAGCCCTGTCCCATGTGCATATTCCAGCGTATCGCCATGGCCGCCACCGGCCTGATCTGCCTGGTCGCCGGACTGCACGGGCCGGTCACGCGGGCGGGGCGCTGGTCGTACGGCGTGCTGGCGGCGCTGGCCGCTGGCGCCGGTGCGGCCATAGCGGGGCGTCACGTCTGGCTGCAATCCATTCCGGAGGATCAGGTTCCGGCCTGCGGCCCGGGGCTGGATTACCTGCTCGAGATCATGCCCTGGCAGCAGGCCATGGCCAAGGTGCTTCGCGGTGATGCCAGCTGCGCCAAGATCGACGCCAGCTTTCTCGGTCTGAGCCTGCCGGGATGGACGCTGGTGGTCTTCGTCGGTCTGCTGCTCTGGGTGCTGGCCGTGAGTTTGGCAACCCAAAAGGATGAATGGCGGTGATAAGACAGGCCGGCCGCGAAGACGAACCTTTTCTGGTTCAAGCACTTCTGTCGATTTCTTCACACGTTCGAAAGAGTGTGGATGACCCCTACGCACGGGCGCTGCCCACCAGCGCCAACCCGGGAACCATTCGCTTCGTGCGTGAATACCTCAGCGGCAAGCCGGATTTGCTCGCCCTGGTGCGCGCCGATTCGACGGGGCGGGCCCGAGCCTGCCTGCTGGGCTGTGTGGCCGCCTGCTCCCAGCCCAACGTCGAGGCGGTCAAGGCCGGGCGCATCGAGGCCTGTTTCACGGATCCCGCCGAGCGCCAGCGCGGTTACGCCCGTGAACTGGTTCAGGCCGCCGAAACCTGGTTTGCCGAAAAGGGCCTGAAGTTCATTGAGCTGTCCTTCGTGCCGGGCAGTCAGGGCACCGCCGAGGCCTGGGCCGCGCTGGGGTATCAGCCATTCCGGCAATTTTCGTATCGCGCGCTGGAGGTTCGGCAGACGCCGCGCTCCGCGTCCGACTTCATTTACAGAACCGACAGGACACCCGAGCAATGAGTCTCCCCACCACCGATCTTTGCGACAAGTACAGCGATGAGCTGCAGATTGCCGATCCGATCTTCGCCGATTTTGGCGGCAGACTGGCGTTTTCGGGCCCCGTTAGCACCGTCAAGTGCTTCGAAGACAACTCGCTGGTTCGCGGCGCGCTCGAGGAGCCGGGCGAGGGGCGCGTGCTGGTCGTGGATGGCGGCGGATCTGATCGCTGCGCGCTCATGGGCGACAACGTGGCGCAGCTGGTCATCGACAACGGCTGGGCCGGCGCGCTGATCTATGGCTTCATCCGCGACTCCGAGGAGATTGCCGGCCTGGACATGGCGGTCAAGGCGCTGGGGACTCATCCGCTCAAGTCGAACAAGCGCAACCTGGGTGATCGCGATGTGCCGGTGCGTTTCGCGGGCGTGGATTTCAGGCCCGGTCAGTGGCTGTATGCCGATGCCGATGGTGTCATCGTGTCCGAAAAGGAACTTACGCTCTGACAGCGCGACCGGTTGCAACGCGCCGACAAAAGAAAGCCGCGCCCCCAGGAAGGCGTGGCTTTTTCAATGCATGCCGGGTCTGGCCCGCCGCCGCGGCGCTACTGCGTCTGGTACATGGTGACCACGCAAGCGCCACCGATACCCAGATTATGCTGAAGTGCCGTTCGCGCACCTTTGACCTGACGGTCGCCGGCCGTGCCGCGCAGCTGGTGGGTCAGCTCGTAGCACTGGGCCAGGCCCGTGGCGCCCAGCGGATGACCCTTGGACAGCAGCCCGCCTGACGGGTTGGTCACTACCTTGCCGCCATAGGTGTTGTCGCCATCAGACACGAATTTGGCGCCTTCGCCTTCGCCGCACAGTCCCAGCGCCTCGTAGGTGATCATCTCGTTTTGAGCAAAGCAGTCGTGCAGTTCGACGACGTCCACATCGTCCGCGCCAACGCCAGTGGACTCGTAGACGTTCTCCGCGGCTTCCCGGGCCATGTCATAGCCCACGAGCTTCATCATGTCGTGGTCCTCGAAGGTGCTGGGGAAGTCGGTGGTCATGGACTGGCCAATGATGGCCACGGTGCCATTAAGTCCGTGCTTCTTGGCATAGGCCTCGGAGACCACGATCGCCGCGGCAGCGCCGCAGGTGGGCGGACAGGCCATCAGCTTGGTCATGATGCCCGGCCACAGCACAGGCGAGTTCATGACGTCCTCCGTGCTGACCACGTTGCGGAACAGCGCGTGCGGGTTGTAGGCCGCATGACGGCTGGCCTTGGCGCGAATCCGGGCGAAGTCCTCCATGGTCGTGCCGTACTTGTCCATGTGGAACTTGCCGGCGCCGCCGAAATAGCGCAGCGCGAGCGGGATTTCGCTGTTGCCGACCAGCTCTTCGGTGGTTTCGTCAAAACGGTCGAATGGCGAGGGTCGGTCGGTGTAGACGCTGCCGAGCGCGCCCGGCTTCATCTGCTCGAAGCCCAGGGCCAGCACGCAGTCGGCTGCGCCATTCTCGACCGCCTGCCGGGCCAGGAAGAGGGCGCTCGAGCCGGTTGAGCAATTGTTGTTCACGTTGAGGACAGGGATACCGGTCATGCCGACGTCGTAGATGGCGCGCTGGCCGCAGGTGGAATCGCCATAAACGTAGCCGGCATAGGCCTGCTGCACGTCCTTGAAGTCGATGCCGGTGTCCTCGAGCGCCTCGCGCGTCGCGGCGGCGGCCATCACGTGGTACGGATCGGACTTGCCGGGTTTGGCGAACGGCACCATGCCGACGCCCGCCACAATCGTCTTGGTCGTGTCTCCCATAAGGTTTCCCTCTTGTGTTGATAACGCCTGCGTCGGGCGCTGCCGCCGTGTCCCGCAGGAGGCGGCGGCGCGGACGCAATGAATCTTTGACGCAGCTGCTCGCAAGCGCAGGCGGGCTACTGTGCGCGTATGCCGCGGGCGCAAACCCACCCGCAAGAGTAGCGGCCAGACAAGCAAGAACGTCCAACAAATAGTACAAGAAAATCCAAGACGACCGAATCACGCCTGTGCGAATGTCCGGAAGTGGCGGCCCGTGGCCAGCCGCAAGTCGCTGAAAACAAACTACGAGTCGTTCGCGATACTGGAGGAGGGTTATGGAAAAGTCGTACATCATGTCCATGGATGCCGGAGGCACCATGACGGACGTGTTCTTCGTTGATCGTGACGGCAAATTCGTGGTGGGGAAGGCGCAGACGACGCCGCATGACGAATCCGAAGGATTTGCCGCCTCCTGCGTGGACGCGCTCAAGCAGTGGGACATGAAACCCGACGACGTCTTCCCCGAAGTGATTACCGGCATCTACTCGGGCACCTCCATGCTCAATCGCCTGCTGGAACGCAAGGGCCAGAATCTGGGCGTCATCGTGACCGCCGGGCAGGAGGACTATTTCCAGCTGGAGCGCGGCATCCAGACCTATCTGGGTTATTCCTATCAGGATCGGCTGAAGGTTGTGACGCACCGACACAACGAACCGATCGTGCCGCGCAAGCAGATGTTCGGTGTGCGCGGCCGTATCGACTGCTTCGGCAAGCAAGCCATTCCGCTGTACGAAGACGAGGTGCGGGACGCGGTCCGCCAGCTGGTCGGCATGGACGTGAAGGGCATCGTCGTCAATCTGCTGTACTCCTTCGCGAACAGCGATCATGAGCAGCGGGTCAAGGCGGTTGCGAACGAGGTCATGGCGGAGGCGGGCGCCGATATCCCGCTGTATCTGTCGTCTGACCTGTATCCCGTCATGCAGGATTTTGCCCGTCTGAACACGGTTACCGTGGAAGCCTACGCAGCCGAGCCTTCCCGCGGTCAGTTCAAGCGGATTGCCGACCGGGTGAGCGGATACGGCGGCGATACGCAGCTACGCGTCATGGCGTCGCACGGCGGGACCATCTCGATGGACGCCAAGGAGCTGGCCCGGACGCTTATCTCGGGTCCGATCGGTGGCATGGTCGGGGCGCGCTACATCGCCGAGAAGCTGGGCGAAAAGAATATCGTCTGCTCGGATATCGGCGGCACGTCGTTTGACCTGGGGCTGATTACCGACGGCGAATTCACCATGAAGGCGCAGCCCGACATGGCGAAGTTCATGCTGAAGCTGCCGCTCATCGAAATCGACTCGGTCGGGGCAGGCACCGGTTCCTATGCCCGCGTCAACCCCATTTCGAACCGTATCGAAATCGGGCCCGACTCGGCTGGCTCCAAGGTGGGCATGTGCAATCCCCAGGCCAGCGAGACCACACCGACCCTGTCCGACTGCAACGTGCTGCTGGGTAATCTCAACCCCTACAACTTTCTTGGCGGCGACGTGGTGCTCGATCCGGATGCCGCCTACAGGGGCGTGAAGGAGCACATTGCCGACCCGCTGGGCCTGGGCGTTCACGAAGCCGCCGAAGGCGTGCTGGAACTGTTCGAGGATCACCTGCGCAACGAAGTCTTCGCACGCATCTTTGGCAAGGGGTATTCGCCGGATGACTACGTGATCTACAGCTACGGTGGTGGTGGCCCGCTGCATGTCTGCGGCTACACGGCGGGTCTGAAGTTCGCCGACGTGGTCGTGCCGGCCTGGGCGGCCGGCTTTTCGGCCTTCGGCTGCGCCTGCGCGGATTTCGAGTACCGCCTTGATCGTACGGTGAACGCGGCCTTTCCCGCCTCCGACATGGATCCCGAGGGGTTCAAGGGCGCCGTCAGCGGTTACGCAGAGGCCATCAACTCGGCATGGGCCAGCCTCGAAACCCGCGTTGCCGAAGAGTTCGACAAATCCGGCATTTCATCCGATCAGGTGGAATACAAGCACATCGTGCGCGTGCAGTACGCGGGGCAGCTGAACGATGTCGAGGTGACGGTCGATTTCGAGCGCGTTGAATCTGCCGAGCACCTGCAGCAGATCATTGACCGGTTCGAGGATGCTTACTCGAAGGCCTACTCGCGGGCCGCCCGCTCGCCCGAACTCGGCTATCAGACCACCAATGTGGTCGTGACCGGCACCGTGCCGGTGGAAAAGCCGGCGCTGCCGGTGGAGACGGTCAGCAGCGAAACTCCGCCGGAGTCGGCGCGCAAGGAAGGCCGGAAGGTCTACCGCGGCGGGCAATGGCATGAGGCAGACATTTACGACATGGACAAGGTGCTCCCGGGCAACGTGTTCAAGGGCGTCTCGGTGCTTGAGTCGCCGGCGACCACGCTGGTCATTCCGCCGGGCTTCGAGGCCCGGCTGGACGAGCATCGCCTGTTCCACATCAAAGAGATCAAGGGCTGATAGGGCCCCAGGAGGAGAGTGTCATGAGCGCACCTGCAGAGCAGCTTCAGAGCAAACCGATCGGCTGGGACGGCAAGACGCTGATCGAGATGACCGAAGAGTCGAAACGGCTCTTCGAGGAAACCGGCCGCTACTACGGGGTGGAGGACCTCACGCTGCTGCGTGATCAGCCCATCCTGTACGAGAAGATCTTCTCCCGGCTTCGCGGCGGTCTGGTGAACGCCCGGTCCACGGCGCTCAACATTTCCGCGTCGCCGATCGTACGGGAACTGGGTGAGCTGTCGTTTGCCATCTACACGCCCGAGGGCGATTCGATCGCCCTGTCGACCGGCATCATCGTGCACGTGCACACGATGTCGGACGCGATCAAGTACATGATCAAGCACAACTACGAGCAGACGCCGGGCATCCGGGACGGCTTCATCTTCTGCAACAACAACTCGATGATCGGGGATGTGCATACGGCAGACGTGCACACCATCATTCCCATCTTTCACGAGGACGAGCTCGTGGGCTGGGCGGCCGGCGTGACGCACGAAGTGGACGTGGGCGGCATCAACCCCGGGTCCATGTGCTACGGCCACGCCGACCGGTATGGCGACGGCATCCTCGTCTCCTCCGAACTGGTCGGCGAGAACGACGAGTTCTACGAGCACTACCTGCAGCGCTGCCGCGAATGCGTGCGCGCCGAAATGTACTGGGTGCTGGATGAGAAGACACGTCTCACGGGCGCCCAGATGGCCCGCCGACAGGTCTTGCGCACGATCAGCGAGGTCGGTCTGGATACCTACAAGAAGTTCATGCGCGAGGCCATCGAAGAGGGCCGGCGGACCTTCCTGCAGCGCTCCAAGACAATGCTGGTGCCCGGCCGGTACGAGGCGCCGAGTTTCACCGATCTGCCCTGGGCGGACGACGTGAATGTGCACGGCCAGGCCCGCAAGGACATGATGATGCACGCGCCGCTGTCCATGACGGTGAAGGGGGACGGCCAGGTTGAAATGTCGTTCGAGGGCGCCAACAAGTGGGACTACCACAGCTTCAACTGCGCTCCGTCCCCCATGCAGGGGGCCATGTGGGTCCAGCTTACGCAGACGCTGTGGAACTCCGACAAGATCAATGATGGCGCCTATTTCGCCACCGATCTGAAGCTGCCCTACGGCTCCTGGGCGAATCCCGACTGGGAGAAGGTATCCACCACGCTCACCTGGTTCTTCCTGATCCCGGGCTGGTCGGGGATGATCCGCTCGGTGGGTCGCAGCTACTTCGCCCGAGGTTTTCTCGAGGATATTTCGGCCAGCTACTGCACCTCGTGGAACCTGATGCAGGGCGGCGGCCCCAATCAGTACGGGGTGGATGGCGCCTTCACCAACTTCGAGGTCTCCTGCGGCGGTACCGGCGCGCTTTACGTCAAGGATGGCGAAACCGCCTGCGCGGCCATGTGGAACCCGGAAGGCGACATGGGTGAAGTGGAATCCTGGGAGTCGATGGAGCCGCTGCTCTACCTTGGCCGCGGCGTGAAACCCAGCAGCGGCGGGCCCGGAAAATACCGCGGCGGCACGGGCTCCGAGGCGCTGCGGATGGTCTACAACACGCATGCCCAGACGCTGTTCAACGGCGGCGAAGGGCACTGCTTCTCGAGCTATGGCGTGTACGGCGGCTACCCGGGCTGTTCCGGCTACCGCCACAACATGCACGGCTCGGACATGAAGAAGCGGATCGAGAATGGCGAGCCTTTCCCGCGCCTCGACGGCGATCCGGAGGACAGCCAGATCAGCGCGCTGTGCGAGGCCGAGGAAGAAAACTTCGACATGAAGGCCATCCAGGGCCCGAAGCATTTCGGCGAATACGATCTGTACCTGTCCATGAACCGCGGCGGTCCGGGGCTGGGAGACCCGCTCGAGCGTGATCCGCGGTCCGTAGTGCACGACGTGAATATCGGTCATGTGCTGGAACGATTCGCCAAGTCGCTCTACGGCGTTGAAATGACCCGGGAGGGCGAATCCTTCGTCCTGGATGAGGCCGCCACGCAAAAACTGCGCGATTCCATGCGCAAGAAACGGCTGGAGCAGTCGGTCGACGCGAAGGAGTTCTTTGACCAGCAGCGTCAGCGGGTCATCAACAAGGACTTCATCCGGCCCGTGCGCGACATGTACGCCTCGTCCATGGATCTGTCGTCGGAGTGGAACGAGAAATTCCGCAAGTTCTGGAATCTGCCGGCCGACTGGTCGCTCTGAGCCGAGGAGGCATTCGAATTATGGCTACCTATACGAAAGACCAGCTCAAGCAGCTCGTCAACGGGACGGTCGACAAGTACACGCTTCACGACATGCAGTCCCAGTTCAAGGACCCCGATCGCTTCCACAAGATTCTCGAGGTCTGGCAGGAGCATGTGGATTGGGATGACCGCATCATCCTGCCGCTGGCAGAAAACCTGTTCGTGGTGCTCAAGGAAGACGGCAAGCGCATCATCAAGTCGCGGTCGGGTTACGAATTCTGCGAGGTGCACGAGAACTGGAAACTGCACGCCCGGGTGTTCCTGCGCAATACCGAAGAGCAGTTTGACGAGCTCTATCCGCGCAAGATGGCCTGTCATCCGGACTGGATGGAAATTCGCGAGTACTACGATCCGAATGACGGCACGTTGCTGGAGGTCGAGGCCGTGCCGCCCGGCTATCCGGCCATCCACGACTTCCAGCCGGACATCGACACCTTCTACAACGAGTGGCTGGGCCAGCCGCTGCAGTAGGGCTCTCTCGGTCTATTGAGGGCCCTTGAAGAAGCGGGCGGCAGCGGCCGCCCGCTTTGTCGTGAGTCGCCCTCTGCGCGCCGTTTGGAAGCCCTGTCCAACACGCTTTTTGATGAAACCCGAATGACAGCGTCGGTGAGCGGTCAGCCGTCTTGCAGAAGATTCGGGATGCAGCAGCTGAAAAGCGGTCGCATCACCTGGCAGGGCACGCCGCCAGCGCATCGACGGTTGGGCGTTGGATGCGGCGGGTGACAGAGCAAGCACCGCCGGCGTATATTCAATTCGACATTCGTCTGCGGAGGAGTGTGCGGGCCCTCATAACTCCGGCTACAGGAGACCCGGGCCGGCGCAAAGCGATATGGGCGAGGCAATATCACCCGAACAGTTACCCCGTTGGGTGCCGGGTAAGCTGACGCTGGACAGCAAGTCGCTGGGCTGGCGAGGCATGCGGCTGCGTGGCTACCGCTATGCTGCGCTGGACGTCGAAGTGCCGGAAATGTCGGATTACATGATTGTCGTCTACGGTCGCGGCGCGACACCCATGGCGCGGCGCTGCGAAGCTCGATGGTCCAGGGAAATCGTGGCGCCAGGCGTCGTTTCCCTGCTGACGCACTGCACGCGCTCGCATTGGCGCTGGGCCGACCCCATCGATGTCACGCACTTCTATCTCTCGCCCAGGCATCTGGCGGGTGTGGCCGAATCGGTCTTTGATCGCGATGTCGACAAGGTGGAACTCGACGATGTGTTG
This sequence comes from Salinisphaeraceae bacterium, assembly GCA_002683405.1. Lineage (GTDB taxonomy): Bacteria > Pseudomonadota > Gammaproteobacteria > Nevskiales > Salinisphaeraceae. The sequence continues at coordinate 957 of NYTH01000011.1, read as the reverse complement.
CGCGCCGACGATCCGGTGCTGGCGAACATGGTCTGGAGTCTGAGCCGCGAGGCCGCCGGACCTGGGCTCGGCGGGCAAATGTATGCCGAATCCCTGCTTAACCAGGCCTGCGTTCACATTCTGCGCAACTACGCCAACGTGCGGTATCGAGAGCCGGCCGCCGGCGGTGGCTTGTGCCGCGCCCAGATGCGGCGCCTGGAGGCGTTTGTTCAGGAGCGCCTGAGCGAAAACATCACGCTTGAGGCCATGGCGGATATGTCGGGGTTGAGCGTGTACTGCTTCGCACGGAAATTTCGGCGAAGCTTCGGTCAGCCGCCACACCAGTACGTCATGCGAAAGCGGCTCGAACTGGCCTGTCAGCTGGTGCGCGCGGGTCGTCTGCCGCTCAAGAAGATCGCCTATCGATGCGGCTTCACCGATCAGAGCCACATGACGCGGGTGTTCCAGCGTTCAGTGGGCTGTACGCCCGGCCGGTACCGCCAGGAATTGGCCAGCTAGCCGGGCGGCGCCCGCCGGCAGTTGGTCGCTCCGGGTGGATGCCACACAGGGCCGGGCCTGGAACCAGCGCCGCTACCCTCGCTATAGTTCGCGTCCAGCAACGCTGATCGCCACGCGGGGCTATAGCTCAGCAGGGCGAAGCCGGAAAAGCGCGAGCATCGCTCGCGCCGGCTGAGCGCCCGAGGCAGGAAGCCTCGGGCCGGGGTTCTTGGAGAGGCCAGGAAGGCCGAACCTAGAACCAGCGCCGCTACCCTCGCTATAGTTCGCGTCCAGCAACGCTGATCGCCACGCGGGGCTATAGCTCAGCAGGATAGAGCAGCCGCCTCCTAAGCGGCAGGTCGCAGGTTCGACTCCTGCTAGCCCCACCAACATTCTCAAGCCTATGCAGTCAGCCGGAATGCCGCCGTCGCAGGTTGCCGGGCCCGTCCTGGGCCCGGTCCTCCGGACTCGCTGCGCTCG
>NYTH01000010.1 GCA_002683405.1 Salinisphaeraceae bacterium | reverse complement strand
CTACTGGGGCGACCACCAAATCATCTACCTCCTCAAGTTCCTCGAATTCTTGCGGGCCTACTACCCCGAGAAGTTGGAGGCATACTTCGAGAACGATTCGTTCGTCTACGCGAACGTTCCCTACCGCATCAAGCCCTACGCGTCGCTGCTCGAGGATCCGAAGAACACCATCGATTACGACCATGAGGCAGGCCAAAAAATTGACCTCAAGCGCGGCGAAATTGGCGGCGACGGGGCCCTCCTTCGCGAGACCCACGTCTTCATCTACAAGGTGAACTTCGTCGAGAAGATGATGGCGACCATGCTCGCCAAAGTCGCCAACTTCATTCCCGAAGGCGGCATCTGGATGAACACCCAGCGCCCCGAGTGGAACGACGCCAACAACGCCCTCGTGGGCAACGGCGTCTCCATGGTGACGCTGTACTACCTCCGTCGCTTCATGGTGTACTTCAAGGACATCTTGGGGGCCACCAACCACAAAGAGGTTTCCGTGTCGGAGGAATTGCTCGATTGCTTCCGCCGCATCGATGCGACGCTGCGTCAGTTTGAGCGGTTGACCTCAGGCCAAATCTCCAATGCGGACCGCCGCGCCGTTCTGGACGGATTGGGCAACGCATCCAGCGACTACCGCCACAAGATTTACAGCGAAGACTTCTCCGGTCAGAAAGGCACCTTGGCCTTGTCCGAGCTGGAAGGATTCCTCGACGTGGCGCTCAAGCACCTCGAACACGCCATCCACGCCAACAAGCGGGAAGACGGTTTGTACCACGCGTACAACCTCATGACGGTCGAGGCCGATGGAGGCGTCCAAATCACGTACCTCCCAGAAATGCTCGAAGGCCAGGTGGCCGTTCTGAGCGCAGGATTGCTTGACGCTTCGGAAAGTTTGGCCGTGCTCGACGCCTTGAAAGCCAGCGCCCTCTTCCGCGAAGACCAGTACAGCTACGTGTTGTACCCCAACAAGTCGTTGCCTCGGTTCTTGGACAAGAACAACATCGACCCCAAGGCCATCGCAGGCTCTGCCCTGCTGACCAAGTTGGTGAAGGACGGCAACGCAGACATTGTGACGCAAGACTGCCTCGGTGGGTACCACTTCAACGGCAACTTCAACAACGTCAAGGCCCTTCGCACCGCCCTGGCCCACCTCCCCTCGTCGTACGACGCGTTGGTGGCGTCAGACCAAAAAGACGTGGAGGCCATCTACGAAGGCATCTTCAACCACAAGGCATTCACCGGACGCTCTGGCACCTTCTTCGGATACGAAGGCTTGGGCTCGATTTACTGGCACATGGTCTCCAAGCTTCGTTTGGCAGCGTTTGAGGTCACCAAAGCCGCGGTGGAGAGCAACGAATCTTCCGAGGTCGTGGGCCGCTTGTTTGACCACTACTTCGAAATCAACGCCGGCATCGGCGCGCACAAGTCGCCTGAACTCTACGGCGCCTTCCCGACGGATCCTTACTCCCACACGCCAGGAGGCAAAGGCGCCCAACAGCCTGGCATGACGGGGCAAGTGAAAGAGGACCTGCTTTGCCGGTTTGGCGAATTGGGCGTGCGTGTGACCGACGGTTGCATCCACTTCGACCGCGCCCTGCTCAACGGCGAGGAGTTCTTGAAGGAACCCGCGACGTTCGACTACGTGACGATGGAGCAGCAATGGCAAACGCTTGAATTGCCTGCAGGAAGCTTGGCCTACACCCTGTGTCAAGTGCCTGTGGTGCACCTCAAGGGAGACACCCCTGGCATTGAAGTCAAGCGGGCCGACGGAAGCACGCAACGCGTGGCGGGATTGTCGCTCGACCTCGACACAAGCCGTGCGATGTTCCGCAGGTCCAACGATGTGGTGCAGCTCACGGTCGTCTCCTGACCGCTGAACCATGCGACCCATGTGCATTTTCCCAATTACATTCACAGGTACGGGTCGGTGGTTCCGACCCGCGACCTTCCTGATGCTCCTCGTGGCGGTGCTCGCCTCGTGCGGGCAAGCCCCCAAGACTGACCCCATGCAAGACCTTTCGGCCTCTGAACTCCTCGGCAACCCTGACTACCCCGCCATCTCCTACGGCGGATACCGTGGGGTGAGTCGATCGGAGCAACCGACCCTTGCTCAGTTGAAGGAAGACATGCGCATTCTGCATGCCATGGGCATCCGCTTCTTGCGCACGTACAACGTTCAGTTGCCGCACGCGTCCAATGTGGTGAAGGCCATTTCAGAGCTGAAGCAAGCGGACCCGTCTTTTGAGATGTACGTCATGCTCGGGGCATGGATCGATTGCGAGGGCGCCTGGACCGGTTCCCCCAACCACGCCGTGCAAGACTTCGAAGCCAACGGGGAAGAAATTCAGCGCGCGGTGGCCCTTGCGCAGCAGTTTCCGGACATTGTCAAGGTGATTGCCGTGGGGAACGAAGCGATGGTGCATTGGGCAGCATCCTACTTTGTGGCGCCTGAGGTGATTCTGCATTGGGTCAACCACCTCCAAAGCCTCAAAGCGGAGGGTGACTTGCCGAGCGATGTTTGGATCACCAGCTCCGACAACTTTGCCTCGTGGGGCGGCGGAGGTCCTGAATACCACAACGCCGACCTCGACAGCCTCATCCTTGCCGTGGACTACGTGTCCATGCACACCTACCCCTTCCACGACACGCATTACAATCCGACGTTCTGGAAAGGAGGCGAATTTGACCCCGCCGACGTCGATGGCGCCATGGCCCGTGCCGTGGCGTACAGCCAAAACCAATACGCGTCCGTCGTCGATTACGTCCGACGCCTAGACCCCAACAAGCCGGTGCACATCGGCGAAACCGGATGGGCAAGCGTGTCCGACGGATTTTACGGCCCGGAGGGCTCTCGTGCGTCCGACGAATACAAGCAAGCCCTGTTCTACCACGGCATGCGCGAATGGACCCAGTCCTCAGGCATCAGCTGCTTCTACTTCGAAGCTTTTGACGAACCTTGGAAAAGCGCCGCGAACCCCACCGACTCTGAAAACCACTTTGGGTTGTTCACGAAGGATGGGGAGGCCAAGTATGCGATTTGGTCGCTCGTGGAAGAAGGGGCGTTTGAAGGCCTGACCCGCGATGGCCACGAGATTCGTCCCACCTACGCCGGTCAGCGCGAACTGCTCGACCGCCATGTGTTGAACCCTGTACCCTGAACGCCATGACCTTGCGACTTCCCTTGCTTTTGCCTTTGTTCTTGTTGTGCGTGATGGCTTCCTCTTGCCAGGAAATCAAGGAACGCAAGGTGTGGACCGAGGAAGGGCAGCTTCACACGTCTGACGGTCCCTTCTTCCTCCAAGCCGTGTGCTACCACCCCGTTCCTGTGGGCAAGGCCGAACGCAGCTTTGAGACCCTGACACAAGACCTCGCTTTGATGCAGGACATGGGCATCAACACCATCCGCGTGTACGAGCCCATCACGTCTGAGGCCGTGCTCGATGAGATCTACGAGGCAGGAATTGCCGTGATTGTCGGAATCGGATACAACCAAGGCGGGCGCTACGATTTGCAGTCGGGCACCTACCTCGATTACGTCCAGCGCTTCAAGTCACACCCGGCCATTTTGCTTTGGGAACTCGGCAACGAATACAACTTCCACCCCGAGTGGTTCGGCGGATCCATGGACCTGTGGTACGAGACCTTGCGCGAGGCCTCTGCGGCCATTCAGGCGGCGGACCCCAACCACCCCGTGTCCACGGCCCACGGCGAATTGCCTGAAGCAGACCTGATCGCGGAGTTGGGCGACATCGACCTCTGGGGATTGAACGTGTACCGCTGGGATGTGTCGTACACCGCCGCCTTGGATTTTGCCAAGCTCAGCGACAAGCCCATGTACTTCTCCGAGATCGGTGCGGACAGCTTCATGTCGACCGCCATGTTGGGCTACGAACAAGGTCCCAACCAGCGTGCCCAAGCGGACGCCACCCGCGCCCTGTTGGAGCCCCTGTTCTCCGACTCGGTTCCCTGCGCCGGTGCTGCGGTCTTCTCCTTCACCGACGGGTGGTGGAAAGCGGGGCAAGCCGACGTCCAAGATGCGGGCGGTGTCGCCCCGGCAAGCAGCGGCGTCCCGTACGACGCCGACGCCAACGAAGAGCACTGGGGACTGGTGGACACTCACCGCAACCCGAAGGAGGCCTACCACGTGGTGAAATCCCTTTTCCAATCCAACAACGATTCCGGCATGAAGGACCGCGCATTTTCAACCACGGTGTTTGAGACCTCACGCCACGGCGGACGATTCCACGAAGTGGCCCAGGCCAAGGTGGACAGCTGGAGTGAGGCCCAACCCGAGGACCTGCAGATTCGCGTCAACCTCCACGAGCGAAAGCAGCAGATTGAAGGGTTTGGGGGGTCCTTCACGGACGCATCCGCCTACCTGGTGCACCAACTCAGTGACGCGCAACGCACCAAAATCATGGAGGCGTACTTCGCGGAGGACGGGGCCAACTACACCCTCACTCGGACGCACATGAATTCGTGTGACTTCTCGCGCTTCCACTACAGCTACACGCCGGTGGAAGGTGACATGAACCTCGAGCACTTCAGCATTGAGCAAGACCTCGAATTCTTGTTCCCGATGATCCACATGGCGCAGGACATCTCCAAGGACGGCTTCCACGTCATCGCCTCCCCCTGGACCGCGCCGCCGTGGATGAAGGACAACAAGGATTGGGTGGGCGGACGCCTCCTCAAGGAGATGCAACCCACGTGGGCGCAGTTCTTTGTCAAGTACGCGGAGGCGTGCAAGGCCCATGACATTCCGCTTTGGGGCTTCACCCCGGAAAACGAGCCGCATGGCAACGGTGACAACTGGGAGAGCATGCTGTACTCGCCCGACGAGATGACCGAATTCGTGCGCGATCACCTCGGCCCTGCCTTGGAGCAAGGCGGCATGGGCGATTTGAAGATCTTGGGCTACGACCAAAACCGCGCTGGCCTCGACGAGTGGACGGCCTCGATGTACCGCGACGAAGAAAGCGCGAAGTACTTCGCCGGCACCGCCATCCACTGGTACGAAAGCACCTACGAGGTGTTCGGCGACGACCTCGACCGCGCGCACGACATGGCGCCAGACAAGCTGCTCATCGAAACCGAAGGATGCATTGATGCGGAAGTGCCGGTGTGGCAGGACGACGATTGGTACTGGCAGAAGGAAGCCACCGATTGGGGCTTCACGTGGCGTGAGGAGGACAAGAAGTACCTGCACCCCAAGTACTCCCCAGTGCATCGCTACGCACGGGACATCATTGGTTGCCTGAATCACTGGGTGGCCGGATGGGTCGATTGGAACATGGTGCTTGACCGTCAAGGCGGCCCCAACTGGTTCAAGAACTGGTGCATCGCGCCGGTCATCGTGGATCCGGAACAGGACGAGGTGTACTTCACACCGCTCTACGACGTAATGTGCCACTTCAGTAAGTTCATTCGGCCCGGCGCCACGGTGCTCGCCAACGACTGTGCCGATGCCAACGTCATGACCGTGGCCACCGAAAACGAAGACGGTTCCTACACCGTGGTGTGCTTCAACCAAGGCGACACGCCACGGTCCGTGCACCTCGGAGGGCTGCCCACCGACGTTCGCATTGAGCTGGATGCCCAGGCCCTTCAAACCATTGTCCTCACCCCTTCAAAACTCTGAAAACCTGACGCACCATGGCCAATTCACCTTCGATCTCTTCCGTCTCCATGGGCCAAAAAGTTGCGTTTGGCTTTGGCATGCTCGCCAACCAAATGTTCCCAGCGGCCCTCGGCGTGTTCATCATCGTGTTGGTCCAAGACCTCGGCTTTGCAGCCCTTCTGTGGGGCATCATCCAATTCTTGCCGCGCGTTTTTGACGCCATCACCGACCCCATCATGGGGTTCATCTCCGACAACACCCGCTCTAAGTGGGGCCGGCGAAGGCAGTACGTGTTCATCGGGGCCATCCTCATGGGGCTGGCCTACGTGGCCATGTGGCAACTCTACAAAGGCGACGGCATCACCTACAACTTCATCTACTTCCTGAGCTGGTCGCTCGTCTTCTACCTCGGGCTGACCATCTTCAGCGTGCCCTACGTAGCCATGGGGTACGAGATCAGCGAGGACTTTCACGAGCGCACCCAGATCATGGCCGTGGCCCAATTCATTGGGCAGTGGGCTTGGGTGATTGCGCCTTGGTTTTGGGTCATCCTGTACGACCCGAGCTGGTTCCCGGAAGGGGCTGACGCAGGGGTCCGCGAGCTGTCCGTGTGGGTGGCCATCCCGTGCACCGTGTTCGCCATGATTCCCGCTTTGTTCCTCAAGAGCAAGTCCACTTTAGAACGGACCGACTTCGCCCCCATCAACGTGTCGGCCGTGCTCGGCAGCGTGGGAAAAATCTTCTTCTCTGCGTTTGAGGCGTTCCGCATCAAGGAGTTCCGCCAAATCGCAGGCGCGACGTTCCTCATCTTCAACTCGTTCAACGTCATTGCGGCCTTCACGTTCCTGATCATTGTGCACTACATGTTCAACAGCGACCCGGCCAGCGCAGGAACGTGGCCTGCCATGCACGGTTCCGTGGGCGCGTTGATCACAACGTTCCTCGTCATCCCTGTGGTGACGTGGATGTCCAAGAAGCTCGGCAAGAAAAAGGCCTTTATGGTGTCGCAGTTCATTTCAATCGTGGGGTACGTGCTGTTTTGGTTCCTCTTCATTCCGGGCAAGCCCTACCTGTTCCTGTTTGCGCTGCCGTTCCACTCGTTTGGGATTGGGAGCCTGTTCACCATCATGATGAGCATGACGGCGGACGTCTGCGACTTGGACGAACTCCGAACGGGCCAGCGCCGCGAAGGTGTGCTGGGCGCCGTGTACTGGTGGATGGTCAAACTCGGATTTGGCGTGGCGGCCTTGTTGAGCGGCGCCATCCTGTCCTTTGTCGGATTTGACGCCGGCAACGTTACCGAATCGGCTGTCACCGGCATGCGCGCCTTCTATTCCCTCCTCCCCATTGCCGGGGTCATTGGGGCAGTGCTCATCATGAAGAACTACGACATCACCGAAGCGCGCGCTGTGCAGATCAAGGAGCAACTCGTCGCCAAGCGCGCTGAGCTCGCCAAGCAAGCCTGACCATGAAACTGATGAACATGTCCTACCGCGAGGACAAGGTCTTGTCTTTGGCCGGAGACGGCCCCGCGGGACTCGACCGCGGCGAACTCCAAAAGCAATGTGCGGCGTTGGTCAACGGCAAGATGCACGGCCAGTGTTTCAGCCCCTACGAGGGAGACCAACAGCCCGGGGACACGTTCACCGAAGCCCAAGTCCGTCGCAAGCTCGCGTTGCTTCAACCGCACACCGAGTGGATCCGAATCTTCTCGTGTACGGACGGCAACGACATGGTTCCGCAGCTGGCACGTGAGTGCGGGTTCAAGACCCTGGTTGGCGCGTGGCTCGGCGAAGAGAAGGACAAGAACGAGGAGGAAATGGCGCGGCTCATAGAGTTGTCGCAGGCCGGGCACGTGGACGTGGCGGCCGTCGGCAACGAGGTGCGGAAATTCTGAGGGCCGGAACTGGATCGGCCTGCATCAATGTTCATAACCTGTCAGGAGCATTCGGGCCCACGGCGGTTTGGCAACCTACATTGCGCCAAACCCTTACGTTCTTTTTTATGAAAACTTCAACCACACTCACCATCCTTGGTGTGTACCAAACCCTCATTGGCTGCATGGCCATGTTCTTCGCGTCCTCGATGGGCGAAATGGCCTTGGCCGAGGCGTACCACGGCGACGACAACCTGATTCACCTCGCCACCAACATGCACGTGGGCGTCGGACACGCCTTCTTCATGATTGGCATTTTGTTGCTCGCCTCTCGGAAGGCAGGCATCGATG